>CAZIFJ010000001.1:0-100839 GCA_964538235.1 Candidatus Woesearchaeota archaeon
TTTTCCGTACAGAGAATTGCAACTCTTAAGCAATTCTCTCGTACCGTGGAAAATCAACAGGAATACAACTCCAATCTAAAGATTGGAGATTTTCAACGAGTATTACTTATTTTCCTTTCAAATGGAGTTTAAACAAACAGAATTCTCTTTCAGTAAAATTATCAATTAAAATAAAGTTATAAAACTTTTTAAATTAAACGAACTAATAATAATTTTTCAATATAGATATTAAAATAATATATATTATATAATATAAATATTTAAAAACGAAATCTAGAAAATTGAAAAATAAAAATTACTATTTAAACCTTGCTTAATTCTCCATAAGAAACCAGAGGGTCACACCTAACCAATCTAGACACTAAATATTTAACAACATATTCAATTAAATCTCTTAAAATTTAATAAATATCATTCTCCCATTATCCAAATCAAAAATCATACTAAATTAATTTACTATATTTAACTAAAGAAAACTTTATATATAGCTTAATTCTCTTGAAAATATGGCTCTTGATAAAAGGCCTTCCAAAGATATTGTTGGAAGAGTTGTGGTAACAAAAGAAGGTAAAAGATTAGGTATAGTCAAAGATATCACTTTCGAAACAAAAACAGGTGAATTAATACAATTAGTTCTAAAAGATACAACTCCTTATTCAAAACAATTAAATTTAGAAATGTCTTCTTCAAAAGAAGCTCTAATTCCTTATAATACTTTAATTGCAATAGGAGATTTTGTAGTAGTTTCTGAAGAAGATTTATTATAACAAAACTTAAAAACACCATTTTATTAAAAATATTATGCAAATTATAGGTTTTAATTTTACAAAAATTTCAGCAGAAAAAAAATCCGAGTTTAAGCAAGATGAAAATATAAATACAAATATAGAGTTTATTAACTTAGAAAAAGAAAAAATCGAACTATTAAAAGATTTTGAACCTATTAAATTAACTTTTAAATTTTTAGTTACTTATGGAAATCCTGAAAAAAAAGATAATGAAGAAATTAAAGCAGAAGTTTCTTTTGAAGGAAATATAATTCTCTCAACAAATAAAGATGAATCAAAAGAAATATTAAAATCTTGGAAAAAAAAAGAGCTTCCAAATAATTTTAGGTTGAATATATTTAATACTATTTTAAGAAAATGTTCAATAAAATCTCTTCAATTAGAAGAAGACTTAAATCTTCCACATCACGTTCCTCTTCCAGCATTAAAATTAGAAAAAAAAGATTAATTAATTTTTCCAAAACTACCAAAGTCTAAAACTTCTAAATTTTCTCCAATAATAAAAACTCTAAAATTTTTTAAATTGATTTTTAAGAAAAATTCTTTCCATTCATTTCTAATATCGCTTCCTTCAAAATAATCAATAAAACTCGGAACAAAAATGATTTTTTTATCTTTATAATTTCCTTCTAAAAAACATTTATATTTCTCTCTCTTCATATTATCTTTTAAATAAATTGCAGGATGCCAATGACCTAAAATAATATTTTTAATTTTCTTATGTCACAAAACCTACAGGTTTTAACCCCACACTAAATTTTTTTTATCAAAAATAATATTTTTTAAATAATTATCATGGTTTCCTTTCACTATAATTATTTTTTTATTTTTAATCTCTAAATACTCAAAAAATTTTTTAATCTCATCCCATTCCTGATTATTATTTTTTCCAAAATTATGTTTTACATCTCCTAATAAAATAATTACATCAACTTTTCCAATTCTATCAAATATTTCATCAAAATCTTTAATTATCTCATTAAACATCTTTTTTCCAATAAAAACTCCACTTCTATTCAAAACCTCTTCAAATCCAAAATATAAATCAACAATAACTAAAATTTTTTTTCTTTTCTCTTCTATCAACAAACATTTTCCTAAATATTTAAAATTCATATCATCTTCCTCTCAAGTGCAGCTCATGCATCCTTTTCAAAAAAGAAACTTTATCCTCAATTTTTATCAAATCACTTCTCCCTTGTATAATTAAGTTCAACCCAAAAGGCGAAGCAATAGGAATCTTAATTTGTTTAATTTTAATTTTCCCATCCTCTACCATTCCTAAAATTTCTTCAGCTTTTTTTATATCCATCAAATCTTCAAAAACTTCTCTTTTAGCTTCTCTCAAAATAGGAAAATCTTTTCCAAATTTTTTAACAGAATAATATAAAAATTCTGAATGAACTTGTTGTTTTCCAGCACTTTTATATCTTCCTTTATAATTTCTTAATATCATCAAACTTCTAGATGCACAATGTCTAAACCTTCTTTTCAAAACATCAGTTTTTTCAATAGCCTCTTCTAAAATTTTTCTCAAATCTTTTTTTTTCACAAGATTCAAAACTTTATTTATATCGATTTCCTCTCCCGAAATAAAAAAACCATTATCATTAATACCAATAAGAATATCTCTATATCTTAATCTACCAGCAGCATACTCATAAGCTCTTGACAAAACATCATTTACTCTTCTTCCAAACAAACTATGAAAAACAAAAAATTCTCTTTTATCTTCTTTAAACTGCTCAACAACAATTGTCTTATCATCAGGAACCAAACTAAATTTGTTTTGTTCATAAAAATAATCATAAATTTCTTCAGCAATCTCTTTTTTACAATAAACATATTCTTGAATAAATTCAACACACTCTTTTTTATCTTTTAATCTCTCTTTTATCAATCTTCTAAATTTTCCAATGGAAATGGCAAGATCAAAACTTAAAGGCATCATTTCAGAAAACCAAGAGGGAATAGTTGGATTTTGAGAAACATCAGCTTGAACATAAGCTTTCATACCTCTCGTATAAAGAAATTTATATTTCTGTCCACCTAAAACAAATACATCCCCACTCCTTATTCTTTCCAAAAAACCTTCATCAATTTTTCCAGCACTTTGTCCTTTTCTTTCACTAGGGTTTTGTATAATAACTTCAATAAAACTCTCATCTGGAATCGTCCCCACATTAGTTATATAAATAACACGAGCAAGTTTACCTTTTTTTCCTATTTGATTTTTAGTTTTATCATACCAAATTTTCGCATAAACATTTCTATGTTCCAGAGCATACTCTCCAGATAGGTAGCTTAAAACAGAATAAAAATCATCTTTACTCAAATCTTTATAACAATAACTTTTTCTTATAATTTTTAACATATCATCTACATTCCAAATTTTACTTATCACCATTCCATAAATCTGCTGGCTCAAAACATCAAGAGCATTTTTTAGAATTTCAACTTTATCAATCTGTTTTTCAATCATACTTTTCATCATCACACTGCATTCAACTAAATCATCTCTATCTAAAACTAAAAATTCACCTTTAGGATGATCATAAAGTTTATGTCCTGCCCTTCCAATTCTCTGCAATGCTCTCGCAACACTTTTCGGAGACCTCAACAAAACAACAATATCAATACTTCCAATATCAATTCCAAGCTCCAAACTCGTTGAGGAAACAACAACTTTTAATTCTCCTTTCCTTAATCTTTCCTCAATGCTAAATCTTTCATTCTTGCTCATAGAACTATGATGCGTTCCAATCATACCAAAATATTTTCCAGGAAATTGCATTTCAAGATGATGAACAATTCTTTCTGTCGCTGCCCGCGTATTAGTAAAAATCAAAGTTGTTTTATGATTCTCAATTATTTTATCTAAAATTTTATAAAGTTCTCTCTGACTCTCAAAACTCTCAGCTTCCAAAATACTCTCTCCAGGAAAATCCAAACTAATTTCAATATCCTTTTTTAAATTCACATTTGCAATATCACAATCTCTTTCATTTCCAACTAAAAACTTTCCAATTTCTTCTAATGGTGAAATAGTTGCACTTAATCCAATTCTAACAGGTTCAATCAAACTTATTTCACAAACTCTTTCCAAAGTCAAAGACAAATAGACACCCCTTTTATTAGTCAGAGCATGAATCTCATCAATAATAATAAATTCCAAAGCCCTAATATTATCAACAAATTTTTTAGTCGTTAAAATTATCGCCAAACTCTCAGGAGTTGTAATTAAAATATGGGGAACATTCTTAATCATTTTATTTCTTTCCTTAACACTTGTATCCCCTGTTCTCAATCCCACTCTAATTTCTTGAATTTCAATTCCATTACACTTTATCAATTGAAAAATTTCCTCTAAGGGTGTAATTAAATTTACAAAAATATCATTACTTAGGGCTTTTAATGGGGAACAATAAACAGCATAAATTTTATTTTCTAATTCTTTTTTTAAAGCAAGTTCAACTAAATAATTCAAAATACTTAAGAAAGCGGTTAGAGTTTTTGTTCCTCCAGTTGGTGCGCTGACTAAAATATTCCTTCTATTTCTTATAGGCAAAACCCCATATTTTTGCGTTTCTGAAAAATCTTTAAACTTTGAGAAAAACCATTCACTCACAAAAGAATTTAAAACCTCTTTTATTTCAGAACTATTACTCGATTCAATAAATTTAATTTGGCTCATCAACAAGTTCAAATTATCAAATTTAAAAATCTAATTGAATATACTAAACCAATTAATTTATTCAATACATAAGTATTGGTTTACTATTAGTGGATAAATTATCTTACCGAAAAATTAAATTAGTCTGCTATATCTTTAAATAAATACTCTTTTTAAATATAATATGCCTCAAATATCTAAAGAAAAGCAACAAAAAATTTCAGAACAAATTCTATATTTTCTATTCACTATTTCTCCCGAGTCTAGATTTACTTCAGAGATTGCTAAAGAAATAGCCCGCGATGAAGAGTATACTAAAAAAATTCTCTTAGATTTAAAAAAAAATTCTTTAATTATAGAAATAAACAAAAATTCTAAAGGAACATCTTATATAAAAAGGCAGAGATGGCGTTTATCAAAAGAAGTGTTTCAAATTTATAAAAATCGGCAACAATAAAATCTTTATACTCTTTCAATATCTTTTTATATGGATTTAATAAAAGAAGCTTTTTCAAAAGCAAAAAAAGACATTCAAAATCTTAAAGAAGAAATTTTACTCATTTCTAAAGAATTTTTAGAGATTAAACGAACTTTATTACAACAGACAGACAAACCAACACATATCATGTCAAATCAACCAAATATTTCTAATTTTCCAACAGACAATACTAGATTTTCTGAAAATTTATCTTTTAAAGCTCTAAAAACCCAAAATTTAAATATTTCCACTGGAAATGATAGGGTTCCAACAGACAGACAGACAGACAAACCAACAGACAGACAGACATTAAACGAACCTTTAGAAAGGGTAGAACGAATTAGAAAAATGTCATCAATATTAGATTCATTAGATACAATTAAAAAAGATTTAAGAAATTTATTTATAAAATTAACAAATCAAGAAGCAGTTGTTTTTTCATTAATTTATCAATTGGAAGAGCAAGGATTTGTCGTCGATTACCCTCTTCTGGCTCAAAAATTATCTCTTTCAGAAAGTTCAATAAGAGATTATATCCAAAAAATGATAAAAAAGGGCATTCCAATCCAAAAAAACAAAGAAAATAACAAAAAAATTATTTTGAAAATAGACTCTTCTTTAAAGAAAATTACCACCCTAAATACAATTTTATCTTTAAGGAATCTTAAATAGTTATTCTCTTAAACGAATAACTTAATTATAGTTCCACTTAATTCTCTCTTTTTATTCTGAAAAATTTTATTTCAATTTCATCCTCAGAAAAATTGAATTTTTTTGCAATTTTCCCTCACTTTTTAGCTAAAATTTCTTCAATTAAGCTCTCACTTCCTTTTTATTTCATTTTTATTCATTATTTACTTCACTTTTTTCATAAATTTCCTCTTTTTTTCCTCTTTTTACTCTCACTTTTGCATATTTTGCAAGTTTTTCTTTAATTTCTTTAGGTATAAACACTCTCTTTTTCCCATTTTTTTCTATTATTTCTTCAATTAAGCTCTCACTTTTCTGTTTTATACTATTTATTTGACCTCTTATAGTAGATCTCTCTTTTCCTAAAAGAAGGGCTAAATCTTCATAACTTAATTTCATTTCATTATTCATTAATGTGAAAATTAATAACCTTTCATTACTTGAAAGATTTTTTAAAATTTCATAAAAATTACCTGTTTGAACAGGTGTTTGAACATTATTTTCAACACCATAAACACCTGTTTGTTTACCATAAACAGGCAATTTTTTAAACACCTGTTTGTTTTTTTCTACATCATTCACAATATTTATCACTTCTCTCAATCCATCAACATCATTTTTTATCGACGATATTTCTTCTCTTAGTTCAAAAATAACATCAAATAACTTTTTATCTTGAGAATCAAGGTGTTTAATCCACTTTCCAACAGCATCTATATCTTTTTTAACATTAGAAAAACTTTTTTTAATTTCTTCATCATCTTTTTTTTCTTTTTTTCTAAAAAACCAATCAAACATATTTTTATAACAAACTCCCTAATATATAAATCTTGCGTTTTAAAGCTTTAATAAGAAAATATATCAAAAAAATTTAAATAGATTTTACAACATCTAAAAGCCAAAAAAATATTTTAAACACCCCTAATAAAAAAATAAACAGCTGTTTAAACACCCTTAAACACCTAAATTATTATTAATCCAAAATAAAACCACAATAAAATCTAGGCGCGAAGCGCCGTCGCGCTAAATATAGTTTTAAATAATAATTTCATTCTCTATCAACAATAAATTATTTATTTTTTAAAAAAACCAAAAAGAAAAATTAATAAAAGCCCTTCTCTTAACCCTCCTATGAAAATCTTTCGAGTAAATCACTCTTTTAACAAAGAATTTAAGAGGCAAATTCGTCTCGCAGTAACAGCCGCAATAGGATTCACAATAGCTTTTGCATGGAGAAACGCAATTTTTGATTCATTTCAAAATTATGTTTCAAGATTTTTAGACGTTCAAAGAGAACACTATCTTTCAGAAATTTACACCGCTCTAACAATAACTCTATTCGGAGTAATTTTAATTTTTATAACTTCAAAAATTCTCAAAGACTAAAAGTATTTAAATAGAAAAAACTACATTAAAATATGTTCTTTCTGAAAGGAGGTAAATAAAATGAGTGGTCTTACAAAAACAGCACTAGTCCTTGCTAACATCGGAGCGATTAATTGGGGTTTAGCGGCTTTAGATTGGAACGTTATTGAAAAATTAGGTCCAACATTTAGCAACATAGTTTATACTATTATAGCTCTTTGTGGTATTTTTGGATTAGTGAAGGTCTTCAAAGAATAAACAAACAATTTTTATTTTTATTTTTTTAATTTATTATTCTACCAAATAGTTTTAAAATTTTTTTTGAATCAAAAATTTAATGCTTAAACTTTTAATCAAAAATTAAATTTTTCAGAACAAGGAAAAGTTCGTTTTAATCCAAAATAAAACCACAATAAAAAACAGGCGCGAAGCGCCGTTCGCGCCCGACACACAAAAGTTTATTAAATATAACTTTTATTTATTACTATGGCTATATGCTTTAATTGCAAGAAAAAAATTTCTTTTTTTGGTACTTATAATGATGAAAAGTATGATTATTGTAAGAATTGTTGGGTAAAGAAAAAAGAAAAATCAGAAATAAAAGAATTAAAGAAAGAAGAATTTAAAATTAAAGAGGTTGAGAAAGAAAATAATAAGATTAGAGAATATAAAAGAAAATGTAATCAATGTGGTAGGGTATGGCATTCATTAGTAAAAAGAGAAAAACAATTATCAACAAGCTCTATTTTAAGTTCTCTTTTGGGAGTTGGAACAGCGTTAGTAGGAAATATTGGAGCGTCTACACAATCACAAAGAAATGTAGATGCACAATTTGAATCTTTAGATAAAATAAAAAAATGCCCAAATTGTGGTTCTGGAGATTATAAAGAGGAAATCATCGTTTATGAAAATAGTTAAAACAATTAAAAATAAAGAAAAATTAATCAGAGATAAAATAGCTATTTGGTCAAAACATCAAGAGCTTGATAAGTTTAATTATAATGATGCCGCTGTTAAGTTGTTTGGTTCATTAGCGATTTTAGTTGCGCTAATAACTATTTTATTTTCGTCTATCCCTATTTTTGTTTCTAAAGAAGAGGCCTTTCTTTGGAGTTCATTACTATTAGTTTTAGCAGTTATTTTATATTTTAGATATAGTTATCTTATGAAAGTTGCTAATGCTCATTTTATAATTAGAGAAAATATGATATATAATTGGTATCACGATTTAGGTGTTGATAAAAAAGAATTAAACAAAGAATTTACCAAACTTTACAAAAAACCTTATATTTTATTCTAAATATCCCTAAAAGTTCGCACAAGATACATTAAACGAACACGAAATTATTAATAATTTATTTGGTTTATAGCCTGTTTTACATACTGGCTTAAAATAAATCTTGTTGTTATATATGTTTTTTTTATAACAATATTTTCATTATCCCTTCCACAACTCTTATCAACTAACGGACAAAATAACCCTGGAAAAAGTCCCGTAGTAATAAAATTCTGTAAATGTTGATATCCTCTTTCATTTCCTCCGCAACAAATTCCTATAGCACAACTACCTAAAAAAAGTGTGCTCTTATACAGTCTCTCTTTTATTAGATTTTCCAAATTTTTATTCATAAATCTAAAACTTTTTTTAATTTATATACAATAAATCAAGTTCGTTTAACACACACTAAAACTTTTAATCAAAAATAAAAAAATAAAGCAAAGAATAAAGTTTGTTTAAGTTTTATTAAACGAACAATCTTTAAATTTAGAATGCTCTTCTTTTACTATAACATTCTTTACAATAAACTGGTTTGTCTTGTATTGGTTTAAAAGGAACTTCACATTCTTGCTTACATTCTGCGCAAACAGCCTTGTGCATTTCTCTTGGTCCAAAATCTCTTCTTCCACCGCCAAACCGATTATCGCGTCTAGGTCCGTTAAATCTTCTTTCCATATTGCCCTCCTTCCCTGTATTTACTATTTCTTCAATCTTTATATTAAATATCAATTCTTTTCCTACAAGAGGATGATTTAAGTCAAGAACAACATCATTTTCTTTAATATCAACAATAGTTAAGGGAATATTTCCTTGAGGTGTCTGCATAGTTAAAACCATCCCCTTTTTCAAATTAGGAATATTTTCAAGTTCAGTTTTAGAAATAGTTTTCTTAAGTTCTTGTCTATATTCTCCATATCCTTCAGAAGGTTTTACTCTAATTTCTTTTTCTTCTCCTTCCCCCATACCAACAACTCCTTCATCAAATCCCTTTATAACTTGCCCAGCTCCAACAACAAAGCTCAATGGGTGTTTGTGGTCTCCATGATACGACGAGTCAAAAATTGCTCCGCTCCCAAATGAACCTTCATAATTTACTTTTATATTATCGCCTTTCTTGATAATCATCTACATTCCGTAAGAATAAGTCTCCCTATCCCACAACATATGAAATAAATGACTCTTTTTAAGGTTTTGTATTATACGATTTCTATAATTTTATAGGGTTTAATGTTTTCTTTAATTGTTTGACAGAAAGTATATCTATAATCATATCCTCTCGAATAAAAGTCTCCTATAAAGTCGAGAGGGTTCTTATTTCGGAGGTTGCAAATTATCCCAATTATCCACAAAATCTTGGATCTTCGGCTCTTCTGTTTTTAATTTTTTTCTCTCATAATAAATTTTTGATAAAATGTAAAATATCATCCCTAAACTTTTCGCACTCTTGTTATTTCCAGGAATTATTTTTGTTATACCATTTGTATAGTTATTTGTATCACAGATTGATAAAACTGGAATTTTTATTCTATTAGCGTCAGTCAATGCATTTTTATCAATCCACGGATCACAAATTAAAACCAATTCAAATTCTGCAAAATTTTCCAGTTGTGTGTTTGTTAAAATACCAGCAGGATATTTTTTAGTGAAATTCTTTATTTCAGTTATCTCGGAAAATTTTTTAACTGCTTTCCAACCCGCTTCTCTCTTACATACAACAACAACTTGTTCTGGTGGAAATTTTGCAAGATATTCAGCACCCTCAAGTAATAAGTTATCTAACAAAGCCGTATTAAAAACAGCAAGCCCATCAGCCCTTCTTCTATAAACATATTTTTTCATATTTGGGGTGATAACTCTTGTTCCTAAATGAATTGAAGACTTAAGATATTCTTCCATCGGAACAATTGTCTCTTTCTTTTCCTCTTCTTCTTTAACTTTTTTCTTTAAATCAATGTCTTTTACATCTTCTAAAGAACTTTCAAGAGCTTTTGCTTTTTCTTTTAGCTTTGTAAGTCTATCTTCTTTAGTTTTTTTCTCCGAGTCTTCTTTAGAAAATACTTCTTCAACGTTTCTTATTTCTTCTTTTGTTTTTTCAATAATTTTATCTAAGACTTCTTCTGTTTTTTCCAATAGAGATTCTTTCTTTTTCTTAGGCATGATTGTGCAAAAGAAAAAGGGTTTTTAAATCTTCTTGAATAAACAACCAATTATCTATTTTTTAGAGATTTTTCTATCTCTTCCAATCTATTCAATTTAACTTCTCTCCATTTTGTTGCAATTCCTGTTTTAATAAAATCGGTTTGAAAACCAAAAGCATAATCGGCTAAAGAATTATCTGTCGTTTCTCCAGACCTATGTGACATAACTGTTTTAATATTATTTTTTTTACAAATAGAAATTATTTCTTTTAGTTCAATTAAAGAACCATTTTGATTTGGTTTTGTTATCATGCAATTAATAGAATTTTTTTCAATAGACTTTTTCAATCTATTTATTTGTGTAGCAGTTAAATCATCTCCACAAACAAAAGATTTTTTATTTATTTTTGAAAATCCATTAAAATCTTCCTCATATAATGGATCTTCAATATAAAAGATTTTATATTTTTTAATCAAATTATTTATATAAAATATCTGATTTTTTTCATTTAATTTTTTATTTTTATAATCATAAAATTTATTTTTATAAAAATGAGTTGAAGCAACATCAATTCCAATTCTAACTTCTCTTTTAAATTCAGACAATATTTCTAATATTTTCTCTTCATCAAATTCTGTTTGCCAAGCGCCCTCATCGTTTATTTTTTTCAGGTTAAATTTTTCCCCAATTTTTAAATAAATTTTTTTCATAATATTATAATTTTTTTCAAATTTTTTAGAAAATGGAATTATCAAAAATTCTTGGAAATTCGTATGATTTTTAAATTTAGAACTATGTAGACCCCCACCAATTATATTTCCTAAAGGTATTGGAATTTTTTTTGCTTTAGGATTAATAATTTCCCACAATTCTTTTTTTTCAGAAACAGCAAGAGCTTTTAAAATTACAGATTCTAAAGCAAAAAGTGAATTTGCTCCAAATTCTTGGACTTTTTTTAATTTTAATTCTTTAATAATTTTTTTTTCAACAATTTCTAAATCTTCAAACTTTTTTATTTCTAATCCGATTAAAAAACTTTTTTCTAAATTAAGAAAATTAACATTCCAATCTAAATTTTTTAAATATTCTCTGCTTTCATATTTTCCAGTTGATTTTCCAGAAGGAGATGAGGCATTAGAATTGTTCACACTAACTTCTATTGTTTCATTATCTCTAGAATCTTTTATTTTTCTCGCAGAAATATTTTGTATTATCATAACTATTTATTGTTCTTCAATTTTTATCTCTTCAGTTTCTGCCGACTCTTCGTCTTCTTGTACTAAACTATACTCTTCAATATTTTCATGAATTTCCTTTTCAATTTCCTGTTCTTTTGCAATCAATTCATCATCACTGACATTCTCTTCTTTAATGGTTTCTATTTTACCTTGTCTTTTTTTAGGATTTGGTCTATGAATTGTTATCGGCAAGGCATCAGCTTCAAGTTCTTTTTCAGCAATTTTTATAGAATCATATCTAATTTTTTTCAATTCATCATCAGAAATTTTTATTAATATCGGTGCATCCATAGCAATCTGTAAGGCCCTCGCTCCAATGATTCTCGCTAATTCATATCTGGTAAAATTTTCTTTCTGTTTGTTCATAGTTTAATAGCTTTATAGAAACTTTTTAAGCTTTTCGCTGACTTGTTCATATTTTTTCTGAATTACATTCATTATTTCAAAAATTTCTTTTTCATTAAATGGAACCCCACCACTTTTTTGGCACGAATTTATCATATATTGTCCTTTCCATTTAGAGATTCCCCAAGTTATTCTAACATCACACGCTTCCTCCTCTTCCCTCGTTGGATCTAAGATTATAGATTCTCCAAGCTTGTAAAATGTAAAAGATATAGGATTAATTTCTTTGGAAAGAGGTAGTTTATCTTTTGTCTTTTCTTTATATTTAACATTCCCATCTTTATCTAATTTTGGAATTGTAGTTTTTCTTAAGGCAAGAATAGATGCAATTGTAGAAACATCAATTAAATTTCCGTCGTCATTTATAGGATAGATGTCAATAAAAATCGTCCAAACTTTTTTCCCTTTTTCTATTGAAAGTTTTTCAAGGTCAATCATCCCAGATTCTCTAATTGCTCGATCAACTAATCTTGGAAGTTCAATTGCTTGAAATTTCGGAGGGCCCCCCTCAAATTTCGGAGATGCCAAAGGAAGTAAATCTGCAGAAACCATTAAATTTCCTCCATCAAGTGAATCAGGATATGGCTCACCAACTCCAAGCTTAATCCCAACAACAACTTCTGTTTTTCCCAGTTTAACTCTCACACTTCCTTCCGCTTTATTTGAAACTTCATATTCTATTTTTATTTCTCTAAGATCTAACAGATCTCTTCCATCAAATCTTTTTCCAGCTAAAAACATTTCTTTAAATTTCTTTTTTGTTAAACTTGTTGCATCCATTATTCAAAAACCTCCTTCAATACTTTTTTTTGAACTTCATAAATCTTATCGCATGCATCTTTTGAAAGTTTTAATATTTCTTTAACAATCTCTGGCTGAATTTTTCCATCCATTTGCATTAGAGTAAAAACATCACTTTTGGCAATTTTAGCAATTGCAAAATCAGTCGCACCCTCTCCCTCTTTAAAATCTTCTTCATCTTTATTCACATCAACAACTAAATGTTTGTCTAATTTACCTAAAGCAACAGAACACACTAAATTTTTCATAGGAATTCCTGCATGAGCCAGTGCAAGTGACGCTGCATTTATTCCTGCGGCTCTTGTTCCAGCATCTGCTTGTAAAATATAAATCTGAACATCAATAACTGTGTTTGGAAAACTTTGTAATTCTAAGACTGGAGCCAACGCCCATTCAGTTACTTTAGAGATTTCTTGAGATCTTCTCGATGGCCCTGGTTTTTTTCTATCATAAACAGAAAAACTAAGCAAATCATAATTACATCTTAAAATTGCAGTTGTAGGGTCTTGCATATGTTGAGGATGTAATAATCTTGGTCCATAAACAGCAGCAATTGCAATTGTATCTCCAAAAGCAAACATAGCAGAGCCGTCAGCATTCGGAACAACACCAACTTTAGCAATCATTGGCCTTAATTCAGTTGCCCCCCTTCCATCAATTCTTTTAAATACCATTTTTTTCAAACCATTCCCCCATTTTATCTGTTAATCCATTTACATGAACATTTTCATTTACAAATTCTATTGCCTTTCTTGCTAAAATTTCTGAATCAATTGTTTCTCCATTTATCCAAACCCATCCATTTTGCCCAACACTAACATTACATTTTGTTTTTTCTTTGATTAGTCCAATCATACTACCCTCTTTTCCAATAATTCTAGGTACTCTGCTCGGAATAACTTTAAAAACAAAACCCCCTTCTAATTTTCCTAAACCCTTTCCTTTCAATGATAAATCAATTCCCTTGCTTTTTACATTCCATATTTTTACAGCCACAACATCCCCAATACCCATATACCTTTCCATTTCATTTTTGTTAATATATCTCGGAAATTCTTCAATAGATAAAAATCCAGAAGTCGGCGTATCAATATCAATAAGCCAACCTGAAAAAGTAATATCAGCTACTCTACCAACAACAACATTATTTTTTCTTGGAACATAAGCTCCTGTTACCTGTATAACTTTTACAACTCGGCCCATTTCTTCAGCAATTCCAAATCTGCTTGCCAAAACATCGTTGCCTTCTCTTCTCGTCCCTTCTCCAGGAAGAAAATCCTCTCCAGAAACAATTATTTCTCCAGGCACAACAATTTTTCTTTTTTTACCTACTTCATCAGATTCAGAATCTAAATTATCATAAATTTCATTATTATATTCCATTGTAATTAATAAACAGCTTAGCTTAATATTCTTTCACTTGCTGAACAACAAAATTTGTTATATTTACGTATTTAAAAATATTTTGGTTTCAAATATTTTAAGAGATAACTTCTTTCTCTCTTGCTAATTTTATTAATTTATCTAAATCTTCTTTTGGTATAATTAGACAATATTGCCCCCAAGTCCATTTCCCTTTTTTATTTCCTATTTTTCCGACAATATAATACCCTATTCTGTATTCTATATCTCCCAGTTTACTTCCAAATTTGTTTGCAGTTTTACCTTCAATTATATCTCTTCTAAATCTTTCAACAACAAATACTTTTTCAGGATAATTGGTTTGTGGCATAAATATCCAATCTTCCCTTATCCAATTAATTTTTCCTCGTCTTCCAATGTCTTTTACTTTCATCGGTTTATTTTTATCTTCCAGAAATTTTTTATTTTTCCTCTCAATAAATTCATCAGCTGTTTCCATTACTTTCCAACAATTTCTTCCGATTGAATCGCTCCATGAGTTACAGAATTTAATCTATCAAAAAAGTCCAATTGAAATCCAGCAGGAATTACAATAACAACTTCTAAATCCCCGTTAACAAGCCAATTTTCTTCTTCCTTATAATTATTGATTATTCCATAAATCTGTCCAGTATATCTTGCAGGAATTTTTAATTTAATTTTTTTTACTTCAATTCTAATTGGAATTACTTCTTTTAATTTATTTACAAGTTCATTCATCTGTTGCTCAGCAGGTCTTTTATCAAAATTAAAATAAACCTCGGAAACTGCTCTCTTTATTCTCTCTTCAGTATAAGGTCTTCCATGCTGGTCAACTGCGTTTCTCAAAATTAAATCAATGACTTGTTTTATCCTTGCTTCTTTTTCAGCATCTCTAAATTCTTGTGTTTTTTGAACTTCTCCTTTCTGAATAATTTTTTTCACAATTTCATATAACTCTGTTGTCCCAAAAGCATCTTTCAAATCTGAATTAGAAGCAACATTTCCTTTATCAACATCATAGAAAACAGCGTTGCAATCAAGTGCAGAAATTATATCTCCCTTTCCTTCTCTAAATTTTAAAGCCTCATCTAAATTAACCTTTATTTCATAATTTTTTCCCTTAACTTTTATTCTTGCAGTTACATTTGCCATTTTTATCTATTGGAATTACTCCTTATATAATTTATTATTTCGCAAACAGGTCTATTATAAAATTCATTTCCTTCAAATTTAATTTTATACGGCCCTTCAAGAGGTATAATTATTTCCACTTCATCTAAACTATCCCCACCCAATCCCCTTATGGTTTTTTCATAATTAATTTTAGATTCTTCCAATTCCCCTATATGTTTAATAAATATTTCATTAACTTCATCTTCGAGACTTTTCATACCAATTCTCAAAATAATTATTTTATAAACATTTATATAAAATTTCATTTCAGTAAAGCTTAAATACCTCTGTGCGAAATTAGTTTTAGGTGAATTTCTAAAATGGATATGCCAACAGAACTACAGCATCAAGCAATGGGCTACGATAGATCAGCCACAATGTTTTCTCCTGAAGGACATTTGCTTCAAGTAGAATACGCAGAAAAAACAATTGGGTTTGGAAGCTCAAGTATTGGAATTATTTGCAAAGATGGAGTAATGGTAATTGCAGATAGAAGAATTAGAGACAAATTAATTGCTCCTGAATCAGCAAACAAAATTTTTGAAATTGATGAACATATAATTTCTACAGGTGCAGGAATTTTATCCGACGCAAGAATTTTAATTGACCATGCACAAATTTTAGCCCAGCAAAATAGAGTTACTTATGATTCTCCAATTGAGCCAATAACAATTATGCGCGCAATCGCAGATAAAAAACAAATGTTCACTCAATACGGCGGTGCAAGACCCTTTGCAGTCGCAATGTTAGTTGCAGGTGTAAATAAAGGTAAGGGACATCTTTACACTTCAGACGTTATGGGAAATTTCTTAGCATATAAGGCAAACGCAATCGGAGAAAACGCAGAAAAAATTAAAGAAATTTTAAGAAGAGACCTAAAAGAAAATATAACAATTGAAGAAGCAATAAAATTCACAATAAAAATTTTCAAAGACACTTTAGATAAAAATTTTGACATAGAAAGATTTGACGTCGGATACATAAAATTAACAGACCAAAAATTAGTTCGCCTTTACGGAGAATCTTTAAAAAAATTTGTTAAATAATTATGAAATGGTATTTTGCATCAAGAACAAAACACAAATCTAAAATTTCTTCTATTATAAATCAATTAAAAGAAAAAGGCGAGCAAGTAGAATTTGATTGAACTACCTTACCAATTTTCAATAATTTTAATGAAAATCTAAATTTGATGAAAAATATTTCTAATAACATATTCAATGCAATCTCAAATTCTGATGTTTTCGTTTTAATATGTCAAGAATTATTTTTACTTACTCACCACTTAAGTAACGAGTTTGCGCAAAAATAATTCTTGAGCATGCTCAAGAACCAGCACGTCAGTCACTTTGGCTGGTTCTTGACAACTGATGAAAGCGGAATTGATATGTTTGTAGAATTGGGAATTGCATTAACAATAAAAAATATATGCTGTAGGGGAAAATCATTCAGCCTCACTAATGCATTTTCATCCTTCAATAATTAAACTAAATAATTTAAATGAAGTTTTTGAAAAAGAAATTCCAAATAAATCAATTATTGTCCCAGATTTCTAAGGCAACTTAAACAATTTCCTGTAAATAATAGAAAATACAATTGAAAAAATTAAATAAGCCCAAAACCAAGAAAAAAATCCAAATATTTTTACCGAATGTTGTGCAAAATAATCTCCAAACCATCTAAAAAATAAAATAATCGGAATAAATGTAAAAAGTGTTGGCCTCATTGTAACATCAAGAGTTTTAGGAATTAATTCCAAAGATTTTTTATTTAGCTCTAAAATTTTTTCAGGATTGTCTTTGTATTTCTTCATTTCTTCATTTAGCATTTTTTGTTCTTGCTTTATCTCCCTAAGTAATTCATTGTCTGTTGTATATTTTTGAAGAAGAGTTATAATCAACATAATAATTCCAACAATAATTATCATCCCATAATTAATATTCCAATCCAATAAATTTCCAGCAGTAGGATTCAATATTCCTTCAACAGAATTTTTAACAAATGGAATATTATCCCAAAAAAAAGCTATCGCTATTCCCGCCAACGATATAAAAAATAAAATTTTTAGTGCTTTGCTCATCTCTTAACCCATCATTTTTCTCAACGCAGGATGCATATCCATCGCGTGTTGTTGAGCAATACTTTCGTACATTTGATACATAATCATTACAGCAAGCAATATAGAAGTTCCAGAAGTTAAAGCCCCAAGAATGTCAGAAAAAGCAGCTAAAGCTCCAATCGCCAACCCCCCCATCACCGTTAATGGTAAAATATATCTTTTCAAAATAGATTCCAAAACTCTTTCATCTCTTCTAAATCCAGGAATTTGTAATCCCGAAGCAAGAATTTTTTTCGCTTGACTATGTTCGTCCATTCCAGCAGTCTTCACCCATAAAACAGAAAACACTGCAGCAGAAACCATATAAAATCCTATATGAATTATTGCTTGCAGTACTTGAACAGATTGATAACTACCTCTTATTATTGAATCAAGCAAATTAGAACTGCTAAGCCAGTAAGCTAATCCAGAAGTCGCAACACCTTGAGAAAAACTTCCTAAAAATGTAGGTTTTCCAAGCCAATTTTCAAGCAAACTTCCAAACAACTGAATATTTGCAGCTAAAGCTGCAGTTATAATTATTGGAATAACTGAAGCATAGAAAAACTGCAAAGGCCATTTAATTCCATATCCTCTCAATTTCTCATAAGAAAGCGGGATCTCAACTTTCAAATTTTGCGCCCAAACAACAGCCATGAAAATAATTATAGTAACGATAATTGTTGCAATAGCAGAGAAAACTCCTGTCGGATTTCCATTAATTATTGACTGCAAAATAACTAACAATCTTCCACCACATTCTGTTCCAGCAAAATCACTCAAACAATTTTCTCCAGTAGGGCTAATGAATTGAAATAGTGAAGTAAATAATTGACGAGCTACTCCAGCAACGATAAATAATGAAATTCCAGAGCCAAAACCCCATTTCTGAACAACCTCATCCATTAACATTATACACAATCCACCAAGGATAAGTTGCCCAATAACTATCAAAGTAAGTCCTTCTGCTGCTTGAAACCCCCCCATAACAACATAAACTATCGCTTCAAATAAAATAAAAAATAAAACCCCTAATTTTTGTAGAGATTGAAAATATTTCCTTCCATCGGGCGTATTTGTATCAATAGCCAATATTCCTGCTCCAACAAGCAACTGCAAAATAATTGAAGACATAACTATTGGTCCAATTCCTAAACTAATTATGCTACCAAAATCAGTTCCTAATAAAATTGCAAGTCCTTGAAAATTCTCAAGAGCGTTTTTAGTAATTCCATAAAGATAAATATTAGACAAAATAAAAAAACAAGCAAGAACAATCAAAGTCCATTTTAGTTTAACATTAAAGCTGACTTTTTTTTCAATTGGCTTTTTAACTTCTGGTAAATTTGCCAAAATATCTTTTAATACCATAATATCTTTGATTAAGAAAAGAAGTTTTTAAAGCTTAGCGCTTTGTAAAATTATATAAAGAATAGTTATTCTAAATTAATATGAGAAAAGAAATTGATATTTGGTTTAGGCAATCAGAGAAAGATTTAGAGAGCGCAGAGAAAAACTTTTCTATTGAAGAATATCATTTAGTAGTTTTTTTATGTCAACAATCTTTAGAAAAAGGTTTAAAGGCATATTTCATTTTTAAAAAAAATAAAAGCCCTGATTTTACTCATTCTCTTATTTATCTTGCATCTGAAACAGGAGTTCCAAAAAAATTCTTTAGTTTTTTAAGAGAAATTACTCCTGCTTTTGTAAATACAAGATATCCCGACGCGGCTTATGGAATAACAAGTGACTTATATGACGAGGAAATTGCTTCTGAATATTTTGAAAAAACAAAGGAGGTAATAGAATGGTTGAGATTAAAAATAAGGATGTAAAAAAATGGATTAAGGATTTCAAAGTCAAATTAAATAAACAATTTTCTCCAAAGAAAATTATTTTATTTGGAAGTCGTGCAAGAAAAGATAATTTGGTTTATAGTGATATTGATTTGGTGATAGTTAGCGATAAATTCAAAAATATTAAATGGCCGAGAAGACTTGGTTCAGTCGCAAAACTTTGGAGAGGATTAATTGTTCTTGAACCTCTATGTTATACTCTTGAAGAATTTAACGAAAAAAGGAATCAAATAGGAATTGTAAAAAGGGCTGTTGAAGAAGGCATGGAGTTGTAGAAAAATTAAGAATTTTTTTTAAAATAAAATAAAGAATTAACTGATTCATTTTACTAATTATATAAAGAAACATTAATAAAACAAGATTGATAATATTACTTATGAACATATTATTAGTTGGTTGCGGAAGAACAGGAAGGACAATTGCTGAAAATTTAATTAATTTAAATTTTGTTAAAAATCTCTTTCTTTATAGTAGAACTTCAAAAAGTTCAGAATTGTTATCTTCTTACTTAAATAACAAGAAAGTAAAAGTAACTGAAGAAATAAAAGCTCTTAAAGATGTAGATTATATTCTGATTACTTTATCAGGTATGAGTGATAGTGCAAGAGAAGAAAGTTTCTATAAA
This sequence comes from Candidatus Woesearchaeota archaeon, assembly GCA_964538235.1. Lineage (GTDB taxonomy): Archaea > Nanobdellota > Nanobdellia > Pacearchaeales > GW2011-AR1 > CAZIFJ01. The sequence goes on from CAZIFJ010000001.1 coordinate 19,992, forward strand.
AGAAAAACAACTTACGAAGTTAGACAGGATGAATTAAAATTTAATATAGGAGCAATAACTCATTTAATAGAAGACTTAAAAAATTTCTCACAAAAGACAAAGATAATAGTTGTAACAAATCCTGTTGATGAGATAACGAATTATCTTAGAATAATGTTGAATAGGGAAAATGTTCTAGGTTTTGGATTAGAACTTGATGCAAAAAGATACGAAAAAAATCTCGGAGAAAAAATTTATTGTATTGGAACCCATGGAAAAGCAATCCCACCTATTAATTTGAAAAGTGAAAAAGAATATGATGAATTATCTAAAAAATAGATAACTCTCTTTTAGCGAATATTAGAGAAAATGGAATACCTCACAAAATGGCGGGAATTAATTTCAAAGAATTTTTTGAAAAATTAAATTCAAATAAGAAGGAAGTAATTCACATTTCTTTTTATCTTAAAGATAATTATCTTGGAGTAAAAGATATATCAATTTCATTACCTTGTGAAGTAAAGCAAGGAAAAATTATAAATGTGACTAAAATAAAAGTCAATAAAATAGAAAGAAATAAATTTATCGAATCAGTTGAAGAACTTAAGAAATCTATAAATTATATAATTGAAACACACAAAAAACTAATTGAATATAAATAAAAATATCAAATCAAAGAACGAACTTCTTACGACTCTCCCTATAAAAATTAAGAAAATTCTTTATACACTCCTTTAATTCTAAATTTACTCTTCTTTATTCAAAATCTCAAGCTCACTTCCACTTTTCTTAATTTTTTCAACAGCGGATTCAGAAGCTGAAGAAGCTTTTATTTTAGCTTTTAATTTTAATTCACCTTCTCCAAGAATTTTGTATCCTTCTAAATTCAATTCCCAAATTCCTTTTTTTTCAATAGCAAGTTTCTTTTTAATAAATCCATTTAATTTTTTTTCAATATCTCCGACATTTATCGCTTTTAATTTTACAGGAGCTTTTCCTCTTCTCAATGTTTTAGACTTTCCAAAATAATCATTTCCATAAAGGTTTATTACAAGACTTTTTTTCTGGTCTCCTCTTTTTCCTGTTCCAGCCATTCCAAATCCTCCTCTATGTCCGCTTCCTCTTGCCTTTTTCTTAAATCCTCTTCCATGAGTGTGCGAACCTCTAAATCGTGAAGATTTTTTTCTTTTGTGTGTTTTTTTCATTTTAAATTCTTCTCCCATTCTTTTATTTTAGAGATCAGAAAGGATTCTTCTGAACTAGTAACCTCGCAATTCACTTTATCAACTTTTATACCAACAAAAGTTGGAGCATTAAATCCAGTTAGTAACAAAACATCTTCTAAGATAGGATTATTATCTCTAGTACAATAAAAATGTAAGTGTTTATCATAAAATATATCCAACAACCTACCCCCTATGAATTGATATTCAACAAATGTATGACCCTCTGGTTTGTTAGGATCATCGGTTAAATGGTTTATCCCAATATAAAAACCATTAGCTGATTCTCTCCGGCCTAAATACAGAAGATATTTCTTGCCATACATTGGTTTTATTATCTGTGGTTTTCCTTCTTGAAATATCATCACAACATCCTCCTTACTAATTCATTAATTTTATTTTTATTATCTCCAAGAACTCCCTTTTTTACACCAAAATGTTTTTTTGCGTCAATTCCTTTTCTCGGCGGATGCAGTCTAAAAAATGGTTTCAATCCCAAATCTTCTAATTTTTTTTTGTCAATCTGTTCAACAATTTTTTCTGCATCAATTTTCTTTTTTTCATTTGAGATTCCTCTTTTTTTAATCAGCTCAATCAAAGTTTCTTTATCAATATCACCATAAGCAACATAATTTCTTAATTTTTTTAATAACTTTAGATTTTCTTCAGTTAGCTTAATTAAAACAGCAGAATATTTTCTTCTAAGTCTTAATCTATACATAGTTTCTTCTACATAATACGGAATATTCGGAATGCCTGAAATTCTTATTGCAATTATCATGTTTTCATTAAATTAGTTTTATTGAGCGCATCAATGCAAGCTTTCGCCATATTGAATGTCGTGTTTGTCTGCCCCTTCGTTATAGTATAAGCGTCTTTAATTCCAACAAGTCTTAATATTTTCTTGCATTCATCTCCAGCAACAAGACCAGTTCCTCTAGGAGCAGGCAAAATTTTTATTCTAACACTTCCACATTTTCCTTCTACCTTAAATGGAACAGTATGTGGCTCGCCGACTTTTTCTTCAGGATTTTCATATCCTATTTTTATTTTTATAACATTAAGTTTAGCTTCTCTCATTGCCTTTGTTCTAGCAGGAAGAGTTTCTTTTGCTTTCCCATATCCAATCCCAATATGACCCTTTTTATCTCCAACAACAACCATCGATGAAAATGTAATAACATTCCCTTCCATAGTTTTTTTCTGTGTTTGTCTCCAAGCTCTTCTTTTCCCTCCGCCAAATTTTCCTTTAGCTTGCCCAATTAACAGCAAGTCACTTTCCAAACGCAATAAACTATCAACAATTTCAGATTCTAATATCTTCTTTCCGGTTTCAAGTATTTTATCAATATCTTTTTCTTTTCCCGATTTAACATCTTTCCCAAGTTTTGTTTTTGGATTCCAAGCATCTAAATTGACTTCATCTCTATCACCATATCTTTTTTTCCTAACTCCTTCTACAACTTTCTCCACTTTTTCTATTTCTTCAGGCGTCGGAACTATGGCTTCTTCAATTATTTTTGTCATTTTTCAATCTCCTTTAAAATTTTATCAAAATATTTTTCAGTTTTTTTATTTGATTTTATTTCATTTAATTCTGGCAGACTTTCTTTGCTATGGGGAATTTTTATTCCAGCATCCAAAACGCCCTTCAAAACAGAATAAATTCTTGACTTTTTAACATTCCTATTCATTCCAATATCTAATATTGCTTCTTTAATTTTTTCTTTTCCCAATTTTCCAATCATAGCTCCAGTTAAATAGCCCGCAGTTTTATTTTTTAAACTACCGATGTTCTCCTTTGACCATCCCCTTTCAAGTAAATCTTTAGAAGAAATTCCAAATAGAATTTTATCTTTAGCAATATCAGATTCAACAAATTGAGCAATAATATATCTATTTGTTTTTCTAACTACTAATCTAATTTTTTCAGATTTCAAAAGATTCAATCTAGATTTGTAATCTGTTTTTGCTTCTCTTCGTCTTCTTTTAAGTGTTCTTGCCATTTTGTTTTGTCTTTGCCATTTTCTCCTTTAAATGTGATTTGCTTTTGAAAGCACTACCTCTTATTTCTTTTCTTAGCTGCAAATATTGCTCTTTAGAAATATTTCCTTGCTTTTTTAATTCTCCGACATAAGTTCTAAGTTTTCTTGTTAAAATAATATACTTTCTTTTTTTGTTTACAACTTTTTTTCTCACACTTCCCGCTCTTCTTCTTGTTTTTCTTTCTTCCTTCTTTTTCTTACCCTTAATTTCTTTAATAAATATCGCACCATTTTCAACTAAATCTCTAATATCTTGTTTTGTAATTGCTTCATTAACATCTTTTAATCTTTCTAAGTTAAATTTAATTCTATTTTTTCCGACTCCTAAAGTTTTAGATGCAAGAATTTTCTTTTTATTTAACTTCATTTTTTCCTCCCAAATTTAATATTTTTATTTTCATTTCTTGTGCTTTTTTTATCACTTCTAATTTTTTTCTTGCACCGATTTTTGCTATAACTGCAATATTATCTTTTTTCACTTTTTCTAAATCTCCAACATTAAATATTCTAATTAGTTTAAGTCCTTGAATTAGTCCAATTTTATTTTTTGGTTTTTTAAATCCTATAGCTGGCTTAGGCGGATGTCCAGCCATACCAGTTCTTATTTTATTGTGTCTTCCTGTCGGCCTTCTCCATCTCTGAAGTTTTTTTCTATTTTTTCCAAGTTTAGTGTACATTAAATAATCGGTTCTAATAAATTTTTTACGCATTTTGAGTTGCTCCTTTTTCTATAATATATATTCCGTCTTGGAAAACCCTTCTATCTCTATTTTTTATATGCGTTGCTTTTTCAAAATTCGCCGCAGTTTGTCCAACTAATTCTTTATTTCTTCCAGATAAGATAATATCGCTTCCCTTAATTGAAACTTCAACCCCTTCCAAAATCAAAGCCTTTCTCGGATTTTTTTCTCCTAAGAAATTATTTATCAAAAGATAATTTTTATCAACTTTTAAAGTCATAGGAAAATGAACATTGCAGGAAGCTAATTTATATAAAAATTTCTTATCCAATCCCTCAAAAATGTTTTTTATATGTTTAATATAAGTTTTTATAATTTTAAAATTATTTTTATTTCCCTCTTTACATTCCAAAGTAATTTTTCCTTCTTCAATTTTAACTTTTGTTTCAGGTATTTTTATTTCTTTTATTATTTTTTCGCCATTTTTTTCAATCTTTAAACTCTGTCCTTGAACTTCACAACTAACTCCCTGAGGAATTTCTATAAATTCAACAATTTTTTTCTTCATTAGTACATATAAGCCACAAGGCATCCCCCAATGTTTTTTTCAATAGCTGTTTGATGAGTCATCAAACCTTTTGATGTTGAAATAATTATAATCCCAAAATTTTTAGCAGGAAGATATCTTTTGACAAATTTTCCAATCTCATCAACTGAAACCATATACCTTGGTTTTATAGCTTGACATTTGTTTAATTTTTCAAATTCTACTTTAAGTTCATTATTAGTTAGTTTATATTCTTTAATATAACCTTTCAACTTAGCAATTGCTAAAATAGATGAAAAAATTTTAGATGTTTTTTTGATTACAACTGAACTCTTTCTTGCTCTTAATGCATTCATCATTTGATTTAATCCATCTGAAATTATATCTTGGCTCATTTTATTGGTATTTTTTAAATCCGATTTCCTCTGCTATCTCCCTAAAGCAGTGTCGGCATAGGTTTAGATTATATTGTTTTAAGTGCGCTCCAAACCTTCCACATCTTTCGCATTTTCTCGCAGCAACCCCCATTTTTCTTTCTTTTGGTTTACAATGTTTTAAAAATTTCTTTAGCACAGCAGGTTTACTCTTCAATTGTTTTGTAATTTTATTCCAGTCGCTTGCAGTCATTTTCAAGTAAATTTAGTTTTAAATTTTTCCTCCATAAATTTTATAATTTTATCTTTTTTAGTCAATTGTCTTTTTGGAATTCTTGAAGATTTTATTTTTCTTCTTTTAACTCTAATTCCAGGTTTTGTTATAACAACTGTAACATTAAATCCTCTTATTCCAATATCTCTTTGATATTCCATTCCAGGAATTTCAATATATTCTTCAATTCCAAAAGAAAAATGGTTGTCAGAAACTTGCTTTTTTTTCAATTTATTGTCTATCGCAGCCAAAAGTCTTTTTAATAGTTCAATTGCTTTTTGCCCCCTCAATGTAACTCTAGTTCCTACTTCTAATCCAGGGCTTACATTAAACGCCGGAATTCTTTTATTTGATGCAATTATCTGAGCTTTCATCCCAGAAATTAATTCCAATAATTTTTTTGCTTTTTTCAAGTCGTCTCCTGTTGCTCCTGAGCTCATTACAACTTTCTCTATTCTTATGTTAGTCATTGGGTTCATAATGCTATTACCTGTTCTTTGTTTAATGTAGCAAGCTCCCCCCCATCATTAAATTTCAAAAAAATTTTTTTCTCTTCTGTTTTTTCAATATGGCCTCCTCTTCCAATATATTTTCCAAAAATAACAAATCCTTCCTTTGCCTTATCAATCGCAATATGTTTTTTTATCTTGTTTTGATTATCTAAAATTAATGAATCTCCAATATTTATTTTTTCTTTTGTAATTATATTTGTTCCATCGTTTAAGTTAAATTGAATTTTTCCTTCTTTCTGAACTTTTTTTCCAACGACTTTACAAATTCTTTCATCTTTTTCTTTTGTTTCTTCAAAAGAAAATTTTCCAGTAGGCAAAATAGTAAGTTTATAATTTTTATCAGCTTCAAAAATATTAAATATTTTTATACTCTCCCTAAAGTCTCTAACAATTCTTCCATTAATTTTTAACATTTTTTTATGAATCATCGCTTTAACTTCTCTATTTGTTCTAGCAAGTTTTAACATATCTCTAACAAATATTAAAACAGGAACAGAATTATTTTTATCATTCATAGATGCAACTATATATTTTGTTCCTTTCCTTTTTATAGGAATTTTTCGTGAAACTGCTTTTCTTGTTAAGTGCATTTATTTTTTCTCCCCATTGTTCTGCTTTTTTTCAGAAGTTAATCTTTTTTTATCTTCAAGGTTTAATGAAGTAATTTGCAAAACTCGTGGATTAAAGTAAACATTTACTTTTGTTCCGTCTTTTTTTGTTCTCTGAATTGTTTCCAAGGTAACACGAGTTCTTTTAGCATCAACAGAATTTACTTTAGCGCGTTTCTTTCTGAAACCGCCACGCATAACAAGCACCTCATCCCCTACTCTGAGAGGAAGACTTCTCTTATTATGCTTTTTTCTCAAGTCTTTTGATAAAGTCGCGTTTAAAAATTTATGTTTTATATGCAATGGGGCGTTTTCTCTATATTTTCTTTGCTTTCTTGCTTGTCTGCTTGAAATCCAATGGGAAGAAAATTTTTTTTTCATGGTAATACTCCTTCTTCAAATAACCTATTTTGGAGAGTCAAGGAATTTGTAACATATTTTCTTTTTTCTTGAACACTTATAAGAATTTTACCTTGAGATATAAAGAAGTCTTGAGAAGGAGTAAAATTTTTAAGATTAGAAAACGAGTAAGTCATAAAATGTTCTTTTTCTGGTGGAAAATCTAAAAACATAAGATATTCTTTTCCATCAACTTTATGTTTTCCGACATAGATTCCTTCTGGTGTTAACATCATAGTACAAATTGCGCAATTTTAGCAACTTGCGCCCACCTTTCCTGTATCTCTCTCGCTGCAACACCTTTTATTTGGGTCCCCTTTGGGTTTCCTTTATTATCTTTCAACAAAGCAACAGCATTATCTACAAAGCAAACTCTCTCTCCAGTTTTTCTTCTGTATGATTTTTTTTGTCTTATTATAATTGCTTCAAAAACTTGTCCTTTCATATCCGGCTTTCCAGCTCTAACAGAAACTTTAACAAGATCTCCAACTTTAGCATATTGTTGTCTTCCCTTTCTAGATTTTCCACCCTTAACTCCAACAATCCTAACAATTCTTGCACCACTATTATCGCTCGCAATAACATTGCTTCCAATATTCAATCCTCTTGTTACTTTTGCACTAATTGCTTTCACTTTCCCCCTCCTTGCTTCTAACAATTTCAATTAAAACAAAATTAATTATTTTACTTAATGGTCTGCATTCTTGAATTCTTACGTAATCTCCAACATTTACTTTAGCTCCTTCAGGAATTCTAGCATGCAATTTTTGCCTCTGTTTAAAATAAGATTCATATTTTTTTGCATATTTTGTTTTTTGTGCTTCGACTACAATTCTTTTGTCAAATTTTTTCGTCACACTACCTTCAAAAATTCTTCCTCTACTCCCGACTACGTTTTTTATTTTCTCTTGCTTTTTTTCATTTTTTGTTTTTGTCATTTTATTTTTCCGTTATTGAATTTTCAGGAAATCCAAGTTTTATCAATATTTGCTTTACGTTTTTTTTGTGATTCCCTTGGAGCTCAATTACCCCCTCTTTGATTGTGCCTCCGCATGCAAGTTCTTCTTTCAAAGATTTAGCAATTGACTTGATGTCAACGTTTTTATCAAGCCCTCCAACAAGGGTAATAATTTTTCCGTATCTCCTTGATACACTAGAAATTTTTATATCTTGTTGAGTTTTTGCTATCTCTTCAAAGATATCAGCTTCATTTGGTAAGCCAAATCTAGGATCAATGTCCATTTATTTTTTCAACGCCTCCTTCCTCATATTTTTCTCTCCATAGTCATTTTTTGAGGATTTGCTGAATGTCAATAGTCTGGCAATCGCCCTTTTAATCTCTTTGGTTTTAGCTTTTGCTTTGTTTGCAGTAACGCTTCCCTTCGTCAATTCAAATTTCAGTTCTTTAAGTTTTTCTTCAATTTCTTTTTCTTTCATTTTTCTAATATCCTTCATTCTTAATATTGCCACTATTTTTCTCCTCCAGATTTTTTCTTTTTACTTTCTTCTTCGTTTGGCAAAATCATTTTTCTTCTCATTTCATCATTCACAATTATTTGGTCGTGGATTTTTGCATTTGGAGGAAGAATACTCACTTTTATTCCAACAACACCTGGTCCAGTAACAGATTGGGAGATTGCCCTATCAACAACTTTTGCAGGGTCTCCAGTTTTTTTCAAATATCCCTTTGCAAATCTCCATGATCTAGCTCTCTCGCTCGGAAGTTTTCCTGACAAAACAATCTCGGCTCCTAAGGCTCCAGATCTAATTATATTTTGAAGGGTTTGATAAGCGACTACTTTAAATTTCAATGGACCCTTTCTTTCCAAAGACAATGCCAGATCATCCGCAACAAGTTGCGCATCAAGACTTGGGTCTAGAATTTCTTTTATATCTATATGTGGATTGTCTAATTTGAATTTCTTTTTTAGAGTTGATGTTAGTTCATCAATTCTTTCCCCCCTTTTTCCAATAATTAATCCCGGTCTGCTCGTCGCAACAACTATTTTTTCTCCAACAGGCGTGTATTCAATTGAAACCCCGCTTATTCTTCCCTTTCCAAGAGAATTTCTAATATATTCTTTTACTCCTAATTCTTCTTTCTTAAAATTTACAAATTTTTTCTCTTCCATTATTTTATTATCTCCTTTGCTTTTAGTATGACATTTGCCCTTTTAAATTTTTGATTATTTTTTCTTCTTGGCCTTGAAGCCACGCACGCAGAAGCAAAATAAATTTTTGTTTTTTCTAAATCTAATCCATTAACAATTAAATTTCCTTTTAATGCTTTCAAAATATTTATGAAAAATCCAGAAACTTTCACAGGATATCTTCCAGCCATCATTCCCCTTCTATGTGGAATTTCCCCTTTGAATGGAACAGCCCTCTTCAATTTTCTAACTTCTTCTAATTCTTTTATAGCTTGCTCAATTCCTTTATTTCTGATAAAATTACAAATATAAGTGCATTGTTTCATCGAAGCGTGAATACCTTCTCCTTTCGCAACAGCCTCTTCTTTTTTCTTTTTATTAGAAATTTTTTTAGATTCTTCTTTCACATTTGAATTTTTTTCTTCGTGTATTTGCTCAACTTTTTCATTGTGCTTCTTCTCTTCAACCTTCTCATTCTTCGTTTCTTGTTTTTTCTCACTCATTATTTCTTCTGGGCTTTAGAGCTCTTTGTTGCTCCAATTCCTGCTCCTCCATGTTGTACTTTTTCTGTTGTAGGAGAAAATTCTCCCAATCTATGTCCAATCATTTCATGAGTTACATGAATTTCATGAAAAATTTTTCCGTTATAAACATTAATAATCATTCCAACTAACTTAGGAACAATTACAATATCTCGTAAATGTGTTTCAATTCTTTTTTTATTTGCGATTTTTTTCTCGCATCTTTTTATAAATTTTTCAATAATATCAAAATTTCTCAAAACAGATCTTCTACTTCTTGCAGGCATAAACTTTGCAGTTTCTCTTACACTTAAATTTTTCAAATCATCTAAATTTTGTCCTCTATAAAACAATTCTTTGGATTTTATTATTACTTCGTCATCCATTTTATTTTACTCTCCCTGTTCTTCTTGGTCTAAGATGTCCAACTCTTCTTCCAGCAGGCATATTTCTCTGCGCAATCTTTTGTTTAATTCTCTTTCCTCTTCCTGAACCGAATGGATGATCAACCGCATTCATTTTAACAGCAGAAGTTCTTGGCCAAAGTTTTCCTTTTGCTTGCATCTTATAAAATTTTCTTCCAGCAGTTATAAATGGTTTTAGCTTTCTACCATCTCCGGCAATAACACCAATTGTTGCTCTACATTCTCCATCTAAAATAACTTCTTTTTTACTAGGAAGTAAAATTCCAATTTTATTATAATCATATTTTTTATTTACCATAGCACTACTTCCAGCAGTTCTTATCATTTTTCCACCATCACCAGGGTTTAATTCAATGTTATAAATTTTTGTGCTTATCGGAAGTTCTTTTATTTTTGCAACATTTCCTTCTTTTATATCACCGTTCACTTGTATTTTCTCCCCCTCAATAGCTCCTACAAAAGCAGGATTGTAAAATACATTATTTTTTATTTTTACTTTCATTAATGGGGCGCTATGTGCCGGAGAATGTAATAATTTCAAAATTATTCCTTCTCCATTTTCAGATGGATATTTAATAGTATAAATATAAGCTCTCTTCTTTGCTTGATATCTTAAACTTCCTTTTCCTCTTGCTTGTGTAATTATTCTCTTTCCCATTATGCGAAGCAATACCTCCTATTGTGCGAAGCTTTGCTAAGCGAACACTTAAGAATTGATAGATTCTTATTGCGAGCATTTGAAAATATTTTTGTTTTCATCATTATATCATTCCCAATTTAGTTGCAATATCAATTGCAGGATGCTCCTTTTTAATTTTTACATAAGCCAGTTTTTTATTTCCTCTAATTGATGTTCTAACTTTTTTAACTTTAACAGAGAACATTTCTTCTATTTCTTTTTTTATTTCCTCTTTTGAATATCTTCTTTCTATTTCAAACAAAATAGTGTTATCTAATTCTATCAGTTTAACTGCTTTTTCCGACGTTATTGGTTTTGGTATCATTTTTTCCCTCCAAGTTCTTCAATAGATGACTTTGTATGATTGGTCTTTCCTTCAAAGTTCTTCTTTGAGAGTTTTGAAGGTTTACAAAGTTTTTCAAAACTCTCAATAGCTTTTTTCGTGTATAATGTCAATCTTCCCAAAGGATACAAATCTGCAATTTTTATTTCATTAATTCTTTTCACATCTATTCCTTTAAATTTTGCATTTTCTTCATTTCCTGTTACAAATAACAATCCCGCGTTTGATTTGTATTTTCTATTTCTTCTGTTTCCTTTACCTGCTCTAACTTTTTTATTTTTAAAAACAATTTCTTTTTCATTCACAAAAATTTTATTTAACAATCCAAAAAATTCTTTTGTCTTCTGCGGGAATCCCTCAACAATATACGGTGCATCAATTTTTTTTATTGTAGTATATCTTGATAATATTTTTTCTTTATTCATTGTAGAAGCAAATGCAGAGTTCATCGCAATTTGAATTTCCTTTTTATTGATTTTCTTTTCTCTTTTATCTCTAACAGGTCCATGAACTCTTCTTCCACCCCTCGTACTCGAAACTTCTGCGCCTATCCAATAAAATTGAGTTCCTCTTCTCCACATTGTCTTTCTAGGAATTCTTGAAATACCTTTTCCGTAATGTCCTTTCCAGTCATGTCTTTTATGGCTTATTGTTCCAGAAGCAGAATGTTTTCTTCCTGCTCTCGGGTCGTTAGAATAAGGTTGCATTTTTTTATCAACTTCATAATATTTTGCTACAATATCTTCTCTAATTTTACTTTCAAATATTTCTGGAAGCTCAATTATTCCTTTTTTATTTCCGCTTAAATCATGAATTGTTGCTTTCATACTAGTATCTCCTCAAAATCATATTTTTTCTTTTCTTGTTTTTTAGTTTTTCTTATAGCTGGCGTCAATAAAACCTGTCTTTTATTAGGACCTTGAACACTTCCCTTCACAATTAAATAATTTGTTTTTATTTTTCCATAATGTTTAAATCCATTAACTTTATTTATATCCTTTTCAGAAATTTTTCCAGTAAAAATAATTTTTTGATTATAATGTACTCTTGAAAATAATCCTAATTGTCCAGCAACCGGAGATCTAAACGTAACCCTCGCAGGATGCCATGGTCCCAAAGAACCTCTATTTCTCCTTCCCTTTTCAGATTTATGCGCTTTCAAAGTCAAGCCAAATCTTTTTACAGGCCCAGTTAAACCCTTCCCCTTTGTCAATCCCCTAACATCCAAAAGCCCCGTTTTATTAAAATCAAAAATACTAATTTCTTTCCCAATTAAATTCTTTACAAAATCCAATTTATTTTTTTCTCCAATAGCAACTTCAATTAAATCAGGAGTTTTTTTAATACTAGTTTGTTTTGGAAGAGAATAAATTATAATTCTCAAATCATTAAATTCTTTTGGAATTTCAGAATCAAAACTTTTCAATGTTTTTGGAACTTTCAAAGTTCTTTTTAGTTCTTTGTCATTAGAAACAATTACTTCTTTCAAAACTTTTCCATATTTATAAAATCTAACAGAAAATATTTTTATATTTGGAGTTTCAAGAATAGTTACAGGAATAACAATTCTTTTTCCTTTAGTCATAGAATGTTCTGTGTTGTCTTTAACAACTGCGCTCGCCATACTAACTTTATATCCAATGAATCCAAGAATTCCCTCACCCTTTACCGGCTCCCAGTTTACACTAGGAATAATTTTTCCAGCTCTCTTACGAGGCCAAAACTGCAAACTTCCATGTCTTGGTGATGATGGTGCTCCCATTTGTTTTTGTTATCATTTTTTTGGCAACAACTCTACCATTTAATTGACATTTGTTATCAGCAAATATCTCAATTATAGTCAATGACATTGATACTTCCTCAGCTATGTCTTGACTATCAAGGGAAAGACATACAATCTAATAAATTATTTATGTCTTTCACTATAGATTCTATTTTCAAATGAAGAATGCCTTTTTAAACGTTTCTTCTTGAAAAAAAGATGAATTTAGAGAAAAATTCATTAAGATTTGTTCTATTCAAAGTAAGAAAAATTATTTTCATATTCACTTAATTTATCTAATTCTATCCTAAAAATTCTTATATTTGTATCTTTTATTTGTTTTATATGTTCTGAATTTAACCAGTGTTTGTGCTCTTTTTCAACATATTCTGCAACTTCTTTTGAAGGAACAATAAATATTTTTGGCGAAGTAGCTTTTTCTTTAGAAATATAAACGAAACAATAAAATATCAATCGATTTTGTGTTACCTAATGTTAAGGTTGCTTCATATCCTTCAAGGAAAAAACAATACATCGCATAAAATTCTCCAGCAAGATTTATTCTATTACTTTTCTCAGCCATGTTCTTGTTTAATAATCCTATATTTCTATACTCTATATTCAAGATTAAATCCTTTTTAATCTAATCCTGTTCAATTCTCGGAGCCAGAACAAAAGACAACATTATATTCCCAGTCATAAAATTAATTCTCATTGGATGATTATCAGAAAAATTAATTGAAACTCTTGAAGAAATTTTAGCTCCCTTGACAAATTTTTGTAAATATTCTAGAGAGAATCTTGCAGTTGAATAATCAGAATGTATCTCTGCTTCATCAGAAGAAAATTCTGCTCTTGCAGAATTTAATCCAGAAGCTTCAACAATAAATCTATTTGGCTCAGCAATAAAAGTGCAGGCATCAGAAACAATCGCAGAATCTTCTATAACTTCAACAAAAGCATCAGCATTTAATTTTATTACAGATTTAAATTCCCATTCAGGCATTTCTTTTTCATTCGCTTCAATATCAATCAAAGCTAGCATAAAATCTCTTTTAATTCTGTCCTGAATTCCAAGTTTAAGTTTATTTTCATTTTTTTCAATTATCAAAGCGCTTCCAGGTTTGCATCTTCTTAAAACAGATTTTAAATTATCAAGATTTATTCCCAATTCTTCATTTTTTTCAACATTAAACTCTGCAAATAAGTCATTTGGAATTTTGAAATAAACCATAGCAACATTTGCAGGGTCAATTGCGGTCAAGCTCACCCCCTCATTGTTTATTTTCAATCTAACTTCTGTTACAAGCTCAGAAATTATGGAAATAATATCTGCAAAAATTTTTGGGTTTTCTAATTTCAATAACATATTTTTATTGAAAATGCAAAACTTATAAGCATTATTGTGATTGAAAAACAGCACAATAAACGATATAAAACAAGATAATAATTAATTATATGGAAAAAGAAGAAAGAGTTAAGTCAATAACACATATTTATTATCTAAATCCAAAACTTCAAGAATATTTTTTGAAATTTTCTTCAGGAAGAGAAGTTGTTCCAAGATACTTTGAATCTTTCGGCAAACGTCCAGATACATTACAATATCCTTCAGATATTTTAAGTTTAGTAAAAAAAGGAGCGACTTCCTTTCACGCTTCAGAAGAAATTTGGAGAGATGTTCTAAAGATAAATTCCGACATGTCTCAAGGAGAATTAAATGAATTAAGAAGTTCATGGGATTTATTAATTGATATAGATTCTCCCTATTTAGATTATTCAAAAATCGCCGCAAAATTAGTTTTAGAAGCTTTAGAAAATTTTAGAATAAAAAATTACGGGATAAAATTCAGCGGCTCAAAGGGTTTTCATATAATTGTCTCGGGAAAGGCCTTTCCTGAAATTTTTCAAGGGCAAAAAATGTCTGAAATGTTTCCAGAATGGCCAAGAGCAATTTGCGAATTTTTAATAAATCTAATCCGCCAAAAGTATAACAAAGAAATAGCAAATTTAGGAATAAACTTTGAAGCAATAGAAAAAAGATTAAATGTAAAAAAAGAAGACTTTATAGAAAATCTCTGTCCAAATTGTGGAAGAAATTCAAAAAAAGCTCTATCAGTTACATTTGTCTGTCCAGAATGTAAAACAACAATCCAAAGAAAAAATGTGAAATTAACAAAAAGAAGACTACAATGTTTTAATGCAAATTGTCCAGGAGTTTTAGAAATCCAGGATAAAAAAGAATATTTTTATTGTGAATATTGTAATATTTCTTCTTTTGAAAAAAATTTCTCTCAAACTTCAAATAAAGTAGTTTTTGAAAACCAATTAGATTCAAAAGACTCTGAAAACTTTGAGCAGGGACTTTCAGGAAACGCTTCAGGAAATCTTGATTTAGTTTTAGTTGCCCCAAGACACCTTTTCAGAATGCCTTACGCTCTCCATGAAAAAACTTCTCTTGCAAGTGTCGTCATAAAAAAAGATCAAATAAGCTCCTTCTCTCCAAAAGACGCATCCCCCCTTAATATTAAATTGTTAGAATTTCTTCCAAATAATTTTCCAGGAGAAACAGAAAGACTTCTTTCAACAGCATTATCATGGAAAAAAAATAAAGTTTCTGAGGAACAAAAAATGCAGAATTATAATTCTACAAAATTTTCCGAAAAAAAAGAAATAGAAATCATAGGAGTTACAGAACAGATGTTTCCCAACCCAATAAAAAAATTATTAAAAGGCCTTTCTGACGGAAAAAAAAGAGGCCTGTTTGTTCTTATAACTTTTCTAAGAGCAGTTAATTTTTCTCGGGAATATGTAGAAAAAAAAATAAGAGATTGGAATTTATTAAACAAACCTCCATTAAAAGAAGGATATATTAGAAGTCAAATAGACTGGCACTTTAGGCAAAAGAAAAAAATTCTCCCACCAAATTATTCAAATAATTCTTTTTATCAAGATTTAGGTTTAATAGACTCTCCTCAAAAATCTAAAAACCCCCTAGTTGATGTTATAAAAAAATTACACTCAAAATCTAATTGAAACATTTTTAAATCTCTTCTACATCTAATTACAATGATAAAAAAAGAGATTTATTTATTTTTTATATTAATTTTAATATTTTCTTTTATTGTAAATGCAGCAGAAGATGATGTTGATACAGATTCTTCTAATTTGTTAGATGATAATAAATTAATAGATAAAGCATATAAATGTCTTGAAAATAGAATTAAGGATAAAACAATTTCATTAGAAGAGGCTATTTTTTCAACTTTGGCTATTGGCGAAAAAACAGAATCAAAAAAAATTATTGACGAACAAAAAAGCACTAAAGATTGTTGGCCAAAATCTTCTTGCTCAATAAAGACAACTTCTCAAGTTGCTCTTGCTTACGAAAGAATAGGAAAATCAACAGCAGACATAAAAAAATGGCTTTTATCAAATTCAGACATAACAAAAGATTTGCTTTGGTATTTGCAGATTGATATTGCAAATCATATTCCTGCAAAATGTGACATAGATTCTGGCTCAGGAAAATCCCAAATAACTATCTTAGATGATATGACTATAACTGGAAATCCAGGAAGCTGTTTAAGGATTGCAAATTTAGATTACTGGTTAAGAATAGAAAACACCTGCTTAGATAAAAGATTCAAAATATCTTGTGATCAAGATTTTGTTTCTTCTTTAATTTATCAAAAGCAACAAGATGGCACAACTTATGTTTCTTCGGAAACTCATTCAGCAACATCTTTAGGCGCAACATATGAAAAAGTCAATGCAAAATGTTTCAAAACAGGAAATTCTTGCGATTATGAAGGAACTCTCTGGGCAACACTTGCTCTAGAAAAAATGCGCTACGAAAATGTTTCAGAGTTTATTCCGTATCTTTTAGCAATGTCAGATGAAAATTCAAAATATTTCCCAAACTCATTTATTCACATTTTAACAGGCAGTGACGATAATTACGCTTCAGTAGTTGAAAAACAAAAACAAAATAAATATTGGGATATAATTGGCTCTTCTTACGGAAGATTTTATGACACGAGTTTAGCGATGCTTTCTCTTCAAACAACTTCATCTTCAGAATCAGAAAGCGCAAAGCAATATCTTTTAGGAATTCAAACAGAAGACGGTTGTTGGGATAATAACAACATTAGAAGCACAGGATTTATTTTATATTCTGGTTTTGGAAAAGATGTTCCAAGAGGTCCTGGTGGTGCGCGATCAGACGCAGAATCTTGCGAGCGCGCAGGATATTCATGTGAAATAGAATCTGATTGTCGTGCAGCAGGAGGAAATATTTTAGCAAATTACGATTGCACCACTACTTTTGGTTTGTGTTGCTCAATAAAAGAAACAGAAAAAACTTGCACAGAATTAGGAGGCGATGAATGCACCTCTAATCAAGAATGTTCAGAAAGGGAAGTACCCTCAGCCGAAGGAACTTGTTGTTTAGGAACTTGCGAAAATAAGAGAGCGCAAAACACTTGTGAAGTAAATGGTGGAGATTGTGCTTCCTCTTGCGATTCTTCAGAAGAAAAATCATCTTTTAGTTGTACAGATTCAGAAGAAATTTGTTGCGTTGAAAAAGACGAGCCAATAAAACCAAAATCAAATATAATTTGGATTTTAATTTTAGGAATTTTAATTTTATTAGTTATCATCGCAATAATTTACAGAACAAAAATCCAAATTTGGTGGCACACATTTACCGGAAGAATGAGTAGTTCTCCAGTAACAAGGGGTCCACCTCCAGGAGCATCCCCCTCTTTAATGTCTTCAAACTACAGAAGAATTTCTCCAAGACCACAAATAAGACCATCAACAAGAAGACCAGCCTCACAAGTTGATAAAGAAATGGAAGAGACTCTAAAGAAATTAAAAGAAATGAGCAAATAAAGACAAATTTATATAACTAAACATTTATCTTATTATATGAAAAAGATTAATATTTTAATTTCTTTGATAATCTTTATTTATTTTATCTCAATAGCCTCCGCAATTTCAGCAACATTAAAAGAATCCTATTCTCCTAAAGAAACAATAATAGCAGAAATTTCAGGAAATATCTTGGGCTCTTTATCATCAGACAATATTGAATTTAAAAGAGGAAACGTTAGAGTTCCTTTAGAATACGAGCTAAAAAAATTAGACAATAAATATTTTCTTTGGTTTGTTGCCCCAGAATCTCAAAATAATTATACTTTAATTATAAATAATATTGAAACAACAATTTCAGGAAAAAATGAAGAAATAGATTTCTCACAAAATTTCTCAGTTTTAGGGAATCTCTCAAGTTACACAATTAAACCAGGCGCAATTTTAGCAAATGAAGATTTTGAAATATCTGTTTTTTTAAACGAAGATTTTGAAAAGATAGTTTCTATTAGCGCTCCAGAAACTCATGAAGTTTCTATCAAGCCAGGAGAAAATAAGATAAAATTTAAATTTTCAGATTTTGAAAAAAACAAAATTTTAGGAATTGATTTAGGAATTTATAAAATTCCAATATTTCTTATTTCCGATGAAAAAAATTCAGATTTACAAATATTAAGGTTTTCTCCAAGAACAATTGAAAAAATATTTTTATCTTCAGATGAAGAATTAGATTACATTTTCTCTTTAGATAATTTACAAAATAAAAAATTAGAAAATATAGAATTATTTTATGACAAAGAAAAATTTAAAATTTCTCCAGATAAATTTTCGTTAGCTCCAAAAGAATCAATTTCCCTAACTCTAAAAATAAAAGGAGGCGATGGAGATAAAATAGAAGATTTTGTCTATGCCAAGTACAAAAATGACTCTATTCCTCTTTATTTAGATATTCGCTTCAGCGATAATCCTGAAGAAGAATTAGATTTTATAAATAATTCAGAAAATTCTTCTATAAAAGGATATTATTGTCACGAATTAGAAGGAAAATTATGCTCTGCAGGAGAAACTTGTGAAGGAAAAACAAAACAATCATTAGATGGAATCAAAGGAGTTTGCTGTATAGGAAAGTGTGTAATCCCAAAAAAGTCAAACTCTTGGATAGGATATTTAATTGCATTAATATTAACAGGAGCAGTGATTTTTATTTGGTTTAAATATAGAAAAGTAAAGCCAGAAACTAATCCTGTAGCTAAAATTGCCTTAGAATCTAAAAAAGAAAATATTCCTTAAGACTTTTTCTTTTTTAATTTTTTAATTTTTTTCTTTTCCTTTTTTTCTTTCGTTGCTATTTCTTCAAGCTTTTTTTCTTCGTTCAATCTTTGTTCTTGTTTTTTAAATAAATGCGGAGCAATTTCATATAACTTCTTTAAAAGAATATCTTTTTCAGCAATCATTTTCTTTGCAATTCCATCGTAATTATGCAGTCTTTGAACAAGCCTGTTCCCAATCTCATTTATTCTAGAATTTTCAAATGTAATTTTTTCAGGAGAAATAATTTCTATATGTGCAGGCATATAGGCAAACATAATTCCAAAATAATTTTCAATAGAATCTAATTCTACAGTTACTTCTGCAAACGAAGTGAACAAATTATTTGCGTCTTTAACTTCAACAGGCTCATGTTGATTTTCTTCAATTATTTTAACTCCGGTTTCAGCTCCTAATTTATTAATAAGTAAACCAAGCGATTCTTTTACATTCTCTTTTGGTCTTCCAAGAATCTCTAATACAAGAACTGCCTGAATTTTTTCCATATCGGCAATATGAAATTGTGAGTTTTAAAGCTTTCTAAAAAATGACAGAATAGCCCTTTACTCGCAATATTTTCTCAACACTTTCATTTATTCTTTTTCCTGAAATCAGACCATCTTCTACAGCTTCCAACACCTCATTTATCCTCGATTTTATCCGATGATATGGAAAGAAAATCGGTGATGCATCTATTATCATATCATTTCCAGCATTAATAAGGTCAATGTATATTTTTTCTGAATTAAACAAATAGGAAATTTTTAATCCCCACATGCTTATTTCATCGCTAATTACAAGCCCATCAAAATCTTTTTTAAGATAGGATATAACTTCCGGAGAAATCGTGCTTTGTTTTCCTTTTGATTCCAGCTCTCCAGAAACAATTGGATGCCCAACCATTATAGCAGAAACATTTTCTTTTATTGCATGATCAAATAATTCAAGGTCTGATTTTTCTAGATTATATTTATACTTAAATTTATGAGGGTCTTTTATCATGCTTCCTCCAGGATAGTGTTTTGCTGTCGCTAAAATTCCATTTTCCTGTAGACCTTTAATGTAACCAGATATTTTTTCTTTTATCTCATCGTCTGAACCAGTAAAAGATCTTCCAGGCCAAACATTATTTTTTCTTTCTACAACTGGCGAGAAATCTAAGTTAAATCCAAGCTCTTTTAAGATTTTGGAATGTGAGCTTCCTAATATGTACGCTTCTTGTTTAGAGTTAATCTCTCCAAAATTTTTTGATTTAAAAAATGGAAACGGATTCCAATAACCTTCCATATCAGCAGAAACTAAGAGTTTTATCTCCGAGCTTTTTTGATATTTGTTTATAAGGTTAATATATTCTTCTCTTGTTTTTTTCTTTGATAGATAAATTGCTCCAATTCCTAATCTTGTATATCTCTCATCAAAATTATCACCCCTAACTATTATCATTTGAGCTATTTTTTCTTCCATAGATAATTCTGATATGTTTATCTCTTTTGCCGGAATTTGAACCATTAATAGAATAAATAATGACAATATAAAAAACTTTTTCATAGTTTCCTAAGAGCAAGTAAAATTATAATAATTACACAAAAAATAGTAAAAGAATAAACAACCCATGTTCTTGTTTTTTCTCTTTTCGAAATAAAAATTTCATTATCTTTTTTTACTTCATTAAGTATTATCTTCCCATCAATAAAGTCGCTTTCAATTTTATTAGAAATATTTTCTACTTTTTCCTCCTCTTTTAATTTTTCTTCTATTTCAGAATTTTTATTTTCCGTTATAATTTTTTCTTTATCATCTTCAATTTTTTCTTCTTCTACATTTTCAGAGCCTTCAACTTTTTCATTATTAATTTTAATATTGTTGCAAGACTCGCTAAAACTTGTTGAATTAACTTTTCTCAATCTTGCGCAAACTTTAGTTTCTCCTTCAAAATCATTTACTTTTATTCTAAATTCTTTCTTTTCTGGAAAAGCAGATTTTACATAATAATAAGAACTTTTCCATCCATCAGAGAAAATTTCAGAAATTGTTTTGGATGTAGAATTCCCAACAAAGATTTTCACATCATATTTTTCATTTTCATCACTTATTATTTTAACATTAAATTCGTTTCCAGCTTCACTAGGAGATTCAATGCTAAAATTCAAGCCGGAAACATTCGAAATTAAAAATAAAAGAAGAAAGCTAATAACCATAACTTTCATAATATGCTATTCCTCCTCCAGAATCAAAAATATATAAGGTATCTCTATCATTGTTCCAGATATTTGTTTTGCTATTCCAAAAAAGTTCTTTTTCATTGTTCTCCCCTGTCCCCGAATATAAGGTTATTTCTTCTATATGGAAATTAGGAAATAAATACTTTTTCCTGCTTTCATCTCTTAAAATCCAGTTTTTAAAATTGATTTCAGAACATTTATTATTTATTTTAACAAATTCCTTGTATTTATCTATTTTAACATTCAAACATTCAGAGAAATTAGACTTTTTCCAAATGCCTTTTGAATTTTTAATAGCTTCCTTTTCAGCATTATCAAATTCCTTTAATTCATCTTCTTCGACAAGAAATTTAACAGCAAAGCCATTTTTAACCAATTCTAGATTTATATATTGGTCATAATAAATTCTTCCAAGATTTCTTTTGTATTTATCTTCTCCTAAAATTTCAATTTTAATAGATTTATTTTCTAATTTTTTTAGAAATTCTTTACCCAATTCAGAACCCATTTCGTTTTTTTCAGGAGTATTTATATTTAGCAGTCTGACTTTCCTTCCATCTTCAAGTTCAATAGTATCTCCATCTATAACTCTAAGTATTTTTCCATTTTCAGTATTTATTTTTTCTTCCTCTTGAAAAATATAAAACATATTTGCAATCAGCCCAGTTATCAAAAACGCTAAAATTAAAGAATATTTTTTATTCAATTTTAATTACACTCTTTTCACAAATCAAAGAGTCATAAAATCTATTTAAGTTTTTATGTGATATTTCTAAACTTGCTGTATTATCATTAGGATGAAAAACACTTACTTCAGCTCCCCATACTTCAGAATCAACAATAAGTTTTGTATTTTTAGCATAAATCATACAAGATATAGAAACGCTCCCAGGAGTTATGTTTAGTTCTTTTTTTAATTCTTCAATATTTCCAAATTCTAACTTTCTAACATTTAATTCTTTTTTTAATTTGTTTATATTCAATCTTTTTTCAGCAATCAGACAAATAAGATAAAAATTTCCTTTCTCATCTTTCAAAAAAAGACTTTTTGTATGCACACCAGGAATATCTTTTTTTAATTCTTTAGATTCTTTAACAGTAAAAAATGCTTTATGTCTATGAACTTTATATTCAATATCGTTTTCTTTCAAATAATTTAATAAATTGTTATCCATTTTTCAATTCTTTGATAATTTTTTTGCATTTCTCTATCGCCTGTTTTGCAGTTTCATAATCCATCCTGTTTCCATAATAAGTAAGAGAATTTCTTTTATATCTCAAATCATCAAATAATATGTATAAATCCTCTCTTTTTAGAACATCTTTCAAATAATAACCCAAGCAAATATGATTCAAGATGTTGAATCCTTTTTTGAAAGTCATTGCCTGCAATAATTCAAGCAATGAAGTATAATAATCCTCAAATATAAAATTGCAGTTTTTCTCATTTACTTCTTTAATTAAGTTTATTCTTTCGTTTGCAGTCTCTTTTAAGGATTCTGCTCTTTTTATATCTGGAGCGATAGTTTTAGATGATTTATTTATTAAGCAATCATTCCAATTTATTTCTTTCATCTGAAAACCTCCATAAACCCATTTAATAAAAATCCATTTATAATATTATTTGCTAAATGAACATTAGACATTTCATTAAGATTTTTATGTTGGAATATTTGTATTCTTCTTTTAAGAATTTTCTCAAATTTTTCAACGTTTACTTTTTTCTTTGAAGGAGTCTCTATGTACAAGTCAATATCTCCTTCCTCTGTGTCTTCTCCCCTTAAAAAAGAACCGAAAAGAACTATTGAAGGATTGCTTAATTCCTGTCTTAGATATTCTATAAGACCCGATTCGTATATATTTTTTATATTGTGGAGTTTTTTTTCTAAGAGATATTTCTCATTGCCCCTATTTACAGTATAGAAATTAACATTGCCTGTTTTAATTGTTGTTAAAATGCTTTCCTTTTCAAGTTCTTTACAATATCTTATTACAGAAGGAAGAGGAAGTTTAAGGGTTCTTTCTATCTCTCTCACTCTAAGTTGGGCAGTAGGATTAACAAAGAAGTATTCCTTGATTGTTTGCCTGATATTTTTATTTTTCATTTGATATTATATATTATCAACTGATATTTAAAGTTATCGTTCTTGTTGTTTATGTTTTATTATTATTAAGTATTAGGTTTGGCACTTTGGAAGATATTATAATTGTTGAGAAACTGATAAAACATTAAAAAATTATTTTATATATGACCGAAAACTTTATATTATTAATTATACCATTTAGATTATGGAAAGCTTAGAAAATTTAAGGGAAGAGAACATCCAGCTAAGAAGAGCTTTGGCTATTTGCATGAATGTTTCTTTTATTAAAAAACTTTCAGAAGCACTAAAAAGAATAAATAATGGAGAATATCTATCAGAAGAAGAATTTTTTAACTATTCCTCTCAACAATTTTAATCCCTAAAAATTCTTTTATAAAAAAGATTTTCTTTTAGTCCACTGCTGATTTTCTTTAATTCGTAATCCGTAAGAAGAATAGTAATTCTACCTTCGCATTTTTTTACTATCTCTGCACCTGCTGAAATTCCAGAAATAACAAATATCGAGGGAGAGTTTGCAAAAACTTTAGTTCTTACATTTTGAATGACGTTTCGCTCATTATCTTCTTTTCTAACAAATAGAACATATTTTTCAATGTCAGTTAATAATTTTAGAATCTTATCCTTAAAATCTTGAATTGAAGTTAAATTTTCTATTAAAATTCCAATGTATGTATTGAGTAATCCATTTTCAACAAATTGAGCTATGTGTAAACCTCTGACTTCATATTTTTGATGTACCTTGTCTCGCAAATTTTTTCTTCTTTCTAAATTATTCTCTAATCTTCTCAAAGTTAATCCTATTTTTGTCAGAAATAAAATCTCCTCGTCTTGTATATAAATTTTATAGAAGTTTAGCTCTCCAGAGTTAAGTTGCTCCTTTACTATTTTGATAGTTTCTTCATCTTGTATAAAGGCAAGTTTTTTGTCTCTAAACTTCTGTGCAAGATTCTTTATAGAACTTAACGACCAATCAAGCAAGCCTTTAGCCACACCAGTTGTAGCTTTTTCAACAATATCATCATATCCCATCCGGAAATTCCTCTAAGTACTTAGAGAGGCTAATTTCATTATCATCTAAAATTATAGTGCTTCCTGGAAGTATAACCATATTTTCTATTCTTACAGGAATTTCTAAATATTTATCTATGACTCTGGTTTTATCATTATTCAATACAAATTCTCCATCCGAGTCATAACCGAGTTCTTTCAAAAGTAAAGTTTTAGATTCCTTAGAAATGTTTTTCAATGATATAAGTTCCATTTGATACGCCTCATAAACGATATAACAATCAAAGTTTATAAACTTAATTTTTGTCTAGTCCTTATTTCAAACTCTCCTCAATAATCTTAATTTCTTCTTCATTCAATCCATATAACTTATACACTTCTTTATCAATTTCATAATCAATATTCTTTATCTGTTGCTCCAATCTTTCTTTTTCGTTCCCTGTTGGATTTGTTTCGTGAAGTTGTTTTTGAAGCGAGAGCATTTTATCAACGAGAGAAACTATTTTTTGTTCTTGTTTGGAAGTTGCGGAATAGAAATTACCTTCAAATAAATAATAAATGCCATAGTATAAACAAAGTGTATAAATTTAAATAGATATTTTATGAATTAATTTAAATAAAAATGGTGACTAAAATACAATATATGAAGCTAAAGAATATTAAATCAAAAGAGGTATTAAAAATCCTTCAAAGGCAAGGATTTGAAATCAAGAGGCAATCAGGAACTCATGTGATTTTAAGAAAAGAGAACAAAACAGTTGTTGTTCCGATACATCGTGAAGTAATGCCAATTGGGACGCTAAAAAGTATAGAAAAACAATCAGGAATTGATTTTAGAGAAATACTCTCGTAACAAGTACAGGTTCTTCTTTTTTTAATAACTCTCTCTTTTCAGGAACTTCTTCCAACAAAAGAGAAATACCCATCTTTAAATTATTCAAAGATTCATCAACAGTATCCCCAAAATCACTAATACCTAATTCTACACAATTGGCTACAAAAACATTTTTTCCCTCTAATTCTTCCTCATGCAAGGTAGCCGAAAAAGCTATTTTTTCTTCCATAAAAATAATCACTTTTTGAACTATTTAAAACTTATGGGATTTCAGTGGTTTTGGTTTTTAGGATTATTTAGTTTATTTTTTGGCACATTTTTATATTTTATAATCTCGTCAAAGATTTTTTAATTGGATATATTAATCAGAGGTTATGATTGTTGAGAAACTGATAAAGCAATTAAATAAATTTTTGTTTTAAATAAAATTATTTTTTATTAATAATCTCATCATAGCTTCTCAACCAATTTCCAAATAAAAACTTTCTAATTATTTCTAAGAAATTTCCTCCATCGCTCTTTGGTCTTGAGATCCAATTATATAAAACCATTAAAAATAAAATTAAAGAAATAATGAATACAACTGGAGCTAAAAATATAATCTGCTCTCCATATGTTTCAAGAGAGTTTCTGTCCAAAATAAACCAAAAAAGATAAACATACATTAAAAATATAAGTATCAAAATTATTTCTGCAAGCCATTCAGTTCTGAAAAAAGGCAATCTTCCTATTTCATTTTTTAAATCAGGCCCCTTTATTCCATTATCAAATATTTTATACATTAAACTTTTTTTCTGTCCCAAAGATTCTATCATAAGAATACAATAGAATAAAACAAAAAGTCCCAAAATCGACATAATAAAATACATTGGTCCCAGATTGGATTTAGAAGGCCATACCTTAAATAAAATCCATAAAGAAAAAGCAACTCCTACTGAAAAAACTGTCCAAATAAGAAAGTTACAATTTTCTGCCGAATCTCTGATTTTTTCATATTTCAACATTATTTCTTTATTCATTTCAAACTCTCCTCAACAATTTTAATCTCTTCATCATTTAACCCATATAACTTATACACTTCTTCATCAATTTCATAATCAATATTTTTTATCTGTTGCTCTAATCTTTCTTTTTCGTTCCCAGTTGGATTTGTTTCGTGAAGTTGTTTTTGAAGCGAGAGCATTTTATCAACTAAAGAAACTATTTTTTGTTCTTGTGATTTTTTCGGGAGACAGATTGGAAATTTCTCAATGAATCTTTTTGCATAAGAATAGTATCCTCCCCTAAATCTCGTGCTAATGTTTTTTAAATAAAATTCTAAAGTTTTGGAATTAAGTAATCCAAGAAGCAGTTTATATTTTTCTTTAAATTCTTCTTTCAAAATTATTCCATAACCTCCAGCATTTCCACCCCCGACAAAATAATATTCTCCATTTTCATCCAACACAAATTTGTTTGAATTAGAAAGAACTTGCGTCATAATCTTTTTCTTCTTAAATTTATCAATGTTTTGCGTTCTACCAAACTTATACCAATTTTTATCTTCGTTAAATCTGTTTTCTTCTCTCGATTTAAGTTCTTTCTCATAATCTTTCAAGTAATGATAAAAATTTGGATATTTTGATTTTATAATATCTAATTGAATTAAACTGGCTTTATCTTGGGATAGATCATAAGGATAAAGAACAGAATATCCTTCCCAATTTACAGACCATTTTCTTATTTCTTTTCCCTTAAGTAACTTTTTAATAATGCTTTTTTCAATTTTATATTCTTTATCCTTCAGATTATTTTTTACAATAAAATTATCTCTTTCTTCTTTAATTATTTTAACAAAATAATATCTATCTGCTCCAGTAATCATTCCCTGAAAAATTGCTTCAGCGATATTATTTAATCTCAAATCTATTTTGTCAAATTTTTGAAATATTTGAGAGCTATTTCCATCTGAAAAACTCCAAGTTAAATCTGAAACAGGTATTTTCTGCTCAAAACAAATTAAATTATCTTTGTTTAAAATTCCTTTATTTAACTTCATTAAATTTTTAGGAGTACAATAAAAAAATCGTGTATTATCTTCTTTATCCAAGAACAACAAGCAAGTATATGTTGTTGCATTTTCAAAAATTTGGTAATCTTTAAAATCTACTATTTCTTTAATTGCCTTATTTTTAGATATATAATTTCTTAGATTTTTTCCATAATCTGCACTAAAGAATTTATTAGGCAATATATAACCCAATCTCCCATTTTCTTTCAATATTTTGTGACCCCTTTCTACAAATAAAATATAAATGTCATAATTCTTTTCTGGAGACTCATACATTTTATTAAAATAATCAACATCTTTTTTATTTAATGTTTGTATTCTAACATAAGGAGGATTCCCAATCACAACATCAAAACCTCCATTTCTAAAAACATCTGGAAATTGTGCGTGCCAATTAAACGCTTTGTCGCCTGCGATTTTGCTGTCGTCAATTAAAGAATTTCCATTTTTTATATTATCTCGTAAGTTAGGTAGAAGGCGTTTATGAGTGTCTGGTGTTTCTTCTTCTAATATTTTCAATAATAAATTAAGCTGTGCTAACTCAACAGCTTTCTCATCTAAATCAACTCCATAAATACAATTTGACATAATAGATGCTTTTTGCCCCAAAGTAAGTCTATCTTTATAGAATTGGAATTGCGTGCTTTTTGCTTTCTCACCGCTTTTCAATTTTTGCTCAATTGTATTGCATAATTCTTGAAAAGCGCTCATAAGAAAACTCCCGCTTCCGCAAGCAGGGTCAACAATATTTACTTCTAAAATTTCATCAATTGTTTTATTTTTAATATATTCTCCTACTGTGTTCTTAACAATATAATCTACAATATAAGAAGGAGTATAATAAATTCCCATCTTTTTTCTCTTCCCAGTTTCAGATTCTAATTTAACTCTTTTCTCAGTGCTCTGAAGAATTGTTCCAAGATATTGTTCATAGATGGTGCCCAATAAATCGCCAGGAATTTCATCAAACATATATCTTTCTTGAAAATCTTTTTTTCCAAAATACAAAATTCTAATAACTTCTTGAAGAGTATTATCGTCAAAAAAGATATTTTTCTCATCTTCTAAAATACTTTTAGCGAATAATTTTGAATTATATTGTTTGTCAAAAATCAAAAATTGCTCTTCTAAAATATCCCATATTCTCTTATGGATTCTCCCTTCTCTAAAATCTTTTACAATGCCTAAAAGAAAGTTTTTGTTTTCTAAACCTCTATCTTCAACAGAACGCATAAAAATTAATCTATCTATTAAAATTTGAACAGCTTCGTCTATTTGTTCCTGCGATAAATATGCTCTTAATTTTTTTATGTCCTTTGAAAGCAATTCTCTAATATATAATAAATCTTCTAAAATACTTTCATCAATCGGCTTTGAAGCTTTCTCGTCTTTTTTAGAAAGTAATTCATAAATTTTTCCGTTTTCAAAACTTTCTTTTGATAACAACCAAAGCTTATCAAAATTATCTAAAAATTGCTCAAAAACCAATCTAAAATAACTTTCTCCAAGTTTTAATAAATTTTTGTCTATATTTTTAATGTTAGTTAATGCATGGTATACTCTAATTTCTTTAAAATTAATTAAAACTGCAAATTTAATTTTTCTGTGATAAGCATAAGAAACCGCTTGTCTTCCTTCATCTTCGCTTAAACGAACAGAGGTTTTCTTAGCTTCAATAACTAATACTTCTTCGTTTCCAATTTTTAAAATATAATCTGCTCTTCCTTTCAAAATACGAGTTTCTTTTTCAATGTCTTGCCTTTCCCACCCTAAAAGTTCAAACAATGGCTCAACATAATTCCACTTTACCCACTCTTCATTTTGGCTGTCAATATAATCTTTATTTTTACTAGCTTGAGAAAACTGCTCAATTAATTCCTTCAACTTCTTCCTTGCTTGTTCTTTTGTCACCATATATTTCATAAAATAATTCATATTTATAGATTTGTCTTATTGATTAAACTTTCTTAATGTCACGAACGTTAAAACCTCGCCTTTTAAGGCGAGGCGTTCGTGAGCATCCAAAAAACAAGCACCGAACAAACCACGGCTTTTAAGTCGTGGTGGTGCATTGTTTTTTTGATACAAACAATTTATAAATTTATTAAATCAATAAATTAAATGAAAAAAGAATCAAATACAGAGACTTATGATTTTATTATAATTGGCGCAGGTGTAACTGGCTTAGCTTCAGCAATGTATTCGGCAAGGTTGGGAATGAAAACTTTATGCCTTGGAGCTAGCTTTGGCTCAGAATTGCCCTTAGGAGGAGTTATAACAACAACAAATATTGTTGAAAATTACCCAGGTTTTATAAAATTAACAGGAACACAATTAGCAGAAGAAATAAAAAAACACACAGAATCTTATGATTTAGTTTCATTAAAAGAAGAAAAAGTTTTAGAGATAAAAAAAATAAAAAATAATTTTATTGTTAAAACAGAAGAGAGTGAATACAAGGGTCTATCAATTTTATTTGCAACAGGAACAAAGTGGAAAAAATTAGAAGTTCCTGGAAGCCAGGAATTTGAAAATCTCGGTGTCGCATATTGTGCTTTGTGCGACGCTCCTTTATTTAAGGGAAAGGTGGTTACAGTTGTTGGAGGTTCAGATTCAGCCGCAAAAGACGCATTAGTTTTAGCAGAGCATGCAAAAAAAGTTTTTATGATTTATCGAGGAGAAAACATCCGTCCTGAGCCAATAAACCTAAAGAGAATTCAGTCAAATAAAAAAATTGAAATTATAAATAAAACAAATATTTTAGAAATAAAAGGAAAAGATTTCGTCACTTCTGTTATTTTAGACAAACCTTATAACAATTCTAAAGAATTAAAACTAGATGGAGTTTTTGTCGCAATAGGACATATTCCTTTATCAGATTTAGCAAAATCTATTGGAGTTAAAACAGATTCAAAAGATGAAATAGTTATAGACCATAAAACCTCAGAAACAAATGTTTCAGGAGTTTTTGCCGCAGGCGATGTAACAGACAAACTTTTCAAACAAGCGATTACAGGAGTCGCCGATGGTTGCACAGCCGCCTATTCAGCGTTTGAGTACATAAATAAATTTTCTTAATTAAGTTTTTAAAATGCAAATTCTTATCTATAAAATGAATGAAAGAGGAATATCTCCTGTTATAGCTACTGTGCTTTTAGTTTCAATGGCAGTTGTCTTAGCTTTAATAGTTTTGTTTTGGGCAAGAGGTTTTATCTCCGAAGAAATTCAAAAAAGAGGAGAGCCAATACAAAATTCTTGCGAAGAAATAGATTTTGTAGCAGAAATTTCAGATTTTAATTTAAAAGTTATAAATAAAGGAAATGTTGCAATTTATGGAATAGAAGTAAAAAAGAAAGACTTTGGTTCTATTTCAAATTTAGATAATCAAGATAAACAAATTCCGCCAGGAGAAACATCTGAAGAAATTTCTATCACAGGATTATCATCTGGAGACAATGTTATTGTTGTTCCTAAAATTCTTGGAGAAAAAGATGATAAAAAAATTTCATTCACTTGCGATATTGAATTTGGATATCCAATAAAAGTATAAAATGAAAATTAAAAAAAAAGGAGTTTCAGAGATTATTGCAACAGTTGTAATTCTATTTGTAACAGTTGCCACAGTTTCAATTTTATCAGTATTTATAATTCCATTTGTAAAAAATAAATTAAACTCAAGCACAGAATGTATCTCTTATAAAAATTACTTCACATTTGACGAATCTTTTAATTATAATTGTAATTCCAGAAATTTATACGCTTTTTCAATAAAGGCCCAGACAACAACACAAAATATTTCCTCAAATATTAAAGGTTTTGATTTAATATTAAAAGCCGAAGGTTCATCAAAAAAAATTTCTATAATTAATAATGCCGATTCATCTTGTTCAGAAAATGGAATTAAAATTCTCGGAAAATCTTGTCCATCCCTACTAAAAGTTCCTGCTGAAGGCGAAACACAAACATTTGTTTACAACAAATCTTCAGCAGAAAAAGATTTTACTTTGGTTGAAGTTTATCCTTATTTAAATTCAGGGAAATCTTGCGAAAAATCAGATGAAATAAAAATAACTTTATGTAAGGATGTATCAATAAGTTAATGGGGAAAAAAGCACAGATTTGGATTGAGACAGCATTATACACCTTAATTGGAATTGTGTTAATAGGTCTAGTTCTCGGGTTTGTAAGCCCAAAAATACAAGAGTCAAAAGATAGAATTTTATTAGATCAAACAATGCTTTCTCTAAATAATTTAAATAAGAACATAGATATAACTTCAAACAACGTAAGAGTTTTTCCAGTTCAAATAAAAAAAGGAGAGTTATTCATAGATTCTAAAGAAGATAAAATAACTTTCAAGCTCGACAATATTCTCAAAGCTCCAACAGAAGAAGGATATACAATAGAAAATGGAATAGTAAAAGTTCTTTCAACAAAAGGCAAAAAATATTACTCAGTAAATCTTACTTTAGATTATAAAGCCATTTTTGATATAAAGGTAAATAACAGAGAAGAACTTTTGAGATTAAATTCTGCTCCAGCGCCATATAAATTATCTATCTCAAATTTAGGAAAAATAGACAAACTCAATGTCATAGACATAAAAGAAATTTCATAGTTTGATAAGTTTTAAATATAACTCTAAACTTTTTTATTAATGGTATTTTCAATAAACCTTCACCCTGTAATTCCAGCTCTTCCAAAAATAAAAGATAAAAAATTAGTTAATGTTAGATATATGTTGATTCCACCTTATGCTTCCGCACATATTTATTGGAATAAAGAAATAAGCGAATTAATTTATGAAATTGAAGAACCTTTATTGCAAGAAAACGAAAAACTTCTTTTAGATAAATTAGAAGAAGCAATGCTCGAAATTGTTAATATAAATGTAGTTATAGAAAACACAGTAGAAGCAACAATCAATTACATTGACAAAACTGTGAAATTATTAATAGACGAATTAAATTTATCAATTTCATTTGAAACTTATCAAAAAATATTTTATTATTTATTTAGAGATTTTGTCGGCTTTAATGAGGTTGACCCCCTATTGAAAGATTATTTTATTGAAGATATTGAATGCAATGGAGTAAATACCCCAGTTTATATTGTACATAGAATTTATAGAAATCTTAAAACGAATTTAATTTACAAAGATGGTGATAAGTTGGCGAGTTTTATTGAAAAATTAGCTCAGCGAGCAGGAAGATATGTTTCTTATGCCCAGCCACTGCTAGACGGAACTCTTCCAGATGGCAGCAGAATAAATGCAACTTACACAAAAGACGTCACTTCAAGGGGCCCGACATTTACGATAAGAAAATTCACGCAAGTTCCTTGGACCCCGACACAGCTAATAGCATTTAATACTTTAAGTCCTGAAATGCTCGCTTATTGTTGGCTTTTAATTCAATATAAATCAAGTATTTTAGTTGCTGGCGGAACAGCTTCCGGAAAAACAACTTTATTAAATGCATTAGCATTTTTTATTCCTCCCGAAGCAAGAGTCGTAAGCATTGAAGATACAAGAGAATTAAACCTTCCAAGAGAGAACTGGCTTCCGGCCGTTGCAAGAACTTCTATCGGTATAGGAAAAGTTGGAGAAGTTGATTTATTCGCAATTTTAAAAAGTTCTTTTAGACAAAATCCAGATTATTTAATCGTTGGAGAAGTTAGAGGAAAAGAAGCTTTTGTTTTATTTCAGGGAATGGCCTCAGGGCACGCCTCACTAAGCACAATGCACGCAGATTCAGTTGATACTTTAATTAGAAGATTACAAACTCCTCCAATAAATTTATCTCCAACATTAATCAATACTTTAGATTGTGTGGTGATAGCAACTCACGCGGTTATTAAATCTCAAGAAACAAGAAGGATAAGAGAAATAGTAGAAATAGTAAACATAAACAGAGACGGCTCTGCTTTAATTAATACTCCATTTAGATGGGACCCAAGAACAGACCAATTTTTTTCCAAGAAACAGAGCAAGTCGTTTGAGAAAATTTCGATAAGGACAGGGATATCTTTAGAGAAATTAAGACTCGAGTTTCTTGCACGCACAAGACTTTTATATGCTCTCTTCAAAAAGAAAATTTTTGATTTTGATGAAATTCAAAGAATAATAAACGAGTATTATAAAAATCCAACACAAGTTCTTAATAGATATGATATTATCGACGTAGTTCAATGAAAGATATTTAAAGAATAAAAATTATTTTATTAATGGACAAAGCTCAAATAACTGCTCTTGCGCAACTTCTCACAAGCATGAAAGATTCAATTTATAGATTAGAAAAAGCAATAGAAAAAAATAGTCTTGAGGAAGAATTAGCAGTTAAAAAAGAAATTTTAAGTTTTCAAAAAGAAGTGGAAAAAATGTTATGATAGAACAATTAAAAAACAACATACAGACAGAAATTAATATTTTAAGAGAAATATCAAATTTTAGCAGACTTTATGAAATATATAAAGAAAAAGAAAAGTATCTTATTTTATCTGCTATAGATGCATTAAAAAAAAGTATAAAAATAATTAATAATTCAATTCCAGCATTATTAAGTAATACTTCTTCAACCAAAAAATTATCTACAAGTAAAAATATTAAAACTTTAGAAAAAGTAGGATTTCATTCAGACAACACTAATTTACTAGTTACTTTAAACTCAAAAGATAAAGAAGTTTTCTTAAAGGAATTGAACATAGGAAGTTCATTAATAAAAAAATTAAAAAAAATTAAATCAGAAAATAAGCCTGATTCGGCAGAAACTTTCGAGGTCTCAAGAGGTTATCTTAAAGTTTCTAATTTAATGTTTAGAAAGTTAGCATATTCTTTAATAAAGAAAGGTTATTTTAGAGGGTTGTCAAATGAAATTCAAAAATCAAATCTAAATATTTTATTTGAAACTTATGTCTCAACAATTATTCTAACCACTTTTATCGGCTTTATTTTTTCAATTTTTCTTTTAATATTTCTATTATTTTTTCAAATAAGTTTTAGCCCACCATATATAGAATCTTTCTCTGGAGAAATTTTCAAAAGATTTTTTTCTCTGCTCTGGATTCCCATAGCTATTCCTTTCGTAGTTTTATTTTTAGTTTATTACTATCCTATTTCAGAAAAAGAAACTTTAGAAAGAAAAATTAATCAAGAACTTCCATTTGCAGTTATCCATATGAGCTCGATTTCTGGCTCAGGAATAGAGCCCACGGAAATTTTCAAAATTATAGGATTAAGTAGAGAATATCCTGCTTTAAGAAAAGAAATAAGAAAAGTTCTTAATCAAGTAAATTTATATGGATACGACCTAGTCACTGCTTTAAACAATACTTCAAAAATAACTCCAAGCGTTTCTTTAAGCGAATTATTTTCAGGATTATCAACTACAATTAATTCAGGTGGAAATCTTTCAGATTTTTTTCAAAAAAGAGCAGAAACTCTTTTGCATAATTATCGTCTCGAAAGAGATAAATTCACAAAAATCGCAGAAACTTTTATGGATATTTACATCAGTGTTGTTTTAGCAACACCGATGATTTTAATTCTTCTTTTAGTTATAATAAATGTTGCAGGAATTTCTATTGGTTTTTCTACAATTCAATTAACATTAATTACGATTTTGATAATTACTTTAATAAATATTATATTCTTAGGAGTGTTGCATGTAAAGCAGCCAGCATATTAAAATGAAATTCAAAAAAGTTCATGGGATAGGTTTGTTTGTTGGAGCTATTCTGTTAGTATTAGATATAATTTATTTTACAGAAGAAAAAATATTTAATTTTATTCTAGGAATTTCTATTTTTATTTCTATTTTGCCTTTTATTATAGAAATAAATTTAGAAAATAAAAAAGAAAAGGAAATAAGTACAATGTTTTTAGAATTTTCTAGAAGCCTATCCGAAAGTGTTACAACAGGAACACCAATAAGTAAAAGTATAATAAACATGAAAAAGAAAAATTTTGGGGTTTTAACTCCACATATAGAAAAATTAGCAAATCAGATAGAAATAGGGATTCCTGTTCATCGCGCTTTACAAAATTTTGCATACGAAGTTGACAGCCCAACAATTAAGAGAGCAGTCGCCTTAATCAGAGAAGCAGAAAGGGCTGGGGGGGAAATAGATTATATTCTTTCTTCTGTCGCAACTTCTATTTCAGATGTACAAAAACTTAAAGAAGAAAGAAAGGCTATGATTTATAATTTGGTTGTTCAGGGATATATAATATTTTTCATTTTTATTGGAATTATGTTAGTAATGGAATTTAAGATTCTTCCTTTAGTCTCTGACTTAAATGGTTTTGGAGGATTTGATTTATCTTCCATTCCATCTACAACAGAAGAAAATTCCTCGAGCAATTCGAATTTAACACCCCAAGATTTAGCAACACCATTTTTATTATTATTATTATCTCAGGGTATTTTAGCAGGGTTGACCATAGGAAAATTAGCAGAGGGGAGCATAATTTCGGGTATCAAACACTCTTTTATATTATCAATGACTGCTTTTCTAGTATCAACCGGCGTTAGAGCGTTTTTCTAATTTTTAATTATATAAAAAACTTCATTTTCTCTTTTTTCAATTTTAAAATAATATCCCAATCTGTTTAAAATTTTTTCAAACCATATTCTTTCTGGTTTTTTCATAGGTTTTCCAGAAATTTTTTTTGTGGGAAAGCTGACTATAAAATATTTACATTTTATATTTTTAAGTAAATTTTCCGCAATTTTATGTCCTTTTTCTTCTATAATGTCTAACAATTTTAAAAGTAAACACAAATCTACTTCAGGCAAATCTAAACCGCCCTTTCTTATATCATAAAAGAAAGTTTCTCCTTCTATTTTATTTTTCTCAAAAAATTTTTTCATAATTTTAAGTTCATCTTCTTTAATATCTGAAGCATAATATTTAATTCCTCTTTTTGCAACTGCAATCGGATTCAATCCGCATCCTAAATCAAGAATAGAGCTCGGATCAAGCCCATAAATTATTTTTTTAACATCATCATAAATTTCAATTCTTTCTCTTGTTGATTTGTGAGTTTTCAGCAAATCATTTATTTTGTCTTTTTCAAGAAACTCATCTCGTTGTTTATTATTTCCTTGAAATCTTCCAGTATACTTTCTTAATTCAGCTCTTATTTCTTTAATTATTATTTTTCTTTCTCTTTTTTTTAAATTATCTAAATAAATATTATTTTTTCTCAAATATTCATTAATTAGCTCATTTATTAAAATTTCAGAAACTCCAGATATTTCCCTTTTTCTTTTAATTTCCTCAATAAGATTTTTCATATAATTTTTTTCTTCACTCATATTCTAACAGAGTTTTTAATTATAAAAATTTGACGTATAGCAAAAGAATTAGATAATTCTTCATGTCACGAACGTTCAAACCTCGCCTTTTAAGGCGAGGCGTTCGTGAGCACAGAAAATCTTTTAGATTTTCTGTTCAGAAAAGACTTACATCTTTTCTGCATCCAAAAAACAAGCGCCGAACAAACCACGGCTTTTAAGCCGTGGTGGCGCATTGTTTTTTTGATATATAAAATATTTCTCTCTTTCGTATAGAGAAACTTATTTAAATTTCATTATACGATTTCCTATATGAAAAGAGGAGCAAGTCACGTTGAATTTATAATATCAAGCATTATGTTTATTAGTTTTGTAACTTTTATTTTATTTTTATTTAACATCCAAGAAAAATCCAACCCTGCAGAATTTTTATCAGAAAATATTTTCAATTCTTTAAAAGAAAATTCATCTGTCAATGTAGAGTATTATTATGTTTCTATAGATTTAACTGCAGTTAATAATAAACCATCAATTCAAGTTTCTTTAAACAGCATGCCAATAAATAATTTTGTCAGAGTAGAAAATTACTCTGGAGCAGTTTTACCATCAAAACTTGATGGTAATAATATAAAAATAGAACACTTAGATAATAATTTAATTATAATAATGCTTAGCGAAGATTTTCTTCCATTTAGTGGAAATGTAAATTCAGATTTTTCCAATTCCGGTTATTCAATCATCTCTTCCAATTCAGAAAGAATTATTTCAGAAAAAAGAATTTTAAAAATAGAAGACTTATATTATTTAGATTACGTTTCTCTCAAAAAAAATTCATTCAAGCTCTTGGGTAATTTAGATTTCTTGTTCAAATTAGAATTTTTCCCTTCTAATTTTATAGAAGCAAAAATGAATATTCCTGAAGGGGTTGACATTTTTTCTCTTAATGAAAGAATTTTTGTTTTAAGATCCGATGGAACTAGAGCATCTGCTGATATGGAGGTAAAAGTATGGTAGGAAAAAATGGCGTCTTGAGGGTATTAGAAACCACAATAGCAATATTAATAATTTCCTCAGTAGTGATCTTTTTTTCAGTTAGAACACAAAATGAAAACGATTTACATTTAGATAAAATAGCACCACCCTTACTAGAAGAAATATCAAAAAATACAAGTTTAAGAGATATTGTAATTTCTTCAAACCAAGAAAATAAAAAGAATAATGAAAAAATTATAATTGATTTTATTTCTCCAAAGATAAAAATTGGAGGAATAAATTATACTGTTAAAATTTGCGAATTAAATGATATTTGTGTTATTGATACACCGATTGATTCTTTTGATGACATTTATGTTTCGGAAAGAGTAATTAGTGCAACACCTTTAGTTGGTTTTAATCCAAAGATAGTTAAAATTTTTCTCTGGCGCTCAAAGCCAAAACCATAAACACTAAATTTTTAAACAAAATTAGTTTAGCTTATTTATGAAAAAAAGAGTTTTTTTGGTGTTTTTCTTATTTATTTTTTTATCAAATTTTTCTTCAGCAGATTTTATATATTTTAATAATTCTATTGAAAAAGTATATTCTTCTGGAGATAATGTTGCAGGTTTTTTTAATATAAGCTTTAAAGATGCAAAAGCAGATTCTTTATTGACTTCCAATTTTCCTGGAAATATTTCTCTTTTAGAATTTTTAGAAATTCAAGATCTAACTTTAAATGAAGATTATAATTGTAGTTTAAAAGATTGCTTAGATTCTTATTCTTCAACAAATACGATTTCTTCTTTAAGCGTAACTGGCGAGTCTATTTTAGGATTTAAATTGGAAGGTGAAGAAGTTCTTGTAAGGGATATTAAGCTGAAGATTGAAAGCGATTCTCCAAATTCTTGTTTAAATCCCCTCTCAATTAATATTCCTGAAAGTTTTCAAAAAATAACTAGTGATGTTTACACTCAAAATACTTGCTTTTCTAAAAACTATGGTTGTTTTTCTTCTTCAAATTCTTATCAAAATGTTACTATATCAAATACACAAATTTGCGAGAAATTAACTTTGCCTCCCGCTCCGGCATATAAATTAGGGGCGAAAATTACAAACAGCACAAAAGGTATTGCTACACTTTCAATGACTCTATATACAACCCAAGGCTCGCTTTTAGAAAAATGCAATCTACCAAATCATATAGAGAAAACAGAAGAATTATCTTGTATAGTCAATCATCGCTCTTCAATTTCACAAGAGTATTTAGTTTGTGTTTTATCCAATATCCCATTTTCTTCAACAAGCCCAGATTATACAATTCGCTCTGAAACAAGCTCTCCTGTTTGTGGCTCAAACGATTTAGGAGATACTTTCAAAAAAGATTATGAAATTTTTGCTCAATCAATGGAGTTCGGAAAAATCTCCATTCAAATTTTAGACTCTTCAAAATTTTTCTCTCCAGATAAATTATCTTCTATTTTTCAAGATTATCTTGAAGAAAAATATAATTCATTTTGTAAACCATTTTGCATAGTTCCTATTAAATTTTCTGGAAACCCTCAAAACTTGATTTTTTCTGATATTAACTTGGCATATTTATCTGATGGTGACGCAACATCAACAAACTCACTTTATACTACCTCAATACAAAAACCAAAAATAAATTCAAAACCTATCCAATTAGACTTATCTTTAATTAATTTTACAATTGACTCTCCAACAAAAAAAGAATTTATTTTATATTTAGACGATGAAATAATATTCCAGCAAAAAATAAATATTTCAGATAGTTTTCAATTTGATATATCTCCTAAATTTGCTCTCCACGGCATAAACACGATATTTTCCATCAATTTAAACAAAAATATT
The DNA here is from genome assembly GCA_964538235.1 of Candidatus Woesearchaeota archaeon. GTDB lineage: Archaea > Nanobdellota > Nanobdellia > Pacearchaeales > GW2011-AR1 > CAZIFJ01. Next base: position 59,059 of record CAZIFJ010000001.1, read on the forward strand.
AGCAAAATTTCAGTGGATTTTGGAGATGGAGTTTCATCAGAATTTTTAACAAAAAATTTCTCTCATTCATATAAATCTCCAGGAAATTATAAATTGATTGTTTCTGTAAAAGACTCACAAGGTTTAACTTCTATTAAAAAATTTAATATTTTTGTTGGAAATCCAAAAGAATCTGCATCAATAAAAATAGCAGACTTTGAATCAAAAATTTCAAATCTTACTCAAAAAATATTATCTTATCCTTCATGGATTCAAAATAATATAAAAAATACGATTGAATTAGAAGAATTAAAATCTTCTATAAAAAAAATAAAAGATGATTTTAATTCTTCAGAATCAGATGAAGATTATATTTCTGTTGTTGAAGGTTTATTAAATCTATATATACCCTATTCCATATCAACAACTCAATCTGGAGAAATTCCTTTAATAGCAGGTTTAGATTCAATAAATTCAGATTACATAAAATCCATTTCTAATTTTGAAGGCGAAATTTCCGATGAATCTTTCAAGTCTTCAGTTTCTTCTTGGATTACAGAGAATTTTGATGCACAAATTTCTTTCCAAACAATTTCATCTTTTTCAGATTTAGAAATATCTCCATTATTAACTTCCTTTAAAATAGATTTAACAAAACTATCCTCTGATACAGAGATAGCATATTTAATTATTGATAGACCATTTGATTCCATAACTTTTTTAAAAGATTACGGCCAAAAATTAATTGAATCCGCAACTTATATTCCAATAAAATCTTCTTTATCCATAGAATTTTTAGCTGAAGATGGAGAAGACTTTTCAAGTCTTGGATTTTATCTCTCTCCCGACATTCAATTTTTAGAAATCTTTCCAGTAGAATCTGAAATAGAAGAGTTTGAAAAGAAATATCCAATCGGAAGAGTATCTATAATAATTTCTATAATTTTCTTTTCTTTTCTTGTAATTTATATAATTTTACAAGAATGGTACAAAAAGAGATACGAATCTTATTTATTCAAAAGTGCTGAAGATATATATAATCTAATTAACTTCATTTCAAATGCAAGAAAATCTGGTTTAAATGATTCAGACATAAGGATAAAATTATCAAGAAACGGTTGGAATAATGAACAAATAACTTATGCTTTCAAAAGATTTGATGGAAAAAGAACAGGTATGTTTGAAATTCCTTTATTCAGATTTTTAGAACAGAAAAAAATTAAATCAGAACTTGAGAAAAGAAATTTTGTTAGAGGAAAGATTTATTAAACTTCTATCTTTCTAAAATATATGCTTAAAATATTAAGAGATTTTTCAAAGAGGATATTATATTCCATATTTAAGAAAAAAGAGAATATAAAAATTGGTTTATATGGCCCACCAAATTCTGGAAAAACTAGCTTAGCAAACTTGATTTGTAAAGATTGGACTGGTGAAGAATTAGGAGCAGTTAGTAAAATTCCTCATGAAACAAGGCATGTTCAATTCAAGGAAAAAATAGAAATTAAATACAAGGGAAAAAGTTTGATAATGAAAATGATTGATACACCTGGAATTGCAACAAAAATAGATTATGAAGATTTTTTGAAATATGGTGTAAATAAAAAAGAAGCGAAAAAAAGAGCGCGAGAAGCTACTCAAGGAATTATAGAATCTATTCAATGGCTAGATGATATGAATGCAGTTATTGTTGTTTTAGATTCAACAGGAAATCCTTATTCTCAAGTTAATATTACAATAATCGGAAATTTAGTAGCGAGAAAAATTCCGGTTTTGATTGTCGCAAATAAAATCGATTTGAGAAAGTCAAGTGTTAAAAGAGTTGAAGCGGCATTTCCAGAATATGAGGTTGTTGGAATTTCTGCAAAAGAGGGAAAAAATCTAGACGAGTTTTATGAAGCCTTGTTTAGATTGTCAAAGAAAATATGAGTTTCAAAAATAAAAATACAAAAGAGAAAAAAATTCATGGACTTAGTTTACAAGTAATTCCATTTTCAGAAGTACAACAATTATCTATTTCTGAAAGAGTAAAAAAAGTATTAAGTTTAGTTTTAAGCAATAAAGTTGTTATCTTACATGGGAGATTAAGAGCAGAAGAAGAGGCGAGATTAATTGAAGATACTATGGCCCTTGTAGGTAACTTAAAAAATTTTAAAGGAATAGAATTAGCAGTCATAGAGCCCGATATAAAAAATGAAAGTTTCTTTATAAAACTCAGACATGGAATAGCAAAAAGACTTGTCGGAGACAATAGTGCCTTGACAGTTATTGGTCCAGCTTCTATAATAAAAGACATAAAAAGAGATCCTAAGAAAATAGAGCTTTTATTAGGCTAAACCAAAAGATTTAAATACAAATAAGATTAATCTTATTTATGTTAATTGACACAACAAAAATGAGCTCAAGAGGACAAGTAGTAATTCCTTTAGATATACGGAAGGGAATTAAAGAAGGAGACAAACTTATAGTCATTAGAAAAGATAATGAGATTATTATAAAAAAATCAATTCCAGAAACAGCGATATGGTCAGAAAGTTCATTATCAAAAACTTGGCTGAATAAAGAGGAAGACGAAATATGGAAAAATTTGTAGGAGGAGATGTAGTTATTCTAAATTTTCCTTTTACAAATCTCTCAAATAAAAAAAGAAGACCTGCTTTAATTATTAAAGTTCCAAAGGGTGAAGATTTGATTGTCTGTCAAATAACAGGAAAATCATACGATTCTTCAGTTGAAGTGGTTTTAAAAAAAGAAGATTTTCAAGAAGGAAATTTAAAATTAGAAAGCTATCTCAGAATAGACAAAATGCTTTCAATTGAGAAATATTTAATAAACTACAAAGCAGGCTCATTAAAAAAAGAAAAATTTAATGAAATTCTAGATAAAATTTGTAATTTTCTAAAAGAATAAAAAATAAAAATTCCCTCAGAAAATTAGAGGGAAAATAAAAAATTAATTTTATGGATCACAACAAATACAAGAACTTCCATCTTTAATAGCAATACTACAAGCAATGACATCTCCTGAAGAATTACTTCCAAGAAAACAAGTTCTAGGTTTACGATCAAAAGTATTACCTATAACTTTACATGCTCCAACACATGTATTTGAAGAACCATAGTTTAGTCTATCTGCTTCTTTTTTAATTGAACTAGCATTTGCTATAACGTGCTGTTTACATGATTGAATTTTATCAAAAATAGTACTAATATCTGTTTTACTATCAATTTTTTTCTCTAAATATTCAACAGCACTAGTCAGTACTTCATTTGTATAAAAAAGATTGTCAACTTCCTGCTTAGTATAAACTTCAGTTCCTTTTTTAGCAGATGAAACTTTTATAACATCTCCAGTCAACTTAACTGTCCCAAACACAACTATTCCAGAAACAATTAAACAAATAATCAATACCATCCAAAAATCCTTTGTTTCCATTTATTTCATTCCTCCTTTCATTTTCAAATAAGTTTTTCAAACTCAAATTTTTAATGGATATATATATATATCTTTCGTTCTTAACTAAGATTATGCCCTACAAATGTGTTCATTGCGCAGAATTTTATGATGACGGCTCGCAAGAGCTTCTTATTGGCTGCAAAAATTGCGGTAGAAAATTCTTTTTTTATATTAAAAAGGAAAAATTTGAGTTAATGCAACAAATGCAAAAACAAGAAGAGATCGTTTTAACAGAAAAGGAAAAGAACCAGATGGAAGAAGACGTCAGGCAGATTGCAGGAATAGAAAACGAAGAAGTTCCAGTTTTTCTTGAATTTGAAAGTGTAAGTATAGTTAAACCAGGAAAATACTTAATTGATTTGACAAAGCTGTTTGCCCAAAACAAACCAAGAATTTATAAGTTAGAAGATGGGAAATATATAGTTGATATGTCCTCTTCATCGAAAAATAAGAATAATAGTATCATTTAAAAATATATTTCTCCCTATCTCTTTATGAAACTAAAACAACTTTTAAAAACTTTAAACTTTTTTCCAGAAGAAGAAACTTTAAAGAGACTCAAAAAAGACTCAAGTAATTTTAAAAAATTGCTTGAAGTAGAAATGAAATCTAAAAAAATTAAAGGTGAGATTTTTATCGGTGGAAGCTTTGCAAAGTCAACATTGGTTAAAAAAGAAATTTATGATATAGATTTTTTTGTTAGATTTGAAAAAACAAAAGAAAATATTTCTGAACTCCTTGAGAAAATAATAAAAGATATTTCAAATAAGAATAATTTTCAATATAATAAAATTCATGGGAGCAGAGATTACTTTAGGATTTCATATTCTAAAAATTATTTTTTTGAAATTGTTCCGGTTTTAAAAATTAAAAGGCAAAAGGAAGCAGAAAATGTAACGGATTTAAGCTACTTTCATGTTAAATATCTGAAGAAAAAATTAAGCTCAAAAAATTTAATTAATGAAATACTAATTGCGAAGCAATTTTGTATGGCTCAGGGCATTTACGGAGCAGAGAGTTATATAAATGGATTTTCAGGATATGGGTTAGAATGCTTGATTATTTACTATAGAACATTTGAGAAAATGGCGAAAGAATTATCTAAATCGAAAGAGAAAATAGTAATAGATATAGAAAAAAAATACAAAAACAAAAATGAAATTTTAATTTGCCTAAATCAAAGCAAATTGCAGGGTCCAATTGTTTTAATAGATCCAACATATAAAGAAAGGAATGTTCTTGCTGCACTATCTAATGAAAGTTTTCAAAAATTTCAAGAATCCTTAAAAAATTTAATTAAGATTCCAAATGAATCTTTTTTCAGAGATAAAAAAATAAAAGAAAGTGAAGTTTCTTCTTTGGCAAAGAAGTTGTCTGGAGAATTTCTAAATATAACTATTTACACTGATAAACAAAAAGGAGATATTGCTGGCACAAAATTGAGAAAGTTTTCTAAATTTTTAGCATCCGAGATTTCAAAACGTTTTACAATTTTAAAGGAATATTTTATCTATAATGAAGAGCAAAAAGCAGATGTTTACTTTATTATAAAGCCAAAAAAAGAAATAATAAGGCAAGGACCAAAAGTTTCAATGAAGAAACATGTTTCTGCTTTCAAAAAAAAGAACAAAAAAACTTTTATAAAAAATAATATAATTTATGCAAAAATAGAAAATAATATTCCTGGAAAAGAATATTTATCAAATTTTCATAAAAGCAGGGAACAATTATTGAGAGAAATGGGAATATCAAATATGTTTTTATTTTAAAGATTAATTTTCTCTAGAAGGACGTATACCGAGAGACCAATACGCATCATTAGGATTCTGGTAGAAACCAAAGCCAGTCGTAACATAGCCAGAACCGAACCCTCCTATTCTTTCATCTAAATTATCTGGTTTTGAATTTGGTCTATAAATATAAGTATCTCTTCCACTAATCCATTTAACAATAAAATCAATTTCAGAAATTGAATCTTTTGTTCCAAGAAGAGTTTGATAAACTTCTACATCAGAAAGATTTTTTATGTAATCATTCATTCCAACAAAATCAACTTCTCCAAAATAAGAATCATCCATTCCATAATTATGTATGATTCTATCTCTTTTTTTTGTTTTATATGGAATTTTTGTCAATGTCATAATATTTTTTTCTCTTACTAATTTTCCTAAAACTGTGTTTATTTTATATTTCTCATTTCCATCTTCAGAATCCAGCATTGCCTTAATTATATTATAAAATAAAGGAAAATCAGGAGTATAAAACTCTCCATTTTTCTGAGCTTTTCTCGAAAATTCAGCCAATTCATCTTGAGTTTTAGCACTTCCATTATCAAGATAATTTTTTAGTAAATCATAATTTCCAACTTCTCCTCTATAAAGGACATTATTTATCGTCCAGAAATCTTTACTGTTTGCTAATTCACTTTTTATTTTAAATTAATTTCCACTATTTTTTATACTTTGCTCAACTATATTTGAAATTGATTCTGTAAAGAATGGAGAGTTAAGCCAGATAGCCATATGTTCATCAGAATTATCTGGCGTTAACATAAATAAAATTTCTCTTTTGTCAGCAATAAATAATCTTGCGTTTGAATCAACAGATCTAGCTTTTATATTAAATCTTGTATTAACTTTCTTTATTTTTTCTTTATCTCCTGATAGAGCAACTTTAACTTTAACATTATTCTTAGTTAATTTTTCTATGTAAGGAACTAAAACTCTACTTTTTTCTTCAAAGTCTAAAACAGACGTACAGATTATTAATTCTTTTTTTACATTTTCTACAATTTCTCTTATTTTTCCTAATAAGTTTGATTTTCCTTTTATTGATCCAGAAATTTCATTTACTTTTATAGGAGTTATTCCGTTTGTATGTAATTCTTCTAATTCAACATATTCTTGAGTTTCTTTTAAGTCAGTCAATGAAACAACTTTTTCTTGTGCTTCGTTCATAACTTTATTTTTCATTTTCTCAACTACTTCAGTTGGTTTAACAGAAATGTATTTTACTGGCTTGCCTATTTTTACAATTGCAAATCCTTGTTTTTCCAAAGACTCTAAAACATCATAAGTTCTACTTCTTGGAACTCCTGATATTTCTGCAATTTCTCCTGCAGATGCGATTCCCTTAGAAAGTAAAGCGAACCAAACTTTCGTTTCATAAATATTTAAATTAAAATATTCCTTTATTCGCTTTACTAAGTCTTGCTTTATCATCATAAAGGAACAACAAATAGATACTATTTAAACCTTTCTCTTGTTATGACTTTTAGATAACAAACTTTATATATAGAAAAGTTCGTGAATAAAAATGCAAGATAAAATGTTTAGCTTAAACGAAGCAAAATATACGGACGAAAGTTTAAATTTAGATTTTATCCTAAGAGATAAAGACCCATATAAATTTTATTTAGATAAGCTATTAGAGGTTCAAAGAAATGGTAACACAGTTTGTTTAGGTTATTATCTAGGAATTTCTAAAGATAATTCAAAACTTGTTTTAAGTCCAGTCGTAGTTAGAGAAACTATTTTTGCAAAAAATCTATTTAATCAAGACAGATTTTTCTCTTATAGATTTGAAAATTTTCCTGCTTTTATAGAGAACTTCCAAATAGACCTCTTTCCTATTCGAGAAGAATATTTAAAAGAGTTGGTTAGAAACTCTCAAACACATATAAACGTTATAAGAGATAAACAATAAGCAAAGAAATAAAACATCCTGCTGAAATAAAAGGCATTGCAGGATAAAACTTTCCTTTTTCAGAGAAATATAAAAGTAAACTTAATGCTAATGTTGCCCCAATTGAAATAATCAAAGCTGAAAAAATTCCATAAGCAAATAAAACAACGCCTGCAACAATTATCGGAAATACAACATCTCCTCCTCCGAGAAGAGCAACATGAACTTTTACTTTTTTCTTTTTCAGTTCTTTTTCAGTTAATTCCTTTATTAATCTTCGGTCTTTATCATTTATATAAGGAACAAAAAATCCAGAAAATAATCTTAATTTTTGAATTTGATATTTCGCCATTTTTTGCATAAATCCTGCGTGCCAGACAGCATAAATGTCATAAAGAGAAATAAATATCAAAAGAAAAATTGTTGAAAATACATTCAACAAAGGGACAAAAATTGCAGCTATTCCTGGATAAATTACAAGTTCAGATAAATTATGGACTAAAATATTCCTTCTATAAATTTTTACAATTGCTATAGGGAGAGCAATAATTAATGAAATTAATGAACCAAATTTTACGCCAAGAAATAAAGAGTTAATCGTTATAGCGATTGCTAATGTAACAACAAACAAAAACCACGCTCTTAAAAAAGTTTCAGCCTTTAATTGCATCAATAGAAAGATAATAAATACTGCAAAGATTATAGAAAAAATTATAGAGAATAAAACATCAATAGGACTTATTTCTTCATCTTGGCTCAATCCATAAGGAAGTTTATAATCTTTAGGAAAATTTTCTTCTAAATTTTTTATTTCTTTTTCATATAAACTATAATTCTTAACAACATAAATTCCAATTAATTGTGCAAGAAAAAACATTGCAATTATTAAAAAAGTTATTTTATGAGAGTGTTTCATAATTTTTTATGTTTGTAAAGTTTATATAGTTACTTTAGCTTAAAAAATAAACGTCTAATCTCCTCTAAAAACATATTTTTCGCCTCTTTTATATACAATTCCTGCGTAAAATGGCTCTTCTTTTCCATATAAGGAAGTATATATTCCATTCATAACGTTTCCTAAAAATCCAGCCACTTTTCTATTTCCAGAATTTGGCATATTTGCTTTTAGAGCATGACTCATATGTTGATTTTTTGCCCTTTGTATAATATCTTCCAAGTCAGAATCTCCAAACATATCTACAATATATTTTCCATCTTCCGACTTATGTATTCTTGGTTTGTTTTTCCAGGTAGTTAATTTATCAACTCCTTCTATTAATTCTAAACTAAGTTCTGTAGGCGTTTCAGTTCCACTTCTAATATCAGGCAATACATTTTCTATATCTTCACTTTTACCTTGATAATAAAAAAATCCATAAGCTTCTCCAATTTTTTCACTTACTTTTCTTCCAGCTCTTCCGTCAATACAAATTTCTCTACCATTTTTATCAATAAAATCGTAGGATTTAATTTCTTTTATCATAATTATAATCAGATTCATAACTATTTAAATCTTTCTATAGTTATTACTTTATAGTTACTTCAATCTCAATGTTTCCAAATTTCTCGGCGCGCTCGTTTCAACATGATTTAATTTATACAATGAAGAAGCTAAATCTAAACATTTTGAAACTTCTCCGTGATTTACAACAATTCTTCTAGGGCGAGGACTCATTCTACTAACGTACTGCATTAATTCATTTCTTCCAGAATGAGCAGATAATCCATTTAAAGTCTCAACCTGCATTTTCACAATTACTTTTTCTCCTCCAAAATTTTTGTCTAATGAAACTTCTTTATTTCCTTCTTGAACTTGCCTTCCCAATGAACCAATTGCTTGGTAACATCCAAAAATAATTAAATTTCTAGGACTATCTGCTAAATTCTTGAAATATTCAACAGATGCCCCCCCAATTAACATTCCCGACGTTGCAATAATGATACAAGGTCCCCCCTCAATAACTTCTTTTCTTTCAGCCGGACTTCCAACCCTTTTAAAAATATCTGATAAAAACGGATTATCATCCTGAAAAATTTTATTTCTAACACCAGCACTTAAAAAATCTGGATATGCAGTGTGAATTGCATTTATGTCCCAAACCATTCCGTCAATATAAACTGGAATTTTTGGAAGCTCTCCAAGTCTTATTGATTCTTCAACTCTCAAAACAGTTTCTTGCGAGTGTCCAAGCCCAAGTTCAGGAAGAAGAATTTTTCCTCCTCTCTCAATTGTTTGCTTTGCCAATTCTAAAAATTTATTTTCAGTATCTCTTCTTTGAGGAAGAACATCATTTTTTGAGCCGTATGTTGATTCAATTGTTAAAGTTTCAACTCGCGGAAATCTATTTACAGCAGGGTCTAACAATCTTGTTTTTCCATAATTTGTATCTGCGCCATAAACTAAATTATGCAAACCATTTCCAATATTAATATGAACTTGAGCCGAGCCTAAAACATGTCCTGCATTGTAAAAAGTAATTCTCATATCAGGAGTTACATCTGTAACTTCCCCATACTCCAAGCAAATTGAGTGCCTTACCATTTCTTTTATGTCTTCTGCTTTGTACAAAGGTGCTTCAGCTTGTTTGTAAGCAACACCAACAAAATCTAAAGCTAATAGTGAAGCAATATCTCTCGTCGGAGCAGTCATATAAATTGGACCCCTATAACCCATTTTATACAAGTAAGGAATTAATCCACTATGGTCTATATGAGCATGGCTTAAAATAATCGCATCAATTGTGTTAATATCGCCAACTTCTCCAATGTCAAAATACGGAAACTTTTCCTGTCCTTCGTCAATCGCAGGATTTATTCCACAATCTAATAATATTTTTGAATTTGGAGTAAAAAGCAACAAGCAAGATCTCCCAACTTGTCTCCCACTTCCTAAATAAGTAAGTCTGACCCAAATATCTTTTTTTTCAGGATTCCATTCTTTGTAAATTTTTTTCCCAATGTCATTCAAAAATTTTCTTCTATAAACATTATTTGCATATAATACCGACCTAATTTTTTCAGTGATTTTACTTGCTATTGCAGGACTTCTCTGAACAGTTGGAAGCCAAAACGTGCTCTTTTTTATATCTCCTAAAATAGAACCTTGTTTTCCAATAACTAATCCGGGTTTTTTCGCTTCAATTACAACCACGCTTCTTTGAACATCAAAAATAATATTATTTATCTCTGCTTCTTCAGGAACTAAGGCCCTAATTGTTTTTTCAGTTTCTTCTTCAGGAGCGAGAATATCTTTTTCAGCTCTAAGTTCAATTCTCTTTTTTATTTTATCAACAACAGATTTTATTTTTTCATCTCCATTTCTAAAAAATTCTTTGTCTTTCGTGTATAAAACTATATTTGCTCCTTCAAATGTCGCATCACTTATTATACTTGGTAATTCTTCTTTAATACTTTTTAAAATATCTCCCATGTTAAAAATAAAATCATTTGTACTGAGGAATAATTTGCTCAGAAACTGCGTGTTGAATTCCGTCTTTAGTTACAGAAAAAACATCAATGCCATTTCCAGAGCCAATATCTCTTTGTGTTGAGGCTTTAAGGCATTCTTTTGCTAATTCAATTCCTTCTTTTACACTTAAATCTTTTTTATAAGTTCTTTCCAACAATCCCAAAATATAAGGCATTCCAGAGGAAAAATTAGCATCATAATCATTTACTTTGTAAACTCCTCCAGCCGGCTCGATTGTATATAATTCAGTTGTTCCGTCTTCATTAAATCCAGCCACTAACATTCCAACAATACTTTGTATCATCGATGGATTTCTAATATTTCTATAAATCATCATTCCAATAAGATTCGCAGCTTCTTTAACAGATGGTCTTGATTTTGTTTTTAATTCAATTAATCTCAATTCAGCAGCAATAACTTTCTGGCTTAAATCAATATCAGAAGCCAATCCTGTTCCAGCAGTTACAACATAATCATTTACTTTAACAACTTTCAGAGAATCCTTACTCATTACAATATTTCCAGCAGTTGCTCTCCTATCTCCTCCAATTATAACTCCATCTCTACATACAATCGCTACTAAACTCGTATTTGACCTCAAAACACTTTCATTAATATCTTTCATTTTAGAAAAATCCTCTAACTATTTTCTTAACTTTTGCTGGTATTTAAATTTTTCTTTTCTTAAATTATCAACTCACAATCTTAGAAGAATCGTTTTCTTTTTTTAATTTTATAACATGATCCACAAAATTTTCTATTTTTTGCTCATGGCTGACAATAATTAATTGCTTTAATTTAAGCTCTTTTATTATGTCTTTAATTTTATCTATCTGCACATCCGAAAATCCTTCTGTTGGCTCGTCTAAAATCAAAAGATCTTTTGTTTTTATACTGCTAAAAACAGAATTAATTGTCTGATTTAAAGCAAGCCTATATGCCAACGCCAAAGCAGTTCTCTCTCCTCCAGAAAGAAAAGAATAATCCATCTCAATTCCTTTATGAATTATCACAGGTGTAAACGTCTCGTCAACATGCACTTCAAAAGACTCTTGAGGAACAAAAACATAAAACCATTTACTAAATAAAATAGAAAACTCTCTTCTGAGCTTAATCAAAACCTGTCTCTCAATAAACTCTACTAAATTTAAAAAATAATTCCCAAGCCAGTTTATTACATCGTTAATTTTATTTAATCTATCTTTAGATTTTTCTTTTTCGTAAATTTCTTTTTCTTTTCTTTTCATTTCCAAGGAAAGCATCTCTTTTTCTTTTTTAAATTCAGCAATTTTAATTTCAAATTCTCTTTCAGTTTTAAAGCATTTTTCTAATTCTTCTTTTTTTAATTTTACTAAATTATCAAACCTGCTAAATTCAAAAATCTGTTGTTTTAATCTATTAATATGACCTTCTAACAATAAAATATCTTTTTCATGATTATCTTTTTGTTTTTTTAATTCGTTTACTTTTTCAATTGATTTTTTAATCTGTTCTTGCTTCGATTTTTTTATTTCAAGCTCTAATTTTTTTTCCTCAATTTTTTTTATTTCAAGCTCATCTTTTTCAATTTCTTTTTTCAATCTTATTATTTCATCCTCAATTAAAGACTTATCCTTTTCTATTTTTGACAGCTCATTTTCAACTTGATTTAAAATATTATATTTGTGTATTTCCGGAACATTTTGCAAACAAGTCGGACAAAATCTTATATTATATATTCTACCTTTTTTTTCAGATAACTCTTTTTTATTATCTTCAATGTAGTTTATTTTTGATATTAGTCCAATATATTTTTGATTTAATTTATCAAAATTAATTTTCATTTGTTTTATTTTTTTATTAATTTCATCCAATTCTTCTTTTTTGAAATTTTGATTTAAAAGAATATCTTTTTCAACTTTTTCTATTTCATTATTTATATTAAAGAGATTATCCCTTTTTGTAGAAATAAGAAGTTTAGTTTTTTCTAATTCATTATGGAATTTTTCTTTTTCTTTTATCCTTTCATTTAAATTAGAATATTCTTCTTCGACAATTTTTCTTTCTGCTTTTGCTCTTCTAAATTCTTCTTCTTTCTCTTCTTCTTTCTCTTCAATATTTTTTACTTTTTCAATTATAGAAAGAATAAATTCTTTTTCCTGCTCAAGATTTTTTATTTCTCCTTGAAGAATTTTTGATTCTTCTTTCAAATTATTTATTAAAATTTCATTATTTTCTCTTATTTTTTTATATTTTTCAACACCAAATATATGCCTTAAAACTGTTAATCTTGTTTCAGAATCTTCTGTAACAATTTCTTTCATTTGCTCTTGAGGAGTATAAACAGTATATCTATAAAGAAGGTTATTTTTTCTTATAAATTCCATAGGATAATTTAATAAATTCAAAACATTATTTTTTACTTCTGTTATTGAAGATTCTATTTTATTTCCGTCTATCTCTATAGAAGTATATTCTCCAGTTATATTTTTATTTCCTTTTTTTAATCTTCTTTCGATTATTATTTTCTTATCGTCTATTTCAAATTCTAAAACAACTTCTCCAGACAAGCTTCCATTTCTTAATAGAGCTGAGCCTTTAAACCCTGGCTGTAAACCAAAGAGGGCATACTCAATTGCTAATAATAAACTTGTTTTTCCGCTTCCAACACTTCCAGAAAGTAACAAATTTCCATCTGGAAATTCTATTTCTTCTTCTTCATAACTTCTTATATTTTTAATTTTTAATTTTTTAATTTTCATAAGCCTAAAACTTTCCTCGCTTCAGAAATTAATCTGTCTTGAAATATCATTCCAGCTTCATCATCCATTTTTTCTATTTGTAAAACTTTAATTAACTCTTTAGACAAATTATTTAATTTGTCAGGATTATTTTCAAAAAAATTTTCTATTATTTTCTCTTCAATATCTTCATTGCTTGAAATTCCAAAATTAAATTCTTGCTCGGCAGAGTAAAGATTTGATGTGCTCTTAAGAAAAAGATAAGCACCGTTTTGCTTTAAAAAATCTTCAATTTTTTTAAAATCAATTTCACCTATTCCCCCATCTTCAATAAATCCAGATAGTTTTAGAATAATTATTTTGTCTTCTATTTTATTTTGCATTAATAAAGAAATTATTTCATCTGTTGACTTTTTAGATTCTTTTATTTCAAAATTTATTGACAAAACTTCTTTTAATTTTATTATTTGCTTTGAAATTTTTCCATCATTAATGATATAAAACGAGCCATGTTTTAGCTCTTCTAATTCATTCAATTCATTTGGGAATATTGGTCCAGAATAAACTCTTCCTTCTTTATTATAATTAATATGTAAATGTGATAGTGCCAAATAATCAACTTTTGGAAGAGATTTTTCATCTACTGATTTTATAGGAAGATTTCCAATAGCATCTTTTATTGCTGTATGTAACATTAATATTTTAAATAGCCCAGGAGAGTCTTGCAATTTTATTCTCTTTATATCTTCAACTTCTAAAGAAGATCTTTTTCCAGGGTATCCATATATAGCAAAATTTTTATAAATTGTTGGCTGAAGAAAAATGTTATTATTTCTCTCTTCAAATTTAGAGGCGTTTTCACAGAATCCAGCCTTTTCCAAAACATCTAAAAAAGTTTTTCCAGAAATAGAATAATCATGGCTCCCAGCAATTATAAAAACTGGGATGTTTGCTTCTTTTATTTTTCTAAATTCTTTAAATGCTTCTTTTAGAATGTCAATAGATGGATAAGCTGAATCAAATAAATCTCCAGTTATTAAAATAAATTCAACTTTTTCTTTTATACATTTTTCAACTGCAAATTGAAAACTTTTAAAATTTAAATCTCTTAACTCTGGCTCCCTCCAACCCCCAAGATGACAATCCCCCATATGTGCAAATTTCATAAAATTTGAATTATAGCCACTTATTTATAGATTATTATAGAGCAGTTTGAATATAGTAACCCAACTTGGTCTTTCAGTTTTTTCTGTTGGTTTACTACTTCAAAAACCTTCTCGTCGTAGGTTTTTGAGGCACTCAAAAATCTCTGATTTTTGATGTTAGCGGAGCAACTAAAAGCCACAGAAAAATATAGTTGGTCTGCTATAATTCAATTTTTAAGAAAGAATTTTCAAACTTCTTATTAAAGAACTTTACAAAAATCAAAGTTCTCTATACTAATTGCAATCAATTTGCTGGTTTATAATTGCCTTGTTGCATAAAGCAATTTCTTTTTTAGAAATAACTGCAGGCTCAATTTCTAACTCATATTTTCTAGGAGAACTTTTTAAAATTTCTTTTATTTTTGAATTTTTTTCATTAAAAGAAAGAGAAATAGTTTTTCCAGGAGGAAATGCAGCATTTCCTGGTTCATATATAAAATAAATACTATTATTATTAACCAAATCTTTAACTTCTTTTCCTGAAGAAGAAATTCTAATATAGCTCGCATCAATTTTGAAAAATCCTTTATTTAGTAAAGTAATATTTAGTTGATTGCCTAACGCTGAACAAGAATAATTTTTAACAATCAGCCCGACATCTTCTTGGCATTCTGGTTTTTCTTTTGGAACATAGACGCTCAAATAAGAATAAACTATAACACTCATAGTTACAGCAACAATAACTAATAAAACATAGCTTACAATTTCGCTAACTCCTCTTTTAAATTTCATTTTGTTTTTATTTTCCGAACTTTGTAAATTTACTTATTAAACTTGGCTCTTCTTTTTCAGTAATCACTCGTTCATTATTTTTTTCATCCCCGGTTCTTGCAACAAATATTTCTCCGTCTTTTTCTTTTTTAATTATTATAAAGAATCTCTGTCCCTGCAGAATTTCAAAATCATATTTTTCACTATCAGATAATATAACTTCAATAATATCTTTTCCTCCATGATTCTTTCTTTTGTTTATTTTCTCTTTTAAAATTTCTTTTTTTATTCTTTTACAAAAATCGTTGTCTCCTTCAATTAAATGAATTCTTATTTGTTCTTTATCAAGTTTAATTTTCTCAAAGATTACTCCAGGAATTTTTTCTGGATCAGTTTCCGTTGTATTAAAATTTAATTCTACTTCTATATTTTGATTATCGTCTTCTTTCAATAGCCTTATTTTTATACTATCTCTTTCAAAATCATCAAAATCATCTTTTTCAATTGATTCTTTTATTTTTTCAAAACTTATTTTATACATTTGGTTTTGTACTTCTTCAACTATCTCTTCTTTATCTTCTTTAATTATTTCAAATTGTTTTTTGAAGATTATTAGACTTTTATCTTCTAATATTTTATATTTTATTTTTAGACCTTCAAACTCCTCGCAAGTGAATTCTATTCCCCCACCTTCAAACTTTGTTGCTTCACTATCTCCATAAATCGCAACTATATCTTTTTCAGGGTTTGTTTGTGAATAATGGTTTATTAATGTTGTAAGATTTTCTTTTATTTGTTCTTCCGATAAATCTCTCAATATACCACTAATAATAACTTGCGATCCTTCAAGATTAAGTTCATTTGACAAATCATAAACAGTTAAATCTTCTTCAGAAACTTTAATGGAATTTTGTACATTTACAATACTTAATAGTATAGCCACTATAATAACCGTCGCTACCAAAAAAAATTGTCCTCTTTTGTTCATTTTAATGTAGACAGGGAGCTTGCTTGATTTTAGCAATTTAGCTGCCTCCTTCCTTCCTCAGTTCTGAACTCCTATAAGCACCACGATTCCTGTTTAGGGTTGCTCCGATCAAGGTCTGACCCGTTTCGCAGGAGCGAGATCGAATAGGACAAAACCTCAACGTCCAGTAAGAGACTAAATCCATCCATCTTACTCACTCCTTAGCGCCCCACCTAAAGCCCATTTGTGGAAGGCATAGGGCTAGTATGCCGGCTTGTCTACAAAATAAAAGAAAATTAACCCTTATAAATTTATTTATTTTTATGGATAATCTGCTCTTTGATTTTTTCCATGTCTTTGTGAATTTCAACGCCAATTTCTTCTTTCTTTTTTGAAATAGACTCAGATACAATAATAAGTGAGAGCAGGGCAATACCTAATGAAAAAGTGTTTATCAAAAAAATTATAACTGCTTCAATTATCATCTTTTCATTAGAA
Organism: Candidatus Woesearchaeota archaeon; assembly: GCA_964538235.1. Taxonomy (GTDB): domain Archaea; phylum Nanobdellota; class Nanobdellia; order Pacearchaeales; family GW2011-AR1; genus CAZIFJ01. Next base: position 75,748 of record CAZIFJ010000001.1, read on the forward strand.
ATAATTGATATTTAAGATTTGTTATCTACATATTTTCTATTGTTTTTATTCCTAAAAGATTTAAAGAATTTTTCAAAACCTGCGCGAAAGATTGAACAAGAGCTAAACGAAATTCTTCTTCTTTAGAGCCAACAACCTTTATTGAATGATAAAATTCATTAAATGTTTGTGCCAATTGAAAAGAATAATTTGCAATAGTGTTTGGAGAGAGATTTTTATATGCATGCTCAACAACAACTGGAAAATTAGCCAAATGAACAATTAAATTTTTTTCTTTTTCATCCAAATTAAAAAATGAAAATTTATTTTTTGGATTATATTTTGCTTTTCTTAATATGCTTTTTGCTCTTGCATAAGAATAAAGTAAATATGGACCAGTATCTCCTTCAAAAGACAAAAATCTTTCTACGTCAAAAATAATATCTTTTTGTCTGTCATTTTTTAAATCGCCGTAAAAGATTGCTGCTAAAGCTAATGCCTTTGCTCTTTTCTCCAACTCTGTTTTTGGTAATTTCTCTCTTTTTTCAATTTCTTTTTTTGCAAGAGAAATTGTTTCATCTAAAATATCTTCCATAAAAATAGTTTTTCCTTTCCTTGTCGCAAACTTTTTTCCATCTTTTTCAAGATATAAACCATGAGATATATGAAAACATTCTTTTGCCCAATTATATCCTAGCAGTTCTAAAATTTTAAAGATTTGTTTAAAATGTAGAGTTTGTTCAGAGCCAACTTCATAAAACATTCTGTCAAACTTGTATTTTTTATATCTGTCAATCGCCGCAGTTAGATCTCTCGTAGCATAAAGCGTGGCACCGTCGCTTTTTTTTATTAAACAAACTCCTAGGCCATATTTATCCAAATTTACAATTTTTGCCCCTTCACTTTCTTCTAATAACCTTTTCCTTTCGAGATCTTTAATAGTAGACAGCATTTTATTATTATATAAAGACTCTCCAGAAATTTCATCAAATTTTATTCCTAAAATTTCATAAATTTTATTAAAATATTTTAGACTTAGTTCTCTAAATTTTTTCCACAACGACAAAGCTTTCTTATCTCCATCTTCCAATTTTTTGAACATCTCTCTTGCTTCTTGCTCTAAACTTTCATCCCCATTTACTTTAACATATAAATCCAAAAGATATTTTATTGGATTTTCCTTCAACTTTTTATTATCTCCAAACTTACTATATCCCAAAATCAATTTTCCGAATTGTGTTCCCCAATCTCCAAGATAATTTATCTTTTTCGTTTTGAATCCATTAAATTCAGATATTTTTGCTATAGAATTTCCAATTATTGTTGATCTTAAGTGTCCAATTCCGAAAGGTTTCGCAATATTTGGAGAAGACATATCTATAAAAATAATTTTATTTTTTCCATTATTGTTTGAGCCATATTTATCTTTCTCTCTCAAAACTTTTTTTAAGGTTTCTTCAGCAATTATTTTCTTATCTATAAAAAAATTAACATACGCTCTGTTAGATTCAACTTTCTCAAAATTTTTATTTTTTATTTTCTCAGAAATTTCTTTAGAAATCTCTACAGGATTTCTTTTTTTTATTTTTGCTAATGTAAAGCAAGGAAAAGCATAATCTCCGAGTTTTGAATCTGGAGGAATTTCAATAAGGTTTTCAATTTCTTTTTTATTCAAGCCGACAATCTTGCTTATCTCACTAGAAATTATTTCTTTCATCAATTAAATTATTTTTAATAATTAATAAACTTTGTTAAAGCCCTCTTGTTAGATATGAATCTTTTGTCTTGCTAAATAATTTAAGATTTGCTTTATTTTTCTAGTTTACTATTTTTATTCGTAATAGCCAAGTCGGTCCACTTCTACAGGTCTGCCTGCTACTTTTTCACGATATCCTCTTAAAGCTTCTTGAGTTCGATTATATTCATTTACAAGTCTATTAGCATCCATTCTATCTCTAAAAGCTATAATGTTATTGCTATTTCCGTGGCTTCTTGCTAACATTAATGCCTTTTCAGCATCAAGTCTATCCCAAAAATCTATAATACTCATAAATAATTAGAAAGATGTTCAGTTTTAAACTTTTCTATATCTCAATTTTCAACAAACACAGCAGTGTTTGTTGGTTATAAGCCTCTAAGGGGATTTGAACCCCCGACCCCGAGTTTTTTTGTCTGACAAAACCAAGGTTTTGTCAACGCCCGTAGAACTTCTTTCCACGGCGGCTTCAATTCTGAAGAAATTGAAGCTTACGAAACTCGTACTCTACCGCTGAGCTATAGAGGCACAATCTTAATTTTTTTGCAGGTATATAAATTTTTTTAAGAAAGAATTTTCAAACTTCTCTCAAAAGAATTTATAAAAGAGTATTTTCTAATATTTGCTTATGCACAAAATTCCCTTATTGAATTTTTTTTATTTAGAAAGAGGTTTTGATAGAGTCAGTCCAACTTTTACAATTTTCATTTTTTCTTTAATTTTATTTTTTATCGGATTGTTTTTTTCAATATTAAGCTTCCTAAAAATTTTCGCAGGATTTGTTTTAATAGTCTATGTTTTCGGAGTTTTTGTTTGGTTTTTCAGCCGATAAAATTTTTAATCCTAAGATTTATATACTATTTTATCTTAATAAAAATATGTTTTCAGAAATAAATCTTTTGGCAGTTTTAGGAGTTTCAGTTTTATCTTTTATTATTGGCTGGTTATGGTATTCCCCATTTTTATTTGGAAACCAATGGATTAAATTGTCAGGAATAACTCCAAAAATGGCGGCTGAAATGAAAAAAAAGGAGCAGGCAAATCTTACTTTGTAGGATTTCTTTCAACAATAATTTTAACTTACATCCTTGCATATTTTGTAAAAAAATTTCAGATTGTTTCTTTTGCAGACGGACTCCAACTCGGATTTCTAATCTGGATTGGTTTTGTCGCAACACTTTCTCTTAGTTCAGTTATATGGGAAAGAAAACCATTTTCATTTTATCTAATTAATTCTGGTTATAATTTAGTTTCTATCGCTCTTTCAGCAGGAATTTTAGCTGTTTGGAATTAACAAGATATAAAAATACTAAAGTTTTATTTTTCTATGGAAAATCATAAGAATATTTTGTATTCTCTTGTAGTTGTTTTATTAATTTTACAAATTATTTCTTTCACAACTCTAAGCTCTCAAGTTTCAAAACTTCATACTCAATTAGATGAAAGTAATACAGCCCAAACTCAAGCAAGAAAAGAAGTTGTTGACCAGTTCACCTCTTTGTTGGATGTTTATACAAATGAAAATAAAAAAAGTATTTTAACTTTATCTCAAACAATTACAGAGCAAAAAGATACTTTTGACGAGCAGTTAAGTTCTATTAAATCTTCACAAAATGATTTTTCAGATATTATTAAAGAATCTTTGAAGGGGGTTGTTGGTGTTAGAACAGACCGCTCAATCGCCACAGGATTTATTATCACTTCTAATGGGTATATTGTAACAAACCATCATGTAATTTCTGGAGCGAGCCAAATAGGGGTTTTAACAAACGAGCAGAAAATTCTTCCCGCAGTTTTAGTTGGCTCCGATGCTTTTAGAGATATTGCCTTATTAAAAGTAGAAGGAAATTTTGAGGAACTTGTTTTAGCAGATTCCGATGATTTGCAAGTCGGGAGAAAAGTAATTGCAATTGGAAACCCACTAGGTTTATCTTTTAGTGTATCTGAAGGAATAATTTCGGGATTAAACAGAGCAGGTCCAAATAATTTAGAAGAGTACATTCAAGTTGATGTTCCATTAAATCCTGGAAATTCTGGAGGCCCATTAATAGATATTTCAGGACAAGTCGTAGGTATAAATAATTTCAAAGTTGGGGATTCGGAAGGGCTTGGTTTCGCGTTAGAAAGCAACTCAATAAAATTAACAATAAATAGAATTTCTAATTCTACAATTTTATAAAATGAAAATTTTAAAAAATAAATCCTCTGCAAGAATAAAAAAAAGATATTTGCTGATTGAAGGAGAAAGGAAAGATATTGAAGAAACAATTTTAGATTACATTGGAATTTTAGGTTGGGCAAAAGCTTCACCATTTTTTTTAAATATAAAAGAAAAAAACAAAATAATTTTGGCAATAGATAGAAAAGAACTTGTAAATATCCGCGCTTCATTTGCTATTTCTAATAAACCAATTAGAATTTTAAGAGTTTCAGGAACATTAAAAGGACTAGATAGAAACCTTTAATTATTCGTTTAAACTTTTTCTAAAATGAAAAAAAGAGGAGCAATTGAGATTTCTTTTGGAATGATTTTTTCAATCATCATAATCGCCTTTTTAATTTCTGTCGCAGTTTATATTATTTACACTTTTATGGGCCTGGGAAAATGCACTGAAATTGGTTTATTTTATCAAGAATTACAAAAATCAGTTGACAAAGCTTGGAGCTCTGATAAAACGCAGAAACCATTTGAAATAAAAGTTACAAAAGGAATAGAAAAAGTTTGCTTTGGAAATCTATCTTTATCTTCAAGTTCAGAATCAAAAAAAATTCAAGATGAATTAAAAAAAGAAGTTGTCAATGCAAAAAACTCAAATGTTTTTTTATATCCTACAAAAAAAGCCTGCGATTCTCAAGCAGTTCACTACAAAATTTCTCGCTCAATAACAGACAATTTCTTTTGTGTTGACATTAATTCTGGAAAATCACAAGTTATTTTATCTAAAGAAATAACAGATTCATTGGTTAAAATAAAAAATGATTAAAAATAAAAAAGCTCTTGAATTTAGTTTTGCCTGGATGTTTTCTTTAATTGTTGGTGCAGCGATTTTGTTTTTTGCTATATTTTTTTCTTCTTCCTTAATAAAAAACGAAAGAACTATTTATGATTCTCAATCAGCAAAGGAATTTGGAATTTTATTGAATCCAATTGAAACTGGAATTGAATCTGGATATTCTACAAAGATATCTTTTCCACAAGAGTCAAGAATTTTTAATGACTGCGATTCTTTTGGAGCTTTCGGAAAACAAAAAATCTCAGTTTCAACAAAATCTGGATTTGGTGAAAAATGGCAGGAGCAAGGAGTTCCAAGCTTTTTTTCTAATAAATATTTATTTTCTGAAAAATATTCAGAAGGAAAGGATTTTTTTGTTTTTTCAAAATCGTTTGAGTTTCCATTTAAGGTAGCAGACGCGATTTTTCTTTTAACTGACAAGGAAAAATATTGTTTTATAAATTCTCCGACAGAAATATCTGAAGAATTAAATTCTTTAAATATAAAAAATATTGAAGCAAAATCTTCAATTTCTGAGTGTTCAAAAAACTCAAAAAAAGTTTGTTTTGCTAGTTCAGGCTGCGAGGTTGATGTTTCTATAAATTCAAAAAGCGTTTCAAAAAAAGGAAAAATAGTTTATTATGAAGATTCTTTAATTTACGGAGCGATTTTTTCAAGCCCTGAAATTTACGAATGTCAAGTAAAAAGATTATTATCCAGAGCTTCTCAGCTTTCAGATTTGTATCTTGAAAAATCTAAATTGCTTGCTTCAAAAGGTTGCAATTCAAATCTTGAGCCAGAATTGATTGCTTTTTCAAATTCAACAAAAATAAAAAATTCTAATGAGCTTAGAAAATTAGTTCTTTTATCAGATGCTCTTAAAAGGAGGAATGATGATGTTTCTTGTCAAATATTCTAAAGCCCAGATAAAAATTCAAGAGATGGCTTTCGTTTTAATTGCAATAATGGTTTTTTTCGCAATAGTATTTTTATTTTTTCTTTCTATAAGATTCAAGCAAGTTGAAGACTCTGTTTTATCTCAAAGACAGGACGAAGCTCAAGAAATAGTCAGAAAAATTGCCTCAACACCAGAGTTTAATTTAAAAAAATCTTCTTGCTCTGTTTGTTTGGATCTAGATAAAATTATAGCTTTGAAAGATAAAAAAACTTATCAAGAATTCTGGAATCTTAATTATTTAGCAATAGAAAAAATATATCCAGTTTCAGAAGGAGAATGCACGAAAATTAGTTATCCTGACTGCAAAACAATCACTTTAGTTAATTCAACTAAAAACATCGGTTCTTTGAAATCTTCCTTTGTTGCTTTATGTTATTTAGACACGTCTGAATTTTATCACAAATGCGAATTGGGAAAAATTTATGCTTCAGGGAGAGGTTTAGAATGAAAAAAAGAGGACAGGAGGAAATCGTAGGGTTTGTTTTGATTTTCGTAATTATTGCTGTTGTTTTTGTTATTTTTCTTAGTTTGTCTATTAGAAAACCCGAATCTGTTAATAAGCAGAATTCAAAAGACATTTTGCAATTTTTAGAGAGTTCTTTGGTTTATACAACCAATTGTCAATTAAACGCTGAATATCTATCAATTCAAAATTTAATTGCTCAATGCGTTGAGAGTTCCCAAGAGTGCTCCTCAGGAAAAACCTCTTGTGAGGTTTTAAAAGAATCCTTAAATTCGTTAATAGAATCTTCTTTTAAAATGGGGGAAGATAGGCCAATTAAGGGCTATATTTATGAAGTCTATCAAAAAAATAATCTTTCTTCACAATCAATTCTAAACATAACAAAAGGCGGCTGTTCAAAAGAACTTTACGGCTCAACTTATCCTATTCCAAATGGTCTAAAAACCTCTTTAACACTTTGCTATTAAGCCACAAAACCTATTGTTTTGTGACCACCGAGAAAACTTCAAATCTTATAGAGTTGAATGTATCAGAGATTTTAATCTCTGAGTCCGCGACATATAAAGCACAGAGCAAAGTCCGCGGATTTAACGAGTGTTAAATTTTAAGAGAGATATTTAGTTTATCAACATTTAAAATCGGCTTTATTGAATCTCTTTTGCCTTTTTTTTCAGAAATTAAATCTAATAATTCAAAATTTTCTAAAGTTTTTACATCAGTTATAACTGCTTTGAAATCTCTTTCCAAAATCTTGGCTAATTGATATATTGATTTAGGTTTTTGGTATTTTATTGCATGTAATATCCTAATTTTTTCATTGCTTAACATGTTCCTTGCCTTTTCTAATCCAGAAAAATCATAATCATTCTTTTTCATAGAGCTCTTTCTAAAGAAGGGAGTAAATTTGCTAATTTTTTCTTCAATATCTATCTCAAAAATTTTTACTTTTTTAGCCATACGACGTTATTTTCTAATTTTTTATTATAATTTATAATAAAAATAAGTATATATATGTTTCTATTTAACATATATGTTATTTTATAACATATATTACAAAAAATGTAGATAAATAGTTCTCTTATTTATTAAAAAATTTTTAAATAGTAACATAAGATTTATAAACAAACATAATAGTTTAAGGTTTATTACTACAATTTAATTAATTTTAAGCGAAAGCTTTTTAAAGCGTTTTTCATATGTTTAATTATCTCTTTATGTAGAGTAAGCATGGTATGAGAATACCATCTTGGCGGGCTTCAATGCCTCCTCAAAGAGGGATCTTATGATTGCCAATCTTACAAAGCTGAAAGGGGGTTGAAAAAAAGAATGAATTTTAATTTTAGAAAAATCGTATCTGCTTTAACAAGCACTGCATTAATCGGCTCGACAGTTGCATTGGCAGCTGCAGCAAACGTACCAGCACCCTTCGTTAAGGGTGGCGCTGCTGACGTTGCTGTTGTCTATGGCTCAACCGCAGCTTCATCCGACTTTGTGGCAGTAGCTGATATTCAAAGCTACCTACAAGCAGAACTTGCTAAACAGACAGCGACAGGAAGTACAAGTAGCTCGGGTGCTACTGCAACAGGAGGAGATTTTATTAATCTTGCAACAACAAGCCAAAAATTATTTATGAATAGTAGCTTGAATGCTGCTAGAACAGTTCTTACAAGTTCAGAATTACCTACGCTATTAGCCGACGGTACTGCAACTGATCTTACAGGAACTTCTTATAAGTACACTCAAAAAATAACTACTCCTGCAACAGCAATCGCATTTAGTAAAAGTGGAGAAAGCATTGATCCTACTCCTATTTTAGATGTAGGAACAACAGGGCAAACAACACCCGTCCTTAACTATACATTTACTTTAGTAAAAAACATTAATGTATCAGATACAACAAATGTCATTGGAACATCAACATTTAAGATTCTTGGTCAAGACTTCATTGTAGGAGCTAGTTCTACAGCAACGAATCTTTATCTATATGGAAGTGGTCAAAAACTTAATATTGATGAAGGAGTTGAAACAGAGTTTACATATAATGATACAGAACATAAAGTTCTATTTAGAGGTGCAACATCATCAACAGCAGGAACAATTGTAGTTGATGGGGTTTCAAAATCCGTTACAAAGGGATCAAGTTATAAATTTCCTGGGGAGTATGAAATATATATAAAAGATATTTATTATACCACAAAAACAGGAACATTATCAAACATTGATTTACTTGTTGGTGCGAAATCACTTCATATAACAAATGCTTCAGCAGTTAGACAAGGAGCAGATGATACAAGTCTTACAGGAACGTATGGTCTTATCTATTCTGGATCAGACACTACTGCTTTAAGCTCATTTACAATAACACAGTCATATAAAGACGCAACTGGAGACTATGTTAAAGTTGGAGATTCTTTTGTTGATAGAGTGTTTGGAGGAGCTCTTAAAGTTCAATTTGGAGGTTTATCACCAGCTTTAGACGATGCATCAAGAGACATTGTTAAAGTTGATACTGATAATAACATAGGTGCGAGAGTTGCTTTCACACCAGATGTTAATTCCGCAAAGGGTCCTTACACATTTACTTTTGCGCAAGATGGTGATCGTTCATCAGATAGCGCACTAACAAGAGTAATTCTTGCTGACTCTAATAACTACACTATTCACGTTCAAGAAGGTGAGGCTATTAATATCAGTGAGAAAGTAATTATTAATGCTGGAGACAAAGGAAGAATCTTACGTCTTGACTCTATTGGCGACCAAACTTCAACAACTTCAAAAACAACTTTCCAAGATGTTATTTCTGGAGAAAGTTTTGAGTTTTCAACAGGAATTGCTAACACAAGTTCAAGAACAATTGATGGACAGACTTACTATGCTCAAACAAGTGGCTCAACAAGTGGTTCTGTTAATATCACTTGGGGAGCAGGAGCTGCAGCAGGTAATCCAGGAACACAAAAAACACTTTTCCCACGTATTAAGCTGAAAAATGGACAATGGCTATCAATTTTAACAAGTACATTAGTAGAGAACCTTACTACTTATTCGTTGCCAGGAGTTGATTCCTTAACAACATATGAATCAGGAAGTAGGTTGACTATTGGTAACCTTAATGCATCCATTATAACAAATTCTACAACTATTGGGAAATTGGTTTACAATTATACACAAGTAAATGGTACTTCACCTAATGGTAATAATATGAATGGTACTTTAAACGCATTATCATTCGGAGGTACAAATTGTAACTTCAACGTTACACTTGGACCAGCTATTCTTCTTCAAGAAGAAAAGACTATAACAGGAAGCGCTTCAACAAATGGAGAGTATATTTGTATTCCTCTTTCAACAGAGGGAACAAGTACAGTACAACCAGCTATTGGAACTCCATTATGGTCTGATGGTACAAATCTGAATTCAAGAGCACTTACATCTTCAAATACTAAATCTCAAGCAGTTGACGTATTCGGAACATTACTTGAGAGAGATACAGCAAGTAATAATGAAGTTACTATAAAGTATCCTCAAGATCAGATGTATGCTGATGTATTATTTACCGCTACTGGAGCAGTAGTTGAGGGAGGAAGTTCCTCATCTGGAACAGTCGTAGAACTTGGAAGCGTTAGCGTTTCTGATTCTGAGGCATCCTCAGTTTCTACTAAGAACTTAATTATTGTTGGTGGAAGTTGTGTAAACACTGTTGCTGCTGAATTACTTGGCGGAGCAGGTTGCGGAGCAAGCTTTACTGAAGCAAGCGGAGTAGGAGACAACGAATTCCTTATCGAGACTTTCTCAAGAACCGGAGGAAAAGTTGCTACACTAGTCGCTGGCTTTAATGCTGCTGATACAACTAATGCTGCTAAATACTTCATGAAACAGCCTGTTGATACAATGGTTGGAAAGAAATACAAGGGAACAAGCGCAACAAGCGCAGAACTTGTAACTACAACTACTAATTCGACAGCTTAAAAAAACAAGGGAATAATTTTATTTTTTCTTTTTCCCTTATTTTATTTTTTCTTTTTGTAATAAAAAATTGTGTATGAAAACGCGCCCAAAAAACTCTAATTCTATAAATTTTTAAATCATCAATTTCTTTTATATTATGAAAAAACTTATGTCTCAGGAAGAAATTGAAAAAAAACAAAAACGTTTGACTTCAATATCAAGTATAGTTTTACTTTTAATTTTAGTTATTAGCACAATAGGTTTTGCATTCATTTCAAATCCATTTATATCTAATGAAAAAGAAATTCCAGAAAAAAAAGTTTATGAAAACAATGGCTTTTGGTCTTTCAAATTCGGAAATCAAGAAATTTCTTTAATCTCTTCTCCAGAATCACTTTCAGATATTCAATTAAATTTTTCCTTAACTTTAAATGATTATTACAATCAGCCATTATACATTGATTCGTCAGACGAATTAATAACAAGAGAAATTGGTTCATCTTTAGGTTTATACACAACAAGAGCTCAAGAAGCCTGTTTTGGAGAATGTGAAAGAAACCTCCCAGAAAAAAATTGCTCATCTAATTTAATCATCTTCAAAGATAAAAATCAAAGTTTAGTTTATCAACAAGATAAATGTATTTTTATTGAAGGAGACATAAAATCCACTGACGCATTTTTATACAGATTATTTGGAATATAGTCAACCAATTAAATTCTTTGGCTAGTTGACTACTTCAAAAACCTTCTCGTAGTAGGTTTTTGAGGCTCTCAAGAACCGTGGTTCTTGACGTTAGCGGACCAAAAACAGCTGAAAGATTTATTTGGTCTGCTATACAATAATTATCTTTACGTTCACGCGCTTTTCAAAAAACTAATAATGTCATCGAAGAAAAATATTTTCCTAAATAGAAATATTTAAAAGATAAAGCTCCATTTTTTAATATGATAAAAAAGAAAATCACTAAAAAAAACCCAGAAGAAAAAAAAGAAATTTCAATAAATTCAAAATCACAAGATAAAGAATTAAAAATAATTATAATTTCAATGATTGGATTAATTGCAATTTTCCTTTTAACAGCATGGTTTTTTGACAGCTTGAAAGATTTTGAATATCAAGGATTAAAATTCACGAAAGAAAGATTCGGAGAAATTCCAGTTTTTCATTACACTTATTCTTATAAAAATTTAGAAGGAAGTTTAATAAAATACAATTTATATTTAAGAAAAGACCCAAGAAAAAACAATGTTCCAGTTGAAGGAGAAATTGTCTTTCCTATTGGAGGATATGTTTATATGACTATAAATTCAACAGGATTATTGCAATGCGAAAACGCTTTAAGAGATTATGCGGGCTTAGCTTCTTTCTTATCAGATAATTCTCTTCCTATAAAAAGCGCAACAGTAGACAAAGCAGAAGCTGAAGCAAACAATCAAGATTTCGCAGACTGCTCAACATATCCTGAAAATGTAGTTATATTAACAAGCGCAGGCAGCGAAACAAAAATACTAAAAGAAAATATGTGTTATAAAATCACAATAAACAATTGCGAATTTTTAGATGCAATGGAAAAATTCAAAGTCCAAGCAGCAATTGACGCAAGAGCCCGCGCGAGACAAAGCTCTTTTCCTAAATAAGCAAAATTTAAAAAATCAATTTCAGTTACTATTAAATGAATTCTCTAAGTCAAATTTTTAGCGCAATAATTCATTTGGATTCTTATTTAACTTCAATAGTTCAGCAATACGGAATTTGGACTTATCCTATTTTATTTGTAATTATTTTTCTAGAAACAGGTTTAGTAATAACCCCTTTTCTTCCAGGCGATTCTTTGCTTTTTGCAGCCGGAGCCATTTCAGCGATAGGAAATCTAAATGTTTTTTTATTGTTAATTTTACTTATTTTTGCCGCGATAATAGGAGACACAATTAATTATTGGATTGGTTTTCATATAGGTAAAAAAGTTTTTATTGAAAGAAAATTAATTAATATAAAATATTTACAAAGAGCAGAAATTTTCTATGAAAGAAACGGCGCCAAAACAATTTTCCTCGCTCGTTTTATTCCATTTATAAGAACCTTTGCACCTTTTGTCGCAGGCATAGGAAAAATGCGCTATTCAATATTTTTATTTTATAATATATCTGGTGCAATTATTTGGGTTGCTCTTTTTGTTTTGTCAGGATACTTTTTAGGAAATGTTTCAATAGTTAAAGAAAATTTCTCAATTTTAATTATTATCATAATTTTCTTTTCTTTAATCCCTTTACTAATTGAATTCTTTAAGAAAAAATAATTATGTCAAGGAACTTGACTCCTTGAGCATCCAAAAAACAAGCGCCGAACAAACCACGGCTTTTAAGCCGTGGTGGTGCATTGTTTTTTTGATCTTTTTATTTCTCTCCAAATATTTTTAAAATCACTATAAACAGGAATTTCTTTTATTTTAAATAAATAAACATTTCCAAACCAAACACATATAACTAAAATCGTGCTTATAACATACCAAAATACTTTATGTGTAATGTCAAAATATTCAAAGCCATTAATCAGCAAAATAGAAAAAATAATTATTCTAATTATATTAAGTAAGAAAAATCCCCCAATAATAAATAATAAACTATTAATTCTTTTTCTAATTTTCATAGGTGTTGTCAAATTTAAAATTAACAATAAATAATATGCCGCCCCTGCAACACATGCCTCAACTATTTCAATTGAATAATCTTTGATAATTAATGTAACAGTTTCTTTTACAATTTCAACATTATAAAACAGCTCTAAAATAAAATAAGAAACATATAAAGTCAATGGCTCAAAAATTAAATAAATAAAATAAAGACTATTTATTCCTAAAATTAAAGCAAAAAGATATCTTAAAAAAATAAATAAAAATTTATTATTCATTAAGAAACTAATTAATTAGGTTTTAAAAACTTAAGCAGTTAAACACTAATAAATTTATATAGGCTTAGATTTTATTCTAATTATGAGCGATGCATTTTAGAATATTTGCAACCCTATCTTTTAAAGAAATATTTTTACTCATTTTTATCTTGAAGAAATTCTTACAGCAACAATAATTATGAATATAATTAATATCAAATTAACTATTCCAATTATCCAGATTACTTTGTTGTCTCCGAATACTGATGTTGTTTTTGCTTTTCCTTCAATATTAACTGCAATTTCTTTTGTTTGAGTTTTTTCATTTGCTGTCAATTCAAGTGTAAATGATTCTTCACCTTCAGCAGATTCGCTTGGAGTGAAAACAATTTCAACATCTTTAGATTCTCCAGCAGTTAATGTTACAACTCCGCTTGAAACAGATTTCAATTCTCCCCATGTGCTGAATCCTTTAACATCAACAGCATAATTCTTTGTTTCTGTTCCTGTGTTAACAATAGTTGTTTTAATTTTCAAATCTTCTCCAACTTTTGCTTCAGATATCAATGAAGCTGTTATCAATGCAATATTTCCGCTTGTAGGTGTAGGAATTGTTGAACAGCCAATTACTTGATAAAATATCTTTGTTACTTCATCAGAACTCATTCTATAAAGATCATTTCTATAATCGTATTCTGCATTTAATTCTAAATTATAAGTCTTATCAACCGCATCTCTTGGAATATCAAAAGTAAAGCTCACGTCAGCATCTTCTCCTTGATCTAAATCACTTTTTATTTCAGCAAAAGTATTTATTTTTAATTCTTTGTTAAATAAAGTAACTTTAACCTGGTCTTGATCTTCATCTCCAACATTATGAACTTCAGCATCTAATTTTACTGTGTCCCCGCAAACTGCGGTTTCAGGTGAAATTTTTATATTATTAAAAGCTATAAATTTACCTTCATCTGTTTCTTTATCAGCTGATATTCTATGGAATATTTTATCACTTAAATCAACATCAGAACTATCAACACACTGATTAGTTTCTCCCAAATCATCACTGAATGCTTTTACAGCAAGTTTATAATCTCCTTCATCAAAATCCGCAGGAACAATAAATTCAAATGTTGCTGTTTCTTTATCATCATGTTTTATACTTCCAAGGTCAACTTCTTCTTCATCAGAACTAACAAAATCTAGATCATTTATTCTGTTTATTCCAGAGCCATCAAATAATCCTAATTCAACTTTAACTTCTTTCACACTATTTTCATTATCTAAATTTTCAACATCAATCTCAATTTTAACTTCATCAAGAGGTTTCCATTCATCATCTTCATCCCCTTCGCTGTTTATATCAAAGCTTCTTATTTTTAGCTTGTTTCCAGCGCTTCCAGATTGACAGAAAGTTTTTGATAATGTTAATGCTAATGTTTGAGAGACCGCCCCGCTAACAGAAGCATTTACTGTAACACTATTTGTTCCGAATTTTAAATCATCAAACAAGGTTGGTTTTACAATTAAGTCAGGGAAAACTGAAATTGTTCCAGATTCAACTCCAGCGTTTAATGTAACACTATCAGAAGAAAAAGCAACAGGAAAATCTCCAGAATCAGATAAGCTAATTGTTAAAGGTTGATTACCAGTGTTTTTTAATTTAATAGAAGCATTTTGTTTTAATGTTAAATCAGAAACTTTTGTTAAAGATAATGTTTTAGACTGATTTATATTTATTTCAAATAGTTTTGTAGCCGCCACACCATCATCTTGAACTTTTATACTACCAGTTATTATTCCAGAAGAATGTGCAGGAATAGTTATTGTAGCAGTTATATTTTTTGGGACCCCAACATCAACGCTTACGTTCGTAGCAACATTTCCAGTTATTGTTGCTCCAGAAGGTGAAGTTATAGAATTCGTAACAAGAACATTTCCATTTGTATCTCCGCTATTAGTTAATTGAATTGTAATAGGAAATGAACTATCATGATTTACACTTGATGGAGTAAATACTTGGAAGTCTCCAGAATTAACTGTAACAGTTGCACTCCCAACTCCAGTTAAAATTACTAAAGAAAATAATGCCAAACTTAATAATTTGAATAGTTTGTTTTTCATGTTGTTGTAATTACGTAATTACAATTACTATTTAAACTTTTCTATTTTACAAAATTAACTATCAATGAGTAGAGAATCAAGAAATTTTTTATTTTTTATTGTTTTCCGATAATATAGAAAAGTATAAATAAAATAAAATGTTGAATAAATTATAAAAAAGATGACAATCCGTTCACGTGAAAATTTATTGGGTGCAAGGGCTTTTCTGGTTGCAGTAATATTAGCAGTTATAGTTGGAATTTTCGCAGGAGATAAAATAAGTCCATTAATTTCTGGAATATTTACTTTATTAGGGTTATTATTAGGATATTTAGTTTCCGAAAGAGACGCACAAACATTTCTTTTTGCTTCTGTCTCTTTAGTTTTAGTTAGCTTTGCGGGAATACAGGGATTAGTTATCAACGCCGCAATTAGTGGAATAGAAATAGGAAAGTTAGTCTCTTCTGTTTTGAGCACACTCCTTCTTTTATTCGTCCCTTCAACAATCGTCGTAGCATTAAAATCAGTTTTTGCGATTTCTTATAATTGATTTTATTTATTAGATAGTTTCCAAAGCCGCTCAAAGTATTCTTTAAATGATTTTAATAATTCTTTATTCTCAATTAAAATAATGAAGGGTATATTTTCTTCGCTAACAGAATATAAAGTAATTCATTGTAAATATTCATTACATTTGGTATTATAAAACTTTTTTAAGCCAAGAAATCAACTTTATTCTCTTTTGGTTTAGGTGCAGGAGTTTTATGTATCACTGCAAATTGCGGTGTAGCAATTATAACGTTTTCCCCAAAGCCAGCAATTGAGCCTTCAAGAGCATCAACTGTCTTTTTGATTTTTGCAACAGCTCTTTTTAATTCAATAATATCTTTTGTTTTCAAAGGTTTTATATCAATTACAGCAATTGTATATCCTTCTCTCAACGCGTTTAGAATATCATTTATATCTTCAAAAGTTCTCAAGATAAAAGGCCTTACTGCTACTTTATTTTCTTTAGTTTTATTAGATTCTAAATCAATTTCTAAGTAGTCCTCTCCATTTTTCCCACCAAACATCTTTTTAAAATTAAAAACCATAGCTTTTTTTATAACATTTACTATATAAATATTGCTGTGTTTTAAATATTATTTTAAATTAAGATAATTCAAATAGAAAATTAAATTGCTTTTACTTTTACTATCGCTGCTCTCGGTTTAAAAAAAATTTTTGAGCCGCAATGTGGGCAGACAAATCTTTTTTCAAGAATTTTATTGCTTATTGTTTTTCCACAACTAAAACATTTATATTGAGCCATATTTGTTTGTATTTTTTGGGTTTTTTAAATCTGTTGTTTTTCCGATTTCAAACTCTTTGATTTTTTATTTTCAAATTTTCCAGCCGCTTCAAACATTAACATTATCTCAAAAATATAAGCAATAAGTAATATTAAATATCCTACTAAAATTATAAGTGTCGCGCCAGCAACAATATTCAAAATTCCAGTAGTATTAGCCAATTTTAATTTATCCTTCATTTTTCTTATTGCAATTCCAAAAAATATATAATAAACCCCCAAAGCAATCGATATAATTATAAAAAATATAATCGTAACAAATCCAAGAGTAGTAAGTGCTTGTAAATTTTGCAATTCTTCTACAGAAAGATTGCCAAAATTTCCATGACTTTCAGCAGAAGCAAAGTTCATCCCACTAGATACAAGATTTAATAGAATCCCAAAAACAGCAAAAGCAATACTAACCCATGTTAAACTAACAAGAAGTTTATTGTTAAATTTTTTTCCTAATAAAATAAACCCATAAAAAAAATAAATTGTCAAAACCCCATTTATGATTCCAGATAAACTAAATATTAAATCTAATGATTTTGGTATATCATCGTAATTGTTATACCATATGTAAAATCCAGCTGAAACAAAAACTAAAGTAATTATTAAAGAAAAAATTCCACACCATGCTGCAGTTGTTAAAGGTTTTCTCATTTTATTTTGGAGTATATGCATTTCCCGCAAAAACTTTTCCAGTTTTCAAGCATTTCCAAATTCCAACAGCAAGTCTTTTTAATTTTCCTCTTGGATGAAATGGAGATTGGTGTATTTTTCTTTGCTCAGCTTCAACAGCATTAAAATTATTTCTAACTCTTCTGCCATATCCTGGTCCAAATTTTCCAGCCGCCTTGATTTTTTTTGTTTTTGCTCCCATTTTTAATTTAAATCTCAAAGGTTTTTAAACGTTTGCGAAATTTCAAAATTTTAATCAATTAAAATCTTTTTCATTTCATAAATCTTCGAAAACAAAATATTTAAATACATAATTATTTATTTAAATACATGAAAAAAGAGAAAATCTTAGTATTTTTTATTTTTTTATTTTTTTTAATAGCATTTGTTTCTGCTAACACTTATTTATCTGATGTTTATTTTACTGTTCCTGATACTCTTTATACTACAAATGAAAGTATAGAGTTTAAAGGATATATTTATCAGAATAACAGCGACGGAAATTCTTCTACTTATGGGGCGCTTGCAAATGCCTCAGTTAATTTTACAATTAAATATAGCAACGGAACTTATTTTTCTAATTATACTTTTACAACAGACTCTACTGGAGCTTTTTATTCAGAAAGTAATTATTATTCTGGAGCGAAAAATATCAGTGCCCCCTTAACTAACGGAACATATATTTTAAGAGCCCAATATAATGATTCAAACAATAATGTTTCTTTTTCTGAAATAGAAGTTTCTGTTGTTAATCAAACTTTGGACGTTTTAAAAATCAAACCAAATAAAGCAGTATATAATCCTTCTGAGTCTATGAGCGCTGAAGTAGAAGCAGTTCGTTTAGTTGGAGATAAAATTTTATATGTCGCAAATATTTCTGTAAATGGAAGCGTAGTCAATTCAACTAAAGTAGCTATTCAAGGTTTTAATTGCACAACAGGAAATGATGGAAAGTGTTCTATTAGTTTAACTTCTCCTTCTTCATATGGAGACTATTTTTTAGAGATAGGGGATTTCAAAACATTCAGTTCTTTTTCTGTTATTCCTTTTTCTTATGGGATTTATGTAAAAGATGATACAACAAGTAGTTTAAAAAATATTTTTTCTTTGGGAGAAAAAGCAAAAGTTGAAGTTAAAATTAATAATGCTTCAAGTTCGGATATTTACACATTTTCTGGATATATCGCTGATTCTGCTGGGAATTCCATTAAATCTATTACCTCTTCTGTTTTAAACAGCACAAATTCTTTTACAAATAGTTATTCATTCACAGTTGATGCTTTGACATTTGGCTATGGTCCTTATCTTGTTTATATTACTGTATCTAAATCTGGAGATGGAAGTATTACTTCATTGTCTTCTTTTAGTGTTCAGGATTGGGTTTTATCTGTTGAGAAAAAAACTTCTAATTCAGGATTTGAGTACGAATATAGTGCGTTTTCAAATAAAACTTTAAGATTTCAAGCTTCTCCATCTTATAGATTAAATGGCTCTATTATTCCAGAAATTAATTTTTCTTTTTTTACAATTAGTTTGAAAGATAGTTTGAATAATGTTGTTGCATCAGCAAATACATCATGGAATGCAACTTGCGGTAAATCTGGATGCTATGAATACTCTTTAGTCTCTCCACTTTATCTTGGAAAGTATTATATTTCTACAACTCTTTCTCATTCTGGAGATAGTCAAATCGATACAAAAGTTGTTAATATTATTTCTGGAGCTATGTCCGGACAATCAACTGACAAAGACGGAACTCTCAAAGAACTTTTTGGAACAAATGAATATGTTTATCTTTCTCTATCATCTTATAACGCGACAAGCACAAGTTTTAATTTAAGTGACGCTGAAATTTTTCTCGTTAGTTATATGAATGGAACTGCTTTTTCCTATACAAAGTTAAATAATTTTACCGCAATAAATTCTTCTAATAATATTAGTGAGTGGGCTTGGAATTCAACTTTGCAAAGATTTAAACTTGATGTTCCTAAGATTGGAGGAGTCTACGATGTTTTCATTTTTGGAAATAATAGAACATTAGGAGCAGAAACTAAATTTATTGTAAATCCTTATGATGTTTGTTCTTCTGCGAAAAATACTCCTGGAAATGTTTCTTCTGGATATTATTATGTTTATCAATTCAAAACAAGTGATACTGTTTATTTTGAATTAAAATTAACACAAGCCAACAACCCTACAGGAAAAGCCACCGCATCTAACATAACAAATAGCTCTTATGGAAAAGGCGCCGCGTGTTCTATCGATACTACAACAAAACAGGTTGTTAGCAACGCAACTATCTCTGTTGTTGAAGTTAAAAATCTTGAAACTGGCTCTTTGCAAATATTAAACACAACTGAAACAATTTGTCAAGCAAGTGATAGTTCTGGAGCATATTCTTGTACTGTTAAACCACTTTCAAAATGGGACGGCGGAATTAATATTATTAAATTTAATATTCAAGGGACAGATGGTTCTTCTTCAATTTATTATTCTAATTTTGAATCAAGAGCATTTTATTTATATGGCTATAGTTCAAATTGGCAAAATAATCCTAATAATAATATTACTTTAAATGTTCAGTTGTACGAAGCTGGAACTAATTGGTGGAGTAGCTCAAGTTCTGGAGGTTTGAGTGGAACTGTTTCAATAAAACGAATTGAATATATGGGAAGAGACGGAGAATGGATTTGGCCTCCTGTTGATTCAGGATACAATGTAAGCAATATTAGTTCAGCAAGCGTGACTTCTGGATATTCAACAATTTCCTTGCCAGTTTCATTATCTCCTTCTGGCGCTTGGAAGACTGGAAATTATCGTGTTGTTTTACAAGCAACAAAAACTTCAACAGGAGAAACTGATTACGGATATGCATGGTTTGCAGTAAAACTCTGGGATGTTTATGGCTCTCCAATTGAATGTAATTCTAATGGATGCAGTTATAAAAGTTATTTTAACTCAAAAGAAAATATTAGTCTTTATATCACAATAAATAAAGCAGGTAATTGGCAAAGTTATTC
This sequence comes from Candidatus Woesearchaeota archaeon, assembly GCA_964538235.1. GTDB lineage: Archaea > Nanobdellota > Nanobdellia > Pacearchaeales > GW2011-AR1 > CAZIFJ01. The sequence goes on from CAZIFJ010000001.1 coordinate 95,863, forward strand.
TGGAGATCAAGATATTTTTGGAAATGTTTCTGTTTCTATTAAAAAAATAGAAGAATGTAGAACATGGCCTTGTAAAGAATTAAATTCTTCTCAATACACTTCAAATAAAATTAATGTGAATGCTTCAAGCCCATGGTATTCATCCAGTACAAATAAAAGTAGTAATTACACTATTCAAATTAATAGAACTAGTGGAACTTGGAATAGTGGATGGTATAGTGTTGTTTTAGATGTTAATGGAACAGATACAGGATATGCTTGGTTTAATGCAATTTCATTTTATGTTGACACACAACCAACAAATTCCAGCGGAGCAGGAAGATATACTATTAGAGGAAGTCAATCAATGTTCTTCAATGTTACAACAACTAAATCTTATAAGTGGAATTCTTACGGTGGAGCAAGATATAATATTTCTGATTACATAAATACTACTATTACTAGTGCTGTTTTAAGAACATGGGATTCACAAACGCAAAAATCAAAAGAACTTTCCTCCTCTGTTGATTTTAATATTACACCAACTTCTATTAATGGAACTAAGTTGATTAATTTAACATATAATAATAGCGTTGGAAAGTGGCCTACAGGATATTATTATGGGGAGCTAACTTTAAATAATTCTGATGGAGAACTTTCAACAGGATGGTTATGGTTTAATGTACAACCTTTTAGAGTTAGCATTTCTTCAACTTCATATAGTATTGATTCTGACCAATGTATTAGTGCTAATTTAACAACTTTTGATGCTGATTGGAGCTCATCAACCCCCCTGTATGGAAATTATTCTGTAACAAATGTTTATGAAGATGTTTGGAGCGGATCTGGAAGTAGCAGAGTAACTTATACTAACTTTACTTCAACAAGTTTCAATGCCTCTACTAATGCAACATTCTGCCCAAACAGCGGACAATGGGGTTCTGGGAATTGGGGAGGATACCATTCTTTGAATGTTATTGTAAAAGATAATGTTGTTAATGATACTCAGACAGGTTGGCTTTCTTTTAGAACAGTTCCTTTTCAAATAACTTGGAATCCAAATAGTCTTGGAAACAAACAAACAACTGCTAATATCAATACAACAGTAAATTTAACAAAATCTACTGGAGGTTCTGCTACAGGAAATTTGACAAAAGTTTATCAATGGAGATATGATAATTATCAAAGCACAAAAGAAGAATATCGTTTTGTAGTTAACACAACAGGATATTCATGTGATTCCTCTGTTTCAGGGCAATGTGTTGTAAATGGGACAGCAAATGTTACAATTTTTGCACCCTCAACAGGATGGAAAGTCGGATATAATTATTTACAAGCTGATTGGGCAAAACAAACTGATGCTTCTTCTACTGTTCAAGATTGGAGCGGTATTTATTTTGAAGGAAGAGAAACTTATAATGGCTATTTCTCTAATAGCGATACAAGTGGAAATTGGAAATATTACTTTTCTCCAACTGAAAATATTACTATAAAACTTATTTTCAGAGATGCAAATTATGCTGCTGCTTCAAGTATTACTATTTCAAGCGTTTCTTATGCTTTAACACAAAATTGTTGGACAGAAGCATGCAAGAGTTATACTGCTGCTACATTTTCTCCGACAACAACAGACTCAAACGGAGAAGCAATCTTAAAAATAAAAGTTCCAAGCGGTGGTTGGACCAAAGGAGACTATTCTATCAAAGCAGTTGTAGGAGGTGTCAGTGTAACAGGTGGAAGTGTAAGAATAAAAGATTTAACTCCACCAAATATTACTTTTAGTGTTCCTCAAAATAATGCAACTTATAATATTAGTATGGCTTTCAGTGCTACCACAACCAAATCCTCAACATGTAGTATTAATCTTGTGAATTATGATAATTTCTATAATTGGTATTGTTATGGATGGAATTCAACAAATTCCTCTTCTTCTTCGCAAACATTAAACGCCTGTAATAGTACGAAATATAATTACAATGGCTCCTCTTACAAATCAGAATCTGTTTCTAATGATTATCATTCTTATTATGATGGAATTAATTATTCTTCTTGTTATACATGGAGTTCTTCCTCTTCTTGTTATGGACAAGACACATCTAAAACAAAAACTTATTTAACAACAGGCGGAACATCACATTCTTATACTTTGAATTTAACTGGATTACCAATTCAACATTATGGAATGTCTGTATCTTGCTATGATGAAGATTATAACTATGCTAATGCTCTTGCCTCATTTAGGGTGAATAATTCATTATGAAATTAAATAAAATAATTTTGGCTTTTGCATTTTTCTTAGCTTTAGCTTTTTCTATTGAATTATCTTCAGCAGTAGCAAGTTTTCAAGTTACAAGTTTTTCATGTTCGCCTTCTGAAGTTGTGATCAGTTCTATTTTTTCTTGTACCGCAACAATTCAAAATACAGGAGATGCTTCAGGAACAGTTAATACCGCGACTTTATATCCAGATTCAAATAACTGGTTAGAAGATGCAAGTTATCCACAATCTTATGGGCAATCTATAAGTCCAGGAGCGAGCGCAAGTATTACTTTTTCTGGATTAAGAAGCACAAAATCTGGTAGCAACGGATTTACTAAAATTATGTTGGATTCTGCTACTGATACTTATGTTGCTGATAATAATGAAGAGGTAAATGTAATTAATGTTGTTGTTTCTGTTTCTAATTCTGCTTCAAGCGCAGCGATGGGCGCATCTGTTGTAAGCACATCAGAAATTACTGCAGGTGGAAATATTGATGTTTCTTTATCTTTCACAAGTAATTCTGGCGGGTGTTCTATAGGAAGTCAGACAAATCCTAAAACAATTAGTGGAATGACAGATGGAAGCGCGCAGACAAGAACATTTACAATTACGCAAGGAACTTCAGGAGATTGTAGTTATACTATTTCTGCTTCTGCAACAGGAGCAGGAGGCATTGCTTCAAAAACAGATTCTACTACAAAAACTATTACTTGTACAAATTGTCCAACAAGCGGAGGTAGTAGCTCAAGTTCAGGAAGTTCAGGTGGAGGAAGCGGGAGCGGTGGAATTACGAAAATTTATTCTGTTGGCGAACTTACTTCAAGCAAAGTTGTTGAAGTTTTAGACGGAGAAAAAGTAAGCTTTGATATTTCTGGAACATCACATACTTTTACACTTAAAAGTCATACTAATACTTCTGCATCTTTTGATGTTGAAAGTAAAAAACAATCCTTTAACCTTAAAATTGGAGAAGAAGTAAAAGTTGATTTCAATGAAGACTCAAACTTTGATTTATTAGTAAAGCTAAAAGATATTAATCCAACTACAAATAAAGTTAGTATTATTTTTGAGAGATTAGCAGGAGCAGAATTTTTAGTTCCAGATGAAGATGAAGAGGTCAAAGAAAATAAAAAAGAAAAACCTTTATTAAATAATATACCTGAAGAAACAAAAAAGCGCATTTCATGGTTTGTAATTATTTTTATTATTATTGCGATAATTTCTTTTATTATTTATTGGATAGAAAGAAAAAAGAGAAAATATAAATGGGGTGATAAAGAATGATAATGGAAAAAAGAGAAAAAATTGCATTAGTAGTATTTTTCCTATTTAGTTTTATATCATTTATTCTTATATTTTTTGTTTTTGGCTTTGAGAATTTTACAGGTTATGTTGTTAACGAAGCAGAATCTTCTTCTCAAGATAATAGTCAAGGACAAATTGGATGTAGCGATTCAGATGGAGTTGATTACAATAAAAAAGGAAATGTGAGATATTGTACAAATGGGAATTGCGAAAATTTTGAAGATTCTTGCTCAGGAGAAAAAGTTTTAGAATGGTCTTGCTCAGGAGATAAAGCAAAATCACAAGAATATAATTGTGTTGATGGTTGTAATAATGGCGCTTGTTTAGATTTAGTAACTTCTTTTAAATATTCTAGTGTAGGGAGTAGTAGTGGCGGAAGTACTTCTGAAACTTCGAGCAGTTCGTCTTCATCTATTCAATCTTCCCAAGGACAGACTTACGAAATTGGAAATTTAGATTCTGAAAAAGTTGTTGAGCTTTTAAAAAATGATATTGCTAGTTTTAGTTTCTCTGGAAGTTCTTATCAAATAAAATTACAAGATTCAAATCCCACAACAGCCACCCTTTCTCTAAGTTCTATTTCAAGTTCTTTATCTCTAACTGTAGGAACAACAACACAAATTGATATTAATCAAGATGGAAATAATGATATTTTATTAAGAATAAAATCTATTCATACTATAAGTGGCAAAGTTAAATTAATTTTGAATCCTTAATTATTAATTTCAATTATTTCAGTGTTATTTGTTTTTGTGTCAAGAACTAACCATCGAAGTATTGGTTCTTGAGCATGCTCAAGAATTATTTTATGAAAAATAATTCTTGACATATCATAAATAGCCAAAGACAAAACTCCAAATCTTCCCATTATTTCTCCAGGATTCAACAATAAAGTTTTTCCCTTTATTTCTCTTTTTGCAATATGTGTATGTCCATAAAAAACAGCGTCGTAAATTCCAGTTGAAGCCAAAGCATTCGCGATAATTGGAAAATGATTTACTGCAATTTTCCTTTTATCAATTTCTATTTCAGCTAAATCTCCATAAAATTTTATTTCTTTTTCATTTGCTTTCTTCGGAGTTGAATATCTGTCATCAATATTCCCGAAGATACAATGAATTTCTCCCTTGAATTTTTTTAAGTCTCAAAACCTACTGGTTTTGTGACCACCGAGAAATCCGTAGATTTAACGAGTGTTCATCAATCATAAATGGTGCGCATAAATCTCCACAATGAATTAGAATTTGAACTCCTCTAACTTGAAGTAAAGTTATTGCTTTGTGCAAATTATCAATTCTATCATGCGTATCGGAAATTATTCCTATTTTCATTTTATTAATGGGGATGCCCGGATTTGAACCGGGATCGCGAAGTCCCAAACCTCGAAGGCTAACCAGGTTACCCCACATCCCCTAAGTATAGAATAAAAAA
>CAZIFJ010000001.1:100849-132246 GCA_964538235.1 Candidatus Woesearchaeota archaeon
AATTCTTACGAAAGAATTTTCAAACTTCTTATTAGAGAACTTCGATTTTTGCAAAGTTCTCTAAATATAGAATAAAAAATTAGTTTTTAATTGTTTTGTATTTTGAGGGTGTTAATAGGTGTGGCTTTTAGGTAAGTTTTTATATAATGTCTTACAAATTTTATTATGGATATAGAAGTTGTAAAAAAAGGAATACAAAATTTAATTAATGATTTCAGATTTAATTATAACCAATATAAACGTGAACTGGAAGCGAACACAGAAACTAAATTGGTTGAACCATTATTTGCACTTCTAGGATGGACTAAAAATGATTTCGTTAAAAGAGAAACTGCTCGTAGAGGTAAAAACTTAGGTTTTGTAGATTATGCCTTTAAAATTGAAGGAAAGATAGTTTTTTATTTAGAAGTTAAGAGAATAGGAACCCCTTTGGAAAAAGAAGCAGATAAACAAGTTATTTCTTATGCTTTGTCTAAAAGAATACCCTTTGCGGTATCTACTAATTTTGAAGAATTAAAGATTTTCTGCGTAGAACAGGAAAACGCAACAAGTCAGATTTTTAGAGTGTTCAAGAATCCAGAAAGTTATATAACCAATATTCAAAATCTTATCCTTTTATCTAAAGAAAGTTTTGAGAAAAATCTTATATTAAAGGAAGCAGAAAACGAAGGTAGATTAAAGAAAAGAATTTCTATCAATAAAGTTCTTCTTGATGATTTGATACATATTAGAAAACTCATCGCCGATGATATTGAAAATACATATCCTAAAAAATATGAATTGAGTGATAAAGAAGAGATTGTCCAGAGGATTATTGATAGATTAATATTTATTAGAAGATGTGAAGATACAGGAATAAACCCCGACAATATTTATTTAGAAGAATTAAAAAATTTACCAAACAAAGCGTATGAAAGATTAAAAGAGATTTTTCAAAAATATAATGACATTTACAATAGTGGTTTATTTGCTGTCGGCGTAGATAATGACTGCGACATTATTAAGATAGACGGGCTAATTATTAAAAAATTAATTGGTTATCTTTATGAATCAAAAGATAAACAATATATATATAACTTTGATTGGATTGACGCAGATGTTTTAGGGCAAGTCTATGAACAGTATTTAGGTAACATATTACAACAAACCAAATCAGGAAAGAGTAAATTAAAAGATGGACAAGCACATAAAAAAGAACAGGGCATTTATTATACCCCTACATATGTTGTTGATTATATAGTTAAAAACACAATTTTAGAAACTTTAAAGAGTAAAAAGATTACTCCACAAGAAATAAAGATTTTAGATTCTGCTTCTGGCTCAGGTTCATTCTTGATTAAAGCATTTGATTATTTATACGAAAATGTATCTAAAAAAGAGGATATTGAACAACGTAAATTTGATAATCAAGGTATGTACTCTATAAAAACAGAAATTCTAAAGAAAAATCTTTTTGGGGTTGATTTAGATAATAAAGCAGTAGAGATTACAAAATTAAATTTATTGTTAAAAGCTTCTGAAAAAGGTAGAAAATTGCCAGAAGAAGTAGATTTGCATATTAGACATGGTAACTCTTTAGTTGATGATGATAGTATAGATAAATATGCTTTTAAATGGGAAGGAGATTTTAAAGAAGGAAGTTTTGATGTTGTTATTGGTAATCCCCCTTATGTTTTTACAAGAGATGTTGATTTTCAAACTTCATTTAAAGATTATATAACTAAAAATTATTTAAATGCGTCAGATTCAATCTCAAAAAGTCATGCAAGACAATCTGGTAAGGTTAATTTATATGCTTTATTTTTAGTAAAAGGAATTAAATTACTTAAAAATAATGGTTTGTTTGGATTCATTATACCTAATAATATTTTAAGAACTACTACTTATGATATTATAAGAAAGTTTATCTTAGATAATTGTAAGATTCTGAAAATAGTTGATTTAGGAGCTGGAGTTTTTGAAGGAGTTACAGCATCAACAATTATTTTAATATTAGAGAAAGAAAGCGACAAAACAAAGAGAGATAAAAATAAAGTAATCATTTATTCCGATATTAATAATTTATCTGATAAAAAAGAGGTTGAACAAAAAGGATTTTTAGATAATACAAGTTATGCTTTCAATATTACATTAGGAAAAGAAGGCAGTAATTTATTTAATAAGATAGAAAAAGATACTCTACCACTTGGAGAAATAACTACTATTCACGCAGGAGGTATAGCGACAGGAAAAAATAAAAAAGAGATGATAGAAAACCACCCTAAAAACTCAAGATATAAGAAGATGTTAGAAGGGAAAGACATAAAACCTTATTATCCAAAATTCGCAAATAGGTATATTTTATATGAAAAAAAATTATTGTATAGAGCAAGAGAGGAATCAATATTTTTAAGTCCAGAAAAAATAATTACTCAAAGAATAGGTGGTGGAAGTAATGTTTTAGTAGTAAGTTATGATAATCAACAATTTTATACTTTCAATTCCACTAATACTATGCTACCTAAAGATAAAAATTATCCCTTAAAATATATTATTGCATTGCTAAATTCAAAATTGATGAACTGGTATTATGTAAGCAAATTTACAAATAAATCAACCTTAACCGTTAATATATCTAAAACTTTTTTAGAACAAATACCTATTAGGATTCCTTCAGAAACACAACAAAAAACAATTATTCAAATGGTAGAAAGAATATTATCTTTAAATAAAAAACTTAGTGAAATAGGCAGAAAAACTACATCAGAAACTAAAGACCTTAATGATAAAATAAATAACTTAGATAAAGAAATTAATGACGAAGTCTATAAATTATATGGAATTACTAAAGAAGAAAAAGAAATTATTGAAAGTTCTTAGTAATATTTTATGTAATCTTTAAATTATCTTATTTTTTTACACAGAAAGTCTGAAGATAATCCTGATAATGTTCTATGATATTCTTCAATTTGATTAAATAATACTAAGTGAGCATGAGGGCTACCTATTCCTTTATCTCCATAAATATAATCAACTCTACAACCAGTTATGCTCCATCTTTCTTGGATACAGTAAATAACTAAACTTCCTGTAATCATCGTCCCCCACACCAATCACAACATTTATCAGGGCATTCTCCATTTAATAACTTAATCGCTTTCTCAAATATTTTTTCAGCATTTTTTATATCAATATTTCTTTTTGCTAAAACAGAATCAAAAATTACTTCTCCAGTTTCTAAAACTTCTTTAGGATAATAAAATAAAAGAAAAGCATAATCTTCAGTTTCATAATTATTTTTTCTCAATAAAAAATTATAGAAGTCTAATTGATTTTGATAACCATCTCCAGCTTCGGTTTCATCTTTCAAAGGAGCACCCTTTGTTTTGAAATCAAGAACAATAAGTTTTTCCCCCTTTATCAATAAATTATCAACTGCTCCAGATAAAATATTTCCATTCTCGTCAGTCCATTGTATACCTTTTCTATTATTTCTCCATAATGTAAGTAATTCTTTATTATCAAATAATTTCAAATTTTTTGTATGATGATGGTCTTTTATTTCTGGAGGAAGTTCTCCTCTATCTCTGAATTTATCAAAGTGAGATTTTAAAACTCTATCCATTCCATTAGGTAATTGTGGAAATGGTGTTGAAGGTCTTGTCCAAACTTTATGTTTATTTAACCAGAAACAGCGAGGGCATTCTTCCATTAAGTTTAATGATGAAGGAGAAAGTTTGAAGGTCATTTCAGTCCTAATTAAATTATCTTTAAATTCTTTTCTCTATTTTTTATTTCTTCTTATCTTTTTTCACTTCAGGTTTAGCAGCTTCTTTTGCCCCCGGGGTTTTTCCAGCAGCCGCTGTCGGTGTTGCAGGAGTTTTTCCAGCAGGCGTTGCTCCAGTAGCAAGTGCTGTAGCCGTTGTTGCTTCAGTCACTTTCGCCGCCTCTGCAGCCACAGCAGCTTCTTCACGAGCTTTCTGTTCTTTCTCTTGTTTAGATTTCCTTTCAGCAAAAAATTGCTCAAGTTCTTTTTTCTTTTCAGCAGAAACAATTGTTATTTCATGCTTAATTTCTTTATCATATTTTCCATCAACAATATCTTTCTCAATTTCTTTTGCTTCTTTATTATCAATTAAAACACCTAACGAAACGCAAGTACCAACAACCATTCTCACAGCTGCTCTCAAATCTTTTGCAAGTAGGTTTGGCATTTTAGTTTTTGCAATTCCAACAATACTTTCAAATGCAATATTTCCAACTTTTATTTCGTGAGCTTTTCCAGATCCAGATTCAACTTTTATTTCTTTTTTTATTAATTCAGCAACAGGCGGTGAAAAAACATGAATTGTAAATTCTTTTGATTTAGTGTTGACATCAATTTCAACAGGAACTTTCATTCCGTTAAATCCCAAAGTAGCTTTATTTACATCGACAATAACTTTTCCAATATTAATTCCAGCAGGTCCAAGCTGTTGTGAAATAGCAGGTCCTGGTTTCATGCTCCCACCCTCAACAATTAATTTAATCTTCATCTTCTTCTTTGTCTTCTTCTTTGTCTCTCCTTATAACCTTTACGTTATCTATTTTAACTGTCACAGGGATAGGTACAGACGCCCCAAGAAGCGAAACAACAATCTCTCCTTTTTGTTTGTCTAATCTTATTACTTTCGCTTTTTCTCCTTTAAATGTCTGCCCGATTATTTCAACAATGTCTCCAATTTCAATTTTTACATCTTCTATTTTCGGCTCCAGCATATTTTGAACATCTTTATACTCAACAGTTTTTCCAATAATTCCCTTAACATAAGGAAGATTAAAAGCAGACTCTTCAGCAGATTCTCTGTCTTCTGCCTCCATAATTACATATCCTTTCAATCCATGAGGGCGAGCAAGCGCATAAACATTTAGTTGTTTTTTTTGTGCTCTGAGCTGCATCATTTCAACTGCCTTATCTTCTTTATTCGATGTGACTTTTAATATAAACAACATTTAAGCTCCGGCTACCTCAAAACTAAAAGAAGTAGTAATCTTAATCAGAATATAGGGTTTTTAAGTTTTTTGTTTGAAAAATTTTTATGATTAACAACCTTTTAATATCAAAATTTGCTTAGTTAGAAATGAAATCATTAACAAAAAATAAGAAAGAAATAGAAAAATATAAAAATAATATTTGGAAATTATATGTCTTTCATTTTTTAGCAAATTTGTTTTTTATCTCTGCAATTTTAGTTCCCTTTTTTACAGAATGGGGAAAAATAACTTTTTTTCAAATAATGATTTTACAAGCCGTTTTTAGATTTTCAATGTTATTTTTTGAAGTTCCAACAGGGGCTTTTGCAGATACTTTTGGAAGAAAGAAAAGTATAGTTCTAGGAGCTTTTATTACTTCACTTGGAGCTTTTTGTTATATTTCACTTCCTAATTTTTACATTTTTATTTTAGCAGAGTTATTATGGGGATTAGGGGCAGCATTTATTTCTGGAGCAGACCAATCCTTAATTTTTGAATCTCTAAAAGAAACAAAAAATGAAAAACTCTCTAAAAAAATTCTCGGAAGATATGAATCAATAGCTCTATCTGCTATTCTAATTGGTTCGATTATCGGAGGGTTTTTAGCAGAAAATTTTGGATTAAGAATACCTATGTTATTTTCAGGAATTTCTATTCTTTTAGCATCTATTTTTGCTTTTTTAATCAAAGAGCCAAAATCTTTTGAAAAGATAAAAAAGGAAAATTATTTCAAAAATTTCAAAGAAGGATTTTTTTATTTTAAAAATCACAAAAAAATAAAAGTTTTAGCTTTAGAAATAATTTTTATCTCAAGTTTTGCTTTCTTTTTAATTTGGGTTTATCAATTAATTCTTCAGCAACAAAATTTTCCTATCAAATATTTTGGTTTAGTTCACGCAGGCATTACTTTATCTCAAATTCTAGTTTTGAATAATTTAGTGAAAGTAGAAAAACTATTTGGCGGGAAAAATAAATATTTATTATCAACAGGAATAACCACAGGAACTGGATTTTTAGTTTTAGGATTTACAAATAACCTATTTTTCTTAATTCCAGCTTTTTTAATTATCTCTGCTTTCGGTATAACTAGAGGAACTCTTATTTATAATGAAATTCACCATAAGATAAAAATAAAACAAAGAGCAACAGTGATTTCAACCATCTCAATGTTAGTCGGAATTATTAGTGTATTAATTAATTTAATCTTTGGATTTTTAATTGAGAAAAATCTTTCTTATTCATTAATTTTCTTAGGAACAATAACAATCTTCACAACAATTTATTTATCCATCAAAAGGAAAAACTTATAAATAGATTATTACTTATGAATATAATAAAAATGGTGAAAGGGAAATTTATTTTTGCTTATGTAATTATTTATAGTATTTTTTGTCTTTGGTCTGTTTCTGCTTTTCAATTTAATGGTACTGTTTTAGATATAAATGGAAATAGATTAAATAATACTTTGGTCAATGTTACTGTTAGGAGTGTTAATGGGTTTAGCGTTGTTGGATATAATTTTACAACTACTAATGCTTCTGGTTGGTTTAACTTTACTGTTGCTGAAAGTGGAAACGATTGGATGTATGAGCCAGTGATAAGATTCACTAATTCAACCTATGGAAATGTTCAGTATGTTGGACAAACTCTTCCAGCTTTTCCTAAGGAGATGCTAACTCAAATTGCAGGAACCACATTTTATTTGAAAGAAGCTGGAACAATTAATATAACTGCTATAAATTCATCTGCAGCAAGAACATCTTTCTATTATCAAATTAAAGATCAAAAACTTGGTTATCCAATATCTCAAAATTTTGCTACTTACGTTAGTGAATCACTAATTTATGTTCCAAGAGATAGAAATTATTCTATAATGATTTATCCAAACCAAAGCATGCCTGTAAGTTTTGACTGGAATAATTTTTCATCAACTTCTTCATACAATATTTCTAATTTATCAAGATTTAACGCCACCACAACAACTTTACATTATCAATTTAATACAACACTAATTATGAAAAGAATTTCAGGATATATTAATCATTCTAGCGCTTCTGGTTGGAATGAGTTTACAGTTGTTCCTTATTTACTTGAGCCTGGAGGCATGGTCCATCTTAATTTTGGAGACATGCCTTATAATTTAAGCGGGTTCGTAGGAGGGACAGATGTTCATAATTTATCTAATGGATTTTATAATATTTCTCTGCCAGGAACAGCCGAGACTTCAAGCATTTTGTTATTTGCCACAACAAGAAATGGTTCTATATTTTATGGAGGATTTAGAAATATAAGTCTTAGTACAGCCTCATCAGCAGAAACTATTAATTTCAACTTTTCTGCAATGAGTATTCTTCTTGGTACATCTTCAAATATAACTCTTGAAAAACTTGATGGCACAAATATTAATATATCGAGCGCAAAACAAAACTTTAGTTTAATAAATAGTACAAATGGTTCATTAAGCCAAGTATCAGTTCATGCAGAAATTACTGTTGATTATTCTTCTCTTGGAGCCAGAGAAATTACATGGATGGCCGATATTACTCAAAATGAGGCGCCCAATATTTTAGTTCCGTTGTTAAATTCCACAGGAATTAAAGAAATGAATGTTTTTGTTAGTGGTGGTAATTACGCTCCTAAAAGAGCAAGTTATACTCTATCAGAAATACAAAATAAAAAAAATATAACAATTTCTTCATTTAATCCAGGAGATATTGACGGCTCTTCTTTATCAGGTTTAAAGATCGCTCTATATGCTTCAAATTCTTCTTGTGATGTTCCTTCTCCTAGCGCTGGCTGTGTAATTGGTGATTCTGAAGGAGAAAATTTCACAAGCTTTAATCCAATGAAGTCAATTATGGGTGGTGGAAAATTGAGCTTTAGAATGGGCTTGATATCTAGCGGAATTGTTGTTCATTATGTTAATGTTGATATGTTGGCCTCTGGTCCGCCAGATGCTTTATTTGATGATTCAACAACAAATAGAAATTCTGGAACCTCGTTTGATCAAGCAATTAGATTTGGCTCACAAGGTCCAACAATTTATGATTATGTTTTAATTTCTATGCCTTATACTGAAACAGGAGGATCTGGTCTTGATGATACAGGAACAGTAAATGCATCAATACCATTGCTTTATAATGATAATTGGAATATTATTTGGAATGCAAGCATTAATGGAACAAATGCTAGCGCCTTAAGCGGTAACTATTCTCATTATTCTGCGAGAAGCTCTGAATGGACAGACTTAATGGTGAGCAAAGAGTGTCATACTAATTCAAGCGCAATAAACAGTTCACAGCCATGTTATATAGATAAAACAAATAATAGAATCTGGATTCGACTGCCCCATTTTTCAGGTACAGGCCCACAAATTATAGGAAAAGTTGTTGCTGCTGCTTCTTCATCAACTTCTTCATCAGGTGGTGGTTCTGGCGGGACTTCATCTTTTTGGACAACAACTATTGGAAAAGATAGCCAAGACATTAAAGATTACACTGAAAAAGGTCTTGACATTTCTTTAAAAGAAAAAGAACGTGTAAGAATAAAAGTCAACAATGAACAACACCACGTTGGTATTATTGGCTTAACAAACACACAAATAACAATTAATATTTCTTCAACATCACAACAAGCAACACTTAGTATAGGAGAATCAAAAGACTTTGAACTTAATGACGACAACACTTATGACATAACAATAAAACTTAATGACATCAAAAATCTAAAAGCAAACCTAACAATACTTTCTACAACAAAAAAAGTAGAACCTTCACAACAAGCAGATGAATCTCAAGAATTAGAAAGTCAAACAGCTACTGACTCAACACAAGACGAAAGTTCAAATGAAAAAGAAGGAGTTTCCCTAAAAACAATTATTATTTCGATAATCTTAATTATTTTAATCTTAGTAATATTTTTCTTCTTATCGAAAAAAATCAAAGAGAAAAAAATTCGTTCAAGTATTCTTATTAGTAAAAACAGTAAGAGTATTAAGGTAAGTTAATCTATTATTCAATTCAACTTTTTCAAATACTCCTTAATTCTTTCAATTGTCTGCGGAATTAAAAATCTCTCAATTTTATTTTCAAATAATTCATTTAAAGGAGCAAACTCTGAAATCCTATAAAGATTTTCAGTTTTATCAACAAGCATTGCATCTCTTAATCTTCTTAATTGCCTTCTAATATTTGATTCAGCCAAGCCCTTAGCTTCTAAAGAATTTTTTTTCCTTTCAAGTTCAACTTTATTTCTAACATCAAAAGAACTAAGCCATTCTCTTTTTTGTTTTGCTTCTTCCAAAACAATTAAAATATCAATAATAATATCTCTAGAATCTCCGGGTTGTAATAATCCTAAAGACAAACAGATTTTTCTAATTAGCTCTCTCTTTGAAGAATCATAGGGCTTTTCATATTTTCTTAAAGTAATCTCGCTCAAAGGTCTATCTCTTACCATAAATTTCAAACACAATAATCGTTATAAATCTAATTATAATTATTAAAAATGGAACTCGTAGCTTTTATAGGAACAGACAAAGAAAATTGGGGGCAGATAACGGCCCTATCAAATAGAATAGACTCAGAAAAAATATTTCTCGTAAAAAATAAAGAAGTCTCAGGATTTCCAGAAAATAATAAATCGGAAATTATTTCAGTTGATTCATCAAGTTCTTTATTTGAATTAAAAAATGAAATTTTAGAAAAATTAAAATCTAAATTAAACAATGATTTTGAAGTCGCTGTTTCATTAGCTTCAGGCAACGGAAAAGAACACATGGCTTTAATATCTGCTTTATTATCAATCCCCGTCGGAATTCGTTTAGTCGCTTATACAAAAGAAGGAATTCAATTTGTTAATTAAAACAAACTAATCATCCATCTTATCATCAATAAAATAACTCCTAATAAAATAAGCCATGTTGAAGCAGCAAATGTTTTTTCCGCGATTTTTTTATTCCCAGTAATTCCCCAAATTGTCAAATAAAAGAATCTGCCTCCATCTAAAATTCCAACAGGTAACATATTAAACAAAGCAACTAAAAAGTTTATCATAACAATCCACCACAGCAAATCTCTAAAGAAAATTCCAAATTCTCCTAATCTTGATTCATAATAAATATTTTCTCCTTCAGGTCCTACAAACAAAATATATGCAAATTTCAAAACAAGAGATTTTTTAGCAGAAGGATTAAATCCAATCCCAAGAAACGCGTTCCCATTTCTTTCAGATAAATTTATTTTATATTCTTGAATTTCTTTATTTCCATCAATTGTTTTTATTTCTATTTCTTCATAAGGCGAATGAGATCTTATCGCATTAGAAACATCTTCGCTAGATTTAATTTTCTTTCCATCAATTTCAACAATCGCCCCTGAAAGCTTTGCCTTAAAAGCAGGAGAATTATCAAAAACTTGAATTAAAGAAATATCTTTTTCAATAGATTTTTTCAATGAAAGAGTATTTGTAAAATAAGTTTGATTTTTATAAGTTAATTCAATTAATTTATTTTCATCTGTTAGTTTTTCAAAATGACTCTCTGATAAATTAACAACACTTGTTGCATATGAGTTAAAGAAAACTCCTTGTGGAACAAAAGCCCAGCTTACAAATCCTATTAATAAAACCATAAAAATTAAACAAACAACAAGATTAGCAAAAACTCCTGCTGCTAAAATTGCCAACTGAGGAAATTTCTTTGCTTTATTCATTTGCTTTTCATCTTGCTCAACAAAAGCGCCAAGTATCGGTCCGAAAAAAGCAAATCCAGTTGAATGAATTTTTATATTATTTAATCTTGCAAAAATTCCATGAGAAAATTCATGAACAATCGCGACAATCGCAATAGCAATAATAAAATGCATAAAATAAAAATTCGGAAAAAAATCTTCTAATCCAAATAATTGTGGAAAATACGGAAGTAAAGGTACAACAGGAGGAGCTTTTATTTGCTCAACAATTTCAGAGTTTGTTAAATATATATAAATTGTTTTTATCATAAGCCATATCATAGAAACCATTAAAATATATCCAACAAAAACAATTAGATATTGCAATGGCTTCAAAATCTTTTCATATTTTTTTGCAACATTATCGATAAATTTTATTCCAAGGCTTGTTTTATACAAATAAAGAAAACCTTCTTTTTTTAAATTGTGTTTTCTTGTTTTTACAAATACAACTGTAGCTAATGTAAATGCTACCAACAAAATTATATCAAATAATAATAAACTTATCACTTTCTTTTTTTAGGCCGGAAAGCTTTTCCTCCGCATTTCCTACATTTGATTTTTCCAGCAATAACTCTAATTGCTTGCGTTCTGGTTTTATGACTGCAATCCTTGCAAACAAAAATATCATTAAACAATCTTTTCTGTGCGATAGGTAATTTTGTCGCCATTTTATTTATTCGTATATATATTTACCTCGTTCCAATATTTTTCTAATATCACTAAAATAAATAGCCGCATTTAGGTTCCCTATACTATTTATTATATGTTGGGTTGACTCATCAGGATTCAGTAATCTTGAATACCTTTCCCTAATATAATTCTCATCTCTAAGTGCCAGACTCTCTTCCGAATTTTTTCCTCTACATAATTTTGTCGCCATTAGAATATCCTCATTACTACTTTTTTTCCTTCAACGTCCCAATATTCAACTTGTTGTTCAGGAGTTAATTGCCCCCTTAATTCTTCCATAAATGGTAAATCATAATTTTCATAACTTTCTAAATCCATCACAGAAACTTTATCATCGGAAACACTCAAAACCTGCGCCTTTCTTTTATCTATCAAAGGAACATCAAATCTTTCATGTCCAGGAACAGCCAATAATTTTTTCTTTCCATTAAAAATTCCAATCGCTTCAATTCTACATTTTGCCGCACCATGCTTCCCAGTTTTGCTAATATCATTTGACTTCGCAGTATACGGCTCGCCATCAACAAGCACAGTTGTTCCAGGTCTAACCTCTGTTGCATTAATTAATTTTAAAACCATAATTTGTTATTGAAAAATACATTTATAAAGATTTTGATTAATGATGCAAAAATAAAGAAGTATTTTTAAATCATGATTTGATGTTTATTTTATGTCAGAAAAAGAAAAAACCAAAAAAAATGATTTTATTTCAATAGAATTCACAGGATTTTCAGAAGGAAATATCTTTGATTCAAACAATTCAGAAGACATAAAAAAAATAAATCAAAATGCCAAGCCGAAAGAATTAATTATTGCAATCGGACAGGGAATGGTTGTTAAAGGTCTTGACAAAGCACTTGAAGATAAAGAGTTAGAAAAAAATTATGAAATAAAATTATCTCCGAATGAATCTTTTGGTTTAAGAGACAGAAATTTAATAAAAACAATCCCTCTAAAAGTTTTTCATGCACAGAAAATATCTCCCTTTCCAGGTTTAGTTCTTTCAATGGACAATAACTTAGTTAAAGTAATTGCAGTTTCAGGGGCAAGAGTCATAGCAGATTTCAACAATCCCCTTTCAGGAAAAGAAATTACTTACAAATTTAAAATCTTGAAAATAATTAATGATGAAAAACAAAAATCAGAGTCTTTATTCAAATATCTTTTAGGCTTTGCTCCAGAATTTGAAATTTATGAAAAAGAAATAATTGCAAAAGGAAAAAAACCTCTTGATGTTTTTATTAATGCCCTCTCGCAACGATTTAAAGAACTAATAGGCAAGGACTTAAAGTTCCAAGAAATCCAAGAAGAATCTAAAGAGAAAGAAGAGATAGTCAAAGAAAATTAATTAATTTTAAAAATTTTAGAGTTATTTATATTAATTTTAAAAGAGTAACAAATAAAAAAGTTTAAATAGGAAGAATTTCTGTAGATAATATGAATGAAGATATAATGTTGGTAAAGCAAAGTTATAGAGAAGCGAGAGAATCAAAATTAGTGGGAAAATTAGATTTATTAGGCATGGTTTTTGCTTCAGCTTGCGAAGAAGCAATTTCAGGAGCTTCTTTGTCCATATTAAAATTAAGGCTTGAAAAAGAAGCACTGATTAAGGGGGCGACTCATATTTTTGGAATTGATTACAATGTAAAAACATTTTCTAAGCAAGATAATTATTCCAGTGTATATTTAACTGCCTCTGGCGATGCCTATAGGACACCATCAGAAAATATTGAATAAATCTTCTATCAAAAAATTATCACAACAATCCTTATAAATTGATTTTATGTTTATAATTTATGGCTCATATCTCAATTGAAAAAGTAGATAGCGCGTCTACAGCTTCTATAGACCAAGAGCTTGAGGACTTACTAAAAAAGCAAGCCGCAAGAATTAAAGTTATTGGCTGTGGAGGTGGCGGAGGAAATTCTGTTTCGCGTATGAAAGAGACAGGAATTAAAGGTTGTGAAATAATTGCAGTCAACACAGATGCACAAGATTTACTTTATTCAAACGTTGACTCAAAAATTTTAATTGGTAGAGAACTAACTCATGGTTTAGGTGCAGGAAGTAATCCAAAAATGGGCGAGCAAGCCGCAAGAGAATCAGAGCAGGAAATCAGAAAAAAAGTTTCAGAAAGCGATTTAGTTTTCATCACTTGCGGTTTAGGTGGAGGAACAGGGACAGGTGCCGCACCAGTTATCGCTGAAATTGCAAAAAAACAAGGGGCATTAACAATAGGAGTAGTAACTCTTCCTTTTACAGTTGAAGGTCAAAAAAGAATTGAAAACGCACAATATGGTTTAGAAAGAATGGCGGCAATCACAGATACCTTAATAGTTATCCCAAATGATAAATTAATTGAAATCGCTCCAGAAATGCCAATTCACACAGCCTTCAAAATTGCAGACGAAATTTTAACAAACTCAGTTAAAGGAATAACAGAATTAGTAACGAAATCAGGTCTAGTAAATTTAGATTTTGCAGATGTGAGGGCTGTAATGTCCAACGGCGGAGTTTCTCTGATAGGCATCGGAGAATCGGATTCGCATGAACGAGCAAAAGACGCAGTGGAAAAAGCAATCAACAATCCTCTTTTAGACGTAGATATAACAAACGCATCAGGAGTTTTAGTAAATATAATGGGCGGCAACGATTTAACTTTAGACGAATACAAAGAAGTCATGGAAATAATTGGAAAAAAAGTCGCACCAGACGCAAAAATAATTTCAGGCGCACAAATCTCTCCAGACTTAGAAAAAACAATTAAAGTTTTATTGATAGTCACAGGAGTAAAAAGCTCTCAAATTCTCGGCTCCTCAACTCAATTAACAAAATCTCAGCAAGACGAACTTAGAGAAGAATTAGGAATTGATTTTCTTGAAGAATAAATTATTATTTAATTTCTAATAATTAAAGGATTGAAGTTTGTATTAGTGTCATAGTAATCTTCTCCTTCAATTTTCTTGAGTTTAGCAATAATCTTGTAAGTTACTGGGGTCATTATTATTTCTACTGCTATTTTTAAGAACCATCCAGATAAAATTGAATTTATTAACAAACCAGTTGGAATAACAGCATATAAAGCAATCGTATAAAATAAGAATGTGTTTGCTCCTTCTCCAACTATGGTCGAGCCTATTGTTCTTGTCCAAAGATATTTTCCTTTTGTCAAAACCTTCATCTTTGCTAAAGTATAATCATTTAGTATTCCTCCAACCCAAACAGCAATCCAACCACCAACTAAGATTCTTGGAACTTGCCCTAACACTCTTGTGTAAGCATCGTTCGCGTCAAATCAAATTGCCGGAGGTAGAAATACAACAATAGAATAAATAACTCCAGCAATTACTGAACTAAAAAGAACCATCCAGATAACGCTTCTTGCTTTTGCATAACCATAAACTTCTGTTAATACATCTGCAATTATATATGTAAAAGGAAAATAAAAAACAGTTACAGAAACAGTAAATATTCCTAATTGAACAATTTTGCCTGCAGTAACATCAGATACCAACTGAAACGTTATGTATAAAGCAGTTAATAAACCGAGATATTTGTAATGCTTAGAGGAATTTTTATTTTCTTTTTTATCCATATATTAATTAATAAATTTAATTTATAAATTCTATGTTGAGATTCTTTGCTTAAATTTCATATCTTCAAATAGTTTTAAAAACATCTTTCCTCTAAAATAATTATGGAAGAAAATATTTCATGGACAGGAAAATTTAAATCTTTTTTAATTCAATCAAAAAGAGTCTGGCATGTTTTAAGAAAACCAACAAAAGATGAATTCTTATCAATAGCAAAAGTTTCAGCGATAGGAATTTTAGTTCTAGGAGCAATCGGCTTCTTAATTTCCTACATAATGAACTTTTTCAAATAAAAATATTTAAAAACCCTATTTATCCTAACATTCTATCGTTAACTACATCTTAACGTTGTAGTAAACCAATTTAATTTTTGGTTTACTATTTAGGGAACCAACGCCAAGAAATTGGTTGGTTCACTATATATCTATGAACGTTGAGCATTGGTAGGAGATAAAATGGAATTGAAAGAAGCATTACAAGAATTAAGAAAACCCGAAGAAAAAAAATTTGACCAAAGTGTTGACTTAATTGTAAATCTAAAAGGAATTGATTTAAAAAGAACAAACATTTCAGGAATTTTTTCAGTTCCTCACAAATTTAAAGAAAAAAAAGTCTGTGCTTTTCTAACAAAAAAATCTTCATTAATTCCAACAATAACTCAGCCGGAATTTCAAAAATATAAAGAAAAAAAAGAACTTAGAAAATTAGTAAATGAATTTGACTTTTTTATTTCACTATCTTCTTTAATGCCTCAAGTTGCATCAACATTCGGAAAAGTTTTAGGCCCAACAGGAAAAATGCCCTCTCCACAATTGGGAATTATTACATCAGAATCAGATTCAGTAATTCAAGAAATTCTAAGGAAAATCTCTACATCAATTAAAGTTAGAGCAAGAGAGCCAAGCATAAAACTTTCTATCGGCAAAGCGAAAATGCCCGATGAACAGATTATTTCCAACGCAGAAACCGCATTCAAGGAAATTGTTAATATGCTTCCAACAAAAAAAGAAAATGTTCGTTCTGTTTTAATAAAATATACTATGAGCAAACCTATTAAGGTGGAGATGAAATAATGGAAAATAAAAAATTACAAATATCAAAAGTATCAGAATCAAAAATAAAATTAGTTAAATCTATCACAGAAAAAATAAAAAAAAGTAAAACAACTCTGATAGCTTCAACAAAAAATCTACCAAGTAAAAACTTCCAGGAAATAAAAAAACTTCTTAGAGGCAAAGCAGAGATTTTTGTTATCAAAAAAACAATTGTAGAAAGAGCAATAAAGAATTCAGAAAAAGGCGCTGTCCAAAATCTCAAAGATCAATTGCAGGCAGATATTGCAATAATGTTTTCAGATTTAGATGCATTTATGTTGTCTTCTTTATTGATGGATAATCAAAGTCCGGCAAAAGCGCACCCAGGAGATATCGCTTTAGAAGATATCAACGTTGAACCGGGTCCAACTGATTTAGTTCCTGGCCCGGCAATTTCAGAATTATCAAGTGTAGGATTAAAAGTTTCAGTAGAAAACGGAAAGCTCGCAATTAAACAGCCAGCAACTCTCGCAAAAAAAGGCACAGAAATAAATGAAAAAGTCGCGAACGTTTTGTCTAAATTAAATATTTCTCCGATGAAAGTCGGCTTTGAACCTTTAGCTGCCTACGATGCTAACGATGATAAAGTTTACATTGGAATCAGAATAGATAAAAAACAAACTCTTGAAGATTTGCATTTGGCAATTTCAAAATCTCTTGGTTTTGCAGTCAACATGGGATATTTCATTCCAGAAACAAGACAATTAATTTTAGGAAAAGTCGCAAGAGAAGAAATGGCTTTGTCAAATTTAGTTTCTAAATATTCTCAAGATAAAAATCAGAAGGAGGATGCATAATGGAATACATCTACGGTGCTTTGCTTTTGCACAAACTTGGTCAGCCTGTAACTGAACACAACTTGAAAAAAGTTATTTCAGCAACAGGCGTAGAAGTTGACGAAGCAAAAATAAAAATTTTAGTTGTTGCACTGCACGGAGTTGACATTGAATCAGAATTGAAAAACGCAAGTGCTGTTTCAGTTGCTCACACAAGTTCAGCGCCAGCAGCAGAAAAGAAAGAAGTTAAAGCAGAAGAAGAGAAGCCTTCAGAATCTGCAGCCGGATTAAGTTCACTCTTCGGATAAATTTATTCTCAACTGAATCTATATTTGCAGTTCCGTTTTTTAGTTGAGAATTAGAGATTTCAGAAAGAAATCTCTTTAATTTATCTTTTAATCCGAAGAGAATTTTATTTGTAATATAGTAAACCACTTTAGTCCTTCGTTTTTTGTCGGTTTACTATTTAGGGAACCAAAGCCGAAGAGATTATTGGTTCACTATAGGATTCCTAAAAGTTTAAATAGTTTTAATTTAAAAAAAATAAAATGAAATTAGAAAAAATAGCAAATGAAGAGACAAATTTAAAAGATTCTATTTATCTTTATATGGTTGATGTAGCAAGCGGATGGGCTTACTATACTCCAACTTATGCCGCTCAAGAGTTATTATGTGGAAAGGATATTGAGACGACAATAAAAACAAGAGCAATTGGACTTGTAGCTGGCGCCTTAGTTGCAAGGCCCGTTGGATTAATTAGGAATTATGTAGCAAATAAAATGAATGTAACAAAAGATAGCCCGACAATTGAAAAAATAAAAGTAAATTTTATTTCAGTTACTCCAATTCAAGCAATAGTTTATGCAGGAATGCTCGGAGGAGGAATGGCTTGGTCAGGAAATTATGATTTAAAATCTTCGGCTTTAGCATGGTCGGTAGGTATAGGCGTTGGAGCATTACATTCAATTCCATATGGTTATTTTCAAGATAAATTCAGAAAATTTTTCGGAGTTAATCCAGCAATTAAAGGTTAAAATTAATTTTATTTTTGCTTAAATAAAATTTTCTAAAGCTTTATAAGTAGAATAAAATATTAAAAATTAGCCCGGATGGCACAATGGTACTGCGCCGGTCTTGAGAGCCTTCTTTCTTTAGAAAAGAAAGAACCCTCGGCTAGAAAGAAACTTAAATGCAACTTTCTTTATTCAAGCAAACCGGTTTCCTTCGGGATTTCTCGGTTCGATTCCGAGTCCGGGCGTTTTTAACATGAATAAAGAAGCAAAAATAAAAATAAAAATCCAAACTTCAAGCTCAAAGCGATTATAATAAATTTGAATATTCACAGATAACTAATTATTACATAGGTCTTGTTTCAATTCTTATAGCTGTGTATATTCCACTTATTTTAACAAAAATAGATAAAGGATATTATCCAATCTTTTTAACTATAATATTAATATTTTTAATCTCGTTTACTCATTACATGTTGAAAAAATACTTTAAGAAAAATCTTAATAAAATTGAAAAATAGAGAGTATTTAATAGAAAAATTGTATTCTTCTTTAATCTCTAAAAAACAAATCACTAACTTTAAAAAATCCATTTCCTTAAAAATACTGGAGGAAAAATGAGAAAAACTGTTAGGAAATCAAGAAGAGTAAGAAAATTAAAAAAGAAATTAAACAATAAATAAAGTTTATAAATAAGAATTATTATTAAATAAAATGATAAAAAAAGAAATTTTGGCTTTTACATTAGCATTTTTGTTTCTATTTCCAATAGTTTCAGCTATTGATACAAGAATTACAGTTATAGCTGATCCAAATCATGATGCGGTTCTAAATGTTTTTAAATCAGGACAGACAAACTATCCTCTAAAAGTTTTTAGTAAAAATACATTTGCAGAAGGAAATTTTACAGTTATTTATTCAGGGGAAGAATTAGAAATAGATGTTGAAATAATTATTAAAAAAGATGGGGTAAAGATTTCTTCTCAAAAATATAGTTATAATCTAGCTGGAAAAGATCTCGTAATTGATTTAATAAGCGAATTGAATAAGAAAAAAGAGCAAGAAGCAAAAGAAAAAGCCCTTCAAGAAAAACTTGAAGCCGAGAGAAAAGCAGCAGAAGAAGTCGCTAAAGAAGCAGAAAGATTGAACGCTTCTCTATCTCAAAACGCAACACAAAATACAACAAGTAATTCTCCAACAGGTTTTAAAATTTCAAATATAAAAGATTCAATAGTAAATAACGTTTGGTATATCATAGGATTAATTTTAGTAATTGCATTAATAGTTTTTATAGTTCGCTGGAAAAAATCTCACCCATCAACAAATGATTTTTCTTCTAAAAAAGAAATTAAACATCGCATTGAGCACCGACATCCAAGCAGCATAAAACAATCTCAAGATGAACGCATAGAAGTAAAAGAAGATGATAAAGAATTAATTAAAGCAGAAAGAAAAATCAAAGAGGCTCAAAATGAAATTGAAAAAATAAAAAATCGTGGAAAAATTAGCAAAATGAAAGAAAAACTCGAAGCAGAAAAGAAAAGAATTAAACGACAAGAGGAAGAACTAAAGAGAATTAGTGGCTGAGAAGTATAATTTTAATTTCCAAATAATTTTCTAAACATCTTTTTGAAAAAAGATTCTGGGTTATAAGTTTCATTAATAATCTCATGTTTTATTTCTGGTTTTGTCTTTAATACAGGAGCCTTCGAAGCCAGCTCAACTTCAACTAATTTTATCGCTTTTTCAACTTCTAATCTTGAATTTCCTTGATTTATTAAAGCCCATTTCAAAGAATCTTTCGTATATCCCTTTCTAAGATTTTTTTTAATGTAATCTTTCAAATCTTCAATATACGCTCTTGCTCTCACCATCTTAGTTAAATAAAATTTATTCTTTAAAAAATTATTCATTAAACAAGTTGCTTAAGGTTTTTTCTTTATATGCTTTTAAAAATGTAATTAAATAAACCAAAATCAAAGGTCCCAATATCAATCCAATAACACCGAATATAAAAATTCCTCCAATCATTCCAATTAAAATAGTAATTGTAGATGTAGAAGAATTTTTAGAAACAATATACGCTCTTAAAAAGTTATCCAAAGTAGAAACAATTGTTAAGTTATACAAAACAAATAATATTGTTGTAATTAAACTATAATTCAAAAATACATACCCTGCTACAGGCACCCAAATAATAAAAGCTCCAACAAATGGAATTATCGAAAATAAAATTGCCAATGCGGTTAAAGCAATAGTATTAGGAACACCCAAAACAAAAAATCCAATTCCTGCTAAAATTCCTTGAATTACTCCTACAAAAACCTGCCCATAAATTATAGAATCTGTTATTTCTCTAAATTGCCTGACAAGAATTCTTTCTTTGTTTTTAGCAAGTGGAGATAATCCAGAAACAAATTCTTCAAGTTTATCAAAATCTCTCAAAGCATAAAAGAAAACCAAAGCAATAACAAAAATATTCAAAATAAATTTCGGCGCATCAAAGAAAGAATTTACAAGCGTATTTAACAATCCAGAGGCAGCTTTACTTATTAAGCCATTTATAGTCACAGTTAATTGTGTTGTAAACTGCTCGGAGCCAGAAGGAAGAATTTTCTCTAAAGATTTTTGTATGTCAAAATTTTGAAATGCTCTAAAAATCTGGAAGATTTGCTCAGCCAATAAAGGAAGAATAAACCACAAAACCACCACAATAATAAAAATAACAAATAAAGAAACTATCGCAGCAGAAATCCACCTATAATGAATTTTTCTATTTACAAATTTAAACAACGGCATAAAAATATAAGCTAAAAGTAAACCACCAATAATCGCAAAAAGTATAGGTCTAATTAAAAAATATGAAATAACAATTAATCCAATTATAATAAATAACACAGACAATCTCTTAATATCTTTCTCAGTAATTTCCATTTTCTTTATTAGAATATTTACTATATAAACTTTAAGTACATTCTTAATTTATTTGAAGTTATTTTATTAAATCGTTTTACCCCGCAGCTTGCTGCGGCTGGGTTGTTGATTTTTATTTTGAATTTCCTTTAAAAATTTTAACTGCTTCTCTCTATATTCTTTAATTTCTTCATCAAATGGTTTTCCAGATTCAATAATTTCAATTGCTTTTTTTATTGGAATTGTTTTTTCTCCGTCCCAAAAATCTTCTTGTTTATTTTCATTCTCAGAAAAACTTTCTATTTCTCCAAAAAAGAAATACATATCTTCTCCTTTATATTTTTCATATCTTTTTTTCTGTTTGTCTGTCTTAGCCCAATTTTCTCCCCAAATAAATTTTAACTCTCCAATTTTCCTTAAATTTTTTATTATCGCTCCAGTTTCCTCAAATGTTTCTCTTAAAATTGCTTTTTCAATTTCTTCATTCTCATCAACTCCTCCGCCAGGAAAAGCTAAAAATCCTTTACTAGAATTTTTTGCTAAAACATTGCCCCTTTTGTCAAGAAAATACCCCTCACAATTTTTTCTGAACGGTAAGTTTGATCTGTCTAGTTCTTTGTTATTCATTCTAAATTATCACCCCCCTAATTATATCATATATATAAGACTTGGCTGTTTTTTATCATATAAAATATTAGAAAATCAATACGGACTGGAGATAGTAACTTCTTTGTACATCTTTATAACTTTAGAAAAATATTCTTTATCTAACATATTTTTATTATTATCAATTTGATTTTTTGTTATTGGCATAATTTTTAAGGATACTTGATTAATTAAATCAAATTTATTATTATTTTTGCCTTTCCAAATCTCTTTATCTATTAAATCTCCATAATAAGATAATACACCATTTGGAAAATTTGACCTTATAATTATTTCTTCAATATTCCTTCTATCTTCATCTGAAAAAGATGCTTTTTTATATAAACTATTAATAAACCTTTTATTTTCTTTGTCTAAATTATTTAAAATTATATGAGATATTTCAGAAAAGTAAAAAGGCTTTTTCCAACTTATTCTGGAGAACATCCCCTCATGGGAAAAATCTTTAAAATTCCAAAAAAAAGTAATTTCAAGATAAGAAAACCAGAGAAAGTTAATGAATCGGAGAGGATTTTTTTTGACTTAGCCAAGTTACTTAATATAGACATAGATGATATCTATCTCGGAGGAAGCTATTTATTAAATAAAAATGAGTCATCTAGTGATATAGATATACTTGTAAAAAAACTTAAAAATATATCTCATGTTTCCAAAAAAATCAAGGAATTAGTCTCAAGAATAAACTACCAATTACCATACAAAAAATCTTTTCATAGAAGGCGCTTTATCTTTAGGGGTAAAGTAATTTGTCCTTTTGGTATAGATAAGAACGAATCTTTTTTTGAAAAATCTAAATTTGTTAAAATCAGATCCTTAGAGAAAATCCAAGCAAAGGTTATGGATAGTTCTCTTTCACTATTATCTCCCTCGCGCTATAAAATAAAGGTAAATAATAAAGATTTATTTCTAATAAGCTATTTTGTTGGTCATAACAACCTATTAAGAGAAGGAGAAGTAATAAGTCTTAAAGCAAATCTCTTCGAGTTTACTAAAGGTAATAAGAAAGTTTTTGCTTACGTTATTCCAATTGAAGGAACGTGGATAGAGATAATTAATCGGAGATGAACTTATTCACTTTTATCCAGTTTTTCTTAAGAACATTCATCATCCCATGACCTTGTTCATGCTTAACAACTTTAACATTATTCATTAATTTACTCATTTGTATAGTATTATCTATAGATACTGTTCTATCATTTGGATCGTGCAATACTAAAATGGGCAATTTTAATTTGCTGATATAAAATTGAGGAGAACATTCAAAAAATTTGTTTATTCTTTCAGAAAGGCAATCCCATTCAAATCTAATTAAATTTTCATATGCCCTTTTAACAAAAGGAATCAATGAATCAATATCTTGCTCATTACGATGCTGATTATGTTTCTTAAAGTCCCAAACAGGTGCAAACAGCACCATTTTATTAAAATTTTGAACTGAAGCAAGTCCACAGCAGATTGCTCCACTGAAACTCGTTCCAAAAAGTGTTAATTTTTTAATTTTGAATCTAATTTCTTGCATGTCCCAAAGACTATTAACCTTCCCCTTTTTTAATTCCTTAACAAATTCTGAAATATCTTCAACAACATTTTTTTCTAGAAATTTTCCCCTACTCTGATAGTTACCTGGATAATGTGGCCAAAATACATTATATCCTTTTTTATGCAAGTAAATTATTTCTTCTTTATGTTCGGATTTTGTAGGAAAACCACCAAGAATTATAATACTATCTGCAGCATTTTTATGTACCATTAACTCAAAAAAAATATCTTTGATATATGCTTTCAAAACTTGATTCTCCATAAGTAAACAAGTTCTTTTTGGTTTAAAAATCTTTTTTAATTTTCAATTTATTAAATAATATATATGCAATTAAAGGGTTATGGTCAGAAATTTTTTCTTCTGTACATTCTATTAGTTTAATTTCAAATTCCGACTTATGAGCGATTATATAGTCAATTGTAATTGGCTTTTCATCAGATGTAAATTCAGAAGGCAAGAAAGAAAAATAATTTTTTATTTTGTAGGAAATAAAATACTCTTTTTCTACCATATTTTTCAGGTCTTCAAAAATTCGCATATTGAAATCTCCTGCAATTATTGGAGTGATATCTCTTTTCTTACACCATTCTAATGTTTGCTTTAGGTGTTCTTTTGATCCCCCATCAGTATTTTCAAAATGTACATTGATTAAATTAATATCTCCTCCAGGAGTTTCCAAAACTATATGTAAAAAGCCGAAATCTCTTTCTTTTTTAACACGAGGTAGAATAACAAGCTCAGTGTTTTTTATTGGATATTTTGATAATACTCCCAAGCCATACCACATTTCCCAATTAATCGGCTCTGCATGCCATTTATTCATTTTAGTAAGTTTAGAAAGTATATAGTTTTCATATCCTAAATCTTTATTTATTTCTTCAAGTTGATTTTTATATTTCTCTTTTAATCTCTCATCATACGCAACTTCCTGTAAGATAACTATATCTGCATCTTGTTCTTTTAGAAATTTGATTGCTTTTCTCTTTCTTTTTTTCCATTCGTAGTATCTCCAAATATTTATCGTTAAAATTTTCAACTTCATAACATTGTTTTAATATTACTTTATTTAAAGTTATTTGAAGTCATTAATTCCTTTAAAAATTTTGGCTAAGTCCGATAATTTATGGTAAAAACTAAATAATAATTACTTTATTTTTTCCTCAAAATGGCAATATATTCAGGTCTATTCTTATTTAATTTCTTATCAAAATCAAAATCCGAATATAATTTTTCAATTTTGAGATCATTTGTTTTGGTTAAAGAGAATAAGAGCGATAATGGAAGAAACATAAGAATAGTAAATTTTTCTTCGTTAACTATTTTTTTATTAAATATACTTCTCACGTTAAATAATGCTGTTAAGTTTAAGATGTCTTTTGGCGAGTATTCAACAATAGTTGTTAATTTGCCTTTAGAGTATTTTATCTTTTTATATTTTAAAGGCGAGTCAAATGGCAATGAGGAAATGTCTATTATATATAATCCATTTTTCTTTAGATTTTTGCTTACTGATCTAAAATGGGAAAACAAATCTTCTTTTTTATATAAATGCAATATTGAAGAAAATAAAATATATGCTGCATCAAATTTTCCGAGATAAAAGTTTGACATGTCCTTTTTATAGAATTTAATATTGGCTCCTTCTTGATTGGCTCTTTGTTTGCCAAGTTTTAATAAAGATTCTGATAAGTCTATACCAGCAACATTATAGCCTTTTTTTGCTAATAATCTACCTTGCGGGCTATGTCCACAAGCAATATCCAAAATCTTTTTGCATTTATTCTTTTGAAATATTTTATCTAGAAAATTAACTTGTTGATTAATTAAACGATAACTAAATCCTTGCTCATATAGTCCTGGGTTATTCTCAAAAAAAGTAAATTTTTCTCTTTTCATTATATTTTAAGCAACTCATCTTTATTAAATTATTGGAAAGTGTGGTTATTTAATTAATTAACATAATTAAGCTCTGTCCGGGATTAAAAAATTTAATTAAAAGAATTGACTATTCACTAAATATTTTTATTATTTAAAGTTATTTCATATTTTCACTCCTTACTAAACTGCACAACACTCGCAACAACACTGCATTTATTTTTGGAGTTGCAACAAACTTTTTCTCTTCAAAATATTTTTTAGAATAAATAACAACTGCTCGCCAGCCAGAAATTCACTCACCACTAAAGTGAAGAGTTTTCTTTCGAGGCGAGCTATTATAAAACAAAAATTTTATAAACCAATCTTCACTTTTATGCAAATGAAAAAAGAAGAATGTATATTTTGCAAAATGATAAAAAATAAGAAAGATATATACACAGTTATGGAAGGAAAAAATTATATATCCTTTCTTGATGCATATCCTGCCAGTTTAGGACATGCATTAGTTGTTCCTAAGAAACATTATAAAAACATATATGAAATACCAAAAAAGATTTTAGCCGATTTAATAGTTGTATGTAAAAAAATTGCAGTAAATTATAGAGACAAAAAAAGAGTAAGTAGTATTAATATAATAAACTCTAATGGTAAATACGCTCAACAAGATGTAGAGCATTTTCATTTTCACATAGTTCCACGTTATGAATCAGATAATATAAAACTATACTGGAAAAATAAAAGAGATGAATTAAAAAATAAATTTAAAGTTTTTTTGGAAGATTTAAAATGATGAATTTACCAGATATGATAAAAAATATTTATGATTTTCGTGAGCAAATTTAAATTCATCTTTGTAGCGTTCAAAAATATCTTTTTTGACAAAACCTATCTTTTTCAAACCCTCTAGAACATTAGGCAAAATACCTGCAAATACATAATCTTTTCTTTTTAGCCAATCCATTTTTTCTTCAATTTCCATATCTCGAATATCTATATCAATAATTAATTTTTCTTCTTTAAAATCATCCGTGTTAAACTTTACACCTGGATGGTTTTTTACTAAAGTTCTACCAGCAAGAGAAAAACAGTAATCTAAAGTACTTAAAAAAGAACTATTAAAATCTTTAAAAACTCTTTCTTCCAAAAAGCTATTACCATTATAATTACATAAAGCTATTTCACAATATTCTTTATATTTTTTATAATATGGGTCATTGATATTAAAGGGATTTTCAGATATACAAAACCCTATTGCATTAAAATTGCGACAA
Source organism: Candidatus Woesearchaeota archaeon (assembly GCA_964538235.1). Lineage (GTDB taxonomy): Archaea > Nanobdellota > Nanobdellia > Pacearchaeales > GW2011-AR1 > CAZIFJ01. Next base: position 127,005 of record CAZIFJ010000001.1, read on the forward strand.
TATCTTTGCACATAACGATTATGTAAAGAGCAATACAATAAAACTGTTTTTGCACTTTCTTCTCGAGCAATAACTAAGGCCCTTTCTATAATCTCTTTTCCTATTCCACCAGATCTATATTTCTTATTTACTACTAACCCATTTAAATATGCATTCTGATCACGAAAAATTATACCCCCATGAGCAAATAAAATTTCAGTTTCGGGCACTCTACTAATTATAGAAATATATTCTTTATTTATTATCATTTGCTCTAGACCATTGACATTTGCACTAATTACTAATGGGCTTTTTGGAAAAACTGTCTTAATTAAATCGATAATGCTTTCTGCATCTGTCTTTTCAGCAATCTTAATTTCGGTTTTCATTTTCTGCAATAATTATTTTAAATAATCCCTCATCCGAATAAAAGATTTCTCTTTTAATTTTAATTTTAAATCCTGCTTCTTCCAAAGAAGTTATTATATTTTTATAATTATAGAAATTTTTTCTGTTTTCAATAAATTCATGAGTTTCTAATATGATCTTCTTAATTTTTTTTAACGTTGTTTTGGAAGTTTTTGTTAATATTTCATATTCTGCTCCCTCGCAATCTATTTTTAATAAGTCTATGCTTTCAATTTTATTTTCTTTTATGATTTGATTAAGCGTAATTGATTTTGAAACAAAATATTTTTGATCTACGTATGTTTGATAAATTGAATGCCCACCAGTATTATTTGATGATTTAAAAACCTTCACATTACCTTTTCTATTAGAAATACTTAAATTAAATGGTCTAACATCTACAAATTTTTTATTCTCGTTTATATTCTTTTCCAATATTTTAAAATTTTCTATATCGGGTTCATAAGCCAATACAATTGCGCCACTATTTTTTGCAATTAATAAAGAAAAAATTCCTACATGAGCACCAATATCAATAATAAAAATATCTTTACTTTTAAATTTACAAACCCCATAAACATCTTCAATATATATTTCTTTAAAGATTTCTATATCTGATACCGAGAGTTCTTTTGTAGGACGTACCCAGATTTTTAACTTGTTATTTAGAGATATTTTATACTGATTTTTTATTAGACCTAATTTGTCTAATAAGAGTTTTATTAAACTAACAATAGTAATGAATCCAATAAATTTATTTATTTTATTAATTATTTTCATATTAGTTTAAGAATTTCTTTAATTAAATTAGTATCACCATATATGGTCTCTCCATTTTTTAGGCTAAATATATTTTTAATTCTTCTTAATTCTTTTTTATCCACCTGACTTTTATAAAAAATAACCTGTTTAATTTTTTTATTTAGATTACTATTAATAACTAATTTTTTTAGTTTGAAAGGAATTTTTTTAAGGTATTTTTTTACATGGGACTTATTTTTTGTTAAATCGTAGGGGGTATCTTCGTAAAAGAGAATACTTGACTTTTTATGTTTTAGAGCCCATAGAGAAGATTTAAATATTATCCTATGATCAACATGCCCTCCTATCCCCAAAGGCAATGCAAAAATAGCATTAGAGTTCTTTTTTGATATTCTTTTAATTAATTTATCTATACTTTTATATTTTATATCTACTATTGAGTTTAATTCATTTGAAAGATAGTCGGTTTCTTTTTTTCCTATTCTTATTACAGCATCCTTAAAATCATAAAAAAATGGCTTAATATTCAAGCTATTCATAGAAGCTCTCTCCTCTGCTTTTCTTAATTTAGTAATGCTACTAATATTTCCAAGCGAATTTATTTTGTAGTTAGTTAAGGTAAAAAAATTATGATTTTCTTTTATTATTCCCTTATAGCTGGAAATAAAACCTCCAAGACAGAATACTAGATCATCTGAATGTGGAGAAAAGGAAATTATTTGTCTGTTAGGTTTAAAGAAAAGAAACAATTCATCAAATTGCTCTTTTTCTAAAGTTTTAATAAAAATTTTCCATCTTTTGTTATTTATATTTTGCTGAATTATAATTTTCTTTATATCTTTATAATTAATCTTATTAAGAAAACGAATTAATTCTTCTAAATAATTAATTATCATTTTTACCTTTAATTTTTTTTTCTTATTTTTAATACTTTTAAAGCCCGCTACTATCTTTGAAATAATATCTATTCTTCTATATATTTCTTCTTGTATTATTTTTTTTGATGGAATATAATAATATTTTTTTCCTCTTTGTAAATATACAATTATCTTTCCAAATTCTTCATTCAATAGAGTTTTTTTGTCTAGAACAATTTTTTTTCTAGAGGCATGCAAAAAGCCAGCTTTCAAAATTCTATTTTTAAAATTTCTAGAAGTTATTTTTTGAAACCAATACCAATCTTCATCAAAACAAGGTATAAACATGCATTCCTTAATTAGTCTTTTTTCAATTAAAAAAGCACCGCCATGCAGTTCTCCTCTAAAATTAGAATCTAAATAAAAATTATCTTTTATTTTTTTATCAATAATCTCCATATATTTACCTAGCAAAAAACGAGATTGTTTCAACCCTATCTTTTTAAATAATTTAAAAACATAGCTTCTTTGTTTATTTTTTTTGCTATATTGTTCTGTTAAAAGAAACAGATTTATCCATTCAAGTCTAGACAAATCAGGACAAGAAGAAAGCAAAAAACCACCAACTTTATTTTTTAGATAAATTTCATTAAGATTAACTTTTTCTGTTAATCTAATATCATCATCGATAAAAAGAATTTTATTTTCTTTTTCTTTTGTAAATAATGTAGCAATTATAAAAGCAATATTCCTCGCTATAGGAGTATTCCAATTTTTCTTTCCTAAATCTAATTGTTTTAAAAACTGTATCTTTCTATATTCTCTTGAGTGATTAAAAATATAATTTTTAAATTTTGCCCAATTATCTTTATTAATATGAATTATTATATTATCTAATTTCGATATATAATCAAAAACCTCATTAATATGGGTCCCTTTAGTAGAATCATCTATTATGATAATTAAAGGTATGGTATTTCCGAAAACACTAATTAAGTTCTTAAGTAACTCTTTTATTAGAAGGCTATTGTTTCTTGTATGTATAATTAAAAGATTTTTATTCATTTTACTTTAAGGAATCTAATGCTTCTTTTCTTTCCAAGCATTGTAAACAAACATCGCAAGGTAATGGCTCTCTATATGGACACGAATAGGTATCATCAAAATGTACACCCAATCTATTTCCTAATGCTACTACTTCTTTCTTATTTAAATTAATAAAGGGCATCAATATTCTTGGCACTTGATGTTTAAATTCCATGTCTAAAAGAAAGTTTAAATGATTATAAAATATGGGTGAAGCGACCGCCTCTTTTTGACTCCAATCATTTAAAATTTGACCACCGATTATATACTCTAAGTTCATTTTAATCCCAAAACTCACAGCAAACGTATAATATAATATATTACTCTCTCTAAATTCGACCTTTAAATCTTTATTATTAAAACACATAACTTTAGGATAGTCTATACTGTAAAGAGAAAAGTGCCTATTCTCAGACAAATTTTTTACAATTCTTTTTTCTACTTCTGTTCTGCCCAGATAATTAAACTCTAAGCCAATTATTTCTATTCTTCTCTCCAAAGCAAAATGAAGAAGAGTTGTAGAATCTATGCCTCCTGATAATAATATTCCAACAGAAGTCCCAGAATCTATTTTTAAAAAATCTTCATATTCACTATCCCTTATCAATGATTCTTTCATAAAAAAATTAGATAGGTATATTTAAATATATTGTCTTTTTATATAACTATAAAATGGTAGCAACAAGATATGCTCTACATACTATAACAACACCAAAATACTTTGTTTTTCTTAATAATCATTTTTCTTCCATAAGAAAATCATTAAAAAATAGAAAACCAACGCATACAATATTTTGCTCAAGAGCAAACGAGTCTCAAAGAAAAACTCTAGAAAAGATTGTCCGACCCTACGAAAATGTAACTATTATCAGCAACGAAAATTATGCAAATATAGGCAAAGCACGTAATGTTGCTTTTGAAGAAACTTCTGCAGAATGGTCAATATTTTTTGACGCGGATATTACTCTCCGGGAAAACTATTTTGATGAGTTAGAAAGAGCCATAGACTGTACCAAAACAAAAAATGTCTCAGCTTTAACAGGATGTATAGGTCCATCTCAAGCTTCAGAATTAGGTTTATTAGAATCTCTAACAGACATGAGGGCTTTTCTAAGAAGAGTTAGCATAAAAAAGAATGTTTTTAATGAGTTATTGAAAAAAGAATGTATTGAACCTTTATTTAAAGGAAATTATGAACAATATGCTAATTCTGCAATAAGCTCACTTAAGAAATTTGAGGGATATAATGTAGTTTGTCTTCATGGATGTAACAGCATTATAAAAACAGAGGATTTAAAAATATTGGGCGGGTTTGACGAAGAGTCTACTTCAGGAGAAGATAGAGAACTAGCGATCAGACTTGTAAATAATCACCAAAATATCGCCTTTTACCCAGGACTTTGGGTTAATCATGATTATACTTTCACTTTAAAAGATATATTAAGAAGAAAAAGAATCCATGGAATAAGTTATGGAGAGCTTAGGCGTAAGTTTTCACATGACGATTTAATTAAAATTAGTGCTTCAGATTTTATTAAAAGTTTTTTGAAGTCATTGGCACCGCCATTTCCATTTAATAGCTTTTTAGGAAGAATATACTCTGTAGCCGCTTATGTAGGATATACTTATGGCGCTTTGAGTAGCGAGTTTTTTGGATTAAATCCTTATAAAATAAAAAAAGGAGATTGGAGTTACTCCAACCTTGAAAAATAAATTATATTTTTAGAAAATGAAAATATTAATATTACCATGCAATTTGATGAAATAATAAAATTCATTCTAAATTAAATATTTCTTATTTTTAAAAAGAACTGAAAGTAATTTATGTATATTTTATTCCTTACTAAACTGCACAGCACTCGCAACAACACTGCATTTATTCGGCGATGGCTCATTTCCAAATTCGTCTCTGCATTTTACATTATAAGTCATACTCGGTTGCCAATCAGCAAAATGATTATTTTTCTTTTCCTGATTTATGTAAGACATAGCTATTCCATCTTTGAAATTATAATTACAATCTTTCAAAGAATAAACACACTGCGCATCTTCGTTTGTTACAACTTTCAACCCTTCTTCTCTATAAACTCTTGTAACTTTTGGAATATCTTTATCAACTAAAACTTTAAAGCTAGTATTTGTTTCAGCAA
>CAZIFJ010000002.1:0-51483 GCA_964538235.1 Candidatus Woesearchaeota archaeon
AATGTCACAAAACCTGCGGGTTTTAACCCCGCACTAAAGTGCGGGGCTTGTTCGTGGTTTTGTGGCCACCGAGAAATCCGCGACATACAAACCACGGGCTAAAGCCCGCGGATTTAACGAGTGTTAAGAAGACTTTAAGCTTGATAGAATAAATTTAAATAAGATATTTTATTTTAATATTTAATATGACTGAGAAAAATCTTTATGATAAAATTTACAGATGGATTTTGATAGTTCCTGCTTTAGTATTAATTTTTTCAATTTTTCAATTGGTTCAATTCTATAAAATTCATGGAGACATTATACAAAAAGATGTTTCATTAACTGGTGGAACAACAATAACTGTATTTGAAAAAGATATTTTTGTTAAAGACATTGAAGGAGAAATTAAAAAAGAATTCCCTGATGCTTCTATTAGAGGAATTTCTGATATAAGGACGGGTAAACAAGAAGGATTTTTTGTTGATAGTACTATTGAAGCTCAAGAATTAAAAGAGGGTTTGGAAAAAATTTTGAATTATAAATTAACTAATGAAAATTCTTCAATTGAATTTACGGGGGCGGCCTTGTCTTCTGGATTTTATCAGCAACTACAAAAAGCAGTTTTTTTCGCTTTTCTTTTTATGGCTATTGTTGTGTTTATAACATTTAGAACATTCGTTCCGAGCATTACGGTTATTTTATGTGCTTTTACCGACATTGTTATGACTATTGCAACTGTTAATTTAATTGGAATGGATATTTCAAGCGCTGGAATTGTTGCATTTTTAATGTTAATAGGATATTCTGTTGATACAGACATTTTATTGACAAGCAGGGTTTTGAAAAGAACTGAAGGAAGTGTCAATGAAAAAATATTTGGCGCATTTAAAACTGGAATTACAATGACTTTAACCTCTATCGTTGCTGTTGGGGCTTCTTTGATTATAATTTATAATTTCTCAGACGCTTTAAGACAAATATTTTCTATTCTTTTAATTGGTTTAGGATTTGACATATTCAACACTTGGATCACAAACGCATCTATAATAAAATGGTATGTTGAGAGGAAACAATGAGGCTTGGATGGAGGTTGTGGTTTCTTGGAATTGTCTTAATAATTTCTTTAATTTCAATTTTACATGCTGAATCAACAATAAAATTAATTGTTTTTGTTTTATTAATAGGAATAATTTTATGTATTAATTTTCTGGAAAGCAAAACAAAATTATTTTTTATATGTTTAATTTTATTTGGATTAGTCATATTTTTAATAGCTAATTCTATTCAAGAAGGAGTTCTTGTGAAATCAGTTGAAAAGGATTCCCCTGCATTTCTTGAAGGATTAAGAGCAGGAATAATAATAACTGAAATTAATGGAGAAAAAATTTCTAAGATTGAAGATTATATTGATGCCTTTGATAAAATTAATTTTGATTCTGAAGAAAAAAGAATTGATATAAAAACTTTGGACAGCGGCTATACTATTTTTGTCAACGAAACTCCAAAAATTTCAGTTGAAAAAATTTCTAAAACAAATATTAAAACTGGATTGGACTTAAGAGGAGGAGCAAGAGCGTTGGTAAAACCTGAAGCTGAAATTAGCGAACAGCAGTTAATTGATTTAATTCAAATAAGCAGAAACAGGTTTAATGTTTATGGATTAAGCGATGTTAATATTAGAGGAGTTAAAGATTTGGACGGAAACAAATTTATGCTTGTTGAAGTTGCAGGGGCTACTCCAACGGACTTGGAAGATTTAATTGCTAAGCAAGGAAAATTTGAAGCTAAAATAGGAAATAAAAGTGTTTTTGTTGGAGGAGATGAAGATATAAAAGATGTTTGCAGAGGGGATGCAAAATGCTCTGGAATTCAAAGATGCCTCCAAGTTCAAGGAGGATATGCGTGTGAATTTTCATTTGTAATTTATCTAAAAGAAGAAGCTGCAAAAAAACATGCAGACATTACAAAAAATTTAACTTTGGATTCAACAGGAAGATATTTATCTGAAAAACTTTATCTTTATGTTGATGATAGTGAAGTTGATTCTCTTTCAATTAGTGTTGGATTAAAAGGGCAAGTTACTACGGAAATTTCTATTCAAGGTTCTGGAACAGGAGAAAATCAAGAACAAGCTTTGAAAAATGCAAAATCAGAAATGAATAGGTTACAAACAATTATGATTACGGGAAGTTTGCCCTACACTTTAAAAATTGTTAAATTAGATACAATTTCTCCTGCTTTAGGGGAGCAATTTGTTTATTTAATTTTACTTGCTGGAGCTGTTTCTTTAATACTTGTTAGTTTAATTATCTTAGTTAGATATAGAAAAATAAAATCTTCTTTTGCTTTGTTATTTACTTCTTCTTCTGAATTATTAATTATTTTAGGAGTTGCTTCGATTATTAATTGGAATTTAGATTTACCTTCGATTGCTGGAATTCTTGCGACAATAGGAACTGGTGTTGACCAACAAATAATTATGTTAGATGAGGCAAGAGAAAACAAAAATTTGGGAATAAAAGAGAGAATGAAGAGAGCCATGTTTATTATTTTGTCTGCTTACTCTACTGCGCTTGTTTCACTTTTGCCTTTGTTTTGGGCAGGTGCAGGATTGTTTAAGGGATTTGCTTTGACAACTTTAATTGGAATTTCTGCAGGAGTATTTATAACAAGACCTGCTTTTGCTGAAATAATAAAAAGGATTGAAGAGGAATAAAATATATTTTTGAATATGATTATAATTAAAAAGCAAGTCTATTAAAATATTATATGATTAAAGGTCTTGTTTTTGGAACTGGCTTTATAGGAACGAGAATTGCAGAACATAAAGGATATAAAACTATCTCAAGAAGGTATACAAATGTTTTGCAATTAAGAGATTTGGAAAATTTTTTAGAAAATAAAAAACTAGAAGTTGTTATAAATGCTATTGGAGCAACAGGAAGGCCCAACATTGATTGGTGTGAAGATAACAAAAAAGAAACGTTAGAATCTAATGTTATGGCTGCCCAAAATTTAGGATTAGTTTGTGCGAAAAATAATATTTATTTTGTTCATTTGGGAAGTGGGTGCATTTATTACGGAGATAATAATGGAAAGGGATTTTCTGAAGATGATGAGCTGAATTTTTATGGACCGCAATTTTATGCAAAAACAAAAATACTTGCTGAGAAATTCTTAAAAGAAATTCCTTCTTTGATTTTGAGAGTTAGAATGCCCATTGATGATAGACCGCATGAAAGAAATTTAATTAATAAACTCTCAAAATATTCTAAAGTTATTGACGCACAAAATTCTATGACTACTGTTCCGCATATGTTGCTGGCTGTTGATAAACTTATTGAAAGAAAAAAACTAGGAATTTATAATTTAGTTAATCCTGGGACGATTTCTGCTTATGAAATTATGGTTATGTATAAAGAACTAGTTAATCCAAAGCATGAATTCGAGAAATTCTCTATTTCAGAACTTGATAAAAAAACAAAGGGAAAAAGGTCTAATTGTTATTTGAATTCAGACAAATTAATTTCTGAAGGAATAAAAATGCCTGAGATTCATCAAGCTGTTGAAGAATGTTTAGAAAAATATAAAGATTATATTCAAAGATAGATATTTATTTAAAAGGAAAATAAAATTGACAATCATGAGAGAAGTCAGAGATTTAATTATTACTGGTGGCTCCGGGTTTATTGGCTCTAATTTTATTCATTATGAACTAAGTAAATATGGTAATGTTAAAATCACTAATATTGATAAGTTGACATATGCTGGACAAGGAGATAATAATTGTGATATTGAAGGTGATGATAGATACGAATTCATTCAAGAGGATATCTGTGATTTTGATCGGATGAAAGAGGTTATTAAGAAAGGCTCAGTAGTCGTTAATTTTGCTGCTGAAACTCATGTGGACAATTCCATAATAAATCCATTTGTGTTTGAAGAAAGCAATGTTAGAGGGGTATTATCTCTTCTTGAAGCCTCTAAATTAAATGAGGTCGCTTTATTTGTTCAGATTTCAACCGATGAGGTTTATGGTTCATTGGGTTTTGATGATGCAAGGTCGCTTGAAGGCGATTTGTTAAGACCTTCATCACCTTACAGCGCCTCAAAAGCAAGTTCTGAACATTTTTGCGTCAGCTATTATAGAACTTTTGGCTTGCCGATTATTATAACAAGGTCATCAAATAATTTTGGGCCATACCAATTTCCTGAGAAGGTCATTCCATTGTTTGCAACAAATTTTATTAGAGGAAAAAAAGTTCCTCTTTATGGAGATGGAAAAAATATAAGGAATTGGATCTATGTTGAGGATAATTGTAGAGCAATTGACAAAATTGTTAGAAGAGGAGGTAGGATTGGGGAGGTTTATAATATTGGTGGTGAAAATGAAATATCTAATATTGAATTAACTAAGATAATATTAAGAAAGTTTAATCTTGATGATTCTATGATTGAATATGTTCCAGATAGAAGAGGACATGATAGGAGATACTCCATTGATGATGGAAAAATTAGGAAAGAGATCAATTGGAAACCTGAATATAAATTTGATGAATCTCTTGATAAAACGATTGAATGGTATAAAGAAAATGAAAAATGGTGGGCACCTTTAAAAGATAAATCTGGAAAGAGAACAAATTAAATGAAAGGAATAATTTTAGCTGGAGGAAAGGCAACAAGACTTGAGCCAGTAACAACGACAATAAGCAAGCAAATTATACCGATTTATGATAAACCTATGATTTATTATCCTCTTTCAGCTTTAATGTTGGGAGAGATAAAAGATATTCTTATAATTTCTACTCCAGAACATTTATGGTTTTTTGAGAGACAATTGGGTGATGGAAAAAAATTTGGAATGAATTTTTCTTATGCTCAACAAGAAAAACCTAAGGGGCTTGCTGACGCGTTCATTGTAGGAGAAGATTTCGTCGGAAAAGATAACTGCTGTTTAATTTTAGGAGATAATATATTTTATGGACATGATTTACCAAAAATTTTGAAAGAAGCAAGAAAAAAAGAAAATGGTGCTACAATTTTTGGATATGAAGTTCAAGATCCACAAAGATATGGAATTGTAGAATTTGATAAAAAGAATAGGGTTGTTTCAATAGAAGAAAAACCTAAAAATCCAAAATCAAATTATGCTGTTGTTGGATTATATTTTTATGATAATAAAGTTATAGAAATTGCAAAGTCATTAACTCCTTCTCAAAGAGGAGAGCTAGAGATAACAGATGTTAATAAAAGATATTTAGAACTTGGGGAGCTCGAGGTTAAAATTATGGGAAGAGGATTTGCTTGGCTTGACACCGGAACTTTTGATTCTCTTTATGATGCTAGCACTTTTGTTAAAGTTTTACAAACTAGACAGGGAAATAAAATTTCTTGTATTGAAGAAATTGCTTATAATCAGGGTTTTATTAATAAAGAACAATTAAGAATACTTGCTAAACCTTTGAAAAATTCCGATTATGGAGAATACTTATTAAGATTAGCTAAAGAATAAACTTTTAAATATGAAAAATTAAAATAAGATATGTTACCGCGATGGCACATTTTATTTGGAGCAATTTTTACTTTTATTTTATACTATTTCAGTCCTAGAACTCCAAAATTATTTCTTTTTTTAGTTTTCTTTGCATCTTTTTTAATTGACTTTGACCATTATATTTGCGCTGTGTTAAAGACTGGAAGAATAAGTTTATTTGATGCTTTTGATTATCATAAAGAAATGTTAAAAAAAGAAGAACAGGAAATTAAAAAGAGAATTAGAAGAAAGGGAGACGATTTTCACTTTTTTCATACAATAGAATTTCATATTTTAATTGCAATACTTGGAATTTATTGGATAGAATTTTTTTATATTTTTATAGGTATGATTTTTCATTCTTTGCTTGACGTATGTTCTTCATTATATACAGAAAGGTTTCATAGGAGAGAATATTTCTTTTTTAATTGGGTTGGGAGGAAATTATTTAAATGAAAAAGGAAAAAGTTTTGATTTTAGTTGTTGCTTATAATGCTGAAAAAACTATTATTAAATTATTAGATAGACTTCCTAAAGAAACAATAAATAATCTTGATGAAATATTAATCGCAGATGATGCTTCTGTTGATTCGACGTCTAAAATAGTCGAATGGTATAAAAAAGCAAAAGATGTAGCAAAGTTAAAAATTGTTAAGCATAAAAAAAATAAAGGTTATGGTGGAAATCAAAAATGGGGATATAGATATGCAATTAAAAATAAATTTGATGTTGTAGTGATGATTCATGGAGATGCCCAATATCCTCCAGAATACATTCCTCAAATAATAAAACCGATTTTAGAAAATAAAGCGGATTTTGTTTTTGGCTCAAGAATGGCCGGACATCCTTTAAAGGGAAGAATGCCTTTGTATAAATTTTTTGGAAATATATTTTTGACAAGTGTTGAGAATTTTTTTCTTGGAACAAAATTAAGCGAATTTCATTCAGGTTTTAGAGCATATCGTGTAAAAACCCTTTCTCAATTACCTTTAAAATTTAATTCTGATGGATTTCATTTTGATTCTGAAATAATTTTTCAACTTGTTGGCTCTAAAAAAAGAATTTCTGAAATAGTGATTCCTACTTTCTATGGAGATGAAAAATGCAATGTCAAAGTTATTAATTATGGATTAAATATTTTAAAGGAACTTGCAAAATACTTATTAAACAAATATAATATAAGAAGAGAAGAGAAATATGAAGTTGAATAATTAAATTTATAAAGTGCTACTTTATAGTAATTATATGAAACTAGAAAATGTTAAAGTTGATTTTCAAGTAAGTGGATGGATTAGTGAGAATGCTGAAAAAACTAGATTTGGATATATAGGAAAGGGCTTAATAAAATATTTAGAACCTCATCCTAAAACTTTGATTTATATTGCTGAAAAACTTTATTCTCGAGATGAAAATAGAGTAATATTTCTTCTTAATTATTTCATGCCTAAATACGAAAGAATTGTAAGTGAGGGTTCTGAGAATTGTAAGATAAATGGTTTTTCTTTAGATGATAATTATTTAGATACTTTTCTTGGTCTAACTAAAAATAAGGGAAAAAGCTGGCTTTATATTGTTAGGGGTATAGAATATTTATGTAATGAAGGTCATGTTATAGCTGCCGCAACAGATACTAAAATTAGACCTAAAGAAACATATTACTCAAATGGACCAAGTGTCAAAGAAATTATAAAAAAAGAAAAAAATAAGTCTATATTAATTCCGGCACATCCTTTATTTAACGGAAATTTATTAACAAACTTAACTTTAAAATATATCCATGAACCTTCTGGAATAAACTTAGGAATTCAAGAAGATAAATTAAGAAAATATTCTTCTTATTGGGACGCTTTAGAGGCTAATAGCTCAAGCATGACTTTTAAACAAACTAAAGAAGTAGAAAAAATTGCAGAAGAACTTGGCTTACCTACTATAAGTGATAGTGATGGTGATTTAGAAATGGCTTTGGGCTCTTGCAATTTATTTAGCTTTGTTGATTTTTCTAATCCTGAAAAACTAAGAAAAAGCCTGATAGATGGATTAAATAAAAGAAATGGAAATAATTATCATGAAATAAGAAAATTAGAAAGTGGATTATTTATACATAAATTAAAACATTTATTTATTAATATCCTACAAAAAAGAAAATATTTTTAGATTTTCTTAACAACAAATAAAATTATACTTGAGTTTTTTTCTGAAGTAAAGGCATTAGCAATTTTTATTAAATTAAACAAAAAATTATTAATTAAATAGAAAATAATTAATTTTAATTTATTTATTCTTAAACTTTTAGATTTATTCGTTCTGGCAATTTTTACAATTAACCAAGTTAGATGGCGTTCTAATTTACTTCCTACTGGCTTTCTTAAAAGAACTTTGAATCCTGCTTCTTCTAAATTTTTTTGTAATATTTCTGGATTAAATCTTCTAAAATGACCTACAAATTCGTCGTCATCTTTCCAATAAAAATCATGAGTTGGAACAGTAATTATTATCCCACCATATTTTTTAACAACGCGATACATTTCTGCTATGCCTCTTCTATAATCTTTTACGTGCTCTAAAACTTCAGAACAGATAATAACATCAAAGCTATTATTTTTTAGATTTAAATTTGTAATATCCCCTTTCATCGCGTTCATATTCATTTTTTTTAGAAAGTCAACTGCCTCTTTCTCTAATTCAATAAAAACAGTTTTTTCTATTAATGGAGAAATTGGAGAAATACCTGAGCCTATATCTGCTATTATAAAATTTTTTTCTAAAATATTATTCCTAAAATATTTAAAAAAAGATTTTTTAATTTGATGCTTTCTAAAAAGATAATTAAAAAGGTAATTTTTTAATTTAATATAAGAATCTGTATAAAAAAATTTTCCAAATTCATTTTCTATTTTATTTTCCTTAATATTTTTCATTATCAATTCATAATTTATCATTATATAAATTTCTCTTTTTTTAATCTACTTAATATAATTTATAGATAGTTATTTAAAATTATAATTGATATTATTAAATGGTAGAAAATAATTCTTTTTTAGATAAGGTGCTTAACAATTTTATAAATTTTATTTATTCTCCTTCTAAAAAATATGAAAGAATATTAATTTTTTTAGTAATTATAGGTTTTATTTTAAGACTTGCGGCTGCCCTTAATTTAGATGTGCTTGCCGATGATATGGTTTATGCTTCTCAAAGTGCAGGAATATTAGATGCAAAAGTTTTGTCTACTCACTCAAATCCTCCACTATTTTTCTATCTAACAGATATAGCTTATCAAATATTTGGATACACCACATTTGCTTCTAGATTTTGGCCTCTTATTTATGGAACTATGCTAATTATTATTGTTTTTTTAATTGGTAAATTTTTCTTTGATGAGAAAACAGGACTCGCGGCTGCTTTTTTTGCAACTTTCTCTAATTTTTTGGTAAGAATGACTTTTACTGAGGCGGCCCTTATTGTTTTCTTTTTCTGTTTTCTTGGGGCTTATTTTGGTTTGATTTATTTAAAGAAAAGAGAGTTGAAGTGGCTTGTTTTGTCAGGGGTTGTTTTTGGCCTTGGATTGCTGACTAAATACAATACTCCTTTCTTTATTATGTCTTTCTTGGTTTACTCTGCTTATTTTATTAAATCTAAAAAAGAAATTGTTTTTAGTAAAAATAATATAAAAAATTTATTTATTTTCATTAGTATTTTATTTTTATTTGCTTTGCCTTTCTTATCTTTTAATTATTTATTATATAAAGATAAGGGGATAGTTGATGTCTATTTTAGCAGAATAATAAACTTAGAAAAAACTCAAGAACTTTATGGTGGGCTGGCTGGACAAGGAAATAGCTTCTTTGATAATTTATTAAATATAAAAAATTATGGAAATTATTCTTTGTTATATCATACAGATATAGTCATATTAATTTTTTCTTTATTTGGAATATTTTTATGGATTAAAGATAAAAGAAAGCATGAGCTTGTTTTTTTTATTATATTTTTAGTTATTCCATTTGTTTTGCAAAGTGCTGGATCCCCTTTACAAAAACACTTTTCTTTTATGATAATATTATTTTCTTTACCAGCCGGATATAGTATTAATTTTATATTTGAAAAGATTTCTAGTTGGAAAATGATTTTTCTTATTGCTATTCTACTTTCTGCTTTTCTAATTTATAATCTAAATATTGCTTATGGAACTCCACAAAACTATTTTTCTAAAAGTCCTACTTCACAATTGAAAAGTTGGATAAATAGTAATGTAGAAGAAAACAGTCTTATAGTTTTTGATTCAAGAATATATCCTGCAAGATCTATTTGGGCAGCAACACCTAAAAATTTTCTTTTATTAGATCAATTCTTTTCTTTCTATGAAATAAATCAAAATATTAGTTCTGAAAAAATACCAACAAAAATTCATATTGTAGAATGTGCTATTGATGATTGTGGCTTAGGATGGGTAAAAGACAACTCTGAATTTAATATTTCTTCTGAAAATGTTTTAAATGTTTTAAAAAATAATTCAAATTTGGAAGAAATTATTTATTTAAAGCAGAAAAATGAAGGTAAGGAAGAAATATATAGATTATATAATATAAATATCCCAATTCATCCTTCGCTTTTAGAACAGACTAAATTAATACAACAGTTCTATTTCACACCCTATCTATATAAAAATATGAATAATTATATTTTCTCTTTAAGTGATAAAAATATAATTATCAAAGATTTATCTCTACTAATAATTTATTTATCTATTTTCTTAACTTTTATATTTTTAGTATATTCCTCTCTTATAATTATCACAAAACCCTTCGGGTTTTCTACTCCACACTAAAGTGTGGAGTTTGTTCGTGGTTTTGTGATTACCGTGGAAAATCGACAGGAATACAACTCCAATCTAAAGATTGGAGATTTTCAACGAGTATTAATTAATTAATATATTTAAACTCATATTTCATATTATATAATGACTGAATATGAATTAAATTCATCTTTAAAACTGCTAGCTAAAAGCTCAGTAATAATATTATTTTTTGTTATTATTTCAAAATTATTAACATATTTTTATAGAATAGTTATCGCTAGAAATTTTGGGCCAGAAATTTATGGAGTATATTCGTTAGCTTTTATTATTATATCATTAGTTGCGTCCTTAGCTTCATTGGGTCTTAGCGAAGGTCTCCTAAGATATCTCTCTCTTTATAGAAAAGAAGAAGATTTGAAAAAAGCAAAATATTTGCTAAACTTAACATTGGTCGTTTCTTTTTTTATGTCTATTTTAGTTTCGTTATCACTTTTTTTTCTTTCAGAATATATATCTTTAAATATCTTTAAAGAAGAAAAATTGGTGATCTTTCTTGGATTTTTTAGCCTTACTATTCCATTAGTTGTTTTTTCGGGAATTTTTCTCTCTGTTTTGAAAGCAAATGAAAAAATCATTACCTATTCATTCATTGTAAACATTTTACAAAATGGTATTAAATTTATCACATTAATAATTTTAATATACTTCCAGATTAGTTTTAGTTCAATAATATATTCATATATATTTTCGGCCATCGTTTTATTTATTATATCATATAAAACTTCTGAAAGTTATATTCTAAAAATATTTAAAAGTCCTCCATTAAATAATAATGAGAAAAAAATTCTAGAAAATGATTTTTTTGAATACTCCTGGCCAATTATGTTTTTAAGCTTAACCGGAATGTTATTTTATTGGACAGATTCTTTTGTAATAGGATACTTTCAAGGCGTGGAATATTTAGGATTTTATAATGTTGCTTTTACAATCGTTGGATTGTTAGGAATAGGTCCAGAATTGTTCATGCAGTTGTTTTTTCCTTTAATAATGGGGGAATACTCTAAAAATAACATATCAATTATAAAAGACCTATCCAAACAAGTAGAAAAATGGATATTAATAATTAACATCCCAATTTTCATATTAATATTTTTATTTCCTGGTTCATTTATTAATATTTTGTTTGGGCAAGAATTTTTGGCTGGTGAAGAACCCTTGAGGATTCTTTGCATTGGTAGTATAGCAGCTTCCATCTTTATTCCCTTATCAAATAATCTTCTTTCTATGAAAGGAAAATCTAGATTAATACTTTACAATTTAATCTTGATATCTATTTTTAATTTTATAGCTAATATTCTTCTTGTTCCCACACTTGGTCTTAATGGTGCTGCTATTTCTACCACAATCTCTTGGATAATTCTCTCAATGATACTTATATTTCAGATAAAAAGACATCTTTTATTTATACCAATAAAAAAAGATATGATTAAAATATTCTTTATATCTTTATTACCTACTCTATTATTAGTTTTAATAAAAGATTACATGAAATCGGATTATTATAAAATAATTCTCGCTGGTATAATTTTCTTGGCATTTTACACTATATTAATCATTTATTCTAAATGTTTAGATAAAAATGATTTAATGATTGTTAATGCTTTAAAAAATAAGATTTTCAGAGATACCTTGAAGAAGGAAATTAAATAATTTCTTTATTTTTTTTAAACCAATCAATTGTTTTTAATAACCCTTTATCTATGTTCATATTGGGACTAAAGCCAATTTTTTTTATACATTTAGTACTATCAAGACATCTTCTTAATTGCCCTTCTGGTTTTTTAGAATCATATTCTATCTTTCCATTAAATTTATATATTTTACCTAATTTCTCCACTAAATTTTTTATTGATATTTCTTCAGAGGAGCCCATGTTTAATGGTTCTAAATCTTCGTAATTTTTTATTGCTAAAATTATTCCTTTTGCAGCATCTTCCACATACAGAAACTCTCTTGATACATTTCCGCCACCCCATATTTCAATTCTATTTCTTTTTTTACAAGTTGCTTCATCAAATTTTTTTATTAAAGAAGGAATAACATGAGAATGTGAAGAAGAAAAATGGTCTCTTGGGCCATATAAATTAGCAAGGATTAAATAAATTCCTTTAAGCCCGTATTGTTTTCTATAGGCTTGCAATTGTACAAGAAGCATTTTATTTGCTATTCCAAGTGGAGCAAGAGTCTCTTCTGGGTATCCAGACCAAAAATCAGATTCTTTCAATGGAATTGGTGCTGAAAATGGATAAGCTAAAGCTGTTCCAATTGCAATAAATTTTTTAACATTATTTTTTCTTGCAACATCTATTAAATTCGCGCCCATAACAAGATTATCATAATATACTGCACCAATATTTTCTTTATTATATAAAATATTTCCTGCAGAAATAGCACAATGGATAATTAAATCTGCTTTAAACTTTCTAAATAATTTTTCAATATCTTCTTTTTTTCTTAAATCATATTCCCTACTTCGGGGAATAAAGATATCTTCTTTAAGAACGCCCTCTTCTTTAATCATCTTTTCAATAAGGTGACTACCCAAAAATCCTGCTCCGCCTGTGACGATTATTTTTTTATAATTTAACATAAATATAAAAAAATTTTGAGATTATATACTTTTGCATAAAAACGCTAAAATTTATAAGCTATTTAAGCCAGCATCTATGATGATAAAATTAAATGTTTGGAAAGATGCAAAAGAACCTCTAGAAGTTCTTGAAGATCAAAGAGGGATAATTGCAGATATTTTTTATAAGAAAAATATTAATCATGTTGCCATAATAAAATCAAAAGCAGGTGTTAGAAGGGGGGATCATTATCATAAACAAACTACCCAACATATGTTAATGACAAGTGGTTCCTTGGTTTATGTTTATCAACCAGTTGATAAGAGTCAACCTGTAAAACATATATTAGCAAAAGAAGGGGATCTCGTTTCAACAGGACCTTTTGAAATTCATACTTTATTATTTCCAGAAGATAATGAATTTATTGTGTTCAGCGAAGGTTTAAGGGGTGGGAAAGATTATGAAAAAGACACCTATAGAGTTGAGCCTTTAGTCCTTCCTTTAGAAATAAAAAAATTAGTTAGTAAAGACCCTTCTTTAATAAGAAAAGAACATAAAGTCAGAAAGTGAGCTATAAGTATATTTTTTTATCTTGTTTATAATTTTTGTTGTTGATATTTTTTCAAATTCTTCAGGACAATATCTAGGTAAAATAACAGATTCAACTTTATTGTCTTTCGCAATCTTTCTTCTTTCTTCTATTTTTCCACCAAAAAAACACCATTGTCCAGGATTCCAAATATAGTTCAAATCTTTTCTTTGTAGTAAAACTTCATATTTAGAAGTTAAAGGAATTAATACTGCGACATTATCTAATTTAACTATTAGTAAAAAAAGATACGTCCTATTTAAATATTTGTAATTTTAAAGTTATAATTAATTTTATAATAGTTTATGAAAATCGTTTTTAGAAATAATTTCTTTTGCTTTTTCTATATAATATCCTTTTTCTTTTATAATATTAGGTTCGATTGGAATAATTCCGGTTTCTTCAAGTTTTTCTTTCAAATCTGCTTCAAGCATCATATATGCAACTTCTTTAAACTTAACTTTGGGATCCCAACCGAGAAGCATTTTTGCTTTTGATGAGTCTCCAAGCAAAGCTGGAACTTCTGCTGGACGTTGAAATTGATGGTTAGTAATTAAATATTTTTCATAATTTAGCCCTAATAAACTAAATGCCTCGTTTAAGAATTCTCTAACAGTATGAGTTTCTCCTGTTGCGATGACAAAATCATCAGGTTTATCTTGTTGTAAGATATTCCACATGGCTTGTATATATTCTCCAGAGAATCCCCAATCTCTTTTTGCATCTAAATTTCCAAGATGTATTTTATCAATTTCCCCAACAACTATTTTAGCAATTTCTTTTGTTATTTTTCTTGTGACAAAATTATATCCTCTTCTTGGAGATTCGTGATTAAATAGTATTCCATTCGCTGCAAATAATCCATATGCATTTCTATAGAGCCTAGTTAAATGATAAGCAGCAAGTTTTGCGATGCCGTATGGACTTTGGGGAAGCATTGGAGTTGTTTCGCTCTGTGGGGGTGGGGAAATACCGAACATTTCAGAAGATGAAGCTTGATAAAATTTACATTTTGATTTCATTTGTTTCAAAGTCTCAAGAATTCTTAGAACACCTAAAGTATTAATATTCATGGTTGATTCTGCATTATCAAAACTTATTCCTACATGACTTTGAGAAGCAAGATTGTATATTTCATCAGGTTGAAATTTTTCTATAAGATTTTTAATACTTAAAGAATCAGTTAGATCTGCATATTTCACAACAAAAGAAGAATTTAAATCATCAGAAGGAGGATATTTTTTTATTAAGTGTTCTATTCTATTAGTATTTGGAAGACTCGCTCTTCTAATTATCCCTCTAACTTTATATCCTTTATTTAAAAGAAATTCTGTAAGATAAGATCCATCTTGCCCTCCAATGCCAGTAATAAGAGCTACTTTCTGCATGAAAGTTATTAAAAAATAGGTTATTTAAAGATTTAGTAATTTTGAGCTATATAATAATTATAAAAAATAAAATAAAAGCTTTTTAAATAAATATAACATATTTTCTTATGGTAAAAAAAACTTTTCTTATAACTGGAAACTGTGGTTATGTTGGATCCGTTTTGACAGAAGAATGTTTAAAAAATAATCATCAGGTAATTGGTTACGATATCCTAATGCATGGAAAAGAACATCTTAATCACTTAGAAAAAAATCCTAATTTAAAGATAATAAATGGAGATATACGAGACCTTAATAAGATAGAACCTCTAATAAAAGAAAGTGATATTTTAGTTCATCTTGCAGCCATAGCTAGAGTTGATAATTGTATAAATTTAGAAAAAGAAATGGAGGATATTAATACAAATTCCAGTATTTCTATTGCTAGTCTATGCGATAAATACAATAAAAAATTTATTTTTGCTTCTAGTTGTAGTGTATACGGTCTTATGGATAATAACAAAGAAGTCGAAGAAAATTCCCCTCTTTTACCAACAACAATATATGCAAGAACAAAACTTGCGGCTGAAAAAGGAATATTAAATATTAATAAAAAAGCAATAATTCTTAGATTTGCTACGGCTTATGGTCAATCTCCTAGAATGAGATATGATTTATTTATTAATGAAATTATTAGAGATGCTTATATTAAGAAAAAAATAGATCTATTTGACCCTAATGTTTGGAGATGTTATATTCACATAAAGGATATGTCTAAAGCAATTTTATTTTTTAGTAAAAAAGAAAAAATAGAGGGTAATATTTTTAACATTGGATCCAGAGAACAGAATTTAACAAAAGAAAAAATAATAGATGTAATGGAAAAAATTATTGGATATTTTGAAATTAATCTTATTAGAGATAAAAAAGACCCTAGAGATTATATAATTAATTTTAATAGGGCTTATTTAGAAGGATTTAAGGTTGATAAAAATATTGAATTTGGGATAAAAGAAATGTTAGATAATTTAATTAAAAAAGAAATAGACCCCTATGATATTAAATTTACAAATTATAAATAGAAATTTAATCTGGAATCAAAAATTTAATACTTGGATTAATTTCTAATAATTTTTCTTTTAATTGATCTGCAATATTCCAAGATAAAATAAGAGCATGCACATCATCATATTTTTTCAATATCTCATCACCCCGAATTGGTATCCTTGTTCCAGGGGTAAATTTTTCTTTTTTGTGCTCAGATGTGTCAGTAACATAATCTATAATATTATTATTTAAATTATAAAAATTTAAAAAAGTATTTCCTTTTGCTGCGGCCCCAATGGCGATAATATTCTCCCCTTTATTTTTTATATTATAAATTTTTTCTAAAAATAAAAATTTATTTTTATTTAAGTTTTCAATAAATTTATAATATTCTGTTGGATTAAATGTACCAATTCTTTCTTCTTCTGCAATCATTGACGATACTTTTTTAGATTCTTCTTTAGTATAATCAATATGTTGAGCCATTATTCTTAATGATCCTCCGTGATAATCTACTATTCTAACCTCGACTATTTTCATTCCCGCCTTTTCAAGTAAGTTTTTTAAAGATTTAACTGTAAAATAACTTACGTGCTCATGATAAATTTGATCAAACTTCTTTTCTTTGAATCCTATTAACCAATAGGGCTGTTCAAAAATAAATATTCCATTTGGGGCGAGCACGTTTTTAACTGCTTGGGCAAAGTCTAATGGATTATCTGAATGATTAAAAACATTATTTGCAATTATTAGATTAGCTTTTCCATAATTTTTTAAAATAACTTCGCTCGTTTTCTTGTCAAATAGGGTAGTCATTGTTTCTACATTTCTTTTTTTTGCTAAACCAGCCATGTAAGGGGAAGGGTCTACCCCCAAAACTTTTTTACCCATTTTAACAAAATGCTCTGAAAGATATCCATCATTTGACCCTATTTCCAAGATAAAACAATCTTCTTTAACTTGATTTTTAGATAATAATTCTAATGCAAATTCATCCCAATGATTTCTTGAAAATTCTGAATTTGAAGAAGTATAAGAATAATCATTACTTACATATCTCTCTTTTGGATTTGTAACACACTTTGTTTGAATCTGACCACAATTTTTGCATAAATCGCATATTAAAGGATAAATCATCTCTCCTTCTCCTAATCTTTCTTTTGGTATAAATGTATCTGCAAATGGATGTAAACCTAAATCTATTATCGTAACAATCTCTTTAGAATTACATATTAAACAGGAAGATCTTTGCATATTATAACTTATAGAAAAATAATACCTTTTAAATATTTATATCAAAAAAACAATGTGCCACCACACCTTAAAAGGGGTGGTTTGATTGGCGCTTGTTTTTTGGATGCATGAAAAATCTTTTATGGATTTTTCTGCACAGAGAATTGCCCTCGTCAGCAATTCTCTTGTGCTCACGGCACGCCTCGCCTTAAAAGGCGAGGTTTTCACGTGCTGTGACATAACCAAAAACATCTCTATTTTTTCAATGCGCGATCAAAAATATTTTTTAAATGAACAATTTTTTTATCAAATGAATATTTATCTTTAAACATTTTTTGACATTCTCTGCTCATTTTTAATAATAGGGAGGGATTATTTATTAAAATCTCTGATTTTTTAGCAAGATTCTCTACTACTTTTTTATCTATGTTTAATATAGCTTCTGAAAAATTTTTTGATCTTACATTTGCTGGATAAGATGGTACATGTATTGGAATTCTATTTGATGGTTCAACATAAAAACCTGTCTTTCCATTTACTATAAATTCTGACACTCCAAATGTATTTAGAGATATAATAGGTAAACCTTTCATAAATGATTCTAAAAAGGCCATAATAAAATAGCCATAACCTGGCATTAATAAAATATCAGATTGTTCATAAATTTTTTTTAATTCTTCTATTGAAAGGTTTGATTCTAAAAAAGTAATATTTGGAATTTCTAAATAATTTCTCTTAATTTTCTCAGGAATTTTACATCTTATAATGAGCTTAATATTCTGGTATTTCTTTTTTAATAATTTAAAAGTTTCTAGTGCTTCTAAACCTCCCTTCATTAAAAACTCATCGGGATTGTTTATAGAGCCAATGAATAAAAAGGTTATTTCTCCTTCTCTTATCTTATTATTGGATTTTATTTCTTCGCTTGGTATGGCTGGATTAACTAATACTATTTTGTTGATTACTTTTTTTGAAAAATATTTTCTCATATAATATTTACAAAGTTTAGTATGAACAATAATTCTTTTACAATATTTAGATGAAAGTGATTTTTCTATTTCAGATAAATTCTTTATAAAAACATTGTAATCATTTCCAGCCATACAAAATGGAGTATCAAGTATCTTCATTATCCAAGGTTTTTTCTCTTTAATTACAACTCCTGTAGAAAGAATTAAATCTATATCTTTAGGTGCGGGGTCGTAGTATAATTTATTCAAGATTCCAAAAACATTAAAAAAAGATTTTACAACATTTTTATAGAAAAGTGTTATGATTTTTGATTTTTTTAACAAATTAATAAATTTAGTTTTTTTATATTCTCTATTTAAAATAAATTTATATCCTCTAGGAGGTTTATTTATTAAACATTTCATATATGTATGAATAGGTAAATTAGGGTAGTATATTTTTTTTATTTGATTTAAATTATTCATATTATTGAACTAAATCCACATTTATATTCTTTTATATTAATTTTTTATGAAAAATTTGTCTTTTTCTTTACCATAATAGGGGCCATTTTTTAATTCATAAAAGAAAACATCATTTGTAAGTATTTTTATCCCATGCCCTCCGCCTAAATATACATAACAATCTCCAGGATTTAGTATTTCTTTAGCTATTAATTTATCATCAAGGTCATACATTTCTACTTCTATACTTCCACTTATCAACACAAACATTTCTTGTGTTTTTTTAATATTTCTATCTTGCGGCAGATGTCTATGTGGGCCGCTAAAAGCGTGTCCTATGGGAAAATAAACTCCTGCAGCGACTTGTAAACACGCCTTATCTGGAACAAAAAAGTTCATTTTCCCTAATTCTCCCTCTCCATATCGATAAATTACATGGATAAGAATTTTAGGATTAATTTTTGAAAATATATTTTGCATAAAGTACAATAAAATCGAAGATTTATAAATATTTCATAACGCTCGTTAAATCCGTGGGCTTTTAGCCTGTGGTTTGTTCGCCGCGGATTTCTCGGCTGCCACAAAACCCACAGGTTTTGTGACTTTTATGAATATATATTTAAACTAACTTTAATCTTATTTTTTTAATGAAAAAAAGAAAATTACTTTTTGCTGCATGGTCATGTAATAATCCTAAATATTATGCTTACTCAACTTGGAATACTCCCTTAAGAAATATTTTTCAAGAAGTTATAAGTTTTGATCCTCAAGAAGAAACTTATAGATATGGAAAGGAGATTATGAATAAAAAATTCATAGAAATAATTAAATTAGAGAAACCCGATTATGTTTTTTTATGGCTGATTTATGAAGAGTTTTATATAGACACATTGTTAAAAATTAAAGAAATCTCTCCGAAGACAAAGATAATAAATTATTGTGGAGATGACGATATTCTATTTAGCACATATTCTATTTTTTATTCACTGTTTATAGATTATTTTTTCGTAACCCATCCTGAATTTATCCCAAAATATCTCAATAAGGCTTTTCTTTCTCAAGCCACGAACACAGAAATCTTTAAGCCATTAGATGTTAAAAAAAAATATGACGTTACTTTTATCGGAACTCCTAAGGGAAACAGAATCTCTTTTATGAAATATTTAATTGATAATGGAATTAAAGTTAGGGTTTTTGGATCGGGCTGGAATAATTTTCCAGAATTTAAAGATCATTATGGCGGATTTATTGATTTAGAAAATTTTGCTAAAGTAATAAATCAAACAAGAGTTAATATTTGCTTCACTAAAAATTACGAAGGCAGTTCTCATATTAACCAACATCCGTTTGAGGTTGCTGCATGCAACGCAATAAGCCTTGTTGAAAATAGTCCGGGTTTTTTAAAATTATATAAAAAAGATAAAGAAATAATTACTTTTTCTTCTCAAGAAGAGTTATTAGAAAAAGTAAAATATTATTTAAGTCATCAAGAAGAAGGGAAGAAAATCTCCCACGCAGCTTATGAAAGAACAATTAAGGACTTGTCAAAAACAAAAGAATTTGAAAAAATCTTTAAACAAATTTTTTCTGATGAAAAAAAAATTCCGAACAACCTCCAAAAACTGAAAGAAAAAGCATTTCCTCTGTCTGAGAAAGACTTGCTTATTAAAGTTGATGAATTAATCAAAAAATTAAAAGATTATGGCTATGTTTATTTTAAAACAAAGAACGGCAAATCTCTAAAATATAAAAAATACTTCTCAATCTTAGCTCTTAAATATTCAAGAAAACAAATTTGTTGCTCAGATTATTATGTTTATTCTAATAAGATTGGAGATTATCTTGCATTATACATCTATTTAGCATTCAAGAAACTTAACGAAAAGCAATTTCGATCTCTTTTAATTTTGGATCAAATGATGGTTACGAAGGAATTTTTTTTGAATAATATAGAAAAATTCAAGGAATTTTTTTCTGGCTCAAAAATTAATATTATCAATGAAAAAAATACGGCATTTATTACAATCCCTCTTGCAAGAACTAATAAAATCCCAAATATTGATTTTGAAACAATAAAAAAAATCATTTGGTCAAAATTTGAAATTAATATTAAGTCTTTAATTCATCAGAAAAAAATTTTTACAGACCCCTATTTATTCCACTTAATAACTGAATATCTTAAAGGAAATACTTTTGTACTTAAGTATTTAGCAGAAAAATTGATGAGTAAAACCAAGCCTGAAATAATTACCTATTTTTTGAAACTGAAAAATTAATAAAAGATTCATCCAAGAAAAACTTTTTTATGAAATCTATTTTCATAAGAGAATTAAAATCAGCCGACATATTTTGAAATATTGTAATATATCCAACTAAATCTGGATGTGCTACCTCTTTTTTGAAAATTTCTTCTCCATAATTCGGAAATAAGAGGTTATATCTATTTTTTTTTGAAATATTTGGTAGAACTATCTCTATAGAACATTCTTTATCCTCATACTCATCAAAAACAAATCGAGTATCATTTGGTACTTTAAAATCATCAATGACAATCAGAGCAGACTTTAAATTATTAGAAATTATTCGAAGCTCTTGTTCTAATGGCCATTCATCAAGCCAGTGAGCATCTAAATAGAATAAAGTTTTATTTGTTAAAATATTTTTTTCACATAATTCTTTTAAAAATTCTGGAGAGCTTTGATTAAAAACCCAAACGTTATTAAATTGCTTTAAATATTTTTTTGCTTTTTTATAATTAAAAGTATCAATTTCACAAGTGTATATTTTAACATTCGGGAACATTTGTGCGAAAAGAGCTGTGGTAAATCCTCTGAATGTTCCAGTTTCAACGATCACATCAATTTTAAATTTCTCAACCAATCTTTTGAATAATTCTATTGCTATTGGATCTCCGTGCAAAGTAAATTTATATGGGGCAGTTTTCCAAATTATCTTTCCTATTTTTATTTTTAATTTTCTTAACAAAGTAAACTTTTTCAATTTCTGATATGCATTGCTTTTTGTAAATTTTTTATAAATACCTCTAAAAAAATTTTTTAATCGACCAAACATTTTTTTACATGATTTTGTGTATTTTTAATTATTGCGACTCTTATGTATATTCTTTATTTGATCATAAAAAGTTTTTTAAATAAAGACTACGTCTTTTTCAATGCCTATTGTAAAAGGAAGTAAGCTAAATAGTAATCCTAAAGTTTCTGCAGTAATAGCTGCCTATAATGAAGAAATTCATCTGCCTGCATGTATAGAATCTTTACTTAAACAAAGTTATAAAAAAATAGAGATTATTGTGGTTGAAAATGGGGAATCGAAAGACAAAACTTTTCAAATTGCGAAAGAATACGAAAAAAAATATCCTAAAAAAATTTTCGCTTTAAGTATTTCAGGTAAGCAAAAAGGTCCTGGAAATGCATGGAATTTTGGAATTAGAAAAGCAAAAGGAGAGATTATTCTTATAGTGGGGGCTGATCTTAGGTATGGTAAAGAATATATTAGAAAAGGAATTAAACCAATTATTAATGGAGATACTGTAGCAATAATGCATACAGAAGAAAAATGTGATAATGCAAAAAATCTTTGGGCAAGAGCTTTTTTTTATAAGAGAAGTTCTATACTTAAGCCAGGATTAAGCAGGATTTTTTCTCTTATAAGAAAAGATTATATAAGAAAACATCCGTTTAATCCAGAAGAGGGTTATGGTGACGATCAAACTATTTATCTTCAACAAGGAGCAGAATTTCCTGTTTTTAATTTAGAAGTTTATCATACTAATCCTGCAACTTTTGCAGATACTTGGAGTCATAGTCTTTGGGTTGGTCGTTCTATAAAAAATTCTTGGCTAATTATATTAATTCTTCCAATTTTTCCTTTTTACTCTTTATACAAAACTATAAAACATCTAAGAATAGATCCTTATTCCCCATTTATATTTTTTCTTCCTTTTTATTATTCTATTCGTTATTTTGCCTATTTGCTTGAAGCTTTTAAATCTTTTTAAAAAAACTTCTTATAAATGTTGATATATATTCTAATTCAGAAGAACTCATAAATGGAAACAAAGGTAAGGAAAGCCCTCTATTTGACCAATCTTCAGATATTGGAAAACTTCCTTTTTGATATTCAAGAAAAAGGAAAGGTTTTTGTAAGTGAATTGGAACTGGGTAATGAATACCTGTCTCTATTCCATTTTGAAATAAATAATTTCTAAGTTCGTCCCGATAGTCGGTCTTTATAACAAATAAATGATATATATGCTCGTTTTTAGAATCTTTTTTTGGTAACTCTATAGCATCTATTTTTTCAAGTCTTTCCGATAATTCTTGTGCAGATTTTTTTCTTGATAAATTCCATTCATCAAGTTTAGAAAGCTTAACAGAAAGTATAGCTGCTTGTAAGCCATCCATCCTTTTATTAGAGCCAATCACTTCATGATCATTTTTTTTAATTTGCCCATAATTTTGTAGAATCTTAATCTTTTTAATTAATTCTTTTTCTTTTGAGACCACTATTCCTGCATCTCCAAAGGCGCCAAGATTTTTTCCGGGATACATACTAAAAGCGGCAGCAGTAGATTGTTGTCCTGGGTGTAAACCATTCCTTAAAGCACCATGAGCTTGTGCAGCGTCTTCTACAATATATATTTCATTTTTGCTTGGCAAATAATTGTAAATTTTCTCAATTTCTACTTGTTGCCCATAAAGATGTACTGGAATAATTGCTTTCGTTCTTAAATTAATAAGTTTTTCTAATTTCGAAATATTCATTAAACCAGTATCACTATTTACATCAACTAAAACCGGTCGCGCTCCTACAGAACATATAGCGGCAACAGTTGCATTAAATGTATTAGCTTGAGTTATGACTTCATCACCTTCTTTTATGTTTAAAGAAGATAAAATAAGTGTAAGAGCATCTAATCCATTTGAAACTCCCACAGCATTTTCAGAACTGCTAAAACCACAATATTGAGAAAAAAGTTTCTCAAACCGAGCTACTTCTTCTCCTAAAATAAATGCATTATTGCTAATAACTCTATTCCAAACAAAGTCTAATTCTTTCTTTAAAGGTTCATGTATTCTTGTAAGATCGTTAAATGGTATTTTCATTTCTTTTTTGCAGGATTCCCGTAAACAATTTCATGAGAATTAACATTTTTTGTGACTACACTTCCAGCACCTATAAAAGCCCTTTTACCGATTCGTATTCCAGGAAGAAGAGTTACATTTCCCCCAATACAAACTTCATCTTCAACAATAACAGCTTCCAGATTCCAAGTTTTTTTTAAAGTTTTTTCTACACTAGGATGTTTATCATTTAAAAAAGTTACTCTTGGTCCTACAAAAACATTATTGCCTATAATTGTGCCTTCACAAACAAATAAATAAGATTGAAACCTACAATTATTGCCTATAATTGCTCCCTCCTTTATCTCGCTATAGCTACCTATACTTGTATTTTCTCCAACTTTACATCCATATAAGTTACAAAAATGCCAAATTCTAGAATCTTTTCCTATACTACAATCTTCTCTTATTAAAGAGTTTTTACCTATAGAATATTTTTTCTTATTAAAATAATTTGAAAATATCATGAGATTGTAACCTGAGCGCCCCCATTTTGACGAGATTTTTCACAAGCTTCCAAAATTTTAACTGTTATCAAACCTTCTAGTCCAGAACTATTACATTTCTCCAATGGGTTATTAATACATTCAATAAAGTGATTAAACTCCATTAATAATGGTTCCTTTATTTTTAATTTTGGAATATAAACATCTCCATCTCTAATAGATGCTTGAAAATCTGAATACTCTCCGGTTTTTGGTTGGTAATCTACTCCTTTATCAAAAACTATTATTTTATTATCTATCTGGATGTCATCAAACTTAATAGCTTTTTTATTTCCACCAACTATAATTTGACGTTCTTTTGTTGCATGCTCCCAACTTGCATAAATTGTAGCAAATAATTTTTCTGGAAAGTTTAAAGATAATGCCACAATGTCATCTAAATAGCCATTATGAGAAATACCGTTACAATTTACTGAAACAGGATTTTTTCCTGCTAATAAACGAGTAATATAAATATCATGAGATACCAAATCCCAAAGAGCGCTTACGTCAGTTCTTATTGGTCCTAGTCCTACTCTTCTACATTCAATATAACGAATTTCACCCAAATCGCCTCTTTGAATAGATTCTTTCATATACTGAATGCCTGAATTAAATCTAAATATTTCACCAACCATTAATATTACTCCTTTTTCTTTTGAAATTCTACAAAGATCTTCTGCTTCACCTAAATTAGGAGTAAGAGGTTTTTCTACTAATACATGCTTTCCATATTCAAGAAAATCTTTTGTTAATGAATAATGCGTTGATGTTGGAGTGGCGATTACTACTGCATCTAGATTTTTATCAGATAACATCTCATTATAATCTTCTACAAAAATAGTTTTGGGAGACATACGCAATCCTTCAGGTTCTCCTTTCAAATCAGAAATATACATAAAATTTACCAAAGAATTTTCTCCGATTATTCTCACATAATTTTTTCCCCAATAGCCACAGCCCACTAATCCAATATTAAGCATTTCTTTCTAAATATTATTGTTTTTTAAACATTTCTATTTTTTTAACTTTAGAGTTAATAATAAATATGTGAATGATATAATTTAACTCTCTTTAATGTTACAATGCAAAGTAGTAATGTAATAAAAGTTGACGAAGCAATCAAGATAGAATCCCTAAAAGTAGAATTATTTGGAACTGGAAAGGCTTCAAGAAAATCTCTTTATGTCACAGCACGTGAAAACCTCGCCTTTTAAGGCGAGGCGTGCCGTGAGCATCCAAAAAACAAGTGCCAATCAAACCACACCTTAAAAGGTGTGGTGGCACATTGTTTTTTTGATATTAAAGATGCTGCAAGGGAGTGTTATTCTTGCACTAAAAAATTATAAAAAATCTGAGCCGATTAATTTAGGTTTAGGAGAAGAAATAACTATCTGCGCACTTGCTCAAAAAATAAAAGAATTCATGAAATTTAATGGAAAGATTATTAGGGATACAATGAAACCAGAAGGTCCTTTGAGAAGATGTTTAGATAATACAAGGGCAAAAAAAGATATAGGATTTAAACCACGTATTAAACTAGAAGAGGTCTTAGAGAAACAGTAAAATGGTATTTAGAAAATCAAAAAGTCTTTGCGTTTACTCCACACTAAAGTGTGGAGTTTGTTCGAGACTTTTGGATGCTCAAGATTCAACTCCATGCTAAAGCATGGAGTTTTAGTCAAGAATCTTGACATAAAGAAAAATTATAGATGATTTTATAACAATTTTAGTTTGGATACTAAGAGAAATTCTTTGAATTTCGATGTGCTCAGGAATTTTATTCCTGACATGCTCAAGAACCAACACGCCAGTCACTTCAGTGGCTGGTTCTTGACAGAACATTATTTAAATAACTTTTCTGTTTTTATTTTATGAAAATATTAGAAATTACAAACTATTCTGCAGGAATTTGTGGAGTTTGGAATAGAGTAAAAGAAGAAGCTATTAGACTTTCAAAATTAGGGCATAAAGTAAAAGTTTTTTCTTCTAATTTTGTTAAAGGAAGTAACGAAATCGCTAAATTCGGAGATAAAATTGGAGATGTGGAAATAAAAAGATTGCCTAAATTTTTACTTCGCAACCAGCAATCTCTAATTGAAATTTTTGAGAACGCAACAAGCAGAAGGGTATTAAACCAAAAAATTCCAATAAAAAGATTTTCTGCAACTAAAATGCCTTTTTCTGAAAGTTATATGATTTGGAATTCTTTAAATTTAAAAAAAGAAATAATTAAGTTTAAACCAAATATTATAATTGCTCATTCTTACAGGCACACGCATACAATTATTGCTTCAAGAATTGCTAAAGAAATAGGTGCAAGATGTTTTTTAGTAACTCATGCCCCTTTTGGAGATGAGAATAGAAATTTTTTGGCAAAAATTTATTTGAGATATTTTTATGATCCTTTTATTGGTAAGAAAGTATTGAAACGATTTGATAAAATAATTGCTATAACAAAATGGGAAAATTCTTACTTAAAGAAACTAGGTGTTTCTGAGGATAAAACTGAATACATCCCTAATGGAATTCCTGAAGAATTTTTTGATCGGAAAAAATCAAAAGAAGAAAATAAAATTTTATTTTTAGGGAGAATTTCTCCTGTTAAAGATTTGGAAACTTTAATCAAGTCCTTTAAATTAATTAAAGATAAAAAGATTAAACTTGAAATTGTTGGACCAGCTGAAGAGGGTTGCTTAATTAAATTAAAAAGATTGGTAGAAGAATTAGATTTGGGAAATAGAGTATTATTCTCTCCAGCTATTTATGATTTAAAAGAAAAAATAAGAAAAATTGATTCAGCTAAAATTTTTGTTCTGCCTTCCTTAAGGGAAGGAATGCCGCAAGGTTTAATTGAAGCTATGGCGCGCGAGAAATTTGTTATATCTAGTAATAATGATGGTGGGAAAGAGCTTATTGAAGAGGGGAAAAATGGATATTTATTTAGGGTTGGAGATTATAAGGAGCTAGCAAGAAAAATTGATTTGGTTTTGTCTATTGATCAAGATAAAGTTAGGAAAGAAGCAAGAAAATCTGTTGAGAGATTTTCTTGGGATAAGATTATTATGGAATGGGAGAGAGTTATTGATAAATAAAATCTTACTTTTCTAAATATTTAGTTTCGTCTTTTTGATTAGTCCAATAAAATCCTTCTTGTCTTAGTCTACATGACAGGCAAGTTCCGCAATGTATTGAATTTGAAGTGTAACAAGAGAATGTTTTTTTTAGAGGAACTTTCAACTTTAAAGCCAAATTAATAATATCTTCCTTATCTTTTTTTATTAATGGTGTGAGAATTTTTGGTTTTGAAATTGTTGAAATTGAATTTAATTTATTCATTTGATTTACATATTCTTTAGTTGTATCTGGATAAAATTCTTTTCCTTCATTTTTAAAACCGACAAAAATATCGCATTTTGTTTTATTTTTTTTATGCCAAGATGATTTGAGATCATCTTGGACATCCAAAACTCCAAACAAATCGCGGACTTTTAGAAATTCTGACTCTGCCAAAGTCGTCGCATAATTTAAGAAAATTGTATTTCTTAATGGAACATACCATCTCAAACTTTCATTTTTTGTGTCTTTCAAATCTTTTTTTGTTAATTTATTGTACGATTTTTGGTTGTTTGTTAAATTAGATGAGAAATTTTTTAACCATTTAAGATCTACTTCTAAAAATTTTGCTCTTATTTCTCTTGCGCAAAATTTTGAAGCTTTTCTTTCTGCTTTAATAGCTCTTTGTCCATAATTAAAAAATAAAATTTCCAAATTGTTATAATTTAATTTATTTTTTACATAATAAGCAGTTGTTACACTATCTATTCCTCCTGAACATAAAATTATTGCCGATTTCATGATTAATTATCCTCACAAAACTTTATAAATTTGTATTGTTCAGTTTTTTTATGAAACTACTTGCTAAAGATTTGAAAAAGAATGATGAGATTCTTATTGGAGGAAAACAATTTTTTGTTGAGAATATAGAAATTTCTGATATTGGAAAGCAAGGTAAGAGAAAAGTTAGAATTGAAGTAAAAACAATGGGTGGAGAAAGTTTAGTTTTAATAAGACCGGAAGATTATCCTTTTAATGTTTAGGAATTAGTTACCTTTATAAAATTGAACTTTAATTTATACTGATGATAACTATAATTATAACGTCATTTAACGAACCAAAATCGACTTTAAGAGCAGTTAAAAGTTTTCTTAGACAAAAAATTAAAGAAGAATTTAAGATAATTGTTGTTGACCCTTTTCCCGAAGTTGAAGAATTTTTAATGAAAGAAATTAAAGATGAAAGAGTTGAGTTTTTTCTTGATCCTGGAGAAGGAAAGAGTTATGCTTTGAATATTTTATTTGAAGAAAAATGGAGCGATAATAAAAATGATTTATTTGTTTTGACTGATGGAGATGTTTATGTTTCTGAAAATTCCTTGGAAGAAATAAAAAAAAGATTTAAAGATAAAAAAGTTGGATGCGTGACTGGAAAACCAGTTTCTGTTGATGAGGCAAATAAAAAATATGGATTTTGGGCGAGGGTTCTTTTTTCTGGAATTGATAAGGTTAGAAAAAAACTATCTAAAGAAAAAAAGTTTTTTGAGTGTTCTGGATATTTATTTGCGATAAGAAATGGTTTTTTGAGAAGTTTTCCTTTGGAGACTTCAGAAGATAGCATTATTCCGTATTTATTTTGGAAAGAAGGATATAAAATTGAGTATGCTGACAAGGCAGAAGTTTATGTTAAAAATCCTTCTAATTGGAAAGATTGGAAAAATCAAAAAATTAGGAATATAAAAGCTCATGAAAATTTGAATAAAATTGTTCCGAATATGCCTAGAACAAAATCTTTTTTTAATGAAATAAAAGAAGGGGCTTTTTTTGCTATTCGTCAAGCTAATAATTTCAAGGAATTTATTTGGATTTTAGAATTGTATTTAGTAAGGCTTTATATTTATTTTGTGGCGTTTTGGGAATTAAGTGGAATGAAGAATAAAAATTATAGAGATGGTTGGAGAGAAACTGAGATTAAATCTACAAAGCCAATGGATTAAAATTCTTTAAAACTATCTTTCTTTTACATCTTCTTTTATCATTCTTATAATTTCTGGAAATTCAGATATTTTAAAATGACCATTTTTGTTTTCATAAATTATAATTTCTGCATTTTTTAATTTCTTTTCATATTTTTTAGCATGAGATATTGGAACTACGTCATCATCTTTCGAAAATAATAATTTAAGTTTTTTAGAATTCTTTTCTATTTTTGATAAATCTGACTTTAGTTTAAATCCTCCCACTAAATCCTCTCCATCTAAAGTATTATCAAAAGGTGGGCAAATTAAATAAGTGGATAATATTTTTTTAGGAAAGATATTTTCTGATAGATATTTTGCTAGAAAAATTCCTCCTAATGATAAACCAATTAAAACTATATTATTTCTTAAGTAAGAAAAATATTTTTCAAAATGAATCTTCCACTCTTTATATTTTGAATTATCTTGCAATGGCATGCGCGGCTTTATAATTTCAAAATTCTTACCTATTCTTTTCTTTAGATAATTATCACTCCATTTTATCTTTTCCCCAATAGAGATGGGTCTATTTTTTAAAAAATGAAGATAATCTTTTTTATTCTTAAAAGTCATTCCACCATTGATAATAAATATTTGAGTTTTATTTTTTTGTCATCTTTAATATTATTAAGACATATTTATTAATTTATCTTCTTTGTATTTAAATAAGAGAAAAAATATTCTGTAACTCTTTCTTATGGCTCATTTCAGATACTCTTAAAAATGCTTTTTATTCTAAATCTATATGGAAAATATAGTAATTATAAAACTTGGAGCGCAGGGAGATGTGTTGAGAACTTTGCCTTTAGCTAATGCTTTGAAAAAAAAATATCCTAAATCTAAAATAACTTGGATAACTAAAAGAGAGGCTGTTGAATTAATTGAAGGAAATAAAGAAGTTGATAGAATATTAACAATTCCTTTAAGCAAAGAAGTTGATGAAAAATTTGATTTGCTTTATAATTTTGATATTGAAGATGAAGCGACTTCGCTTGCTGTAAAAATTAATGCTGAAAAAAAATTTGGATTTTATTCTGAAAACGGATTTTTGTCAGCCTTTAATAATAGAGCAGAATATTATATCAATACTATTTTTGATGATGAATTGAAAAAGAAAAACAGAAAAACTTACCAAGAAATGATGTTTGAAGTTGCTGAAACAGATTATAAAAAAGAAAGATTTGAGATTGTTTTGAATGAAAAAGATAAAAAATTTGGCGATGAATTTGTTAAAGAAAATAAAATAAATAAAGAAAAATTAATTGGAATTCATATGGGCGCTTCTAAAAGATGGCCTTCAAAAGTGCTTCATGAAGAGAAATTAATAGAATTAATAGAACTACTTTATAAAAGAGGGTACTTTGTTTTGCTCTTTGGTGGTCCTGATGAGAAAGAAAGGCATGAAAAATTTTATAATGAAATGAATAATAAAAATTTTAAGATTTTCAAAAATAATGTAAATAATACGAAGAGAGAGCTTTTAGCTCTGGTCAATGTTTGTAATATAATGATATGTTCAGATAGCTTATCTCTTCATGTTTCGATTGGACTGAATAAAAAAACTATTGGATTATTTTTCTGCACTAGCCCAGACGAAGTTGAAGGATATGGATTATTAAAAAAAGTAGTTTCTAAAAAATTGTATGAATTTTTTCCAGAAAGAAGCGATGAGTATAACGAAGAGCTTGTTAAGAGTATAACTGCTGAAGAAGTTTTAGAAGCTGTTGAGAATGACTAAAATAAGTATATTAATTACATCTTTCAAAGAACCTAAAACTATAGGAAAAGCTATTGAATCTTTTTTGAAACAGAAAATAAAAAATTATGAGTTGATAGTAACTGCTCCCGACAAAGAAACATTAGATGTTGTGAAAATTTATTCTCAAAAAAATAAAAGAATAAAAATATTGAAAGATGATGGAAAAGGAAAACCAAATGCATTAAACAAAGCATTTAAGAAATTAAATGGAGAATATGTTATATTAAGTGATGGAGATGTTTATGTTTCTGAAAATTCTGTTAATGAATTAGTTAAAAATTTTAATAAAAAAGATGTTGGAGGAGTTAGCGCGAGAGTAATTTCAACTAACAATAGAAACAACTTATTTGGGTATTGGGCTTATGTCTTAAGCGAGGGATTTCACAATTTAAGAGAAAAGGAAAATAAAATTGGAAAAAATATAATTTGTTCAGGATATTTATATGCAATAAAAAGAGAATTATTTGAAAATATACCTGGAAATATTTTAGCTGATGATTCTTATATTTCATTTCTTATTAATTCAAAAAAATATAGGACAATCTATGAACCGAATGCAAAAGTTTATGTTAAATATCCTGATAATTTAATAGATTGGATAAAACAAAAGAAAAGAACTGCTGGAAGATTTTATCAACTAAAAACTTATTTTAAAATTTCTAAAATCCATTCTTTTAAAGAAGAAATTTTTTCTGGAATAAAAACAATCTCTTTAATAAAAAATTTCAAAGAATTATTCTTCTTTTTATTTTTGATAGTTATGAGAATATACATTTGGATTCGAGTTTTTTTAGATTTTCGTTTATGGGGAAGAGATTTTAAAAAAACTTGGAAGAGAGTTGAGAGCACGAA
Source organism: Candidatus Woesearchaeota archaeon (assembly GCA_964538235.1). Taxonomy (GTDB): domain Archaea; phylum Nanobdellota; class Nanobdellia; order Pacearchaeales; family GW2011-AR1; genus CAZIFJ01. The sequence continues at coordinate 31,909 of CAZIFJ010000002.1, forward strand.
ATAAAAAGAGATTTAAACTGAATTAAATACTATTTTTTATGGATAATTCTGAAAAAGAAATTGAAGTGAAAAAACTTGCTCTGAAGAATTGGCTTAAAGATAAATATAATTTGGCGTTAGTTGGAATTTTGATTTTAGCTTTTGCTTTTAGGGTTTATTATTTTTTTCTTGCGAAAGAACAAGCTCATTGGTGGGACAGCTTAGCTTATGGGAGTTTAGCTAAAGAAATGATATATAATCTTTGGTCGGATAATGCTTTTATAATTCACGAATCAATTATCAGGCCACCATTACTCCCATTATTATGGTCTATTTTATTAAGATTGGGATTTAACGATTCCTTGATTTTGTTTATTTTAGAAATTATTCCTTCAACTTTATCTATTTTTTTCTTATATTTAATTGGGAAGGAATTTTATAGTAAACGTGTAGGTATTTTTGTTGCTTTTCTTGGTGCTATTTCATGGATTCATTTATTTTATTCTGTTAGAATTATGACTGATGTTCCTTCTCTTTTTTTAGCGATAGTTAGCATATACTACTTTTCTAAATGTAAAAATTCTATTTCTATAAAAAATTTCTTTCTTTCTATATTTTTTCTTTCACTTTCTGTACTAATGAGATATTCTTATGGATTAATAGGCTTTGTTTACCTTGTTTTTTTTATATTTGTATATAGAAATAAATTATTTATTAATAAATCTTTTTGGATTGGTGGAATTCTAGGCATTGTACCAATAATTTTATTTTTTATAATTAATCTATCTAAATTTGGTTCTATTATGCCTGCGTTAGATGTTTATTCTGGAGATGCCCAAATTAAACCCTTTGCTTTTTATGTATTGGAATTCATTCCATATATTATTCAAAAAACTTTTACAATTTTTCTCTTTTTTGGAATTTCTATAGCTTTGTTTGATTTAATTTTAGGGTTTGGTTCAATAAACAAAATAGAAAAATTGAAGGCTCATTTATTTAATATTTTACTAATATCTTTTTCATTATTCTTTTTTATATTTATTATAAAAGCTGCTGAAGACAGATATTTAATGATTCTTTTCCCTTCAATTTTTCTATTATCTTCTATCTCTGTATTATTTTTTTATGACTTTATCAAAAAATATTCTTATTTTCTTGCTAGTACTGTTCTAATAATTCTCTTAATGTTTTTTTTATATTCTCAAATTAATTTTTCGCAAAAAATTATTTCTGAAAAGAAGGAATCATTTATACAAATGAAAGAAGCATTTTTATGGATAAAAGATAATACTGAAAAAAAAGATATTATTCTTGGAGACTGGGCAGATCCATATGCAATATATTATAGTGAAAGAAAATTAGGAAAATTCCCAAAGAATTTAAGTGAACTTGAAGAGTTCTCATTAAAAAATATAGATTATTTAACTTTAACAGCTGTTCATCAACCAACAAAAGAAGTTGTTCAATATACTGAACAACAATCTCAAAAAGGAAATTTAATACCTGTAAAAATAATTTATTTTGATAGAGAACAAAAAAACCCTGCAGTGATAATTTACAAAGTAAAAAAATAAAATGGATTTAACGAAAAATAATGAACCTTTAGTAGAAGTTATAATATTAACACATAATGGTAAGAGTAATCTTATAAAATGTCTTAGCTCTTTAAAAAAAACAAGATATTCTAACTTAATAGTAAGCGTTGTTGATCAGAACTCTCAAGATGGAACTTTTGAATATATAAAAAATAATCATTCATATGTTAAATTAGTTAGAAATAAAATTAACAAAAGTTTTTCTGAAGGTAATAATGATATACTAAAAAAATCTAAAGCTAAATATTGTATTCTTTTAAATGACGATACTGAGCATCATCCTAATTGGATAAAAGAGCTTGTAAAAATTGCTGAAAAAGATGAAAAAATTGTCGCATTACAACCAAAAGTTCTGGATATGAAAAATAGAAAATATTTTGAATACGCAGGAGCTGCTGGAGGTTTTATAGACATTTATGGATATCCTATATGCAGAGGTAGAATTTTTGATAGTGTAGAAGAAGATAAAGGACAATATAACGATGAAAAAGAAATATTTTGGAGTTGTGGAGTTGCTATGTTTATTAGAAAAGACATGATAAAAAAAATAAATTATTTAGATGAAGTTTTTGAAAGCTATGCTGAAGAGCTTGATGCCTGCTGGAGAATGAATCTTTTAGGATATAAAATATTTTTTGTTCCAAATTCTATTATATATCATTTGGGTAGTTCTAGCTGGGGCAAGAAAAAAAATAATTTTAAAAAACAATATTTAATTCATAGAAACCATTGGATTGCTCTTCTTAAAAATACTCAAATAGAAAGATGGTGGAAAATTGTTCCGATAAAATTACTTTTAGAATTACTTACAATTTTTTCTTTTTCCTTTAGAGATCCTAATAAATCTCTGGCAACATTAAAAGCAAATTTTTGGATACTTTTTAATATCGTAATGATTATTAAAAAAAATAGAGAAAATATTAAAAATAGAGCTATAGATGATAAAGATATTATAAAAAAAATGATAAAAACCAGCGTTGCATTACATTATTTCTTGGGGAGAAAAAGAAAAAAATTTGGAGATTATAAAAATTATATAGAAAATTATAACTAAGTTTTTACAGCTTTTATTGCTATTTCATTTCCATTATCTTTATGAAATTTGTATTCCATATCTCTTAATTTATTAAAAAGTTTAGGATTTATTATTCTTCCTGTTGTATATTTTATCAAAAAGTGGATGTATAAATTCAATAATTCAAAAATTCCCCCACCAGAAAATATTTTTTCGATTTTAAATCCATTTTTTCTTAATAGATTTGATATATCTTTTATAGAATAATGTCTTTCATGTTGAACATACCTAACTGGATTTAGATAACTCAACATTGTATCATTTGGTACACAAATTATAAATTTTCCTCCTTTTTCTAATACCCTATTTATTTCTTTTAACACTATTTCATGATCCTTAATATGCTCTAAAACATCTAAAAGAATTGTCTGTGAAAGCTCTCCATTTCTAAAAGGAATTTTTGTTGCATCTAAGATTAATTTGTTTTTTGCTGAGTTTTTTTCTCCAAGATTCTTTTCATCAATATCTGAAGATATAAAATTTTTATTTCCTAAAAATAGAAAATTTTCTATCCATAAAACTTCCCCAGCTCCGATATTTAAAGTCTTTCCTTTTATTTTTGTTTCAATAAAAGAAGCGCAAATTCTTTCCCTTCCAAACAAATCATATTTCATTTTATATTTGATAATACTCTGTAGATTATTCTATCATTTATAAGCTTTTTTTATCGTCTGCAATTTTTTTATAAAGCTCAATGCTACCATTGGGATTATATTTAGGGTATATGATCTTTGTAGATATTTTTTTCTTTAGCCATTTTTTATATAATATACAAGACAACAATATTTTTAAAGTATTTAATTTTTGTTTTTTAATGGATGAAAGAGAAGAAATTATAATTAAAGGTCAAACCCCGTTTATAGATAAAAGAGGGAGCATATATAATTATTATTTAACAGAACCAATAAATTGGATTGGTCTTATTACTTCTATTGGTAAAAATATTATGAGAGCGAATCATTATCACCCCGAACAAGAACAAAAAGTACTTGTTGTTTCTGGGAAATATATTAGTGTATATAAAGATTTAACCTTCCCTAATAGTCAAATAAAGCACAATCTTGTTAAAGCTGGAGACCTAGTAATTACACCTCCAAATGTAGCACACACTATGATTTTCTTAGAAAATACTATTTTAATTAATCTTGTTAATGGAGAAAGAAAACATGAAAACTATGGAGAACACACTAAACCTTATGAATTAGTTAGACAAGAAGAAATACATTTTTATGTTTCAAAGTATGGAGATATTCCATTTGCTTAATTGATAAAATGAACAAAATAATAACAGAAGACATAAAAAAAATTGTTGAAGATTTAGGCAATTTAGGTGAACATTTTAATGGAAAAGCTATCCTTATAACTGGCGGGGCGGGGTTTCTAGGGAAATATTTGGTGTTAACTTTGGATTATCTCAATAAGTTTGTTTTATCTACTCCCTGTAAAATAATTGTTTTGGATAATTTTATAACAGGTTTTAAAAATGCATTTGAAGATTCGGAATATATTAAAATTATTGAGCATGATATTTCAAAACCTATAAAAATAGAAGAGAGTATAGATTATATATTACATGCAGCAAGTATAGCTGCTCCTGTTTTTTATAATAAATATAAACTAGAAACGATTGATGTTGGATTCTTAGGTACAAAAAATATGTTGGAATTGGCTAAAGAAAAAAATATTAAAAGTTTTTTATTTTTTAGTACCTCTGAAGTTTATGGCAACCCTGATCCTAAATTCGTTCCAACACCTGAAACATATTTTGGAAATGTTTCATGTATTGGACCTCGTTCTTCCTATGATGAACCAAAAAGAATTGGAGAGACCTTATGTATGACTTACGCTAATATTTATAATATTCCAATTAAAATTGTGAGACCATTTAATGTCTATGGTCCAGGTATGAGATTAGACGATGGAAGAGGTGCAATAAATTTTGTTGTTGCAGCTATTAGGGGAGAGAAGATTCCTGTATATGGAGATGGAAAAAACACTAGAACTTGGACATATATTTCTGACGCGATTACTGGATTTTTTCAAGTTCTTTTATCAGATCATAACAAAGAGGTTTTTAATGTTGGGTCAGATGAACAAGAAATAGAAATGAGACATTTAGCTCAAATAGTTTCAGGTTTAGTTAGTAGTGAGGAAAATAATTTAGAGATTCACAATGTTGAGGGACCTAATGAAGCATATAGTAAGGCAGAGGTTAGTAGAAGATGTCCCGACTTAACAAAAATTAGAACAATGGTTGGCTATACCCCAAAAGTCAATTTAATATCAGGATTAAAAAGATTTATTAAATGGACAAAGGAAACTATAAAGGAACAAGAAAATCCAATAGGGCTGCAAATAAAGTGTAGAGTATGCGACAATAAAGAATTGAAAAAAGTTATTTCCTTAGGAAAAAGTCCTCTTGCCAATAACTTATTATCTGAAGAGGATTTAGACAAAGAAGAAGAGCGATTCCTATTAGAAATGATGTACTGTAATAATTGTCATTTATGTCAATTATCTTATATTGTACCTCCTGAAAAAATGTTTTTACATTATTTATATGTTACCTCTACAACAGAGACTTTTAAAAACCATTTTGATAAAATGGCTGAAGAAATAACCAATGAACTTAATCTAAAACGTAATGCACTTATTGTAGATATCGGAAGTAATGACGGGCTCCTACTAACTTGTTTTAAACGTAGGGGCATTAGAGTAGTTGGAGTTGAGCCAGCAAAAAATATTTGCGACATTGCTAGAAGTCAAGGAATTGATACCTTAGAAGGTTTCTTTGATGAGAATATAGTAGAAGATATTTTAAAGATTAAAGGCAAAGCAGATATAATCACGGCAAACAACGTATTTGCCCATGTCGGTAATATAAAGGAATTGACTAAGAATGTAAAAAATTTATTGAAGGAAAATGGTGTATTTATTATAGAAGTTCAATATATTTTAGATACAATACAAAAATTAACCTTTGATAATATCTATCATGAACATCTGTCTTATTTCAGTGTTATTTCACTTAGTGAATTTTTTAGAAGACAAGACATGGAAATATTCAAAGTTAAACATGTGGATAGCCATGGTGGATCTATTAGAGTATATATTCAAAAATCAAAAAGTAAGTTTGGGATAGATAAATCTGTTGAAGAGTTTTTAGAAAGAGAGAAAAATTTTGGATTGGACAAATTTGAAACATACCAAGAATTTTCCCAGAAAATATATAAAATAAAGGATAAAATAAAAGATTTTGTTGTGAGGGCTAAATCGGATGGCAAGAAGATTGTAGGATATGGGGCCCCAGCAAAAGCAACAACAATGCTAAATTTTTATGATATCAATAAAGAATACATGGAATGGATAATAGAGGATAATCCACTCAAACAAGGAAAAATTGTTCCAGGAGTAAGGATTCCAATTAAAAATAAAGATTTCCTAGATCAAAATCTTCCAGACTATATTTTTATTTTAGCATGGAATTTTGCTGATGAGATATTAAGAAATAATGATGTCTATCATCAAAGAGGTGTAAAGTTTGTTTTGCCTTCTTCTGATTTGAGGATTATTTGACGATTCTAAAATAATTTTTATAAAGTATTCTTCTAAACCAAAAGCTTAAATATAGCAATTAAGCCAGTTGATCATGCCTGATATAGAGATCTATTGGAAACCAGAGGAACCTGTAGATTGTAGTCAAATCAGAACAGAAATTAGAGGTCATGATTTTTCAGAAAATCTTTCAATATCTGATAGAGCAAAAATAAATTTATTTTGGAATGAACAAGTTAAATCAACAAAGAAAGCAGGTAAAAATCTTCCATGGTATCAGGAAAGAGGGTTAGGAACTCTCTATGATACGTCAAAAGAAATTGTAAATTTAATACAACTAATTTTAAAGAGTATCTATTTACATCCAGGAGTTTTAATTCAGACAATAAATTAAGTTCACCAGCTTATGAATTGATGCGTGTTTCTTCTGTTGGTGGTGTTGTTCAAAGTATTGATGGTTATACAATTATTCATAAAAGACCAAAGGATGCAACACATGTTCCTGATGTATATGACGCTTCCATAGCTGGATTGGCCCACATAAATAATAATGAAATAGATTTTCAATTTTATCTCAAAAAAAAGTTCCCAGAATTAGAAATAAATTCAAGCGAGGTTAATTACATAAAAGCAACAGGGCTGCATAGTACTAAAGCACCAGATTTTAGTGGGATGTATACTTTCTTGGTCCAAACCAATTTAGAGCTAGGACTACTTGCAGAAAAAGCAAGAAATTCTTTTAAGAATAGATTTATTATAATTCCGCCAGGTGCACTGCCTGACTTTATTGTAGATAATTATAAAGATAGTGAAATATCTTGTTTAGATGGAGGAGTAACGCTTGCTTCAAGTTTGCCACATCAAGAATTCTTAGAAACAATTGATAGATGGAAACGAAAAGGAACAACAATAGAATTTGGACAATTGAAGGAGGGGATTTTTATACCAGATTAGTATTTAGAATAGTAAGTTTTTTAAATTAAAGTTCAAGATAACAATATGTTAAAACAAAAAATAGCAGTCTTGGGCTCTGGAAGTATTGGGAAATTTCATGTTAGAGAATTCCATAATGCTGGATACGAAGTAACTTCGATACTAGGAAGTTCTATACATAGTTCAAAGGCAAGAGCTGAAGAACTAAAAAAAGAATTTAATATTGGAGTTAGACCTTATTTTAATCTTGATACTCTTCTTAAAAATGAAAAGCTTGACGCTGTTAGTGTGTGTACTCCAGCAGAATTGCATTCTTATCAAGTTAGAAAATGTTTAGAGTCAAATTTACATGTATTTTGCGAGAAGCCCTTTGTTTTTGACTCATTGGATAATAACTATGAAATTGCTAAAGATTTAATTAAATTATCTAAAGACAAAGGAAAGATCTTAACAGTTAATAATCAACTGGTTTCTATTTTAGAGCAATTTCCTAAACATCTTAAATTTGGCAAAATTAAAACTTTTTCTATATATATGGAATCTTCAATTAGAGAGACCATTAAATTAATAAGTGAGGCAGTGCCTCATATGAATAGTCTTCTTATCAGATTAATTAGCGATAAAAAAATATCAAATATAAAATTTATAGATATTTGCGATGAAAGTGCTAAGATTAAATTTGAATACGGAGAATGCAATGTTGAATATAATTTCAAATTAAAAGAGGATAGACCTAGAAAATATAACTTTTCTATAAACGATGTAAATTTTAATAAGGGGGGAAGCTATGAACAGCAGAAAATTATATATGGAAATAGATCCTTTAACATAGAAGATCCTCTTAAAATCTCTATTGAAAGATTTGTTTCAGCTTTGACTGGAGAGGGGAGACCATTAATTACAGAATATGAAATCTTAAAAAACGTTGAGATGCAAGATAAAATTATAAATGCCTACTTATCTCAAAACCTTAAACATTGATCCTGAAGAAATTATAGAGTAAACTATTGAATAGGTTGATACAAGATTTAAAGCTGGCTCTGAAAGAAAAGCAGTGTCTTTATATTTTAAGGTTTTGTAAATAGCAGTTAATATTGGTAAAATAAAAGAATTAGTATATGTCATCCAAAGAGCTGCTTTTGGCCAGTCTTTTTTAAAAGAAAACCATCTGAATTTTCTTGTTTCAACTATTGTACTATAAATCCTAATATTTCTTTTTCTTTTTCTCCATAATTCTTTTAAAGATCTTATTAACATATGTTCTATTCCTGTTTCTGGAACGAAAGCGAAATAATGGTGGCCTGAGTAGATAATATAAGTTGGAATTTCATTATCTGTAAGTTGTTTATGATTCTTTGCGTAATCTTCTACCAGTTTTCTTCTGTAAAGAAATAGGCCCTGTGGGGGTATATTATTCTTGTTACAATAACAAAGATAATATCCTTTTTCTCTTTTTTTAATTATTTTTTCTGGTCCTATTGTTAAAATTTTATAAATTGGGTCCCTCTGAAATGGATCGTAAGAGACGCATCTTGTTAGAGGGGGTTGATTTTTATTAACTTTGAAGCATACAAAATTACCTGCTATTCTTTTATCTACTAAGAATGGATAGACCATTTTTTTTAGAAAGTCCGTTGTAGCTAACCTCATATCTGCATCAAGACACATAAAAAGTTCACCCCTCGCCTTCAAGAAACCTATTTTTCTTCCTGTTTCATTATCTTTAGCGCCGTTGTATAAAACTTTAGCTCCATATTTCTTAGCGACTTTTATAGTATTATCTGTTGAATAATCATCGACTATAATTATTTCTATTTTGTTTTTTGGATAATCTTGTGAGGTTATTGATTTTAAACAGACTTCTAAGTCTTTTTCTTCATTATATACTGGAATGCAAATGCTTACTGTCTTGTAGTTCATTTAAAAGGTTAATTAGATCTATATAAAAAATTATTGTCAGTTAAGATTAGCTGAGAATCTTAATGAAAAATATAAAAATATAAGTTATACCCTATGATAATCATCTGAAATTTCTACAGGTTTATTAAATTTGGTAGAGTAAATTTCTGAATATTTTATTGCTTGTTTCCTGAATTTATCTAAAATTTGCATTCTAGATCCGTCTTGGTTAATAAACCTACCAACCTGAATTTCTGCTCCATGTAAAAAAGGCATAAAGGAGTACCACCTTGTTTTAGCAATTATATCTAACTTATCATTAAACCTATGCAACCATCCATTCAGTTCTGTACCAGCAACAAGCCGATAGTCTCCAAAGAATCCTTTTCCAAAAGAAATTTTCAGTAGAGAGTTAATTTCATCCACTAGATGACTCTTTTCGAATTTGTAATTTCTTTCTTCCATAAAGATTCAATAAGGTTTCTAATTAAAAAGATTATTATCTTGAAAAATAGATATTAAGGCTATAACTTTATATGACTATGTTTTTCATTTCAACATTCCCCATATTAAGTCTCTAATAGGTTTTATTGGTTTTAGTAATTTATTAAAAGGAGATTTTACTATTCTCAATTGAATTATTGAAAATAACATTTGAAGAGACGATTTTCCCAATTTTATACTTCCTCCTTCAACTTCTTTCCATATTGTTGGAAGTTGCGCAATTTTATATCTTTTTTTATGCAACACATAAAGAACTTCTACATCGAAAGCCCATTGCGACATTTTCACATTATTAACAATTTCTTTAATAGAATTCCTTGTAAATATTTTTGCCCCGCATTGTGTATCCTGAAAAGGAATATGCAAGAATAACCTTACAATTAAATTAAATATTTTTGCAACAATTAATCTCCTAAAGTTAAATTTTGGAGTTATTTTAGATAAATTTGAATAACGGTTTGCTATCGCACCATCATTTCTTCCGATATTTTTTATTAGATAATAAAAAGCTTCTGGTTGAGTTGCTAAATCTGCATCAACAAATCCAATTATTTTGCTTTTTGTTTTTAATTCTTCCTTAAAACCTTCTATAACTGCATAACCCTTACCTCCACGAACTAAATCTAAATAATAAATCTCTGGATTATTTTTTTGAAATTTTTTTATTACACCAAGAGTATCATCCTTTGTGTTATTTATAACTATTAATATTCGGTAATTTAGTTTATCTTTTTTCTTTATATTATTAAAAAAATTTATATATGCTTCTAAAGTTTTTCCTATTCTTTTTTCTTCATTATAAGTAGGCATTACTATTGAAATATTCATCTTCTTAAAGCCAACAAAGAACCAATTAAAAAGATTATGGAAGCAGAAAGGTAGGCAATAGAAAAGCTAAATAAACTATCTGAAAAAATATATAAAAGAATAATTTGAATTATTATAAAAACTGGAAGGAAAAAGCAACCTTTTGTTTTTCCTATAGAGAGCTTATAAAAAATTACTAAATTAGTTAAAGATAAGAAACTATTTCCTAAAGCCAAAATAAAAACTATGTTTTTTATTTCTGGGAGATTTTTATTAGAAAATAAATTTATTATTTCATCTGGAAATATTTTAATTATTACTAAAGCAAATAAAATGCAAGTAGAAAGTAAAAGAATTGCTTTAGATAAATGTCTTCTTCTATCTTTCTTATTATTTTCTTCTCCTGCTGTAACTGGAAAAAGTGCTTTGCTTATAGGTTGAGTGCCTAAAAAAATTATTAAAGCGATAGTTGAAGCTATTGAATAAAGTCCATTGAGTTGCTCAGAGAAGAAAACTCTTGCAAGAAAAACATCAACATTAAAAAATATAATAATTGAAGTTGTTGCGATTAAAACTGGAAAGCCATAATCTTTTATTCCTGAAATTAAATAGGGTTTCTGATTTTCAGATAGAATATCTCTTAAAAAAAATAATGATATAAAAATTGAGATAAATATTGCTAAAATTGCTCCAGAGACTGCTCCAAATAAGCCAAATCCTAAATTAACAAGAATTAAAGCCGTAATTAATTTTAATATACTCTCGCTTAAAAAAGAAAATCCCAAAGAAAAAAATCTTTTCTGACCTTGTAAAATTCCACGGGCAACAGGAGAAAATATTGCGCCTAAGAAAAATAGACCATTAAAAATCAAAATTGTTTTATTAATTTTTAATAAAGGTGATAAAAATATTGAAGAAAAAACATAGATCAAAAATAAAACTAATATTACGGGTGTTAATTTTTTAACATAATTCGTAAAAAGCCATTTTAAATTTCCTTTATCTTTTTGTGTTGAAGAATATTTTGTAACAACTGTTTGGAGAGATTCCATTAGAATTCCTCCAATATATAAAAAGAAAAAGAGAGTTTTTAATGCTCCATAGTCTTCTATTGATAAATTTCTCGCCATAAATATATGATATAAAAAATTAAATGCATTAAATGCCGCAAATAAAATTAAAAGAATTATACTTCCGCGAACAACTGGATTTTTTATATTAATCATTTTATATAAACATAATAAAACCGATCATGATAACTGCTATTTGAAATCCCCAAATTAAAAAAACGACTTTTTTTTCTGTTGGTGACATTTTTAATTTTTTTAGAATGTAAATTGATAAATGTGTTAAACCATAAATCTTTTCATATTTTAAATTTAATGAATTGTCCTTGTTTGGCTTTCCAAAACTTGATTTTATAAAATGTCCACGAGATTTTAAAACTACTTCTAAAATATAGGGTAAAAAAAAGAAAACTGCTATTTTTTCAAAGTTGCCTAAAATTGAGGATATTGCGATTAATCCGCCAATTGGATAAGTCACGACATCGCCTGGAAAAACTTTTGCAGGATAAAAATTAAAAGTTAAAAATGCTAATAAAGAAAAAACCATACACAAGCAGATTACTCCGAGCCAAAAACTTCCTGTTAAAAATGACACAATTGATAAAGAAGATAATATAATTATTCCTTGTCCTGCTTCAAGACCGTTAAAACCTGCTAAAAAATTATAAGTTGTTGTTGCTCCTACAATACCAATTGGAATTAATAATAAAGGATAAAATATTCCAAAGTCTAAAACTCCAAAAAACGGAATTGACATTGAGCTTTTTCCTGCGTTGATTGCCATTAAAGGAATTGCTGAAACAGCAACGAGAATTAAGCGAGAACGTTTTGATAATCCACCTTTTTGCCAGCCAAGTAAATCGTCAACTAAACCGATTCCTGCAAGAATTATTAAAACATTTAATAAAGCGAAAATTTCAATTAAATAATCAGTTGATTTTAAATAAAATACTTTATATGCGACTAAAATTAAAATGCTTATAACAAATCCTAAAACTACAATTATTCCTCCAGAACCAGCAACTTTATTTGAAGAAAATTTATTCATGTCTTTCCAAACAAAATTTATCTGCTTTGCTTTTCTAATCCAAAACGGCATTAAAAATAATGTAATTAAAAAACTCAATAAAAAAATTGTTAGGATTATTATGTTATTTATCATCTTGCAACATTTAAAATTTTATTTGGAAAATCTAGATTTAGATATTCTTGATTTACTTTCATGTTTCTTGGATATTTAATCTCCCAAATTCTTATTGGACCTCTAAGACCTTCATAAAATATAATATCTTTACTAAATCCTTGTTGTTGACTTTTTATCTGTTCTACTAGAAAATCATCTTCTGAATGAACAAGTTTAAAGTTTGGATTGTTTTCCTTATAAAGATATAATCTTACTAATTGTGACTTTACTGTTCTGTTTGATAAATAAATCATTGCTCCATCTGAATCTAATTGACCATTTTGATAAACTCTCGGGAAGATATAAACTCCTGCTTCAATTCCTGACTTGAAGTCAATAAATTCTTTTTCAAAAGCATATCTTATAGGAACTTGATACTGTTTGCCCTGATAAATAACAATTGCTATTGGATTTGAAGAAATGTTTCCTGAAGAATCTTTTTCTATCAAAATTCCGCCAACACCTGCCTTTCCTCCAGGAAGAAATATTTTTGTTTCATTTTGTTTGTAAGTTATATCTTCGTCGAGGGAAAATCCAGCGGGATATAAATAAATTGTTGAATTTTTTGTTTCTCTTACTTGTTGAGTATCTTTTATTAAATTGGGAAGATAACTCACTCTATCATAATTTTCATCTGAACCAATAGAAGAAAAGGCCGAATATTTTCCAATGTCTGTTGAATCTATTAAAAAATGTGTTGTATTATGAGAGTATAAAAATTCTAAAGCATTTTGATTATCTGGACCAGTTAAAGCATGTCTTCCCATTAAATGATTCCAATATGTTATTGCATTTCCTCCGTCAAGAACTGTTGCTCTTTCTCCAATACTTTGAATCCAATATCCGTAATCCCACCAGTGACCAAAAACTGCATTTTGAGGAGTATTATCCCTCACCCAAGACATTCCTTTTTGCCATTGCTGTGTGTAAATACTTGGAGCGTAATATTGAGCTTGCGTGCTTGTAACTTGATAATAAATTAATCCTGAATAAAGTGTTGATAGAAATATTATAACTGCAAATAAATAAATAAATATTTTATATGAACTCTCTCTTGAATTTATTGCCTTATTTGAAATTGAAACTACAAAATAAGAAACTAAAATTGAAACTGGTAGGACTAAAACCATAATTAATCTAACTGCCCCCCTTGCTGAAACTATTGCAATAAAAAACAAGATAAACAAAGAAATTAATCCTGCTTCTAATTTTAAAAAATCCGATTCTTTATTTTCTTTATAATGAGAAAAATAATAATAGCCACAAGTATAAATAAAAATTAATAAACCTGAAGAATAAAGTGCGATGCTTAATGGGCTTGTCCCATTAAGAGGGCTTTCGGGAGACAATCTTCCGAAAATCATTGAAAATAAAAATATAGAATAAGCTAAAGTGAGATAAATTTTTTCTTTTTTATTTTCTAAGAAATGAATGAGATTATAAAATAAATAAATTGAGCCAAAAATAAAAAGCCAGAGTAATATTGGTATATTTTTATTAAATATTGTCTTTACTGGACCGAAATCGGAAGACCACTCAGAAAAATATGGTTGACGATTTTCAGCTACTGTAACTCCTAATCTAGATGTTATTGGTTGAATTAAAGGTTGTAGTATTGAGCTAATTTCATTTGGAATAAAACTTGGACCAAAGAAAAGAGTAGCTAAAATTGCTCCTAAAATTATTGTTATAATAAATGCTATTAATGATTTTGGAATTTTATTTGTTAATTGAAAATCAAAATATTTTTTATCTTTTATTAAATAATAGATAAAAGCTGAAAAAATTGCTAGTGCTGGAATTAAAAATATTGTTGAAGATAAAAGGACTGATAATTTATATCTTGTTGAAAATGGAGTCATAAAAGCAAATGAAAAAACAAGCCATAAAAGAGAAACTAAAATTTTATTTTTATCTAGTTGTCCTAAGAAATAAGAAACAAATATTGTTAAACCGATAGTAAAGAATAGAAAAGCATAACCTCCCCAGACTAAAGCCATCATTGCTGTTGAAATACCTGCTAAAATTGAGACTAAAACTCTTTGAAATTTATTTCCAGATTTCCATGCATAGATAAAAAAGTATAATCCTAAAAACATAAAGAAAAATGCTGCTGATTCTTTTTCAGGAATTCCTGCTATTGTTCTCGGCATTAAAGAAGGTATTACGACTAAAAAGAAAGATGAAATTAAAGCAATTATATTTGCTTGATTTTTTCCTGAGATTTCATAAAATATTATTCTTGTAAAAAGAAAAAACGAGATCACTGTTAAAGCAAACATAAAAACTGGGAAGAGTGCGGCTGATTGTTCTACTGATGTGCTTCCAAAAAATATTGCAATTTTATGAAACCATGCAATTAAATAAGGAAGGAAAATTAATTCTGCTTTTGTGTCAAATCCTAAGGGAACATATCGAAGAGTATCATTAACAAAAAGCGAGCCGTTCTCAACTATATATTTTGCCCAACGCAAGAATAAAAATGGGTCTAAATCTGGGCCTAATGTCCAAC
Organism: Candidatus Woesearchaeota archaeon; assembly: GCA_964538235.1. Lineage (GTDB taxonomy): Archaea > Nanobdellota > Nanobdellia > Pacearchaeales > GW2011-AR1 > CAZIFJ01. The sequence continues at coordinate 47,018 of CAZIFJ010000002.1, forward strand.
CATTTGTTGTAATGTCTCTTAATCTTGAAATATTACTTGACCTTATTTTTACTGATAAAAAAACAAGCCAGGCTAAAATTGTGTAAAAAGAAAAATTTAATTTATTGTCATAAGAAAAAAAAGCTGAAAGGAAAAATGCGAAAGATAATAAAATAAGAAGGTCTTTGCTAAAAAATCCTAAAAATGGAATTGTAATTTTTATTAGAGCGAAGACATATGTCATTAAAAAAATTAGGCCTAAAATTAAAAATGAAGAAAAAAATTTGTCTTTTTTTAGCAAATTAATTATTTTTTGTTTTCTTTCCTCTATTAATCTATCCTCATCCATGATATTAAGGAAAAAACTAAGTATATAAAGTTTTCAACTAAAAGATTACCGGCGTTATGTAAACTTCTATTAAGGCTGCTATGAATAAAACTCCTATGGATATAACTATCAAATTTAAAGAATCTTGGACGACTTCCCAAAATTTTGCAGAGCCGGTTTCATGACGGATAATTGCTATTGAGACCATTCCGCCTGCAAGAGCTACAATAAAGTAAGAGCCTATTTCTGGAATTCCGTGTATCATATATTTCAAAACACCTAAAGGCAATGCGCTTATTTCTGAATCGGCAAAAATTCCAACTGCGGCTGCGATGACGCTTGCGTTCCAAGCTAAAATAAAAATTACTCCTGCTCCAAAAATTAAAGAAAATATTAAAGTAAAAACTAAAACATAAATATTATTAGAAAATATTGCAAACAATCTTCCTTGTCCAGTTGCATTTCCTGTTGGAGAATTTGTAACTTTTAATCCGTGTTCTTTTACACAACTATCTATTGAAGAAGGTCTGTTAATTGCGCAATAAGTTTCTACTTGTGCTCTGAAACCTTGCTCTGATGGAATTGTAATATACCAAAAAGAAAAAGCTACAACAAATCCTAAAAAAAGCCATAAAAAAACAGAAATTGCTTTTTTATGATGCCTTAACAAATCCATTGTTTTTAGCCCCTTGATTGTTTCTTTCTCCTCTAACTTTATTGTATAATAAACAAATGGCATTGAAAACATAACAGTAAATGTAACGATTAAAATTCCCGAGTATTTTGATAAAACAATGTCTTTAGAAAAAATCCAATTAACTAAAAGAAACGCTAAACTTGCATAAAACAACCCAACAAAAAACATTTCCCAGGGATGCCTTTCAGCTTTTTTAGGGTTCATTAACATTTCTAACATTTTAATTTAATCCTTCCTTTTTTAAAAAATTTTCTATGAATAAACTCATATTATAAATTGTAAAAAAGAACTTATTTAAACTTAACTAAAATTTTCTGCTCTATTGAAAAGAGTTAAAGAAATTTTACTGAATTTTCCAAACTTGTAACTCTTCCATAAAAATTTTCTTTTTTGAAATAATTATTTTTTTTAGTTTTTGTTTTTTTAGTTCGGTAAGAATTCTCTTTTTTGGTGTTAGAGAAGATAATAAAAGAAGAATTATTCCTTTTTTTAGCAAATATGATTTTACGTTTTTTAAAAATCTCAAAATTATTTCATCACCTTTTTTTCCTCCTGTTGTAATTAATTTACTTTCAGAGTCTTCTAATGAATCTTCTGGAAGATAAGGAGGATTAAAAATAATTAAATTAAACTTTCCTTTTATTTTTGAAAACAAATCTGATTTTATCACATTGTAATTTTTTGATGTCGAAGTGCTTGACAAACCTCGCACTTTAGTGCGAGGAGCACTTCGAGCATCCAAAAGTCCACGAAAAGGACTTTTTGATTTGAGAAATATAATTGAATCATCATCTATATCCGAGGATAAAACTGATTTTGCTCCGAATTTTATCGCGACTTCTGTTTGAATTCCCGATCCTGCTCCTAAATCAAGAACTATTTTTCCTTTTGCGAATTTTTTTACACATTCTTCTAAAAGATAAGAATCTTCTGATGGAGAGTAAATCATATTTTATTTTCTCTTATAAATTTAGATAAAATTATTGACAAATATGGCGGGATAAATATTAAAGATATTATTTCATAAAAAGATTCTGGAAGAAATAATATGATTTCATTAAAAATAAAAAAGGCTAATAAAATTACCCCAACAGAAATATAATTATTTTTTACAAAATTAAAACTTTTTATTAATCCTTCTTTAAAGCTTAAATTAAAGATAATAAAATAAAAATTTGTAAAGGCTAAAAATATTATAAACCCAAATAAACCAATAAAATAAAAAATTAAAAATAAAATTTTTGCAGAATTTTCTGGAAGAGAAAAAATTCCGCCTATAAAAAAAGTTAAGTGAAAAGAAAGATAATTTACAATATTATAAAATACTAAAAATAGAAGAATAAAAAAGAAATTTTTCATAAAAAATTTATTTGCCTCTTTGAAAAAAAATTTCATTTTATTATCAAAAAGTCCTTTTCGTGGACTTTTGGATGCTCGAAGTGCTCCTCGCACTAAAGTGCGAGGTTTGTCAAGCACTTCGACATTATTTGAATTTTTTCCTGAAAGAGAGATAAGGCCTGCAAAAAAATAAGAAATAAGAAGTAAATTTCCTAGTGAGAAAATTACAAGCCAAGAGCTTATTAAAAACCCTGATTTAAAAGATTGATTAATTTCTATTGAAACAGATGAAAAAATCGTGAGTAAAAAAAATAAAGTTGTACTTGGAATTATTAAATAAAAATTTTTATAAAAATAATAAAGAGATTCTCTGAAAAGATTAATTAAATCCATATTATTTGAAGAAATTATTTATAAATTTCGTTAACTCTGGTTTGAAAAATACGAGGGAGATTATTATTGTTAAAATTAAGATTAAAAGAATAAAAATAAGAATTATCCAAATTATTTTCTTTTTATTTTCTTTTGGAATTTCATTTAAATTTTTCTGAGGAGATGAAATTTCAGAAAGTTTATTTTCTGGAATCTCGCTAATCAGTGGAATTGCTGCGCCATCTGTTAAGCTATTTGCCGCTTCTCTGACTTCATTTGGATTATATCCTGCATTAATAAAAGATTGGATTGCCTCTTCTAAAGATTCTCCCCTTTCAATTGCAATTTTTATTCCTTCTGCTATTTCATCATTCATTTTAACTCCAACGATGCTCCATCCTGCATAAGATGAACTGATTTATTTAATTTATATCCTAACTCTTCTGCAACATTCACTCCAGCTGTTAACATATTTAAATCTCCATGAGAAGGAATAATATTTTCAGGATTTGTTAATTTTATTAAATCAATTAAATCCTCTCTTCCTCCGTGACCAGAAACATGAATGTTATCAAAAATTTTTACATTGTACTTTTTTAATCTTTTTCCTAAAGCTTCTCTGTTAACTTCACTTACTGGTGTTGGAATCGTCTTTGAAGAAAAAATAACCTGATCATTTTGCGATAACTTTAATGGCAGTTGGCTTCTTGATAGTCTGTCTAAAATAGATTGAGGTTCCCCTTGGTGTCCTGTGCAGACTACTAGATAATGTTTTTTATTTTTGTCAATTTTTTTCATAATCTTTTCCATTTGTTTTCTAAAATTAAACATTCTTATGTTATGTCTAAATGGAGCTTGATTAACATTTGCTGCGGCTGTTACATATTTATTTAAACTTCTTCCGAAAAAAACAACTTCACGATTTAATCTTCTGCCAAATTCTGTTATTGTTTTTAATCTTGCTATATGAGAAGAAAAAGTTGTTAAAATTATTCCGGAATTATTATTGTCATTATTGAACAGAACATTTTCTAAAAGAATTTTCGCAATTTTTTCAGAGGGTGTTTTTCTATCGTCGCGGGCATATAAACAATCTACAATTAGCGCTTTGACCCCTTGTCTTGCAAGTTCTTTCAATCTTTTATAATTTGGTTTATCCCCAAAAACTGGAGAATTATCTAACTTGTAATCATTTGCATAGAGAACAATTCCTTCTGGAGTATGAACTGCAATTAAAGCTGTTTGAATTGTTGAGTGAGTCATGTTGATAAATTCAACTTTGTAATTCTTTTTTCCTCTTATGTGAAAAATTCCATTTGGCTTGACTGAAAAAGTTTTATTTGGAATTGTTTGATTTGAATCTTTCATTAAGACTTTTAATAATTCTATTGTGAAATCTGTGCCTACTACTGTTGCTTTGTATCTGTAAGAATTATATGGAACAGCTCCGACGTGATCTAAATGTGCGTGCGAAATTAAAATCGCGCAAACTTTTTGAGATAAATTTTTTCTTTGAAGATAAACATCGTCTGGAAGTGCGCCTAAATTTCTCATTCCTTTTTCTGTCGGAATTTTTTCTTTTTCTTCAACCGACATAATTGCAGGAAGATATAATCCTGAATCAAAAATAATCACGTCTTCTCCAATTTCAAGCGCAGTCATATTTTTTCCAACTTCGCTATAACCTCCTATTGCATGAATTTTCATTTTAAAAGAAAGAGATGTTAGTTTAAATATATTATTAGAAAATTA
>CAZIFJ010000003.1:0-17420 GCA_964538235.1 Candidatus Woesearchaeota archaeon
ACAATCGCTTTACTATCAATTCTATATTTTTCTAAAAGTTCTTCTGGAGTTCCTGAATGAGGGATTTCTTTTATGGAGAGATGAATAATTTTTATTCCTGAATTTTTTAATTCTGATGAGAGCATTTCTCCAATTCCCCCTTCTTTATAATGGTCTTCTGAAATTATTAATTTGTTTCCATGAGATTTAATAAATTCTATTAATTTTTTTGAATTAAGAGGTTTTATACAATATAAATCTACTACTGAAGACAAAACATTTCTTTGTTTTAGAATTTCGTGAGCTTTTAGGCATTCGTGTAAAGTTATTCCTGCACCAACTAAAACTAGTTTATCTTTTTCTGAACTTTTTAAAATTTTGAAATCTCCTAAAGGAAATTTTTCATTTTTATTATAAATTACTGATGTTCCTCCTCTTGTTGTTCTGATGTATTTTAAACCTATAATTTGTGATGATAGATTAACTAAGGATTGTGTTGAAACCGCATCTGAAGGATAGAAAATTACACTATTGGGAAGAGAGCGAAACATTGAAATATCTTCAAGTCCCATTTGGGAAGCACCGTCTTGGCCTATTGAAACACCTGAATGCGAACCTATAATTGTTAAGTTCGGATTTGACAAAGAAGCCATTCTTAATTGGTCGTGGGCGCGGGATAAAAAACAAGAAAAAGTTGATGCAAAAATATTAAATCCTTTTTTTGACAAACCTAAAGCCATTGAAATCATGTTTTGCTCTGCTATAAAACATTCAATAAATTTAGCTCTTGAATTTAATTTAACTTCATCTGAAAAAGTTGAATTTGAAACTTCTGCGTCTAAAACTAAAATATTTTTATTTATTTCTGATAGTAAAGACAAAGAATCTCCGTACGCTTTTCTTGTAGAAATTAATTCTCCAAGTTTATAATTTTTTGATTCTGGAATTTTTAATTTGTAAATTTCATTTTTTGATTTTTCTGGAGATTTTATTTTTATTTCTGGACTTTTTGATTCTGGAATTTCTTTTAGGGCTTTTTCCAATTCGTATTGGTTCAAAGCTTTCCCGTGCCAGCCTTCTTTATTTTCTAAAAATGAAACTCCCTTTCCCTTTGTTGTCTTTGCTATTATTGCGAATGGCTTTGATGAATTTTTTGCTTCTTCAAGTGAATTAACAATCTCTTCAATTTTATTTCCATTAATTATTTTTGTTTCCCATCCGAATGACTCTATTCTTTTTTTATATTTTTCTAAATTATAAGATAACATTGTTTCACCTCGTTGACCTAACCTATTTACATCTATAATTACACAAAGATTTTTCAAATTGTAATAAGAAGCGATTTGCAAAGCCTCGTAGTTTGAGCCTTCGACCATTTCGCTGTCCCCTAATAAAACATAAGTTCTGAAATTTTTATTTTGTAATTTACCTGCGAGAGCCATTCCTACACCGACAGATAAACCTTGCCCTAAAGAGCCAGTTGCGACCTTTATCCAAGGAAGAGAATTTGGTATAGGATGACCTTGTAAATTACTATCTAACTTTCTTAATTCTTTTATATTATTTTTTATGCATTTTGCTCTAATTAAAGCAGAATATAAAATTGGAGAAGCATGTCCTTTACTTAAAATAAATTCGTCATTATTCGAATTTTCATGGTTTTTTATATCGTAGGACATTTCTTTAAAAAATAGAACGGAAATTATTTCAGCACATGACAAGCAAGAAGTTGGATGACCTGAGCCAGCCGAAGTTGTTGAAATTAAAGAGTCCCTTCTTAACAAATTTGCTATTGATTTTAAATTTTCTATCTCCATCTTTTTAATTAAGAGTTAATAAGAATATAAAAATGTTCTTTATTTGAAATTTTATTTCGTTAGTTAATTATTTTACCATTCTCATAAATTATCATTTTTCTTTTTCTTAATTCTTTGAAAAATGGAATTGGGGGAACAGCTGCTTCTGGGGCAAAACTTCCTCTTTTAGTTATTGTTCCATTTAAAATAAATTGAGCCATTATGCTTGCAGGCATTCCTGTATCGATATTACAACCTGCATCTTCCCATCCTTTCAATGTTGGAACAATACATTCCATAAAAATATCTTTATCTTTTTTATCTTTTTTTCCATAAACATAGACCCACAAATTTTCTTTTTCTTTATAACCTTTTGGAATTTTTAGTTTCTTTAAAACTTCTGTTAAAAATTCTACTGGTATTATTTTAACCCCTTTAAATAAAATTTCTTCTTTACTTCCAAATCCTAAATCAATCATTGAAACTATTTTTTCAAAAGAGTGCTGTGGAAAACCCGCATAAAATCTTATATTCTTCACTCCTTTATTTTTAAAATATTTATAAAATGTGTAAGTTTCTGGGTGTCTTACAAAAAACTCTTTTTGTTTACCAATTCCTCGATGATGATCTTCAATAATTGAATTTAAAGGAATTTTATTTATAAATTTGGTTTTAGCTACAATTGGGGCTGGATCGGTAAACTCCTCAATTATGCTTTGAATAGAAAATGGAACTACAAATTTTTTTATGTTTGAATCCCAAGAAAATCCTACTTCAATTGTATCTATTGAATCTAATTTTTCTGAAACATAATTTAACATTACGTTTCCAACTCCTGGAACAGAACCACAACCAGTAATACTAATTAAATTTTTATTTTTTAATTCTGAATCTAAACTAAATTGTTCTTTTGTCATTGGAATTTCTGAACCTAAATCTATAATGCTTGCATTTGCCTTTATACATGATTGTAAAGCTAAAAGATTCCAGTCCCCCTCCATACAATTTGCAACAACCTTTGCTTTTGAATTTTTTATCGTGTTAATTGATTTTTGAGTATCTCTAATATCAAAATATTCAAACCTACATTTTTTATATTTTCTCAAAATATGTTCAACGCGTGATTTGTCTCTTCCACAAAGCAAAACTGAAAATTTATTTTCTAATAAATCTCTAGAAACAATTTTTCCCTGCATCCCAGTTGCGCCTAAAACAACAAAATCAAAACTCATTTTCACACTCTTTAATTTAGTAAAATTTATATATATTTAAATCTTTTTTATTCTATGAAATATGAGGTGTTTTGGAAAAATCCTTCTTATAAGATAAGAAAGGAATTAAAAGAAGATATTCAATGTGATTATTTAATTGTTGGAGGAGGAGTTACAGGAGTTTCTTTAGCTTATTTTTTGAATAAACTTGGAGCAAAAAATATTGTATTAATTGAGAGAGATTTTATTGCGAGTGGAGCAACTGGAAAAGCTGCTGGAACTTTAGTTGTGAGGGGGGAAGATGACTTGAATGATCTTCTTGTCAAGCATGAAAAAGAAAAAGCAAAAAAATTTTGGTTTGAAATATATGAAACTCTACAAAAAATGTATGAATTAATTAAAAAAGAAAAAATAGATTGTGAAGCAGAGCCACAAGATACTTTATATTGTAGTAAAAAGCATTATTTTGATAAATACTTAAAAAAAGAATATGTACAAGAAAAAAGTTTAGATGAGAAGGCCAAATTACTTCAAGGAGAAGAATTAAAAAAAGAGCTTAATTCACCTATTTATACTCATGGGATTCTCTCAAAAAATCATGGATTATCGGTAAATCCTCTAAAGTTTACACAAAATTTATCTAAAATTTTAGATAAAATAGGAATTAAAATATATGAAAAAACAAATTTTTTAGGATTTAAAAAAAATATTGCTAAAACCCAGAAAGGAAAAATTAAATTTAAAAAAATAATTTTAGCAATTGATAAAGAGCATCCAGCTTCAGAAGTACAAAACGAAAAAACGACTATTGTTATTACAAGAACTTTAAATAAAGAAGAATTAATAAAAACAGGTTTAACAAGGAAAAAAATTATTTGGGATCCGAAAAGAAGTTATGATTATTTTAAAGTCACAGAAGAAAATAAGTTATTAGTTGGTTTCGGTAGAACTATAGTTCATAAAAAGCATAAAATAAATGATCCTCATTTTCCGCATCTTCAACATATTAAATTGTACATAAAAAAATTATTCCCTTATCTCAATCTCCCTATAGAATATGTTTGGTCTGCTGGATTTGGAATAACTGAAAATCGTGAAACTCTTATAGAATTTGATAAAAATTTTTCTTCAATTGCTGGAGCTGGAACACAACCAGGATGCTTTCTTGCTGCAAAATATGTTGCTGAACGATTAATAAATGGAAAATCTTCTTTAGATTATTATTTTAAGTAAATTTATAAGTTAATTTTGTTTCTTTTTATATGGATAATAAATTTACAATAGTTTTATTTGGGGGAAGTGGAGATTTAGCGAGAAAAAAATTATTTCCTGCTTTTGTTTATTTAGTTAAAAATGGAATATTAGGAAAAGGTTTAACTCTGATAGGAATTTCAAGAAAAGAATTTTCAGACGAAAAATATAAAGAATTTCTATTGGAAAATATCTCAGAAGAAGATAAAAAAAATTCTGAAGATCTGAATGTAAAATATTTGAGCTTGGATATAAATAAAGAAGGCAGTTTTGAGAAATTAAAGAGTTTTGTTGAAGAGATTGAGAATGGAAATTCTAGAAATAGGTTATTTTATTTATCTACTGGATTTAATTTTTTTGAAAGAATTGTAAAGGGGGTAAATAGAGTCAGATTAAATAATAATTATTCTAAAATAATTTTTGAAAAGCCATATGGAGAAGATTTAAAATCTGCTATTGGACTGGATAAAATTGTTAATGAATGCTTTAATGAAGAAAATTTTTTTAGAATAGATCATTATCTTGGAAAATATGCTGTGCAGAAAATAATTCCCTTGAAAATTGAGAATGAGAACTTTGAATCTTTATTGAATAATAAATTTGTTGAAAAGGTTGAAATTATATCGGATGAAAATAATGAAATTGGAAACAGAATTGATTTTTATAATAAAACAGGAGCTATAAAAGATATGATTCAAAGCCATTTATTGCAAGTTTTATCTTTGGTTTTGATGAATGTTAAAAAAAATATGAATGAAGAAGAAATACACGGCGAGAAAGTTAATATTTTAAAAAAGATAAAATTGATGAAGATAGAAAATTCCTTATTAGGACAATATGAATCTTATAAAAAAGAATTAGAAGAAAAAAATATTTCTAATTCAAATATTGAAACTTTTGCTAAAATTGGTTTGAGTTGTGATAACGAAAGGTGGAAAGGTGTTAAAATATTTCTTAGAACTGGGAAAAAATTAAATAGGAAATATTTTGAGATTAGAATTTTCCTGAAAACTGGAGATTCAATCGTTTTACAAATTTCTCCGGAAAAGAAAATTAAATTGTTATTTGGAAAAGAAGGTAAAGAAAAATTCAAGGAAATTTTATATTTAAATGGGAAAAATTTAGCTAATGAAAATAATAATGATTATGGTTCTTTAATTGGTGAAGCTATTTTAGGAAGGCATAATTATTTTCCAAGCTCAGAAGAAATTATGGAATGTTGGAGAATAGTTGATGAAATTGAAAAAGTTAGAGATAAAATTAGATTTGTTAGATATAAAGATTTTGAAGAGCCGGAAGATAAGAAAGATTTAATTGATTGAAATTTTTCATAATTTCTTTAGAACTAAACTATATTCATTTGATATTCGGTACTTTGCTTTTTTTAAATTATACTCGTGAATTTTTTTAAAATATTTTGAAGAAGTTTTCAATATTTCTCTTCTGTAAAATATTTCTCTCTTTTCGTGCCAATGTCCTAAATCTTTTACTATTTTATTTTTCCATCTATTTAGCTTTTTTTCATCACATTCTTCACAATATTCAAAATCTATTATTATCAATATTCCTTTACTTTTTAGTTTGTTTTTGAATCTTTTTATAATATCTAATAGGGTTTTCTTTCCTTTTCTTTTATCTAAAACTTCATGAAGGGAGTAACTAAATAAAACACAATCAAAATTTCTAAATTTGTTTCCAAATTCTTCTGCTTTAATGTTGTAAAGAAATATTTTATTTTTCCTTATTTTTTCAAATAAATTTTTTGATTTTTGAAACAATTTTTTATTTGGCTCTATACCTATTATGGTGCAATTTTTCTTTAATTCATTTATTAATTTTATGTCGTATCCCGTACCTGCTCCTATTACTGCAATTTTAGAACCACTTTTTATGTGTTGTCCTATTGCATTTTTTAAAAGATATTCTTTTGCAGAATAATTTAATTTTTTTTCGTATTCGTTAGCTAATTTTGTATATGCCTCGTTGTTTCTTGGAAGGTTTTTCATTATTTATTAAACAAATTGATATTTATTATCTTTTCCTAACATTTCCCCATATTTCTATTTGCATTCTCGGAGAGTAGTTATATCCCTTTTCCATACAAAAAGGTATTATCCATTCTTGTTTTTCCCTTATCTGTTCTTTTGTTATTCCTTGGCTCATTAACCAAACATTTCTTTTATCTGGTTTTAATTTCTTTATTAAGCCCTCTACTTCATTAAAATCATTAGGACTATTTATTACAAACTTAATTTGATAAGGATTGTTTTCAATCCATTTTATCGTCGTATCAATGAAATCATTATTATTTTGATGAATCTTTCTTTCTTTTCCACTTAAAGGAGTGCTACTATTTAATTTTGGAGATAAACTAATAAATGATTGATTCATTTCAGAAATGTATCTTGTTCCGTTAGTTTCTATTGTAACAAAGTATCCTTCTTCAATGAAGTAATATTGTGTTTCTTTTAGGTCTTTTTGTAATGTTGGCTCTCCACCAGTTATAACTATATGTTCTATATTAGAATTTTTTAGTTCTCTAACTGTATCTTCTGGATTTAGATTGTAACCTCTTTCAGGATTCCAAGAAGTATATGGGCTATCGCACTTAGTTTTTGTTCCATCTGATTCTAACCAAATACATCTTAAATTACATCCTGTTGTTCTTATGAATCTACTTGGAGCTCCTAAATATTTTCCTTCGCCTTGAATAGTATCATATTCTTCACATATTAACATATAGAAAACCTATGGAAGAGGTTTATAAACTTTTAACAAGTTAAACACCTTTCCAATTTATTATTGGTTTAATCTGTTTTATTATTTTTACGCTATCTTTTTGAGCTTCCATGACTAAATTTATATTTTTATAAGCCATTGGTGACTCATCAATTGTTTTTTCAGTTATTGTTCCTACAATTCCTTTCATACTATCCTGAAATTCAGCTATAGATATTGTTTTTCTTGCTTGAGATCTTGATTTTAATCTTCCTGCTCCGTGCGATGATGAATAAAGAAAATTTTTGTTTCCCAAACCTTTAACAAGAAAAGTTCCGTCTCGCATATTTGCTGGAATTATTCCCCTTTCTCCTTTTTTTGCTGGAGTTGCACCTTTTCTATGAATGTAAAATTTATTTTCTAAAACAGCATGATTGTGATTTTTATTCACCCATAATTTTGAATTTATTTTTTCTTTGATTATTTCTTCAATTATCTTTATAACTTTTTTACTTATTTCTAATCTGTTTTGTAATGCAAAATCTAAACAAAATTCCAAAACATTAAGATATTCTTTTCCTAATTCTGAATCTGCTTTTATTGGGAATGTTTTTTCATATTCTTTTTCTGAATCTGCTGATTTTTTCATGTAGGTTTCTGCTGTTTTATGTCCTATATTTCTTGAGCCAGAATGAATTATAAGCCAAAGTTCTTTTTTGAAAAAACCTAATTCAATAAAGTGGTTTCCGGATCCAAGTGAGCCAAGATTTCTTTCACCTGTTTGTTTGATAAAATTTACAAGATTTTTATTATGTTTTGAGCTTTCTAATTTTTTTACCAATTCCTTAAATTTTATTTTTGTTTCTTCTGATAATTCATCTTTATTATTTAATAGACCAAGACCCATGGGAACTCTTTTCTTTACTTCATTGTAAATTTTTTCGGAGTTCTTTTTTACTTTTTCAAAAATATTTTTTCCTTGAATTTTGACTGCAATTAGACCACAACCAATATCAAAGCCAACCCATGAAGGCACAATAAAATCTTTTGTTTGCAAAACTGCCCCTATTGGAGCAACATAACCAGAATGAGCATCAGGCATTAAAGTAGCAGCAACCACAAATTTTTGTGAGTAACACTCCTCAAATTGTTTTAAAGTTTCTGAATCAACGTCCAAAGCGAAAACATTTATTTTTTTATTTAATTTCATAAATTATTAAAGAGGAGGTATGTTAAAAAGATTTGTAATTGCAAATAGGTTTATATATTTCTTTTTTCTTTTTATGAAATGAGGATATTAGATTTGATTTTGTGGCTTTTGTTTTTTGGTGTTGTTTTTACTGGAGCAATTGCATATCAAAGTGTAAAAAATAGCAAGCCAGTTTTATTTGAGCCATTTGAGATAAATGATTCTACAATTACAACATCCAACAATGAGCAATTTCTTCCAAATATGAGATTTTCTAAAAAAGAAATAAGTTATTCTTTAAGTGAAAAATGTAACGAAAACAAAATGAGAAATTTAAGGGAGGCATTTTTTATTCTCGAAGATTTAACAAATCTTACTTTTTATCCTGTAAATGAAAATCCTGAAATAAAAATTTCCTGCTCAAGTGTTATTCAACCTTCAAATAAATCAGGATATTTTGTTGCTGGAGAAGGCGGGCCTGGAAAAGTTATTAATGCGACAAATTACGCAATTATTTATGAAGGGGAATTAGCTTTGTTTAGAAATGAAGCTTGTAATAAACCTAATATTGCATTGCATGAAATATTACACGTCTTAGGATATGATCATAACAACAACAAAAGAAGCATAATGTATCCAACAACCGGATGTAATCAGGTAATTGATGAATACATAATAAACTCAATAAACAAACTTTATTCTGTTGAACCTCTGCCAGACATTGTAATAAAAAAAGCTAATGCCACAAAAAAAGGAGGATATGTTGATTTCGAAATTTCTATCAGTAACTATGGACTGGATAAATCTGAAATGAATGAATTAATAATTTCTTCTGAAGAAGAAGAAATTAATAGAACAGAAATAAAAGAAATTGACGTCGGTGTTGAAAGAAAACTATGGATGAAAAATTTAAAGTTCCCTAAAAATTCGAATAAAATAATTTTTTACATAAAGAGCGATAAAGAAGAAATTAGTTATTCTAATAATAAAGTTGAATTGGTTTTAGATGAGCCAATTAAAGTTTAAAGAGCAATCTTTAAATATCAAATATATTTTATAATATATGGTTGATAAAAAAGAGGTCATAAAAGAAAAAGTAGACAATACAGGAATTTTTAATTTTCGGGATTTTTACGGACTTGCATACAACTGGCTAAAAGAAAGAGAAAACTATGGTGTTATTGAGGATAAATATTCTGAAAGTTTGTCTGGAAATTCAAAAACAATAGAAATTGTCTGGAAAGCAACCAAAGATTTATCTGATTATTTTAAAATTGAAATTGAAGTAAAAATGAAAGTTAGTAATTTAACAGATGTTGAAGTTGAAATTGATGGAAAAACTAAAAGAACAAATAGAGGAAATATTAATGTTGAAATAAAGGGTATTCTTGTTAGAGACGCTGAGAGCAGATGGGATGTTGCCCCTTTTTACAGATTTTTGAGGGATGTTTACGATAAATATGTTATACCTCATAGAATTAAGGATTTTGAACAGAAAGTAATCACTGATATTATAATATTTAAAGAAGAATTAAAAGCATTTTTTGAAATTGAAGGGAAGAGATAATTATTTTACATAAATTGTTCTTCTATGTCTTCAACGTTATTGGTATTTTTATTTAATTTTTTAGAATCAAAATTTGATTGAGATTCTTGTTTGTCAATTGGACTTTCTAATAACTCTTTTTCATCTATTGAATTAATTGCTTGCTTAAATAAATGAAATTTTTCTGCTGGAATTCTTGTGCCGGCTTTTGTAAACCCAGAATATCTTTCTGATTTTACAAATTCTCTAATTGTCACTCCTCTTTTTCCTCCGAAGTCGTCTATTCTAATAACTATATCTGTTTCTGGATTTTTCTGAATTCTATCTATGTCTTTTTCCATATCTATTATAGAAGATAGTAATATATAAATATTATGTAAATAGAAAGAGAATTTAAATAAGATGGAGCAACTATATTTAATTAATGAAATTGGATTTAGAAAGTTAAATCGTATATTTTTAAGAGGACTTGCTGATTTTGCAGATAATAAATTAAATGGAAAATCTCTTTTTGTAATCTATCCATTGATATCGAATATAGAATTTATATTATCGGGCTTTTCAAGAATTCTTAATTCACCAATAAAAAAATTTGAGCAAAGTTACGATTTGAATTTTGGGTTACAAAGAATATATGAAATAGTTAGAGAATTGGGAGATGAGGAAGATTCTTTAATGTTAATATTACAATATACTACATTAAAAGATTTTATATCTGATTTTTATGTTAATTGGGGATTTTCAGGAGGAGAAGAATCTATTAAAGATTTTAAACCTTCATATTCTGGAGGGTTTTTTGATTTAAGGTCAAGAGAATACGAATTAATAAAATTAGAAAATTTGGTAGAATAAGACATTTCGAAAGATTTTTATACCCCTATAAAGTTATATCAATATGAAATTACAAGAAGCTTTAAAAAATTCATGGAAATATTTACCGATAGGTAGTATGACAAATTACATTGACTCTGGGCAAGCAGAAATAGACAACCAAAAAAGTAAAAGACTATTTTATCCAAAGTTTTTACTTCATGCACTTTATTTCTTTGGCGGAGCAATATTAATTTCAACTCCTCTTGCCATAGGTTCTATATCTTTTGTTGAACAGATTAACAGACTTGCACATATAGGAAAAATTAATCTGTTTGAGGAGAGAAAAACAATTTATGAGTTAAGAGAAGAAAAAAGAAATAACGAATTAAAAAATAATTTATCTAAACTTGCAGACTCTAATAATGATGGATTAATAAATATAGATGAAAGGGTTGAAGCATATAAGAGAATGGGGTTGGATGAAAAAATAAGGTTTCCTGAGCCGTCTGTTAATGATTTAGAAAGGGCTATAAAGAGTTACACTATAAAACAATAAAGTATTAAATTTTATTCTATCCACAAAGTATAAAATAGAAGAGATATATTTTTTATATGAAATCCCTAACTATTGGAAATGTTAAATTAAAAAATCCTATATTTTTGGCTCCGATGGTTGATGTGACGGATTTACCTTATAGAATTTTATGTAGAAAAGCTGGGGCAGGAATGGCTTATACTGAGATGCTAAACATTGGAGCAATTTTGCATTCAAATATAAAAACTCAAAATATGTTGAAGACAAATAAAGAAGATTTTCCTTCTGGAGTTCAGATTACTGGAAGAAATGTTGATGAATTTAAAAAAGTTATTCCTTATGTTAAAAAATTTAAAATTATTGATATAAATTGTGGATGTCCATCTATAAGAATTACTGACAATGCTTCTGGAAGCTATTTGCTGAAACATCCTGAAAAAATTGGCTCTATGATTAAGGTTTTGAAAGAAAATGGATTAACAACAACTGTAAAAATTCGTTTAGGATTTAAAAAAAACAATGTCATGAAAGTTGCGAAAGAAATTGAAAAATCTGGAGCGGTTGCATTAACTTTACATGCCAGAATGGCTTTTCATGGAAGAGATGTTCCTGCTGATTGGAGTTGGATTAAAAAAGTAAAAAAAGAAATTGGAATTCCTGTTATTGGAAATGGAGATATTTTTACTGGAGAAGATGTTGAAAAAATACTGGAGATTTGCGATGGTGCTATGATTTCTCGAGGAGCTATTGGAAATCCTTTAATTTTCAAATCTATTTTACATTACTTAAAAACTGGAAAAGAAATTACAATAACTCCAAAAGATAGAATAAATCAATTCAAGAAGTATTTAATTTTAGCTAAAAAATATGATGTTGTTGAGATTAATAGAATAAAATATCTTGGAGTAAATTTCTTTAAAGGATTTGAAGGTGCTTCCAAAATTAGGGGGAAAATATCGAGAGTGAAAAGCTTTGATGAAACGATGGAAATAATAAAAAGATTAGTTTAATTGAGAAGTATGTTCTATTGCTGCTTGCCTCATATCAGACTTTTCATAAATTCCTCTTCCGACAATTCCATGAAACTTATCGCCTGCAACTTTTGCAGAGTCAGAAATACTTCCGCCTTGAGCAATAAACCCTGGTGCATAGAATATTGGGTCTGCTCCTTCTGTTTCAACAACTTCTCTTATTTTTTTAATAACTTCAGGTTTATTTCCAGGAACAACAAAATCATTTATTCCTGCTCTTGCTGCTATTCTATAAATCTCCAAAGCACCTTCGTCTGTGATAAACCCTCCTTCACTCACTGTATAAGCTGGATGAGTCATTCTTCCGCCAACAATAACTTTAAGTCCGTTATCTAAAGCGTGATAAATCCAAGCTCTTTCTGTTTCTGGTCCTGCTTGTGGAAACAGAATAACCGCATCTACTCCCGCTTTTTTTACAACCTTAGCAAAATTCTTTCCAGTATCTGGAATATCTGTTCCAGCTTTTTGATGGTCATAGATTAATGGTTTATCTGTTAGGTTTCTTGCAACTTCAACTACCTTAGGTAAACCATAATTCAATCCAAGTTCAAATCCAATTTTATATCCTCCAATTCCTTTAATATTTGCAGTTTGTTTAATAAGTAATTCAAATTTTTCAAGAGTTTCAACATCGCAAGCAGGAATAACGCTTCTATCAGAATCTATAATTTTTTGTTCAAGTTTTCCTACGACATTTTTAACTGCATCAGGTCCATACAATCGTAAATAGTTTGACATTCTATTAATTTTTTCTAATGGAAAAATTTCTCGCTCTTTTAAGAATTGGTAAATTTCTGAAGCATTAACTATAGAAATAACTTTAGTTCCGGTTTGAGCTTCGTATTCTTTTATTGCACTTTTACCATCGACTCCTACTTCTTGTCTGTCCACTGCAATCACCAAAGCAGGAAGCTCGAAATTACCTATACTTTGAAGAGTTTTTCTTGCTTCATACTTTGCATCTCCAGCAGTAAAAACATCATCAAGTTGTGCAATTATTTGTCCATTCTTTGGGACCCTTCCAATTACAAGCTCTTTAATTTTTTTATCTTCTTCTGGAAGTTCTGAAGCTTCTCCGTATTTCTTTGGAGTCTTTCTTGTAAAGAACCAAGGAATATTTTTTTCTTTTTCAGCAAGGGCAATTGCAGTGGCAACAACAAGAGCATTTCCTTTTTCTGGGATACCATATAAAATATCAAAATTTTCTTCTGAATTTATTAGAGCTTCTGCATAAAATCTACCAAGCGCTGAAATTGAATTACCATCATTAAAATCTCCAACATTTACAAACCAGGGCGAAATTCTCTTGCTCTTAAGTGTAAAATCTCCTCCAACATGCAAAGCATCTACATCAAGTAAGAATTTAATGAACTCTTTTTTGTAATTCTCCATAAAAACTTAGTAAATAAAATTATAAAAATATATGTGAGAATAGTTCATTAGAAGAAAGTAATGAATTGTTTTATCTATTAATCAAAACCCTAAAATCTTTAAATAACTCTTTCTATTACATATGAATGGAAATAAAATTTTACAACACGCTGACAAGAAAAAAAGAAATTTTCAAATCGATTAAAAAGAACGAAGTTGGGTTGTATACTTGCGGGCCTACAGTTTATTGGTATCAACATATAGGGAATATGAGGTATTTTATTTTTTCTGATATTTTGAAAAGGACTTTGTTATATAATAATTACAAAGTAAAGCAAATAATAAATATTACTGATGTTGGGCATTTAACAAATGATTCCGACGACGGAGAAGATAAAATTGAAATAGCTTCAAGAAAAGAAGGAAAAAGTGCAAAAGAAATTTCCGAATATTATTTCTCTGTTTTCAAAAAAGATTTAGAAAAATTAAATATTATTTTTCCTCATAAATGGACGAAAGCAACAGAACATATTAAAGAGCAAATTGAATTGATAAAAAAACTTGAGAAAAAAGGATACACTTACAAAACTTCTGATGGTATTTATTTTTATAGTTCAAGGTTTAAAGATTATGGAAAATTTGCTAAGTTAAAAATTGAAGGATTAGAAGCAGGAAAAAGAATATCTTTAGGAGAGAGAAAAAATAAAACAGATTTCGCTCTTTGGAAATTTTCCCAGGTAAATGAAAAGAGACAACAAGAATGGGATTCTCCTTGGGGTGTTGGATTTCCTGGATGGCATATAGAATGTTCAGCGATGTCAATGAAATATCTTGGAGAAACAATTGATATTCATACTGGAGGAGAAGACCATATTCCAATTCATCACACAAACGAAATTGCACAATCAGAGTGCGCAACAGGAAAGAAATTTGTAAATTATTGGATGCACGTCGCTTTTTTAGTAAATAAAAATGGAGAAAAAATTTCAAAATCTAAAGGTGGATTATATACAATTTCTGAATTAGAAAAAGAAGGTTTTTCTCCATTACACTATAGATATTATTGTCTTTTAACACATTATAAAAAGCCATTGCAATTTTCTCTTGAAAATTTAGAATCTGCAAAAAACTCTTATGAAAAAATAAAAAGAAAGATAATTGAAATAAAAAAAGAAAAACATAAGGGGAAAGATTTTTCTGAAGCTTATGAAAAAGAATTTAATAAGACAATAAATGATGATTTGAATATTTCTTTAGCTATTCAAGTTTTTTGGAAAGTCTTAGATGATTTTGACTTTTCTTCTAAAGATAAAATTAAACTTTTAGAAAAATTTGATTCTGTTTTAGGATTAGGAATAAAAGATTTTGAAGAGAATAAAGAAAAAGTTCCTACTAAAATAAAAGAATTAATTTCTCAAAGAGAAAATTTTAGAAGAGATAAAAAATTTCAAGAGGCGGATAAAATTAGAAATAAAATAAATAAATTGGGATATTTTATTGAAGATATGGATGAGAATATTAGAGTTATTAAAATATAAAATAAAAATCTATTTAAACAGAAAAATCATATTAGATTATGTGGAACCTGAGATTTAAGGTATTAAATAAAGACAGCATATATACCTTAATTACAAGTAATTTTAATGTTGAAGATTATCTTTATCCCGTGGATTATTTTAGAAAAGGAAATAAAATATATACTCTTGGAATTCATCATCTCAAAGGAAAAGATATAGAAAAAAGAAAATTTTTTAATGAATTTAAGAAAAATAAGAAAGTTAGAGAAATAGAGCGAAATGGTGATAGAATAATTGCTTTGATTTCAGAAGAAGAAAAGTTCTATGAATTATTATTTGCCCAAGAGTTATATCATATTAGACCAGTTATAATAAAAAATGGGTATGAAGAATGGGATGTTTGTTCTTTTAATAGGAAAATTCTTGAAAATTTAATAAAGGAAATTGAAAAATGGAAAGACAAATTTTTAGAATTTGAATTAATCAAACTTAGTAGAGTTGATTATGGTGAAATTTACTTTCCTAAAATAATGCCTTCATTACCAGATAAACAAAAGAAAGCTTTTGAATTGGCTCTTAAAAGAGGTTATTATAATTGGCCAAGAAAAGTTAATCTTGGAAATCTTGCAAGGGAAATGAAAGTTTCTGTATCAACTTTTCATGAAAATCTAAGAAAGACCGAATCAAAACTTATGCCTTTCCTTTCTTCTTAATAATATTTTTAAATATTGATAAGCCTTCTTCTCTAGTATGTCCTATAAATGGAAATAATTCTTTTAATTTTAAAGCAACATAAACGTGGCTTTGAATACTATTAATTCCTGCTTCTACTCTAATTTCTCCGTTTTCGGATAAATTTCTAAATGCTTCTGAAATAACTTGATAATATTCTCTTACTGACGTAACATCTTGTTCAATAACTGATTTATATAATTGAATGTTGCTTTCTGAAGAACTTTTTTTATATTTCAACTCATTATCTATCACATTATTTAAAGTTTGGAAAAAACGAATTGACTCTTTATACCTGTTAGGTAATTTAGAAGATAAATTATTATGCATAACTGCTACACCTAATGATTCTGGAAAAATAATATAATTATAAGATTTGTTAAGTGTTGGCCAAGACTTCGTCATATCAAAAGTATAGGAATCAAAACCATAATTCATGATGCTATCTTCAAGATTAATATCTGCAATATCTATATTTTTTCTATTAATATCAAAGACTTCTACAAGTAATCTTTCTAAGTGTCCTCCTCCAACTCCAACGCTTAATAAATTAGCTTCTTTTTGAAGGTCATTTATTATTTTTGACGTTACAAGACCAAATTTTAAATGCCAAAGACCAGAAAAATAAAAATAATTAGTTTTCTCTGATTCATATTCATTTTCTTGATGGTCTTTTTCTAACATAACTTTATACATCCCTTTTCTTGCAAGTTCAATAAGTTCTTTTTGGGGCATATTGGATCTTATTTTTTTCATAGAACAAATTCAAAAATATATTATATAAATGTTGTCATTAAATAATAATTATTTTATAATAATTAATACCTTATATATTAGGGTAAAATATTAACTATGTATAAAAAATGTATTTCTATGAAAAACCATATAAAGGCAATAGAAACTTGTTTTAGGCTTGGAGAAAGCACGCTTAAACATATTTCCCAGGAGTTAAAAGAAAATCCTTATGATAGAAAAGCCTTAAAATCAATGGATGAATCATTGGAATTACTTGTTCCTTTAATTGAAGAAGCAGAATTTATTCATAAAAATATAAGAATAGCGAGTATTGGTAAAGAAATTTACGATGCTTATGCTTCCAATCCCAAATATAATGTTACACAATCCGATAATCTTGAACCTCTAAAATATTCAGAATCAGCTTTAGCAAAAAGAATATTAATAATAGAAGACCAAGAATCACCACTTGAAGCTCTTGAAAATGCTGTAGATAAAGTTATGCCGAAATATTTTCCAAGTTATAATTCTGAAGATAGAGAAGTAGTAAAATGCTATAATCAGGCAGAAAATAAAATAAGAAATTACAAATACGATTTTATTTTTTTAGACCATAGAATGCCCCTTAATGATTTAGGTGATTTGGAGAGAACAAATTTTGATTCATTTTCGAGTCAACTCGTAAATATAGGTTATAGTCTTATTCCGATAATTAAAGAATATAATTCTGTAGCAATAACAATTGGAACCTCCTCTTTATCGAGAGAAGAATTGAGAGAATTTGAATCTCCAAAACATAAAATTAGCAAGATGTGGGGCGAAGCTGAAAGAGATTTGGAAAATATTCTAAGAGAATTAAAAATTAAGGAGGAAATTTAAAATGAAACAAATACGTTATCAGGCACAAACAAGAAAAGTTAGAGATAGTATCATACAAGCTGAACAATTGAATAATCTAGACTCTATTCAAAAGAGCTGGTGCTATTTTAATGCACT
>CAZIFJ010000003.1:17520-22677 GCA_964538235.1 Candidatus Woesearchaeota archaeon
CAATTTGATTTTGATATTTTAAATAACTATTTGGAGGAAAAATAAAATGAATTTAGATAATTTAAATCCCTATTTTGAAAAAGCAAGAGAATTAGGAATAAAACCATTGAAAAACAAAAATAAACGCTGGTTGTTAATTGATGGTCTTGAAATAAAACCTAATCCGATTTCTATAAGCTCTAAAACAAATTATGTTAGTTTGAAACCTGAACAATCTTATTTAATTCGTAATTATCCTATTAACTTAGATGTATTAATAAACACAAATATTTCTGATAGAGTAAAAAAAGTTGGGCATTATAATGAAAATAATGGAATACTTTCTTTTGTAGATGAAAATGGAAATTTATACTCTGCACCAGATACTCCAGACAGATTTAATTCATTAATTGAGGCAGGATATACTTCTTCATATAATAAAGAAATAGACTTTTCAGTACCTTTATCAAATTGGGAATCGCCTGCAAATCCTGAATTAAGAACAAAATTTCTGAAATGGTGTGGTAGAGCTAATAAAATTAGAAGAAATAGTAGAGAAAGAAAATGAATTTTAGAAAGAATTGATGATATTTTTTATTGTGGAGAATTAATATGTAAGGTAGATATTTACTCTGAATATCGGGGGCTTAGTGAAGATTATAAAGCAAAATTTCTCTTTGGTTCTGAATATTTTGAAATTCATCCAGAAGGGAATTCTATCTTTTTATTGGGAGATGCTCAACACACATATAGATATTGCCATGACGATTGGGAAATGAAACAAGCAAGAAAATTTAAAGAAGAAGGTAAGAATATTTCTGTTTTAGGATTAAATTATAATTATAATAGATTAGAGAGAATTTTATAATTATATAGTAGTTACAAATAGAAAAGTTTAAATATTGATTTTTTATTAAGATGAAATGAATCAACACACAATAAAAATTAATGATTTGCCTCTTTATGAGGAAAGAATTTTGAGAATATCTCCATCTTTAGTTAGACATTCTTTAGAAAGATATCGCAATGGCGATACTAGTTCTGTTGAAACTTCTTTAATAGGTCTATCAACTCTTACTCAATCAACAAGAAGAGGGGCTTCTATTGTAATTTATACGACTTATCCTTTAAATGAAGAAGACTTGGACAAATTTAGAAGTCTTATTTTTCAACAGAAAATTGCTGTCCCATCTTTAGGAAGTAAAAATCAAACATCTTATGGTTCTTTAGACTATGAAATTTATTCTCAAGAGCTAAAAGATGAAAATCTATTCATCCCAATATTTTATATGCATACTCATCCAAGTGAGAGTATTATTCCTTCCAATAATAGTAATAATATCATCAATGGTAAAAGTGGAGACTTATCTTCAATAATCTCAATCTATAATTCAGATTGCTCTCTAAATTATAAAAAATTTAGAATTGTAAATCCGGCTATAAATGTAATTGCGGGAACATCACTCGGAACATCGCCACTGGATACAAGTTTTCTGTTCTATCAACTTACTGAAAATAAGGTGGCCTTTGAAAAATTTGTAGAAGAATATAGTAATATAACAGATAGAGTTTTAGAAAAAAATAAGAGAAAAAGAAAATATATACAATACCAACACGAAATTGACTACGACTTTTCAAAAGAAATGACTAAAAGTTCTGCTTTTAATGTAATGTACTTTCCCCCTAGAAATGCTTCTCCTGAAATAAAAAGAAAAAAATCGCTTTATAAAACTATTAATGATTATTCTTTTATTGATAAAGATAATATTTCTAAAATATGTAGAAAGTTTTCTTATGAAATTAAAATAAAAAGATTGAATTAGATAAAAATTCTACGCCCAGACTAGGAATCGAACCTAGAAATCCTTGCGGAAACGAGTTGTCTCAAAAGCAAGCTTTCTTACACATCCAACTCTTACGAGTTAGATGTCTCGAGACTCGCGCAGTACCATTGTGCCATCTGGGCTAAAAGTAGATTGAGTTTAATTCTTTAAATTTTTCCATTTTCTAAATTTGTATGGAAGTAATTCTCTTATTTCAACAAAATATTTTAATAATGCTGGAATTATTCCTCCAAATGATAATTTTTCGGTTTCAAAAATTCCATTCCATTTTCCAAGACTAATTATTATTGGTGTTTTCTTTTCATGATAAGATTTTAATTTTTTATTTGATTCTAATGCAACAATATTATAACTAACTAATTCTGCCTGTCTTTTTGCATTTTGGGCTGTTTTCTCCTCTGAAAGAGAATTAACATCTCCTGCAGAAAAAATATTAGTATAATTTAGTAATTGTAAATGCTGATTAATTATTATTTGTCCTTTTTTATCTAACGATTCTTTAAAATTTTCATTCATAAAATCAGAATTTGGTTTTACACCTATAGAAAGATAAGCTATATCTGTTTTAATTTTAGTATTTTTGTCTGTAATAAAATATCTTCCTTTTCTTTCAATTATTTTTTCATTTAAAATTATTTTTACATTGTTTTTTGAAAGATCTTTTTCTACATATCCAATTGTATCTTTGTTATTTCTTGATAGGATGCTATTTAATAAATCAATTATTGTGATATTTTTTTCTGGATATTTTGAATAAATCTCTGAAGCTAATTCTACGCCCACTAAACCTCCTCCAATAATTAAAATATTTTTAGAATATTTTAATTTTTCATAACTTGAAATTAAATCATCTGAATTTTTTGCTGAGAAAACATTTTCTCCCTTTATATTTGAATTATAAGATGAGCCTGAACAAATTACTAAATAATCAAATTCTATTTTTTTTCCTTTTGATAAAATCACTTTGCTCTTTTCTACAGCTTGAACTTTATCTATAATAATTTTAGATTTTTTTAAATAATCTTTATGGAATATTCTTATTTTTTCTTTTAATTTGGAGCTAACAACTAATTCTAAAGTTGATGGAGTAAATTCAAAATATTTCTTATTGTCTATTAAAATTACTTCAAATATATCTTCTAATTTTCTTGCTATGTAAGAGCCGACAAATCCTCCACCTATTATCACGACTTTTTTCATTTTAAAATTAGATAAATAGATTACTTAAATTTGTCTGAAAAAACTTTGCTTTTTATTTCCTATATATCTATTCTAAAACAATAAATCTTTTAAACCTTGAATTTAAGGAGTTTATATAAGAAAATGAAAATAAAACCAATTGGGGAGCGAGTTTTGCTGAAGCAGATTAAAGGTGAAGATAAAACCAAGTCTGGAATATATCTTCCTAAAGCAGAAGATAAAAAAGAAGGAATTATAGAGGAAGTTGGAAATTTAAAAGATGGAGTTATACCATTGCAAAAAGGAGATAGAGTTTTGTATGGGGGATATAGTTCAGAGGAAATAGAAATTGATGGGCAAAAATATTTAATAGTTGAGTTTAAAGACATAATTGCGAGGATAACGAATTAAAATGATAAATAGAAATTATGTGATTAACGAAAATATACATGAAGAATTATTAAAAATTTCAGATGAAGAGTTAGAGAGAAGGGGTTTTTATATAATAAATACATTAGGCAGTACGATTGAGGCAGATGTAAGGCAAAGCTCTTTTCTACTTTTGGGATATGATAAAGGTGGGGGGGCAACCCTATTAATAGAAAGATATAGTCATAAATATAGACAACAAGATTTAATAATTAAGGCTATAGAAAAAGAAAATCTGTTAAAAGCAAAAAAATCTTTGGAAGAATTAACTAAAATTAAAATAGACTAAAATGGCAAAACAAATAATTTTTGAGGAAAATGCAAGGCAGGCTCTCTTGAGAGGAATTGATAAAGTTGCAAACACAGTTAAAGTTACTTTGGGCCCTAAGGGAAGAAATGTAATTTTAGACAATCCTTCTTCTCCGACAGTTACAAATGATGGTGTTACAATCGCGAAAGAAATTGAATTGTCTGATAAGTTTGAAAATATGGGGGCTAAATTAATTAAAGAAGTTGCTTCACAAACACAGGATAAAGCTGGAGATGGAACAACAACTTCTATTGTTTTAGCGCAGGCGATGATTTTAGAAGGGTTGAAAAATATTACTGCTGGCTCTAACCCAATTGAAATTAAAAGAGGAATTGAAAAAGCAACAGAGAAAGTTATTCAATTTTTGAAAAGCAAATCAACTCCTGTGAGTGAGAAAGAAAAAATTGCGCAGGTTGCAACGATTGCTGCGAACAATGAAAATACAATTGGAAATTTAATTGCTGAAGCGATGGAGAAAGTTGGGCACAAGGGAGTTATAACTGTTGAAGAAGCTAAAAGCACAGAGACAACTCTGGAATTAGTTGAGGGAATGCAATTTGATAAAGGATATTTATCTCCCTATATGGTGACTGACCCTGAGAAAATGGAAGTTAGTTATGAAGAGCCGTACATACTTATTACTGATAGAACAATTTCAACTGTTAAAGAATTAGTTCCTGTTTTGGAAGCTGTTTCACAAGAAGGAAGACCTTTAATTATTATTGCTGAAGAAATTGAGGGAGAGGCATTGACAACTTTAGTTATTAACTTAATTAGAGGTTCAATAAAAGTCTGTGCTGTTAAAGCTCCTGGATTTGGTGACGAGAAAAAAGATATTTTACAAGATATTGCAATTTTAACAAATGGAAGATTTATTTCAAAAGAAGTTGATGACAAAATTGAAGATGTAAAAATTGAAGATTTAGGAACAGCAAAAAAAATTAAAGTTACAAAAGAAGAAACAGTTATTATTGAAGGGCAAGGAAGCAAGTCTGCAATTGAAAAAAGAATAAAACAAATTGAATCGGAGATAAAGGGAGAGGATAGCGAATATAGAATTGAAGATTTAAGAAAAAGACTTGGGAAATTGTCTGGTGGTGTTGCTGTAATTAATGTTGGTGCTGCGACTGAAACAGAATTGAAAGAAAAGAAAATGAAAATTGATGATGCTTTGCATGCGACAACTGCGGCTGTTGAAGAAGGAGTTATTCCTGGAGGAGGATTGACTTTATTGCACGCTGCAAAAGTTTTAGATGAGTTAAATTTAAACAAAGAAGAAATGATAGGAGTTAAAATTGTGAAGCGGGCTTTGGAATTTCCTATCAGACAGATCGCAATCAATTCTGGGAAAGATGGTGCAGATATAATTGCACAATTAAAAGACAAGGGAGAAAAAATTGGATACAATGCTAAGAC
>CAZIFJ010000003.1:22777-47234 GCA_964538235.1 Candidatus Woesearchaeota archaeon
AGAAGAATCTAAAAATAATTTAAGAAGTATTATTAATCAGAGGCTAGATAAATTACCAATAATAGATGATAATCCTCCAATTAGAGAAAACTGCTTGGAAAATTATCCTTTAGAGATAGCTGAAATAACGATGGGATATCCTCCAACTATATTAAAACATTATAAAGTATATTATGTTTTTGGGCAATCTCAAGATAGAAAGCAAATTATTGTTTCTGATGGAATTTTATTTCGAAGAGAAAATGAAGATTATTATGTTATTGAAAATAGAATGCCTCTTAATAAAGATTTTATAACTAGATATGAAGTTTTGAAAGATTTAAGGAAAAAATTAGATTTGCCCTCTACAAGTCGTAGTCGTGAGGGTTCTATTTGCTAAAATGAAAATTGACACTGGAATATTTGAGATACATTTAGATGAACATTCTCAGTTTGAAACTAAAATTTGGAGAGCACCAAATTCAGATGTAGTGGAAGTCAGACAAGCAAAACAAGATTATAGTATAACTTCTCCTAATTCAAGAGATTGTAATGTTTTCTCAAATAGAAATGAAAAAGGTTATATATTAGAAAGATTTGACATACAAAATGTCTAAAAATTCTTTATTTATGAAAATCTTTTTTTAATTCTTCTTTCTAAAAGTAATAATCCCCAAACAAAAAATAACATTCCTACAAATATTAAAGGAAAAATATTTTTTTTTGATTTTGAAGGACCCACAAGATTGCTTCCCACAACTCCTATGATTGGCGCATTATCAAATAAATTCTCGTCAAAAGCTCCAATAACATCACCGGTTAATGAAACCCCTTCTTTTCTTATCTCTTGATTTCCGTCTGATATTCCAACTTCATATACCCCATCTGGAGCTATTAGTCTTATTTCCTTTGATTCACCGATATCTATGTTTTGTTTTTGGGTTATTATTTCATCGCCGATAACTATTTTAATAGTTTTTGTATAAGGACTATTTCCTTTATTAGATATTATTAATTTATCGCCGACTATTTTAAATTCTGCCTCTTGATTTTCTTTTATTGAGAAAATTCTCTTAACTGTTCTGTTACCAAATGAAGATTTAATCTCCCAATAACCGCTAAAAAAATCTGCATCTAATGAAAAAACATTATCTTTGTTTGAAAGAGTGTTTATATTTATAACTTTTTTATAAAAAGTATGAGAAAGAGTTACATTAATTTTTTCATTTAATTGCTCGCCGTCTTGAAACAACAATACATTAAAAGTTAGATTATCTCCTGGAGAATATATTTCTTTGTCAACTTTAACATCAATATTAACTTCAGCAGAATAAACTATAGGTAACAATAAAATAAATACGAAAAAGAATAAGTACACCTCTTTTATCATTAAAATACATGTTTTGTTAGTTTAAATATTTTGTTAGTTTTTTGCTTCGTCTGAAAAGAAGCAAATTGAAAAATATTTATAAACGTTAATATATTGAATAGACCATGAGAAAGAGATGGTTTATTTTTTTAATAAGTTTAATGATAATTTTCTTTTTACTTAAAACATCTGCATTAAAGTTTCAAGATTTAACAAAAGAAAATTTTGATAATGGAACATATTTTAACACGACTCATAATAATACTGCTGTTATTTTATTTGCCAAAAATCTAACAGGAAGCTTCACCTCTAAAATTTTTGATGCAGGTAGTATTGCTCTATGGAATAATCTAACTTGGATTAAAACAAATCCTGCAATTGAATCAGTTTTTACAGTTGATGCGCAGTCTGATGTTTGGAGTTCTTCTAATCAAGGAGTAAATTGGAGTTTAGTTAAAGATGATTTTAATGGTGGAATTGGAAATGGGGCTACTGATATTTCTATAAATTCTAGTGGTGCTTTGTTCATTTTACACAATCAGGATTTATGGAAATCGGACAACTATGGAGTAAATTGGACATTGATTAACGATGATTTTAATGGTGCAAGCGATTCAAATAACGGAATTAGATTTTATATAGGAGATAATAATTATATTTATGTTATTGATGGAAGTGAAGATGTTTATAGATCAACTAACTCTGGTGTTAATTTTTCTTTATTAATTTCTGATTTTAATGGTGGTAATAATGGAAACGTTTTTGGATTGGTTATTAACTCCTCTAATTCTATCTTTACAGTTGATGCGCAGTCTGATGTTTGGAGTTCTTCTAATCAAGGAGTAAATTGGAGTTTAGTTAAAGATGATTTTAATGGTGGAATTGGAAATGGGGCTACTGATATTTCTATAAATTCTAGTGGTGCTTTGTTCATTTTACACAATCAGGATTTATGGAAATCGGACAACTATGGAGTAAATTGGACATTGATTAACGATGATTTTAATGGTGCAAGCGATTCAAATAACGGAATTAGATTTTATATAGGAGATAATAATTATATTTATGTTATTGATGGAAGTGAAGATGTTTATAGATCAACTAACTCTGGTGTTAATTTTTCTTTATTAATTTCTGATTTTAATGGTGGTAATAATGGAAACGTTTTTGGATTGGGCTCTCTTATTAAATCTGCAAACATTACATTACAAGTAAAAAATTGCTCTTCTGTAAATTGTGGAGATGCAAATTTTACTGGAGCAGATGGCAGTTCAAATAGTTATTATACAAATCTAACTAACATTCTCGGTATACAGAGCAGATATTTTCAATATAAAGTATACTTTACAACAAAAGATTCTTCTATAAAATCAGAATTGTATAATGTTAGTATAGATTATACTTCTCTTGATAATAACGCTCCAAATTTAACAATAATCTCTCCTATGAATATTAACTACACCAATTCAACAATAATGATAAATATTTCAGCGACGGATGATTACCAAATTGATAGAATCTGGTTTTATAATGGCTCTGCGAATATAACTTACACAAATACAACACAGCATACATTCCCACAAGGAACAACAACATTAATTACATATGCAAATGATACAAATGGAAATCTTAACTCAACATCAATTACCTTTCGCGTAGATAGTGAAGCACCAATCATAAGTATAATAGAACCACAACAAAAAACATATGGAAAAAATACAAGTCTTGAATTAAACTTTAGTGTGACTGATATAACCTCAAACATATCTTCATGTTGGTATAATTTAAACAATAGTAATAATATAACGATAACAAATTGTCAAAATACAACATTTAATGTTAGCAACGATGGGAGCCATATTTTAAAGTTTTTCGCAAACGATAGTTTAGGAAACTTAGTTACTCAAAGTATAAATTTTTCTGTTATTACTGGAGCACCAGCTATTAATTTAATTTATCCTGTCAACAATTCCTACATAAATTATAAAGAAAATATTAATTTGAATTATACCGCCGTATCTGGAGCAAGTATTAATTATTGTCAGTTATGGATAAATTCTGAAGGAAACTGGAGCCTAAATAAAACAAATAATTCAATTACATCAGAGAATAATTATTTTAATTTAAATCTATCTGACGGAAGTTATATGTGGAGAATATCATGCGAAGATAATTTTAACAAAACAAGCAACGCTACATATAATCTAAATATTGATACGATAAAACCAAATTTAACTTTGACAGAGCCTAAAGGTGCAAAATCAAGTAGAACAAATATACCTTTAACTTTCTCCGTTAATGATTCATCACAAATGAACTGTTGGTATAATTTGTATAGAGGTTCCACAATAGAAATTTCAAATACTAGCATAAGTTGTTCAAGTCAAAATACTTTTGATGTAACAATAGATTCTAGTTCTTTTGAATTAAATCTTTATGCGAATGATTCTGCAGGTAATATTAATCAAATAAATACAAGTTTCAGTGTTGATACGACGACAAGCGCTGGTGGTTCTAGTGGGGCCGGTTCAACTGGTGGAGGTGGAGGAGGTTCTAGCGGAGGGTCTATTGGTAGTAATGTGATAATAAATAAAGATAAAATAGACTTAGAGATAAAAGATATAGGAGATTTAATATTACTTCCAGGTGAAATTAAAACTCTTCAACTATCGGTAAAAAATATAGGAAATGTTTTTCTTAATAAATGTAAAATAATAACAAAAAATGGTTTTGAAAACTGGTTAAAAACTGATCAGCAAAAAAATATACAAGAAGGTGAGATTACGGAATTCTTATTTTCTTTGTCTGTTCCAATAAATGTAAATGAAGAAGATAAACCAAAAATAATATTAAGTTGCATAGAAAAAGAATTTGATATAAATTCTAAAATAATTATACTAAAGTCTGATGTTGATATAAAAATAGGTGAAATGAATCTTGATGAAGATAAAAAAATTACAGTAAGATATTCTATAAAAAGTGATGTCTCACAAGAAAAACAATTTTTATTTATAGTATCTGATCAAGATGGAAATAAAATATCTGAAACAGAAAAAACAATTTCTCTAAAAGAAAATGAAAAAATAGAAGAGGTAATAAATTTAGAAATATCAGGTGCAAAAAGTGGATTGTTAAGAGTAACAATAGCAGAGAAAGATGGAAAAGCATTTGTAGAAGAATTCTTCACTTATAATTCTGGTTCAATTACAGGTTTTGTAGCTTTTGATAATGTTTTAAATAAAGCTGGTTCTCCTACTGCTATTTCTGTAATTATATTTTCTCTTTTAGCATTATATTTATTATTTAGAATAATTTCGCATGTAATAAGACATCATTCCTTTAAAAGAAAAATTAGAGTTAAATCTGGTAAAATTATCAAAGTAAGTTAACGCTCTTTAAATCCACTTGATTAGTTGGTGTTTTGTCCGTTGCGGATTTCTCGGCGGTCAAAAAACAGCAGGTTTTGTGACTTTTATATCATTTTAGCTTTAATTATTCTAACTTCTTCTAAAGGTTTATCTTGAGAGTTTGTTTTGACTTTTGCTATTTTGTCAACAACATCCATTCCTTTTATTACTTCTCCAAAAACTGGATGTTTATTATCAAGGAAATTATTGTCAACTAAATTTATAAAAAATTGGCTTCCTCCAGTATTTGGTCCTGCATTGGCCATTGAAATTGTTCCACGATTATTTTTTTGAATTCCTTTAAATTCATCTTCAATTGTGTATCCTGGACCGCCCTTTCCTGTTCCTGTTGGATCTCCTCCTTGAATCATAAAACCATTGATAATTCTATGAAAAATAACACCATCATAAAATCCATCTTTAACTAATTTTTCAAAATTCCCTGCTGTTATAGGCATATCTGATCTTAATTTTATTACAATTTCTCCAAAATTAGTTTCTAACAAAACTTTTTTTTCGCTATTCGTTGATTTTTTTAATAAAAAAATCGCTATAAGAAAAATTACTAAAAAGATGGCTAAAATTTTCCAATTTGAATTTTTCATATATTTTGATAAAGAATAAGATTTAAAAACCTTTTATTCTCAACAGAATAAAACTAAGGGAGGTAAATTCAATGAAAAAGACCGACTTTGAAAAGGAAGGCGAAGAGTCTGAAGAAGACGACGATGAAGATCTTGACGACGACTTTGAAGACGAAGACGAGAAAGAAGAAGAGAAAGACGAAGGATTCTAACTCTTTAAATTATTTTTATTTTTTATTTAACTAAATATAAAATTTTATGAAAAAAGAAAACAAGCTAGCTAAAGAAGAGTGGAAAAATAAATTGACCAGTGAGCAATATCATATTTTAAGAGAAAGTGGAACAGAAACGCCTTTTTCATCTCCATTAAATAAAAATAAGGAAACAGGAAATTACCATTGTATGGCTTGCGGGGCGAAACTTTTTTCTTCAAAAACAAAATTTGATTCTGGAACAGGTTGGCCGAGTTTTTTCTCTCCTGAAAAAAATTATTCTATTGAACTAAGGAAAGACGATTCTCTTTTTATGAAAAGAACAGAAGTTTTGTGTAAAAAATGTGGCGGACATTTAGGGCATGTTTTTGATGATGGACCTAAACCAACAGGAAAAAGATATTGCATTAATGGAACTTGTTTGAGATTTGAGAAGAAGTGATCAAACATATCTAAAGGAATATTTTATAGGATTTTCATCTAATTTTATAATATCTAAACCCTCTCTGTGATATTCTATTTCATAACCTGTAAGTTCATTTAAATCTAGGACTCTTATGTTTGGATTACCTACAAAAGAATTATTAGAAGACTTGGTTGAAAGTTTCACATTGACTAATCTTCCTTTATAATTCTCTTCTTTTACCCACTTAGAGAAAGATAATGTGGTGAGTCCACTCGAATAATCAGCACATAACAAAATTTCTAATTTATCTATCGCTTCTTTAAATTCTGAAAGTAAACTTGCATCATCAATTAACAATTCTAGTTTGACATTCTGAGTTCTCATATTCTAAAGTTATTTTTTTAACTTTTAAATATCTATATTGTCCAAAATAACTATCAAAAAATAACGATTTATCCAACAAACTCAAATCTCTTAATATTCTTTCCATTTAAATTAATTTCTTCAAGAAACATTTTTTTTGGTCTAATCCATAAAGCATTATTTCCGAATTTTTCTGAATCGTAAAGAGACATATAGATAACAAAATCTTCTAAGGTTTCGCTGTGTTTTCCAATACCAATAACTAGATAATATTTCCCTTTGTAATGTTTGTAAATTCCTTTTTTAATTTCTTCCATTAAAACATTTTATATTTTTTATAATTCAAACAATAATTTTTATCTCCTGATTTGTACATTTCATGGGAGATGTCAATCATTTTTATTGCTTCGTTATAATCTCTTGCTAAAAATAATAAATTTAAATCCTCTTTATCTATGAACTTCTTTTTTAGAGACCATTTTTCGAGCCATTTAATTAAATCTGGCCACATGTCTCCCAAAAGAATTATTGGAATATTACAAACTTGTCTCACTTGAACTAATTGCCAAGTGTAAAGAAATTCTAATAAAGTTCCGACCCCGCCTGGAGCGACAATAACTGCGTTTGATAATAGCATAAAATCATCTAAGCGCGAAGAAAATTTATGGAATTCTTTTGCTGCGTCGACATACTTGTTAATTTTTTGTTCTCTTGGAAGTTTTATTCCTAAACCTATAGAGTGTGCATGATTATTTTTTCTTCCATCTTTATGACCTTTTGCGGCTGCTTCCATTAAACCTGGGCCCCCCCCAGTTACTAAATCAATTTCTCTTTCACCAAGAAGTTTTGCTAGTTTGTAAACTTCCTTGTAAACATCTTCGGAAGATTTTTCTCTTGCACTTCCAAAAATTGAAACTCTAAAATGTTTTTTTTCTAATTCTTTTTTTAATTGCTCTTTTTTCATTAGATTAAATGTTTAACTGAATTTAAAAATATATCAGGATGGGAATTATTTGCTACAATTGAAGAAACTAAAATTCCCTTGCATCCTAATTTTAATGATTCGGTATAATCTTCTGAGGAATTTATTCCTGCTCCGCATAAAGGAATTGTTTTTTTATTTTTGAATAATTTTACAAAATTTATAATTTGTTTTTTGTTTGAAGAAGTTATTGAGTTCTTTGTTGAGATTAAAGAAGGATCTTCATAAGCAATTGCAAAAGGATTTAGTTTTAGAATTTTTTTAGCTTCATTAATATTAGAAACGCAAACAACTAAATTAAATTTTAATTTTTTTGAGATAGTAATTGTATCTTTAATTTTTTTAAAATCTAACTTATGTTCTGAATGGTTTAATAAACTGCCTGAAGCTCCATCTTTCTTTGCGCTTTCTATTGTTAAAAATCCTGTTGATTTTTCAGATGTTTCCTTATCAACATGCTGAGCAAAAACTTTAAGAGAAGTCTTTTTTGAAATTTCAGAAAGATAAAATGCAGGAACGCAGGTTATAAATTTCTTTGAAAATTTTTCTATTTTCTTTGCAAGAGATAAAACATCTTTTCCTGATTTGTAGTTTTTAAAATTTATTATTATCATTTTTCAGATAAATTCTCCTTAATTTTTTTAGTTAGTTCTAGAGGATTTTTATTCTGCCAGATATTTCTGCCTATTGCTAAACCATAAGCTCCAGATATAACAACATCTCTTGCTATTTGCAAAATATCTTCTTCTAATTTTTTTTCTCCGCCGGCAACTAAAATTTTTGTTTTTCCTGCTGCTTGAACTGCCCAACGTAAATCTTTTAATTTACCGTTGTAATGCAATTTTACTATATCTGCTCCTAATTCCAAACCAACTCTCGCAGAATAAGCCATTAATTTTCCTTCGTCCTTTCCTTCAATTGAGCTTCCGCGAGGATAAATCCATGCTATTACTTGAAGACTATTTTTATGAGCTTCCTTTTCTATTTTTTCAAATTCCTGAAACATTTTTGACTCATGTTCACTACCAATATAAATTGTATATCCTACTGATTTAGCATTTAACGCAATAGCTTCTTTAACAGAACATAATTGACTTGAAATTGGCTCGCCTTTGTATAAACTTGTTTTTCCGTTTAATTTTAAAATTAATGGAATTTTTGAGGCTTTTATTTCATTTTTGTATTTTTCTGCAATTCCTTTTTGAAAAATTATTCCGTCAAAATTTCCTTCTTTTGCTATTTTTATTATGTAACTTGGATTGACATTTTTATCATTAAAATCAGAAGGTCCATGTTCAAGACCTTGATCGTAGGCGAGAAAAAATGCTCTTCTTCTACTTATTATTTTATTTAATTTAACAGCCATTTTATTATAATAATTTAAGATAAAAACTATTTATATGTTGTTATAACACAAATAAATTTTTAAATGCAAAAAACAAATAAAATAATGGCTAAATTAATCAATGTATCTACTGGTAGAGGCTCTAGATTTGGTTATGATCTCCTTGAATTTGATGCTCAAATTACTATAAATGAAGCTTCAAGACTCGTTTGCGAAGGTTTTCAAAATTTTTTAAAAGAGAGGAATATTGAAGGGAAAGTTTCAACACGTCAAACATTAGTTGGTCACAAAACAAACTCATATTACGGAATATTCGTTGATACGCAAGTAGATTTATTAAAAAATACACCTATTTATGAAATAATTTCAAAAACAAATCGGGCAAAAGAATTTCTTTTTTACCAAAGCATGACTAGAATAAATTGTATTATAAGCTATGAAGTTCTTCTTGGATTTGATCCTAGATTAATGTTAAATAAAGAACCTATTGAAAAATTGCTTTGTACTCATCAATAATATCTCTTTTGAAATCTTTCATTCCTTCAGTTGTCTTAGAGCTTTTTATTAATTCTTTTAAAACTGAAAGGGGAATAGTTACAATATCTGCTCCTGCTAGATCAGCTTCTCTAAATTGCTTTGAATTTCTTATGCTTGCTGCAAGAATTTCTGTTTTTAATTTTTCTTTTTTAATTAAATCTACACATTTTTTTAATAAATCAATTCCTGAAACAAAACCATTTTCTTTGAAAATTTCTTTTCCTTTTTTTATCCCATCTGCTGGAAAATAATCTTTTTTCTTGAATTTTATTTTAAGAGATTTTCTTATTGAATCGTCAACTCTTCCTACAAAAATGCTTACTATTTTTGCTCCTGCTTTTCCTGCTAATAATGCTTGTTCTGGTGTAAAAATTAATGTACAATTTATTGGAATTTTTCCTTTAGATAATTTTTTTATTGCCTTTAATGCTTCAAAAGACTTATTTTTAGAATTTTCTTCTAAATCGGTATTTATTGGAATCTTTACATAGACATTATTAGAAATTTTATTAAATCTAGTGTATAAAAATTTTGTTTCTTTTATTATTTCTTCATAAGAAGTGCCAATTACCTCTAAGCTAACTGGCTTTCCTTTTGCAATCTTCAAAATTCTTTCAAGATAATTGTTCATATCGATTTTTTTCTTTTTTTCGAGAGCTCTTTTAATTAGAGAAGGGTTTGTTGTTATTCCATCTATTATACCTAAAGAAAGAGCTTCTTTAATTTCTTCTAAATCAGCAGAATCAATAAAAATTTTCATTCAACCTCTTAATTGTTAAATAAGAGAAATATTTAAAGATGATTATTTATCTGTTAGGAATGATAAATTCTTCTAAAGTATTATTTACTAAGGAGCTTATATGTGCGCCATAATTATCATTCCTAAAATGATCTTTCACAATTTTTTCTGTTAAGTCTTTTCTTTTTCCTGTATAATCTTTAAATCCTTCACTATTCATTAAATTTTCAAGAGCCTTAATTGTTTCTGGATTAGAAAAGTATTTTTCTTTTTGCGTTAAATAAAAATTTTTTGCTAATATATGAGCTATTCCAAGAGCCGTTGTAGAATATATTCCTATTTTAACAATCTCTGGAAAATTAATATCCATAAAATCCAACATAAAAATAAGTTTATAAAGATATGTTCAATTAAAAATAACAATTAAAGATAAATAATATAGTAATATCTTATTTTAGTTGTATCTTTATAGTTGTTACAATAGTAAAGTTTATAAGGATTAGAATAGTTAAAATTTATGGCAACTGGATTTATTGCAACTAACATAAAGAAAAAATTTGGATTAATACCAATAGAAGATTCTTTTAGTATTGACTCTAAAAACAAAATTTTTGCTGTTGCTGACGGTGTTACAAGGGACCCAGTAGAATATTTACCAGACTTGAATACATTAAGAGGAAAAATAGAATTTTCTTTCAGTTATCCAAGACCAAGCCCTGCAAAAACTGCATCGGATATTTTTACTCAGACATTTCCAATGGTTTTAAATGATTATGACTCTATAAATAGAGACGAAAAATCAATAAGAATAGCTTTTGAAGAAGCAAACAAAAATATTAGAGAATGGAATAAACAAAACATGTTAAATCCGGATTATGTTTTAAGCGATTATTCTGGTTGCGTTGCTTCTGGAACATTATTAAATAGAAATTTAGTTTATTTAGGATTTTTAACAGATTGTGGTGTTGCAATTTTTGATGAAAGTGGAGAGTTAAAATTTAGAACAGAAAATCAAGGACCAGACAAATACGATAAATATATTTGGCAAGATGAAAGATTAAAAAATATAACTTGGAATAATCCTGAAGCTAGAAGAATTGTTAGGAGAGATTATAGAAATAATCCAATGGAAGAAAATTCATTTGGCGTTCTTACAGGACAGCAAACAGCTATGCACTATGTAAGAACATCAACACAAGAAATAAAACCAAATGAATTTTTAATAGTTTATTCAGATGGTTTAGAACAGACTATTTTTTCAAATGAGTTTGCAGAAAAATTAAAACAAAGAGACATAAAAATATTAGAAAAATTATGTAGGAAAAAAGTTAGAACGGAAGGAACTCTAATCTATTACGAAAGAAACGATTAAAAAATAATTAATTTGTCAAAATATAAATTTTGGTTAAGATAATCTTTTATACTTTGCCTTATTGTAATTTTATATGTTGTGGCTAAAAAAGATAAAATCTGATGCATACCTGAAAAATTTCGTAAAATTTTGTGAAGAAAAATATAAGAACAATTTAATAGCCATAACTATTTATGGTTCATATGCTTGGGGGTATTTTGATAAAAATAAAAGTGATTATGATATTTTTGTTATTTTTAAGGATAGAACGCCAAAGGGAAAGAAAGAGATAAATAGAAAATTTCCAAAAATATCTCTTCAATATTTTTGCACAGCTAATGATTTGTTAATAAAAGTTAAAGAGGGTCATTGGTCAATTTATATTACATTACTCAAAAGCGCAAAAATACTTTATCATACAATAGAGTATAAAAAATTTCTAAAAGAGTTAAAGAAAATTAATTTTTTAGAACAACTTATGGATACTGCTGCTATGGAATATAAGGCAAATTTTGAAATAGGAGCTTTAAAGAAAGTTAGAGGATATAAAGCAGCAAAATGGGCTTTGCCTTGTATAAGAAAAAGGTTGCAGCTTTTAACTTACATTAGAAGAAAAAAATTAATTTGGAATGTAAGAAAAGTCGCAAAGTTAAATAAAGATATTTTAAGCAAGGAAGAAATTTATTTTATATTAGATTTGGATAAAAAAGTAAAGATGCGTCAAAATTCCTTTATGAAAGATGATAAAAATAAAGCGATAGAAATTTTGAATAAATTAAATCACGAAATTATTTTTAAAGAATTATCTTCCATTAAGATTTAGCGATTTAAATATCCTTTATTGTCTTTCTTTCAATTGATTTGCTAATTTATTCCGCAAACATTTAAAAACCACGAACATTAAATTTAAACATGGGTTTAATGAGTGCGAGAAAATTAATGAAAAATCGAAGG
Source organism: Candidatus Woesearchaeota archaeon (assembly GCA_964538235.1). Taxonomy (GTDB): domain Archaea; phylum Nanobdellota; class Nanobdellia; order Pacearchaeales; family GW2011-AR1; genus CAZIFJ01. The sequence continues at coordinate 35,006 of CAZIFJ010000003.1, forward strand.
AAATTTAGATGGAGCCAGAGAGCTTACAAATCTAGAGGAAAAGGTCTTAGAGTAAAATTTGATCCTTTGAAAGGTGCTTCGCAAGCTAAGGGAATTGTTATTGGGAAATTTCAAAAAGAAGCTGCACAGCCAAATTCTGCGATGAGAAAATGCTGTAAAGTTCAATTAATAAAAAGTGGTGTTCAAATTGGAGCATTTATACCTGGAAATTTAGCGCAAAAATTTGTTGATGAGCACGATGAAGTTATAATTGAAAGAATCGGCGGAAAAATGGGGCGTTCAAAGGGAGACATCAGAGGAATTAGATTTCAAGTTATTAAAGTAAATGACCAGCCATTGAGAAGAATGGTCAGGGGTCAAATAGAAAAGGGTAGAAGATAAATGGAAGAACAAAAAACTGAAGTTGCTCATTTTAAATTATTTGATAAATATGATGTTTCTGAAATTGTTATAAATGATCCTGCTCTGAAAAATTATATTATTTTAACACCTAAATTATTGTTGAAATCTCATGGGAGAAATACTGGAAAATTTGGAAAACAAAAAGTAAATATTGTTGAAAGACTTGCAAGCAGACTTGGAGTTCCTGGCCATATTGGAAAAAAACATAGAGTTATAACAAGCTGGACCTCTGGAAATTATAATTTGCATATGAAAACTGTTCTTGACGCTTTTAAAATTATTGAAGAAAAAACAAAAAAGAATCCTGTTCAAGTTTTAGTAACGGCAGTTGAAAATGGCTCTCCGAGAGATGAAATCACAGTTATTGAGCAAGCAGGAGCAAGATATCCTCAAGCTGTTGATTGCAGTCCAATGAGAAGAGTTGATTTGGTAATAAGATGGATGGTCCAAGGGGCTTATGGAAAAGCTTTTGGAAAAAAGAAAAAAATGTTTGAAACTTTAGCTAATGAAATAATTCTTGCATCAGAAAAAAACATGGAGAGTTATTCATTTGGAAAAAAGAACGAAGCTGAAAAGCAAGCGGATGCTGCGAGATAAAAATAATTATTCATTCAAATAATATCTGGCTTCTCTTCCTAATTTTTCTTTCCTAACTTTTCCACTTTTTACTATTCTACTTAAAAAAGTAGGACTAAAAGATTCTGCTAACCTATTAAATCTCTCTCCTGGGTTTTCTCTTAAATATTTAATAATTTTTTCAATTTTTTCTTCCGAAGATTCTTTATTCATATATCTTGAACTTTTTGAATGAGAAATACAAACTTTTGAAGCATATTCTTCAAGTTTTGATGGATTACAAATAAATTCATTATAACAACAATTTCTCATTAAGTCAAGATTTTCTCCATCCATTAAAGCATCTCCAATAAAAGTTAAATAATCAACTAATTTTTCTCCTTTTTTTGTAATAGAAATCTTAGTGTTTTTATTTTTTTCAAATCCTATTCTATTTAAGAATCCTTTATCAACTAAACTATTAAGCATAACACAAGCATAACTTTTATGTATTTCTAAATCTTGAGAAACTTGAATAGCATTAATATTTTCTTTATTTTTTATATAATCAACTAATGTTTTTGTTAATTTTGGCCTATTTTCTATATCAATGCTGTCCTCATAAACTTTTTTAGTAACCTCATAAAAACAACAAGGTTTACCTCTTTTACTTTCTCCAATTGATTCAAAATTAATAAACCCTTGATTTTTTAAAGATTTAATGGGAGATGTTATATCAGAATTGATTCTTAAATATTTTGATAAACCAGTTTCTTTTACTTCTCCTAACTTTATAAGTCCTTTAAGAATTTTTGTCCTCAATAACGGAGCTCTTATGCTTCCGCGGCTTTGAGTACTTCCAAAAATTTTAAAAAAATCAAGATTATTTTCTGCCATATATTCTAAACTAAATGCAATAACTGGAAGATATTTTTGACCTGCTTCTGTTAAGCAATACCCTATACTAAAGTAATCTTGAGAATAAGAAGTAAATTCTTCTTTTGCAACAAGACCAATTGGAACAAGAGTTAAATCTAAATATGATTCAAATGAACCTAATAGAGGAATTCTAACATTTTCTCTAATTATATTTTTAACTCCTGTATGGATTTCAGAATACGTTTTTGGATATTGCCTATCTAATGTAAACAATGACAACATCTTAAAGGGATTATTAACTACATTTAAGACTGCGTTTAGTCTTCCTTCTAAATCATTTGGAAACGGATATTCTTTTACAAGATTTTTTTCTTCTAGCATTTTGTAACTATTTTATAATAGTATTTAAATATTACTAAAAACTTAGAAAAAGATAATAAATAATTTTTTTAAATAAAAAATTTATATCCTAAATAAAACAGAAGAACACTCTGTCCAATTCTAAAATAATTCTCACTAAAAAAATTTCTAATTTCATCACCCATCTTTTTATTTAGGATATAAATTCTTTCCTGAAGATCCGATAAAAGTATCTTTAGCTGTCGGAGGAATAAGTTATTTGCCTTGGGTTGCTGGAGATTATATTAGGGAAAAAAGAAATAAAAATTTAGAAAAAATTGTTGAGTGATAAATATTTTTGTATTGGAATGGGCGCGACACTATCCACTTTAGTTCTTTGTGATCATAGCTTTCTCATTTAATATATAATTTTATAGTAGTAACAAATAGAAAGATTTAAATACATTTATTTTTTAGGATATCTATGAAGAAAGTAAAAGATTTATTCATGATGATTGCGCTTTTTGTTTTATTTAGTGTAGTCTATGTTTCTTTCGTCGTAGCAAATCCTCCATCTATTAATTCAGCAATTAATGATTCGGATAGTTATATTTTTGGAGCTCATAGAGGAAATTCTGTAGATTTTATAGAAAATACGTTTCTAGCCATTGAAAGTTCTATATTAGATGACAAATACTCTTTTGTTGAATTTGATATCCAGTATACTAAAGACAAGGAAATTATCTTGCTTCATGATAGAACTTTTTATGTTGATGGTGTTAAGAAAAGCGTTGGAGAGTTGAGTAAAAAAGAATTAGAAGAGATTGTTGGGTATTCTATTCCTATTTATGAGGATATTATGAAGATGATTAATGGAAAAAAATCAATTGTTATTGAAATAAAATCTCATGGCAATTTGGAAGAAGATAAAGAACTTGTTGATTTTGTTATTGAAGATTTGAAAGAAAGAAAAATTCTAGATAAAACTTGTTTGATATCTATTTCAGGAGATGTTGTTAAATATGTAAATGAAAATTATAGCGAGGTAAAAAATGGAAAGGTTTATTGGGTAATTGCTCCTGGAATTTTTCCTGTTGATTTTGTTATTGAAGATTTTTATCAGGAGATTGAGGAGATAGGTGCTGACTATATTTTTATTTATGGATCAAATTATAGATACGATAAATATCTCGAAGAGAATAAACCTGATGATGTTAAGATTTGCTATTGGTATTTCACAGACGAGATTTATGTTTTTGATAAAGAATTTTTAAGATAAAGATTTAAAAACAGGCCATCTTTCAAATTTTTATGAAAAATATTAATAGAAGGGAATTCTTGAAATTATCTGGAAGTTCTTTAGTTTACGGAACAATATTTCTAACAGGTATGAAGCTTCCAAATAAATGGAGTTTTTTGCAAAATCCTCCTTTCGAAAAAGAATTGAGCTTTAATGAAATAGATTCTCTTTGTGTTCCTATTTCTGAAGAGAGTTCTGTTATGGAAGGGACTTTTGATTATGATTATTTGTTAAAAAATGCCCGTCCTAAACTTGCAGAGATTGCTAGGGAGCGAGGATTGAAAAGAGAGTTTAATGAATTAGCTGATTTTAAACAAAGATTTTATGGCATTCCCTCTAAAAATGAATTTGTATTTTCTTACTTAGAGTATGTTGTAATGGCTGAAGATTTTCTTTATAACCAAATAGAAGGTCTTGAAAGAAAGAAAGTTAATTGGACACCAATTTTCATAGGAGATAATTACGAGAAAGATTTCAGTGGGAGGGGGTTTGTTGGAAATAATGGTTACAAAACATTTCCTATTAGATTATTGAGAGATAAAAATGTTTTAGTCTCTTTCCGAATGAAAACACCTTGGAAAGGCTCGCGATTAGTTCTCAGTCAAACAGAAAAAGATAATTGGTATATCTATCTTTCAGCTAATAGAAATGGTCTTGGTGCTCCATTTTCAGAACTAATACCTTTGGCTGTGAAATCTGATTTTACTAATGATCCTTCTAAATACTTTAATAATATTCAGATGATTGAAGCTTTTTCTGAAGTAGTTAGTTATGACCTCAGTAAAAAATTAGCTGATGAAATTTCTATCCCAAATGGTAAATATTTAATTGATCAAGTTTTTCAGAATCTTTTAGATAATTCTTATTCAGATATGTCTGAATATAGATTCTTGCCTGAAGCTTATAAGTGGTATCAGAAAAATGAGCTTAATAATTATATCGCCCTTTGGAAAGATGGATGGGAAAATTTTAGAAGAGAAATATTAAAAGGGTAAGTATAAAGATATTATAAAACTTCATGAAAATTTCTTTTTAATAGAGACTTTGTTTGTGATTCAGTCTTTTGAGATTTGATAAAGATTTAAAAACCTTTTTTTATGTTTATTGTTATGGTAGAGAAAGAAACGAGTTTGCAGAAAATAAACAGATTAATATCTGAACAGAAGAATATACGAAACATAGCGACGAGTGCGCACATCCATCATGGTAAGACCGCTTTTACAGATAATCTTTTGGCTGCTGCTGGAATGATGTCTTCTAAGAATGCAGGAAATTTGGAAGAGGGAATGACAACTTGGCAACATGCAGATGAGCAAGAAAGATTAATGACTGTTGATGCTGCAAATGTTTCTATGGCTCACGAATTTCAGGGAAAAGAATATTTGATTAATTTAATTGATACTCCTGGGCACGTTGATTTCGGAGGAAATGTTACAAGAGCGATGAGGGCAATTGACGGAACTTTTGTTTTGATATGTGCTGTTGAAGGAATTATGCCTCAAACTGAAAATGTTATGAAACAAGCTTTGAGAGAAAGAGTGAAGCCTGTTTTATTTATTAATAAAGTTGATAGATTAATTAAAGAATTAAAATTGACGCCAGAGCAAATGCAGGAGAGATTTGTAAAAGTAATTAATGATTTTAACAATTTGATAATGCAAATTGCTGAGCCAGAATTTAAAGAAAAATGGAAAGTTAGTGTTGAAGATGGGACTGTTGCTTTTGGTTCTGCGAAGGAAAATTGGGCTTTGTCTTTTTCTTTTATGAAAAAAAAAGGAGTAAGTTTCAAAGATGTTTATAAAATTTACGAACTTGAAGGTGAGGAAAGAAAAAAATGGGTTTGGGAACACGCACCACTACATGAAGTTGTTTTAGATATTGCAGTTAAACATTTACCTAGTCCGATTGAAGCGCAAAAATATAGAATTAAAAAAATTTGGAAAGGTGACGCAGAAAGTAAATTTGGACAAGATTTAACAAATTGTAATAAAAATGGAGAAGTTGCTTTTGTAATTACAAATATTGTTATTGAACCAAAGTCAGGAAAAGAAATCGCCGCTGGAAGATTATATTCTGGAACAATTGAAGCGGGAATGGAAGTATATGCTAATAACGTAAAAAGAAAATATAGAGTTCAGCAAGTTTTAGTTTACAACGGAATTAAACCTGAACAATTAGAAAAAGTTCCTGCGGGAAATGTTTTAGCGATTACTGGTTTAAATGCTGATGTTGGAGATACAATAACTGTTGCCGAGCAAACACCATTTGAAGAAATAAGACATATCTTTCAACCTGTAATTACAAAGTCTATTGAAGTCACAAGGTCTGCTGATTTGCCTAAATTAATTGATGTTTTAAGAAAAGTTGGAAAAGAAGATCCTAGCATTAAAATTGAAATTAATGAAGAGACAGGAGAAAATTTAATGTCTGGAATGGGAGAATTACATTTAGAAATTATTGAGGGTAGAATAAAAAATGAAAAGGGATTGGAAGTTAAGACTGGTCCTCCAATTGTTGTCTACAGAGAAACTGTTTCAAAAGAAAGTCCTGAAGTTGAAGTTAGAACTCCTAATGGGCATAACATTTTATTCTTTAGTGTTGAGCCTTTAGAAGATGAAGTTTACAATGCAATTGAAAGAGGAGAAATTCCTGAAATGAGATTTAAGAAAAAAGCTGAAGAGGTCTGGAAAAAATTGTCAGAGTGTGGGATTTCAAATAATGAAGCTAGACAATACAAAGAAATTTACAAAGGAAATGTTTTTCAAGATAGAACAAGAGGAATTGTTTTACTTGGAGAAATAATCGAATCTATAATGGATGGGTGGAAATTAGTTGTTGATGGAGGGCCTTTGTCAAAAGAGCCGTTGATGAAAACTAAATTTATTTTACATGATATAAAAATTCACGTTGACCATATGCACAGAGGTCCTGCACAAGTTTATCCTGCTGTAAGATTAGGAATGCACGAATCTATGAAAAAAGCTGGTGCTGCGATTTTAGAGCCTGTTCAGACGCATTTGATTGAAGCGCCGGTTTCATTTATGGGAACAGTTACACAATTGATTGGAAGTAAAAGAGGAGTTTTGATTGATGTTCAGCAAGAAGGTCCTGATGTGATGATTAAAGCAAAAATTCCTGTTGCAGAAATGATTGGATGGAGTAATGATTTAAGAAGTTCAACAGAAGGAAGAGGAGTTTCGAGTTTGATGGATCAAGCTTTCCAAAAATTACCAAATGATTTACAACCTTTTGTTATAAAGAAAATCAGAGATAGAAAGGGATTGGCTGAAAATCAGTAAATGGACTTAGAAAATAAAATAATTTTTCTTAGAATAAATTATGGTTTATCTCAAGGAGGAGATTTACTAATTGATATAGAAGAAAATGAAAGATACTTTGATAGAAATTTTGGGCTGTCTTTTAAGGAATATAATTCTCTATTAAATTCTTTAAGCAAGAAAAAATATTTTGAAATAATAAAAAAAGACAAAGTTAGATTCATAGGTTCTTATAATTCTAAAAAAATTAAAGAAATATTTAGTAATGAAAATTATGATGATAACTCTTATGAAGAAGACGACCTTGAAGATTAAATTATTTAATGTTAAATAATCTTAAATAACTTTTAATATGTCAAGAATTATTTTTTGCGTAAACTCCCAACTTTAGTTCGTAAGAAAGCAAAAATAATTCTTGATCACCTCAAAAATTTTTAATTTTTGATGGCACAAAAATATAATATATTTTTGCTGTGCTCAAGAACCAAACACGCCAGTCACTTTAGTGGATGGTTCTTGACAATTAGGAAATTCGTGTTTAGAGAAATAGAGTAGGGCGAAAAGTTTATTAATTAAATAACCTTATTTAACTTGAAAGATGGTGTTAAAAACTTTTAATTTGGATGCGAATAGTTATGAGAAATTTTCTTCCCATTGTAAGAAACATGGAATAAGTATGAGCAAAAAAATTGAAAACTTTATTAAAAGCGAGCTTGAAAATTTTGGATTTAAAGAAAAAAAAGAAATTTTAAAAAAAACTTATAAAAGAATTATCAATTACCGAAAAAATGAAAAATCCTATGAGCATCCTCTTTGTAAATATTGTTAGGAAATATATTTTAAAATATAATCTTATTTATATATCTCTTGATTAAGAATAAATTATGTTATGGGATTTTAGAAAGCCAAATTTAAAAAATGGTATTTCTTTGTGCATGATTGTTAAGAACGAGAAAAATAATCCTGCTGGAGGAATTGGTTCTTTTCTGCAACATCATTTACATTTATGTGATGAAGTTGTTTTAGTTGATACTGGCTCTACAGATAACACAAAAGAAATAGCTCGGGAGTTTGGATCACAAGTTGGAATTTTTAATTATGAATGGAATAATTCTTTTAGCGATGCGAGAAATTTTTCTTTAGAGCAGGCAAATTATGATAAGATATTAGTATTAGATGCAGACGAAAGATTGTGTGTCTCTTCAAAAAAAGAATTAGAAGATTTCTTACTTTTGGAAATAAATAAAACTTGCGGTTATGACTTTAATTTTGTGAATGTACTTCCTAATGGAACAAAACTTTATGATGATTGTTTTATTACTTGGTGGTATGCTTATAGATTAAGATATTTCATGAATTTAGGAGATTTACATTTTGTTGGGAAAGTCCATGAGCAAATTAGAAGCAAAAATGATAATTGTTATATTTGTAAATCGAATAAACTAAAATCTTCATTTATTGTAGAACATTATCTTCCATCTAAAAAAAGAATTGCTAAGAGAAAAAGATTTTACGAATCTTTAAAAAATTTATTTTAAAAAAATAAATTTTTATTTTCCGAAATATTTAAATACCCAATAAAATAAGAAGATTTACAAACATGGCAAAAGAAAAACCAATAATTAATGTTGCATTTGTTGGACATGTAGACCACGGAAAGTCTACAACTATAGGAAGACTTATGTTCGATGCAGGAAAAGTTTCTGTACAAGAGCTAGATAAATTAAAAGCAGAAGCACAAAAGCACGGAAAAGTAGGGTTCGAATTTGCGTTTGTTATGGATAGATTCAAAGAAGAAAGGGAAAGAGGAGTTACAATTGATTTAGCATATCAAAAATTAATAACAAACAAATATGAAGTAACTATTATCGACGCGCCTGGACATAAAGACTTTATTAAAAACATGATTACTGGGGCTTCTCAAGCTGACGCTGCTTTTCTAACAGTCGCCGCAAAAGAAGGAGTTCAGCCACAAACAAAAGAACACGTTTGGCTTTTGAGAACAATGGGTGTTAGCCAAATTGCAGTTGCAGTAAATAAAATGGATGCAGTAGATTACAAAGAGGACGCTTTCAACAAAATAAAAAAAGACGTTTCTGAATTATTAAAACAAGCAGGATATAAAATTGAAGAAATTCCATTCTTAGCTATTTCAGGATTCAAAGGAGACAATGTTGTTAAAAAATCAACAAACATGCCTTGGTATAAAGGACCTACAATAATGGAGCAGTTTGATTTATTTAAACAACCAGAAAAACCAAATAATCTTCCATTAAGAATGCCGTTGCAAGATGTTTATGAAATTACTGGTATTGGGACTGTTCCTGTTGGAAAAATTGAAACAGGGATTATGAAAGTTGGACAAAAAGTTATAATTCTTCCTGGAAGAACTGGAAAAGGAGTTCTTGGAGAAGTAAAGACAATTGAAATGCATCATGAACAATTATCTCAAGCAGAATCTGGAGATAATGTTGGTATTAACATAAGAGGAATTGGAAAGAAAGATGTTGCAAGAGGAGATGTTGTTTGCGACGCTGCACAACCTGCAATAATCGCAGAAGAATTTATTGCACAAATTGCAGTTATTTCACATCCAACTGTTATTGCGAAAGGATATACGCCAGTTTTCCACGTTCATACTGCTCAAGTTCCTTGTCAATTTATTGAATTGTTAGAAAAGACTGCTGCTGGAAAGACAGACAAAAATCCTGATTTCTTAAAAAATGGAGACGTTGCTAAAGTAAAATTGAGACCAATTGGAAACTTAGTTTTAGAAACAAGCGCGACAAACCCTCATATGGCTAGATTTGCAATTAGAGACGCAGGAGCAACTGTTGCTGCTGGTGTTTGTATTGAAATTACAAAGAAGAAATAAAAATACATGACTAAACAAATTTCTCAAGAAGAAAGTGAATTAGGAAAAATATAAATTGGTATCTTGATAATTCTGATTTAATAGATAAAAAATACAAAGGAAAATATATTGTTATATCTAATCAGGGTTTTGCGACTCGGAAAGAGGCACTTCAGGAATGTTATAAATTTTCTGATTGCTTTATGATAGGAGTTGGAACAGATAAAATCGATGATGACCCGCCATTGGTTGTTGGTTGGGGTGCAACATTTCATTGAAAATTCTATGGAAGATTTAGAAAGTAAAACAGGAATTAGTTTAACTAATCATACTAATAATGTTAATTGGTATTTTCAAAATAAAAATTGGATAGATGAGAAATACAATGGACAATATATAATTATTTATAATCAAAGGGTTGCTTATAGCTCTCCTGTAAAAGAAGATATTGATAAAGTTCTTTCCAATTATTCAAATGGTGGAGTATCATTTGGTATTAACACTCCTCCTCTTGAAGAAGATGAAGATTTCGTAGCAAGTCCTATTCTTGATTGATTAATTCAAAAATATAAAATAAGATTAAGTTTATATACAATTAATAGATTCTTAAAAAAATGGAACAAATAGAAACTCGTGCGTTTGCAAAAATTAGTGATGGAACAGATTACACCTTTTTATGTATGACTGACATGTCTGAAATATTAGATGATTTGTTTTGGTTTAATTATATTGAAAATTTTTCTAGATTATATAATCAAAGATTAAGAGGAGAATCCACTGATTTAGGAAAAATTGATGAGCCAGAAATTTTTATGAATATTGAGAAAATTATTACAGTAAAACAATCTCCAATTATAGGATTAACTGGAAAAATTCAAATACCTGTTTCAAATGAAGTTACTAAAAATCTAAATAGCTCTAGAGCATTTATGGTTGCACATCATGAATCTGAAAAAGTAGTAGATTATTTTGTAGAATTAGCGAAAAAAGTTGGATTCTTTTTTGCATTGCCTTATGATGAAATAATAACCTCTCGTAATAATAATATTGATACTTATGATTTAGAAAGAGCAACTGAAGAAGGGTATTTAAGAATTGGTTTAACAAATCAGTATGATAACAAACTCTCGTGATAATGACATTACTATTTATGATTTAGAAAGAGCAACTGAAGAAGGATATTTAAGAATTGGTTTAACAAATCAGTATGATAATAAACTTACAAAGATTGCTGAACTAACAAATATGTTTTGTCCATAGAAAAAAGAGATTAGATTTTCTTACCTTTAGATAATATTTTTTATGAATAGAAATCTTTATTTTAAAGTATTCTCCAAAGAGATATTATAATTTTCTTTAGCTGAATAAAAAGCAACACCTTCTTCGTGTTTTAAAACGAAGCCAGATAAACCACAATCTAAAATTAAATTTGCGCACCTTAAACATCTCGGTTTTCTTGAATTTGCTGTCTCAAATTTTCCGTTGTTATCTATTAATCTTGCATGATAAATAACTGCATTTTCTAAAGAGGATTTATCAGAATTAAGAATTGCGTGCTCCTCAGCATGAATACAATAATCCTTGCAAATTTGTCTGCAAATTTTAGGATTGCATGAAATATTTTTAGGCGGATGATTAAAACCAGTTGAAATTATATTTTGCTTCATCCAAACATAATAAGAGATATTTCTCTGCTTCTTTTTGAGGGCTTTCTCTAAGATAAAACATCTATTAAAATATTTTTTAAGATTATAAACTTTTTAGGTGAAAAAGTTATATGTTTCTTAACAATAAACATTATAAACTCTGCAAATTATTCAGCGAGATGTTATATAAAGAGGAGATGCCGACAAGACAACAAATCGAGGAGAAATTGACGAAAGTTGGAGATTTTGTAAAAATTGATTTTCTTACAAATTGTCTAAAGAAAAACTTAGATTATGATACAAGAAAATTTGCATTGGTGAGATTATCTGGAATTTATGAAAATAAACAACTTTTTCCTGAGGCTGGAAAATTAATGGTTTCTGCGGCAGATATAAACACTTCTTTTCAAGGAAAGATTTCTGATTTTTTGAAAGCAGGAGATTTATATATTCAAGGAAGAAAATTTTTGGAAGCTGAAGCTTCTTTTAATAAGGCTGTTTCCTGCGCAAATGAAAACCAAAAAGTTGCAATAAAAATAAAGAAAAAAGAATCTTATTGGAAACAAGCAACTGTTTATATGAAAAAAGATCAGAGAAAACATGCGCTCGATATTTTTGAGAGGTTGTTGGAAATTGAGTCTGACCCGTTAGAAAGAAAAAAAATTAATGATAACTTACTCGATCTATATAAAAAATTAGGAAAAGTTAGAGAGTATTCAAATTTATTGAAGGTTATGAATTGAAAATAAAAAATTTCTCAATAAATTATTATCTTTTTCTAATAAATTTATTCAAATTCTGATTCAAGACCTTCAAATAGGTCTTCTGTGCTCTCTTCTTCAAAATCCTTTACTTCAGATTCCTTAAAGTCAACCTCTTTTTTAGTGGCTTTGTAGTTTGCCATTGTAAATTAATTTTAGGTTATTCTTTAGATATATAAATGTTTTCATTAATTTTAGAGAATATTTTTTCAAGG
>CAZIFJ010000004.1:0-39834 GCA_964538235.1 Candidatus Woesearchaeota archaeon
AAAAAAGAATTCTCTTAGTATCAGAGATTTTTAATCTCTAAGCCCGCGGATTTAATGAGTGTTAACGAGCGTTAATACTAATCCTCATAATCAACATCACAACCCCCATCACATTGATCATCAATAACATTCTCTTTTTGTCTATCTTTCTCTCCCCAATAATCTTCTACCTGTTTTTCATCAATCATAAAATAAATAACAGGCGCATAACAAACAGAGTTAAAACCTCCAAAGGGGTCTTCCAATTTAACAACGTGCCGACCATAATAAGCATTTGCTCTTGTAGGACAATTATTTAAAACAGCCTCTTCATAACTAGGATAAAAGTAGTTCAAAATCCTAATACCCCCAATAGGAACAGGATTTATTGGAGAAGAAGTAGAGCCAGAGATATATAATCTATCACGATTATCTCTATCTTCTAATAATTCAATCAATCTCTTTTTTTTATTTTCATCGCTCATAATAAAACGAAAAGAAAAACAATTCTTAAAGATAATTATAATTGAAAATAATTTTTATAATCTCTATATTATTTTAATATCCGAAGTTTTTTCTGAAACGAGGATTAGCGAAACAATCAATATTGTTTCGCTATATAAACTATTTTACTAGCTTTCTTTCCGCAAACAGCACATTTTCCTTCGGCTTTTTCATTTTCGAATCTTGTTCCTCTAACACTTGCTCCAACTTCTTTTTCAATAATTTCAGCACAATTAATTCCTTCTTTTTCAATAGAACAAAATCCACAACGTGCAATCGCACCACTCTCAACTATTTTTTTCATTTCATTAATATCTTTAACATTTTTAATTCTTCCTCTAAAAACTACATCAGCCTGTTTTCTTAAATTTTCAGTTGTCTCTCGCGAAACTTTTTCAACATATTTCTTCAAATTCTTCTCAAAAATAATTTCTTTTTTGTTTAAATCTCTTCTAAAAATAGTCAGCTTTTTATCTTGAATATCTTTCAAACCTAAATCAATTCTCAAAGGAATACCCTTCATCTCCCAATAATTAAATTTCTCACCAGCACTCTTCTCACTAGAATCAATCTCAACACGTACAAAATTCTCCAATTCCTTCTCTAACTCCTTAGCTTTCTGAATTAATTTTTTATCTTCTTTAACAGGAACAATTACAATTTGATAAGGAGCAATCTCCCAAGGGAATCTTAATCCCTTATCATCCCCATGAGAAATAACAACAGAAGCAAAAATTCTTGAAACAGCAGGTCCATAACAAGTTATCCAAACAAATTTCTCTTTTCCATCTTTATCTCTAAATTTAACATCGAAAGCTTTTGCAAATTCCTGTTTTAATAAATGAGTTGAAGGTTGTTGAACAACTCTTCCATCAGGATTCAAAACATCAGCGGCAAATGTTTTCTCTGCTCCAGGAAATTTATCCCAGTAAGGTCTCTCAAAAAAAATAAAAGGTAATCCAAAAATTTTACGCAAAACTTCCTCAGTTGTTTCCATGTCTTCTTTCACTTGTTTTAAAGCATCTTCTCGTGTTGCATGAGCACAATGCGCTTCAATCCAATGAAATTCCCTGCTTCTTAAAAAGGGACGAGTAGCTTTAGTTTCATACCTAAAAACATTTGCTCTCTGATACGTCTTAAATGGTAAATCTTTATAACTTCTAATCCACAATCCAAACATCTGATAAAAAGCAGTTTCAGAAGTCGGCCTAAGAGCAAGCTTCTCTTCAAATTTATCTTCTCCTGCTCCAGTCACCCAAAAAACCTGAGGCGTAAATCCTTTAATATGTTCACTCTCCCTCAAAAAATTCTTTTCAGGAATCAGCGTCGGAAAAAAATATGGTTTGTGCCCCTTAGATTGTAAAGCTTTTTCCAAATAATAATAAATCTTCTCCATACACAAAACACTCCATGGCTGAAAAACCAAAAAGCCTTTGACATTATATCTTAAATCAGCCAGCTCACATTTTTGCACAACTTCACTATACCACTCAGAAAAATTTTCATTTTTTTTAACAGAAATTCCTTTCATTCCTTTATCAGAATTTTTTTCCATATTATTTATAGAAAAAACAACTATTAAATGTTTTCTAAAGATCAACAGATGATTTTTCATTAAATATTCATTACTTATAACAAATTTTAATTCTCCTAAATAAATTCTTAAAATATTATAACTTTATAGTTAATAAAAAGAAAGGTTTAAATAATAAATTCTTATTCAAATATATGCAACAAATCTATAAATCAAATATTCTGCTTTGGATGGAAGACGATAAAGACCAAATGGATAGTTATGCTCTTAGTTTTGGAAATGATGAAAAAATAACAGAAATATTTAGAGGAGAACTCAATTATATATTTTCTAATATAGAACAAAAAGTAGATACAGAAATTGCTAAAAAAGAAATAGAAAATTTAATAGAAAAATCAAATAACAATCCTTCTTTAATTAATTTAAGAGATTCCAACTTCCCAATAAATGGCGCGAAAATTATGGAATGGCTAAGTGAACATGGTTTTCCTGATTACCCCTTAACTGGTTTTTCAGGCACAGCGTATGCAAATCTTCCACCAGAATACCAGGAAATATTTGCTACAACCTCTGCAAGATATTTTACAAAAAGTAGAAAAGAATCTGACCAAATGAAAGACCATGTTATTTTATCTAAAATGTATAACGATAGAAAATATCTAAATAAGCATTAATAATTGTTAGAACATATTTTTCTTCATTCACTATTTCTAGATAAAAAAGTTTTATAATAACTAACATAGCTTTCTAAAGTAGGTAAATCACTTTGTCTAATAAAACCACCACTCCGAGAATATGATAATATAATCTTAGAAATTTTTGCTTTTGAATTCCATCCAGTGTTAGAACTATTAAATCGCTCATCATTTAAAGCCTTTTTTGCATCACTAATTAATCCAGCACAATCTTCAACAATATTTTCAATCATGAAAAATCTAAAAATAACGTATTTATAAATATTTAGTAGGCCTACGAGGAATTGAACCTCGATTTTCCGGTCCGAAGCCGGAGAGTCTATCCATTAACTTATAGGCCCAAAATAAAATAGAATTTATTGTTTTTAAGTTTGACGAAAATTAACTCAGCTCGCTCTCTAAAATTTTCCTTGTAATACTATAATCTGCTCGTCTTTCAGTCTTTTCCATAACTTTCCCCATTAAAAAATTAAAAGCTTTTTCTTCCCCATTTTTATAATCCTCAACAGATTTTTTATTCTCCTTTAAAACTAATAAAATAATTTTCCTAAGTTCTCCCTCATTAGAAATTTTTCCGCCTTTATTAAATTCTTCAACAGGGTCAAAACTTCCATCTTTAAACTTCCTTAAAATATCTTTCCCCTGTAATTCTGTAATTTTTTTATTTCTTATCAAATTCAAAAGTGAAACAAAATGCTCAATCTTAATATCAATCTCGCTCAAAGTTTTTTTATTATAGTTCAAAACACTCCTCAATTCAATTGTAATCCACGGAAGAGCAAACTTAGCATCAATTTTTTTAGAAACTCTCTCAAAGAATTCAGCAATATCAAAATTTTTAATTAAGATCTCAGCATTCTTTGTATCTATCCTAAATTGCTTAATTATTTTTTCCAATTTTTCTTCAGGACTTTCAGGAAGATTTTTTTCAATTTCAGAAATAAATTTTTTATCCAAGTAAATATCTTGTAAATCAGGGTCAGAAATAAATCTATAATCTTGAGCATTTTCTTTCCCGCGCATTCTAACTGTTTTTCCAAAAACTTCATCATATCTTCTTGTTTCTCTTTCACTTCCTTCCTCACTTTGTCTTTTTAATTCGTATTCTATAGCATTTTTTATGCTATCCAAAGAATTAATATTTTTTACTTCAACTCTTTCTGTTTTTCCAGGTATGTTAATGTTAACATCAACTTTAATTCCTGCATTTGAGTCAACAGCTTTTAAATATTCCAAATTATGTAAAAGTTTCCTAAGCCAATCAACAACTTCTTCAGCAGTTGAAAAATCCGGTTCAGTTACAATTTCAACTAAAGGCAATCCAGACCTGTTATAATCAATTTTTCCTGTTAAGGGCTCCCAAGACGCAGGATCTTCTTCCAAATGCATTTCTCTAATTTCAGCTCCTAAAAATTTCCCATTAACACCGACGGGAATTGCGTAAGGCCCAGACAAAGTATTCTGATAACCCTTAGGTAAATCAGGCCAATCATAATGTTTTCTTTGCCAAATTAAATTAGAATTTATTTTACATCCAAGCATTAAACCTATCATTACAGATTTTTCAACAGCATTTTTATTCGGCAACATCGGCTTTGCTCCAGGCATCCCAGTGCAAATCGGACAAATCAAGCTATTTTCTTTCAAGCCCCTTTCCCTAGAAACCCTACAATTGCAAAATAATTTTTCTTTTGTTATTAAATAAACATGAATCTCTAAACCAATTTTTCCTTCAAGAATTTGTGATTGAACCATAGAGAATTTAATTTTAGGAAGTATAAAAAAGTTTGTAAAGAAATTTTTTTTAAGTAAAAAACCAAAATTTAATTTATTAAATAGTTTCCAACTTCAATCTCATCTGTTCAATTTCACCTTCAAGCCTTTTCCTTTCCCCTTCTTTTTCTGCTTCCAGTTTTTTTCTTTTTGCTTCTTGTCTTTTAAACTCAGCAATATCTTCAGGAGTAAATCTCTCTACAGAAATAAGTTCACAATTTTTAGATATAATTCCCGAAAAGTTTTTAATTTTTTGTTTATTTCCAAAAACTAATCCTATATCATCAATTTTATATATCTTATTCAAGTTAAAAGATTTATGTTCTCCTTCCAATTTTCTTAAAGCTGGCAATTCAGGAAGCTCTAAACCAATCAATGATGATACACCTTTAGTCATATTATATGTCTTCTTCACAAATCCATAAACAACATCTTCAAATGGAAGTACAGACAATTCAGAAACACTAAGCCCAAACGAACCAATTCTTTTCATCAAAGAAAAATTATCCTTTATATCGCACCCAATTCCAAAAACATAATAATCTTGTCTATTGTAAGATTTACATAATCCATCAGAAACCAAATGTAACTTAAAATATTCTTTTTCTTCCTCCCTCGGAATTATCTCAATAACCACAGTACTAATAGCAGCCCCTTCTTCCATATGAAAAGCACTAGAAAAACCAAAATTACTTATTTGAAAATTTGCGCAATTTTTATCTAATCTAACAATGCGCTCTAATCTTCCAATAGAAACACCAAGCAGCCGACCATGGTTCTCTCCTTCTGATTTTGTAGTAACACCTATTACATAACCATTCCCCTATTAAAACCATTTTTATTTATTTCAACACTCCACTCATTAAATGAAAAATATCTTGATATTGATCCTTCATCGGAAGGTCTGTTCTCTACAAAATAACCTAAATCAACTGGCACATTAATAATTTCCCCTTTAAAAACCATCTTCATAGAATATGTATTTTGCTTTAAAAATATTTATATAATAAATCTTATATATCTTAGGGCTTTATTTTTTTACTTATTGTTTTCTAAAAATTATTATATTTCTGAATAAAAAGTAATTTATCTTTTCTTAAGCCACTTACTCAAAAATCCTTGGGTATATTCATGATCTGCAACGACATGTCCAGTAGGAGCGCTATACGTTTCTCCACCTGAAGGAGCACTATACGTTTCTCCACCTGAAGGAGCGCTATACGTTTCTCCACCTGAAGGAGCGCTATATGTTCCACTACTTGTACTACTTGTAGTAGTACCACTAGATGTTGTTGTTCCACCTGAATATGTCCCAGTAGTACTCCCGCTATATGTTCCAGAAGAATGAGTAGTTGTTGATCCAGAATAAGTTGTACTTCCACTATATGTTGTAGTTCCTCCAGTTGATGTTGTAGTTCCTCCACTATAAGAACCTCCAGAATAATCCCCACTACTTGAATATGTTCCTGTTGAAGAAGTTGTACCTGTTTGAGTTCCTCCACCCTGATTACTCCATGTCCCATCACTACCTTGTGTCCAAGTATTTCCAAAATTATCCTGCACACTACCTGAATGTGTAGGAGAAGTACTTGTTGGTGGTACATAAACATAACCTCCCTCCTTCGCTTCAACTAATGCCCCACCAGAATAAGAGTAAGAATAAGACTGTTCCTTCCCACTAGCATCCTTGTAATGATACATCCCATAATCAGAAGTGGATGTTCCAGTACTTCCTGTTCCTGTTGAGCCAGTTTCTCCAGCACCACCACTATAAGTACTTGTCTTTGGATCCCAAGATTCTCCAGTTGTCGTCTTCCATGTCCCATCACTACCTTGTGTCCAAGTATTTCCACTTGCATCAGTAACACCACCACTTGCTGTTGCTCCAGTTCCTTCATGAGAAATTATTTCTCCATTATCATTAATATATCCTCTTGAAGCATCATATCTATAATAATGATGAACAGGTGGTGTATAACTCTCTCCCTTTGAAGAAGCCCACTTACCTCCTTCAAAACTCCACGTTACTCCATCAGCAGTTGAATATGATTTCTGCTCCTCATGCCCAACAGGTGCTCCAATTGCAGTTCCTTGATAACTCCTCCCATCATTCGAGTTCCATTTCCCATCACCTTTGTAATTCCACTGCTCGCCGCCATAAGAATAAACATATTCTTTCGTTCTACTATCATAAGCAATATTGTTCTCATGAACAGAAACGTCAGGAGTATAAACTTTTCCAGAAACAGGATCAACATAATTATTATATTGTGGATTATAATCATATTGCGTCACAACCCCACTATCTGACTTCATAGTAAATCCAGTAGGTTTATTTTGAATTTCTCCTCCACCAACAATATCATGATCCCCAGTAGGATAAGCAACTTTCTCAACAACGGTTCCGTCTTTAACTACTTCATATCCAGTTGCAGAATATTTATAAGTCACAGTTCCTTCAGCAGTTTTCACCTCAGTAGTATATTGCTCATCTCCAGTTTTGTAAACAGGAGATGGATCAAAACCCTCTGGATAATTCACTTCATACTTAATACCAAGATCAGTAGTATAACTATAACCTTTGTCATTAAATTTACATTTATATCCAGTCGCAGGATCTTTATATTCCTGATTTACAATAAAAGCCCCATTAAACTCAATTTTAGTTTCTTCACCTTCTACCGTCGTCTTCCGTTCAAAGAAATCAGGAGGAATTTCCCCAATAGGAATCACTTCAACTTCTACTTCACCCTCTATTTTTTCTCCATCTTTTTTATGTTCATAATTCACAAATCCAGGAGGAACATACATTTCTCCACCATAAGCTTCAGCATAAGCGTCAGCAAACTTCTGTGATAAAATAGAAGTTGCTTCTTCAGCGCTCTTCCCTTCTGCTTGCAACTCAGCAAACTTTTTATCATAAACCTCACTCAATTTAGCTGAAAGCTCAGCAATTTTCTGTGCCTGTTCTTCTCGTGCTTTAAAGTATTCTACTTTTTCAGGATATTTTGCAATAATCTCATCTTTAAATTGTATCCACTGCTCACTTGAAAAATGTTCATTTTTTTCAGCAAGTTCTTGTTGAATTTCTTCAGGTGTTTCCAAAAATTCCTCTAACTCACTAAAAGCACCTTTATCTCCATCATTAAATTGCTCAACAGCTCGCTCACTATTACTAATCAAATGCTCTGCAGCAGTCAATTGCCCAAAAGCCTCGCCACTATCACCATCCTCTTTTGCTTCTGTCGCTTGAGCAACTTTTAATTCAGCCTGCTCAACTAAAGTCTCCAACTGCCGTGCATCACTCTCAGCCCCAGCCTCACGTAAATCAGCAACCTCTACTCTCAAAGCAAGTAACTCTTCTTGAACAACATCAATTTTTTCACTAGAAGTCTCAGCCGCAAATGTTGTTGTTAACCCTGCATCTTCTTGAACACTCTCAACAATCAACTCAGCTTCTGCACCAGCAATATCACTATTCGTCGCAACAACATCAACAATTTCTTCTGTTTTTTCCTCAGTCGCAACAGAAAGTTCACTAGTCCCAGCATCTACAGTATGCATAAATTCAGAAATTTGTTCCTGAGTAACTTCTCCAGAAGCAGCTTTCTCTTGCAAAAGATCCTCAAAATTTTCAGAAAATTCCTGTAATTGAATACTATGATCACTCAACTGCACAACCTCAAGCAACTCAGAATCCTGCGGAGCAACATCCCCCTGAGGCTGTATTCCAGTCGCATCAACCTCACTCACATCAATCGTCGCAGTTTGCTCTGCCGCACTACTTAATCTTTCCTCAACATCACTCGCAAGTACAAGTGCTCCTTCAATATCACCAGCTTCAAGCAAAACCTCAGCTTCAGCCATTCGCTCTGCCGCAATTTCAATATCAAATTCTGCTTGTGCATGCTCATCAAAAATAAAAGCATCCTGAACTCCTTCAGCAAAATGATCAAAAAAAGATAAAAACCCATTTTCAGGAGTAGTACCAGCATCAAACTCAAGTGTAAATTCTACATCATTTTCCGTCTCTGTTCCAGAAACAACATCATGCGAATCAGCACTAGCAATAGAAAAAAAACTAAACATTAAAATAAAAATAGAAAAATATGTAAAAATTTTCTGAAGCGAATCTATTCCTCTCTTTTGTTTCATCGTAATAAAATAATATTAACAATTAAAATAAAAAAGTATTTAAATCTTTCGCCTACAAATAAAAATAAAATTTTTTATTTTTCCAGAAAAAAATAAATGTTTGCCGATGAAACTCCTAGAAAAATTCTTCAAAAAAATAAAAATCTACTTCCCAAATCTCCTCTTCCTTTTTCCAAATTCCAAAATCGCACGTCGCAAATCTAGCGAAGAAAATTCAGGAAAATATTTTTTTGTAAAATACAACTCACTATAAACCGACTGCCAAGGCATAAATCCGCTTAATCTCATTTCCCCAGATGTCCTTATAATTAAATCAGGATCAGGAATATCCCTTGTATCTAAAAAACTTATTAAATTCTCCTCGCTAATCTCTCTGCGCCCATTCTTAATTAAATTATTTATTCCTCTAATAATCTCATCTCTTCCTCCATAATCCAAACACAAATTAACAAAAAAGTTATTAAATTTCTTACTTTCATTTTCTAATTCTTCCAATTGACTAATCAAATCTTTTGGCAGTCTATCTCTTCTTCCAATTAATCTAAACCGAATTTTATTTTTCTCGATATCATCCATAAAAACCTCGGTAATTATTTTTAATAATTTAAACAAAGAATTTATTTCTACTTTGCTTCTTCTCCAATTCTCAGTTGAAAATCCCCACAAGGACAAATATTTTATTCCAAGTTTCTTAGACTCATAAAATAAACTTTTCAAATGTTCATACTCAGTTGCTTTTACATGACCTTGTAATTCCTTTAATCCTCGTTGTCGCGCCCATCTTCTATTTCCATCAGGAATTATAGCAACATGCCTTGGAATCTCCAAATTTTTTCTCTCATGCATATATTAATAAACAAAAAGTTAAATTAAAAAGTTATCGAATCTCTTCCTCAAACAATTCTCTAAATTTCTCTATATCTTCCGCACGTATTCTAGCGCCAACCGCATCTTTATGCCCCCCTCCACTCGCATGCTCCATTTTTTCCAAAACTTTTTCCAAAATATTCCTAACATTTTTTCCACGAATAGAAACATTTGCAACAGCTCCTTTTTTGTAAAGAACAATAACATATTTATCAGGAAATTCGTACATCAAAGCATTCGCAATATCAGAGCTAATACTCGATTCTCCAGCATAAATAAAAAATATCAATCTCTCAGAAATATTTTTATGCGCCTTTTCCAATAAAGAATCATATTTCTTCCTAATTTCTTTAAATTTTCTAAGAAAATTTTTATTCCCTAAACTTTCAGATAAAACCTCTCCAGGATTACTGCATAAAAATAAAAATTTTTGCAATTTAACAACATTAGTTATAGAATCCTTCAATCCAAAATTCAACGCTCTCGCTAAATTGCCTATTTCAGTTTTATAATAAACATCAAAAGCCCCTTTAACTTTTCCAGAATATTCAGAAAATCTTTCAGAAAATTCGCTCCAAAAATCAGGAAGATAATTATCAGAAATACAGCCCATTACAGCAATCCAAACATCTTCCTTTTTATTGCAAATTCTATAAGACAAATAAGAAACAGGTTCATCACTTTTATCTTTTCCAAAATTCAGAGTAGGATTATAAATAAAAAAATTATCAAACTCCTTTCTAAAATCCTCTACTTGAATCTCATGATGATCAATCCAAACAAAAGGTATACCTAAACTATTTATCTCCTCAACAAATTCTCTAGAAATTTTTGGCTTGTCTAAAACAAAAACATAATCTGCGTCAAGTTCTTTAGCCTTTCTTGCATAATCTTTATTCAACTCAGGATAACTCCTTATAGAAACTCCATTACCTCTTCCAATAAATCTCCTTAATAAAAGAAAACTGCAAAGCCCATCACAATCATTATCATAATAAAAAATAGGATTCTGCGCTCTCTCCAAATGTTCTCTAATCTCATTAATTTGTATTTTAGTCAGCATGATAAAAAAGAAATAAAGAGTATTTAAAACAATCCAAAAAACCTCACCGCATCTTATAACTAATCTTTCTTTTAGGATCTCGAAGTAAAAAATTCGGCTCAATATGAAAAAGTCCATAATGCTCAATAGCATTAAAAACATGTCTGCGATTAAAAGTTATATATGGACTATCAAAGCCAAGAGAAGAGCCAAAAGAAGGCGAAACAGAGTTTTTATCAAGTCCAATCTTTGGATAAAGTGTTTCAAAAAAAGAAACAACCGTTAAACCGAGTGAACGAGAATTCTCAAAACTATTTGATTTCGGAAGAGCCAGCCGATAATTCTCCCCAGAAAGCATTTTCGAAGCGCGGTTTTGTAATAAAACAGCCAAATGGTCACTAAGCACTATCCGCGAAATAACTTTCTCTTCATAACAAATCGAAGAATAATTATCCGATAAAAAATGAAGGTAAGAAGGAAGGGTAAACGCATCTAGACTCTTTTTTGAAAATTTAATACCATCCAAACAAGAAATAAGTCTTAAATAAGCCGCGCCATGTTCAGAAAAAGCATAATGCCTAAGTTTACTAATTTTAAATTCGATTTCTAAAGGTCGAATTCTCTCCCTAATCGGTTCAAAAATTTCTTCTGAAGTGCATATAACTCCAATTGGTCTATTCCAATAACCTGAGTTTAAACTCAATCCACCTCCCCAAACAACCGAAGAAACAAGAAGATTAAATTCCCTAAACAATAAAGAAGTATACTTCAAAGGCAACAACCCTTTTTCCTGCAAAAAATCGATGCTCTCCCGCGCCTTTTTATGTTTCGGCTTATTATATTTTCCAACAAATTTTTCTAAACTAACTAAATCTTCCTGCTTCTCCAATAATCGAGGTTCCCAATATGCCATAAAATTCAAATAAAAAGACATTTAAAAAAGTATTTAAAATATAACCTACTAATAATAGTAATAAATAAATTAAAATGAGAAAAAGAGAAATCGCAGAAAAAAAATATAATGAAATAAAAGAAGTATATGAAGGGTCTGACGATGCGTCAAGAGCCGAAATAGCTCCATTAATGGACTATTATAGAGACGAACTTCAAATATATGAAGATATAAGTGCACATAGAACAACAATAAATAATTTAAGATGCTTAAGACACAACGGCTACTAATTCAAACAAAAGAATTTATTAATGTTACTTTCCAAATGTCAAGAACCAGCCACTAAAGTGACTGGCGTGTTTGGTTCTTGATCACCTCAAAAATTTTTAATTTTTGATGGCACAAAAATATATTGTATTTTTGTTGTGCTCAAGAATTCTGTTTGCTTACTCACGAACTAAAGTAGGGAGTTTACGCAAAAAATAATTCTTTAACATATTAAAATGAATAAGTCAAAGTCAATAAAAAGAAAATTCATAGCAACAATATTTTTCTCAATATATTAAACCAACTTATTCTTTCGGTTTTTTCTGTTGGTTTACTATACTCGCTTCAATCGGTGGAACAATTCACGGAATATTCTTTGATGTAGATTTTTCTCAAATAAAAAGACTAACAATTGAAGGTTTTATCTTAACATTCATTATTTTATTTCCTCCTTACTTTTACTCGAATGGATTTTTGATTTAGAAATATAAAGAAGGATTCAAAATTCTTGAGCAAAGAACTCAAATCCTTGAAAAGAAACTAAAGATTAATAAATAATAAATCTATAAGACTATATGCAAAAGAGGACAATATATCAAATATTTTTAATAATAATTTTTGCAATTGTATGGATTTGGGCAGCAATAAATCCAAAATATCCACACGACTGGCTCTTAGAAAATTATCTTGTTTTTATTTTTGTTCCATTAATAATAATCACAGGAATTTATTTTAGATTATCAAACATCTCATATACATTAATAACTATATTTATGATTTTACACGTAATTGGAAGCCACTACACTTATTCGGATGTTCCATTTGGTTTTACATTACAAGAATGGTTCAATTCTAACAGAAATATGTATGATAGATTTGTGCATTTCTCATTTGGACTATTTTTAGCTTATCCTATTAGAGAAGTTTTTCTAAGATTAGCAAAAACAAAAGGAATTTGGGGATTTTTGCTTCCAATTGAATTTACTCTAGCTACATCAACAATTTATGAAATTATAGAATGGCTTACAGCAATAGTTGTAGAACCAAGTGCAGGTTTAGCATTTCTCGGCTCACAAGGAGACATTTGGGACGCTCAAAAAGATATGCTTCTTGCTGGAATTGGAGCATTTTTCACAATGTCGCTAACAACGGCAATTCATATAAAATATAACAAAAATTTTCTTAAAGAAGTTAAAGAAAGTCTAATGCTCTCAAAAAAAGATGAAATTCTCGGCGAAGTTAAACTAGAAAAAATGATAAAAAGAAAATAATCACTTTCTTCTAAATCTTCTCTCAATATAATCAATCAAAGATTTTCCTTCTAATCTCGTTGAAGAAGGTCCATTTCTAACATAAAACTCCTCGCCTTTATCTGTTTTCAAAAAAACTTCACTATTACTTTTAGAACAATAAATTCTCAAAATCTTTTTATAGTTAACCAACTTATTTTTTCGGTTAGTTTCTGTTGATTTACTATCAAGCGGAGCAATTAAATCAGCCGAAGAATTTAATTGGTCTGCTATATCTTTAATTTTAACAAAAGCAAAATGCAAATAAGGAAGAAAATCAGCCCCAATATGTGTTTTAATCAAATTAGTAAAATGAAGTTGCATTTTATCATCGCTCACAAAACCATCTTTCTCAATTCCTAAAATCTCTCCTCTATCAGAAACTCCTATTAATAAAGTTCCTCCCTCAGAATTTAAATAAGCAGTTAATGTTTTCAATGAAGCATATTCTAAATTTTTGTCAAACTCTCCTGTATGCAAATTCTTTCTTAAAGTTGCCTTAAACTCAACATCATATTTCTCTCCCGAGTTTACTAGTTTCAAAATATCTTCTCCAATATTGTGTTTTCCCGACTTAAATATAAGAGGATATTTTTTCATTATTTTCAAAATAAAACCGCTTAACGTTGATTGATCGTTTCTCAAAACATAAAAATATCCAAAAACAGAAACAATTAACGCTCCAAAAAAATTTGCAACTAAATCAAACATCGTCTCTCTCAAATCAATCTGCAAATTAAATCCTAAAAAGCTATCCAAAAAAAATTCAAACAACTCCCAAACACTTCCTAAAGCAAATGAAAAACAAAAAGAAAAAAAAGAAATAATTAGCGGGCTCGCGTCCAATAAATCCTCTTTATATAAAAAAGAAAGTATTGTCAATCCAATAAACCCTAAAATAATAGATGCTCCTAAATTCAACATTAATCCCCACCACCAAAATTCAGAATACAATCCTCTTATATCTCCCAAAAATAAAGTTCCATATAAAAATAAAACCACAAAAAGCTCAACATCGTAAAAAAACTTAAAGTTGAAAATCCTTTCAAAAAGAAAAGGCAAAAAAGTAATTAAAAAACTAATTCCAGAAACAAGTAAAACTAAATCTCTCTTTGAATAAAATGCCCCAACAAAAGCAAACAAAAGCATTACTCTAAGAAACCACAAAACAAAAATTCTAAATTTTCCCGAAGTCTTATTATTTTCACTTAAACCATTATTTCCCATAAAAAATAAAGAATATTCAGCGATATAAAATTATCTAATACACACAACAATCACCACAAAGTTTAAATATAAAAATAAAATAATCTTAATATGAATAAATGGCTTGAACTTTTAGTTGGATTAATCTTAATAATTATGCCAATTTATATTTGGGGAATGAACTATTGGGGATTCGGCGCAGCAGCATTAGAATTTCTAAAAGGTGGAGTTATCTGGTTTATACTTATGATAGGAATATTATTTCTTTTATTAGGAATTTCTGATCTAAAAGAATAATTCTACAAATGAGTTTATCAAAAAATATAGCAAAATCCAAAGTAAAAATGAAGCAAAGAGGATTAAAAAAAATCTTCCCTAAAAAAAGATTTGGAAAAACAAATAAAAAAATAATCAATCTTTAATTCTTTGTCTTTAAAATATCTTCAATAGAGTCTCTTAGATGATTCAAATAAAAATTCATGAAATAAAAAATTGGTGTAATTAATCTCTCAGAAGATAAATTATGTGGAACATATTTCGCTCTTTTAATATCAGAAAGAACATCAAGGTCTAATGCACTTCTAGATCCAACATTCACATGTCTCACACCAAAATCATTATCTAAATGTAAATCAAAATATCTGAATCTCCCCCTAAGGTCTTCAGAATAATTCTTAATAATTTCAATCATTTTTGGATTACTCATAATTCTCTTCGCTCCCTCTTGCCATATAGGATGAAAATTATCTACAATCAACCCTCCATCTCTTCCATCTTTTGGAAAATAAGTATACATCCTAAAATGATTCATAAAAAATAAAAATTTCTTTCCTTTAAAAATATAATTATTCTCTACAACAATGCTTATCAATTATATTAATTAAATAAAAAGATGTCTTCCTGTAAAATTTGCGGTAAAGAAAATTGTAAAAAGCATTCTACACTAATTGGAAAAACAATAAATATAAAAGAATTTTCAGGTTCATCGCCTCCAGAAATTTTTGTCGGAAAATGGAACTACCCAAATGTCTACACTGGAATTCTATCTCCAACAGAACACGGAGAAACACAAATAATGTCTTCTCCTGAAATCTGGCATCAAAAAAAACTCTCAATAAAAAATATTCTCTCTTTAAGAAATCAATTAATTTATTCTCGGACACAATCCAACATAAAAAAACTAAAAACAAAATTCCTTGAAACAACAAAAGAAATAGCAATGGCCGAAAAGCCAATCAGCGCAGAATACAAATTAAAAGAGCCAATTAAAAAAAATTTAGAAAATGATTCTCACACTCCTTTAATCTCAAAAGCTGCACAAATAGAAAATGTCTCTCTTCAAGAAAATCCCAAAATAAACAAAAAAGTAGACTACATAGTAAATGATTCTGATATAAAATCAAAAACAGCATTATTAGAATTAGAAAATTCAAATATTCCAACTTCTACAATGATAAAATTACTTTCAGCAGGACTTTTAGGAATGAAAAAAAATCGTAAATTAGTTCCAACTCGTTGGGCAATCACAGCAACAGATGATACTTTATCAAAAGAAAAAATAAAAAAAATAAAATATTATAAAGAAATTGAAGAATTCCAGTTGTTTGAATCCGATTATTTAGGTAACTTCTACAAATTCTTACTAATTCCAGATAAATTTTCATTTGAAGTTATAGAAATCGCAGTAAAAAATTTTTCATTCTGGACAGACTATGAAAGTTTTTATGGAAGAAAAAATTACGCAGAATCCGTCACAGGAGCATATTATTCAAACAGATTGGCGCTCACAGAGTATCTTGAAAAAATAAAACGCCAATCCTCCTGTATAGTTTTTAGAGAAATCCGCCCGCAATACGATTCACCTTTAGGAGTAGGAATATTAAGACAAACATCAAGAGAAGCATTCTCAAAATCTCCAGAAAAATTCTCCTCATTAAAAGAAGCTCTCCAAAAAATTCAGGAAAAAATTGTAATCCCAATAGAAAAATTCACATCACACTCAACAATTCTAAAAAATTATAACAAGCAAACAAAGTTAAATCAATTTATCTAAAAAAATCTACTGATTTTCCTTAATCGCTTTCTTCACATTTTTGTAAAGTTGTCTCATTGAATCTTCAAGTTGCTCTTTATTCTTAGTTCCTGTGCAAACTAATTTCCCGTTTGAGAAAAGTAAAAATGTTGCAGTCGGTTCAGCAAGTTTGTAAACTAATCCTGGAAATTGTTCTGGCTCATATTCAGTATTCTCTAATTGCAAAGCTAAAAGATTGAGGTTCAAAGTCAGATTAATACTTCCAGAAGCAACTATGTTTTGCACAGTTATCTTCGGCTTGTCTGTTATTCGCACCCCAATCTTGGCGATTTGTCTAATCACCGCTTGTATCACCTCTTTCACTTGTGCAATACTTTTTGTTCCAGTACACACAAGGTTCCCAGAAGAAAAAACCAAAACCGCAGATTTTGGCTTCTTAACCCTAAGCACCAGCCCAGGAAATTGTTCCGGATTATATTCTGTATTGCTCTGCATTCGCGCAAGTTTCGTCAAAGAAATCGGCTTGCCAAGAGAAGTTGTGGCAACAATATTTTGAACTTTAAGGTCAGATCCAGGTTTAGCCATTTTAATCATCCTTTTTAAAGCCCATTTATATATAAACCTTTCTAAGAGAAGTTTGAATAATTCAATTTTTACGAGAGAATTTTCAAACTTCTTATTAGAGAACTTTTATTTTTGCAAAGTTCTCTAAAAATTTTCGAGGAAAAAATGAAAATCACTCCAAACCACCAGTATTCTTCCCTAAATTAATTCTCTAGATTCTTTCTCAATATCCTTCAATGTAGCAATCTCGCTCAAGGGTTTATCAGGTCTATAATTTTTTATTCTCGGAAATCTCAAAGCAAATCCTGAACTATAATTTAGACTTTTCTGAATATTTTGATAAGTAACAGAAACAACAACTTTCGGAGAAACTCTAACAATATTATCTTTCTCAGAAATAATCAAAGGCTTCAAAAGTTTAGTCATCTCATCATATGTTGTTCCCTCTTCTTGCTCCTTCTCCTTTAATCCTGAAGAAACTTTTCCAATTTCCAAAAATTTTCCAGAATGCTCATTATCTCCACACGCAATTATATAACTTGTTAAGCCACCTGCTCTTTTTCCATTTCCATATTCAGCTCCAACAATTACAACATCCAGATCAGTATTTTCAGGTTTCATTTTAGCCATATACCCAACTAATCTCCCAGGCTTGTATGGAGCATCCAATTTTTTTATCATAATTCCTTCCTCTCCAGATTTCAAAGCTTTTTTATAAAATTCCAATGCCTCATCAACATTATCTGTAATAAATTGCATCGAAGGTCTAATAACTTTTTCAATATTGGGAATAATTTTTTCAATTAATTTTCTTCTCTCAGAAAAATGAGTCAAAAAAAAATTTTTATCATTGTAATAAACAACATCAAAAATATTTATCTCAACAGGAAGTTTCTCAATCAGTTTATCAATGTCGTATTTTCTTTTAATTCTCTGACTTATCGCTTCAAATGGTTTATACTTATTTGTCTTAGAATCATATCCAACAACTTCAGAATCCAAAATAAAATTTTTTCCTTTAACATATTTTCTAACAGCGTCAACAACATCAGGAAATTGTTTTGTAACATTCTCCAATTTTCTCGTAAATAAAAATATTTTATCATCTATTTTATGAATTATCATTCTAAATCCATCATATTTATGCTCGATTGCAATAGGACTTCCACAAACTCTAAATGCCTCATGAATATCTATAACTTTTATTGGCAGCATAACTCTCATTGGCTTCCCAGGAACAAGACTAATATTTTGTAAAGCGTCTTTTCCTTTAACAGCCGCCTCAAAAACTAAAGCATAATCATTCGCTAAATCATAAGCCTCGCCAATTAATTCTTTCATCTCAATTTCATTCGGAAAAAACGCCTTAGCCAAAGCATCTCTCAAAGTTCCTTCAGCAACTCCAATTCTCAAATCATTCAATAAAGTTCTAATAATATATTTTACCTCACCTTTCTCCGCAGAGACCAAAATTTCGGAAATCAAAATCATCTTTTTATCAACAGCCCCCTTTCCCTCAATAAAAAAAAGTTTGTTCAAATTCTCAAAAACTTTATCAACACTTAATTTAGAAGAAAATAGTCTAGATTGTTTTTTCTTATCTAAAAATTCTTCAGCAACTTCCCCTAAATCTCCGATTTTTTTAAGTCTTTCCAAAATTTTTTCAGGTTTTATTCCAAAAGAAATGCTCATCGCTTTTATAGCAAGTTGTCGTGAAATTCCAAATTCCCTTGAATCATAATCCGGCAAAACTCGTCCATGTAATAAATAAACCCACTCACTTTTTCCGTGCTTACTCAATTTCAAAAAAAACTTTGCAAGAATATCTTCTTTCTCCAACCTCTTTGTCGTCTTAGACAATTCTTCATACACTTCAACAAATTCAGAATATCTCATAAAATAAAAAAGAAAGTATGTATTTAATTGTTTTTAAATAAATTCCCAATCTATCTAATAAAAAATAACACATAGGTAAATTATCTCCTTAAAAATTTTTAAATCTTATTAGGAGAACCTTCGCCTCTTAGTCTCTTTATAATTTTTTTTAAAAAATCAAAAACCTTCTCAGCATATTCTTTATCTAAAATCTTTCCATAATAAGTAATAGAGTTTCTAAAATATCTTAATTCATTTAAAAAAGATATCTCATTGTCTGAAAACCCCAGCTTTCTAAGATAAGAAATCTCTGCTTCATGTGCATAGCTTCCTGATGAAGAATATCCTTCCAAAAGAAGTTTTGCTCTTATTCTTTCCATCATAATATCATAGCAGTCTTTTATTATAGAATTTGCATTCTTATTATTTATTCCAATTATTCCAACTCTTTCTTTTAATCCTTCCAACGAAACTTCAGATTCATTTATCAAAAATTCCGCTCTCGGTTTATTTTGACTCGTCTTCCTAATTATTCCTTTCTGCAGATAGTATTCAAATTCTTTGGGCAATTTCATAAGTCAATACTTCCCGATAATAATATTCCATTCAATATGCTGTCTCTTAGATGTTTGTTTATTTCTTTAAATGATACATAGAAATTAATGATTATAGTTCTTTCTAGTAATTTCTCGAATTTTTTTAAATCTACTTGCTTCTCTTTTGAACCAATTATAGCAATGTCAATATCAGACCTATATCCTCCTGTCTCCTTAGTATAGATATCTTCTCCTCTTGAATAACTTCCAAAAAGAACAATTGTGCATCCAGGAAAATTATCTTCTAAAAATCTAATGATTCCAGATTCATAGACCATATTTAAATTTTCAACTCTTTTTAGATCAATTGCTCTTTGATTATCTCTATTAAATTCAATTGCCCATCTGCCAGAATCTTTATCTTTTTTTATTTTTACCAAACCTTTTTTTTCCAATTCTGGAAGGGCTTTTACTATTCCTGCCTGCGTTCTGTTGAGAGGTTTTGCTAATTCTCTCGCATTGAATAAGATACCTGATTTTATGAATAGATATCTTAAAATTTCTTGTTGAAGCAAAGTAAACTGCGGTTTATATATATTTACCATAGTTTAGATATATAAACTTAAGTTTATAAAGATTTGTGAAGAAGAATTAAAAAATTATTTTTTCTGAAGAAGGAATTGAATTGTGAAAGATTACATCCTAAATAATTCAGACTTATCTTTATACACTCTTCCTCTTTTATCCAGAACTTGAATTGTCAAAATCCTATTATTAAAATCAATATCAACTAATGCCCGATAATCACCAATTCTTAATTTGTAATATTCTCCTTCATAATGCTCCAAGAAATGAAAAGGATTTTCTTTTATAGATTTAATTTTTTTCAATATTCTTTCTGAAACATCTCTTTGGAGTTTCTTTAAGAAATTCAATGCTCTTTCATCCCATTCAATAGAAAAACTCATTTTCTAAGAATAATTCTCTCAACTTCTTCGTGTGATATTTTTTTCTTACTTTTTCTAGCTTCTTCAAGTTCTTTCTTGGCCCAATCTGTCAATTCAATTTCTTCTATTTCTTTTTCTCCTTTTTGGGCTAAAAGCATCTCTTTAATTTGAGCCACATCACTTATTAACTTTCTTAAATCTTCTGTTTTAACATTTATATTTTCCATGATTTACTTAGAATCTTAAAGTTTAAAAAATTATCTATCAACTAATTCAAAATTCTCAATCAACTCCAAATTCCCAACTCGCATCTTTCCTATATGAAGAAACACTTGAAACAAACTCAACAAAAATTCTATATTCTCCAGCAGAATCAATACTAAATTCTTCCGGATTAAATATCTTATCCAATTTTATTAAATCTCCGGACAAAATATCAACATTCTCTTCAACAAAAATACCTTCAACATCTTCCCATTGCTCATCAACTTTTTCTTGAACTTTTATAACAACTTTTCCATTCACACTTTCATTTCCATTATTAACAATTTTAGATTGTGGAACAACTATTTTTGAAAATCTATCTACATTATTCTCAACATCAAGATCTCCTTCTAAAATTCCTTCTGCTTTTAACTGAACATAATCTCCAACATTATCTTCTGGAACATAATTGAAAATAATTTCTCTTCCTTCAAGAGAAGTAATGCTCTCTATGTTCTTACTGTCTATTAAAATATCTTCTTCTACCCAATCATCTATCTCTTCAGAATAATATCTTTTTTGCTTATATAGATTAATCGTCACGTCCTTAGCTTCCTCAACACCAATATTCCTAACACGAACTTTAATTTCTTTAGAAACTCCTTCAACAAAATAAGAATCGTCATAAACAAAACCCAAATCTAAATCAGCATCTTGAGTTATAGCTCTAATATTAAACTCCATTTTATTATTTCCTGGCCAGACCTCATTACTTGACTCAACAATCAAAAGTAAATTATCATACTTAGACACAGGAGTATATTCTAAACTATCATCAATCCAATTATTAGCTTCTATATCGTCCAAATTTTTACTTTCTAAAAGTGTCCTATTTTCTTTTTCTTCATATTCTCCAGTATCTGGATTCTTAATCCATTCTCTTTCAATATTGTATAAAGAAACAACCACATCTTCGGCTTTTTCTAAGCCATTATTCCCAATAGAAAAATCAATACTAGACTCTTCTCCAATAATATATATTTTATCCCAAA
This sequence comes from Candidatus Woesearchaeota archaeon, assembly GCA_964538235.1. Classification (GTDB taxonomy): domain Archaea; phylum Nanobdellota; class Nanobdellia; order Pacearchaeales; family GW2011-AR1; genus CAZIFJ01. The sequence continues at coordinate 21,414 of CAZIFJ010000004.1, forward strand.
CATTAGAATAAATATCCAAATCAGCTCCTCTTCTCATAACTCTCACTGAAAACTCCCTACGATTATCTTCCAAATTATCATCTTCAACTTCAGCTACAAGAGACAGCTCTAATAATCCTTCTTGTAAAGAAGTATATTCAAATTCAACGTCCGCAAAACTATTTACTTCAATACCTTCTATATTTTGTCTACCAATCTCCTCATCCCCTGAAAACAAAACAACATCAAACTCTCCAAAATCTTCAGAGCCAGTATTACGCAAAGAAAACACTAATTTACTCTCCTCGCCAACTAACATAAAATCAGAATGAATCCCTCCTATTTCTATATTATTAAATTTCTCAAACTGCTCATATGAATACTCATTTTGTAAAACCACATCATTTACAACATCCACTCTTTCTCCAATAAAATTATAAGATAAACTTATTTCTCTCAATAAGATCTCTCCCTTAACTCTCGCTTTCCTTAACTCAACACCATCATAAACAAGAGAAACATTATATATTCCAGGAGTTAATGCCTCAAATTTATTAGAATCATAGGAAGAAGATGTCCCAAAATCTAAACTACTAGACAATTCATATTCACCAGGAATACTTACATTCACACTAATATTTACAACCAGCTCATCATAAAGACCATCTCCATCCAAATCAACACCATAATCAACAACCTCTGGAATAATTTTTGAATTATCAGTAAAAGATTCATACTTATAAGCTTGTGTAATAATTTCATCAAAAGAATCAACAATAATATTTCCATTCTTACCTTGACCTATCAAAACAATATTTGAAATTTTATAAGGACCATTAAGCTCATACTTTTTCAAGGATGGAAGATAAATAATAGCACTAACATTTTGCATACCTTTATCAAGCTCAAATTCCCAACTACGATAATTTCCAAAACCGGCTCCTAAAAATGAAGTTAAATCAAATAAAACAGAATAAAAAGATTTCTCTTTAACATCCAACTCAAAACTAACATTTAAGAATTCAAATTTACCATCACTATTTAAGTCAATTAACTTTTCAGAATGCCCAACTATCAAAGCGCCCTTTACCAAAATTTTATTTCTTATCTTATTATTAACTAAATAACTTTCATCTGTTAAAGATAAAACTTCTAAAGAAACTAAGTGCTCTCCTCCATTTCCAGGAACAAAAGAAAAGTTAAATTCTTTAATATCTCCACTTAAAACATTCAAAGTTTTACTCTCAATTTCCTCGTCATCGTAACTAAATTTCACAACAACTTCTTCATTGTCAAGACCATGATTTACAACTTTAGCACTAACAACAGTTTCTTCTCCAATAATAATTTCGTCATCCAATTTAATATCAGAAATACTTACATCTTTTTCTCCTTTCTCCCCCTTCATTAAATTTGTCCACACAATAGAATTATAAAAAAACTGTCTGTCTACTGCTTCTTGATAATAAATTTCTGGAAGATAAGTAAAATACACAGATGCACCCTTTTCAGATTTATATGCGCTGACAAAAACATCATCTTGTTCCTCTCCACTAGCAACTCTGACAACATCCTTGCTCTCATCCAACTCTAAATTAATAACAGAATGAATAAAGACAGGAACATATGAGGTCGGAATATCTTTAGTTAAAATTCCATCATCCACAAAAATATTTAAGTTACTTATAAGTTCAGCATCATTACTATTCCAAAGCCCAATCGCTTCCTTAATTCCAAATAATTCAGCAAGCCCAATATTATTCTCAACAAGTTCTGACAAAGTCCCAGCAGTCCCAATTAATCCATGACCCTCTTCAGTATATTTCTTAATCGCGCTAATCTCCTCATCTGTAAATTGCAAATTCATCCCACGCTGTCCATTTGCCCAAGCATTAGAAATAATCAAAACATCCGCCCCACTATTTACAATATCTTCATAACTAATATCTTCTTTCATTAAGCTATCATAATCAATTTCAACTAAATAATTACCATAATTAAACCAATTTTCATTTAACTCATCAAAAATAGTGGCTCTAGCCGCCACATAATTTCCCCAAGAATCAAGCACAACTGCTTTTATTTTTCCTTCAACAATAGAAGCATTTACATCTCCTAAAAACTCATTATTAGAACTAAGTAAATCTCCTTCAACATTAGAAATTTTAATCTCTATAGAATAAGATTTTTCTTCTTCAGGAGTATAAGAAAATTTAATCTTTTTATTTTCCTTAGCGAGTAGCTCAACACTACTTCTACTCTCTTCTATTCCATTAACTAATAAAAAGACATCGAAAGATTCATCATTTAAACCATAGTTAATAACCTCAGTATTAATCTCAAACTCTTCTCCAACAATCATGTAACTCAACAAATCAACATTAGATATTCCAACCTCATGCTCCGGAGGATTAAGCTCAAAATAAGATAAAAGAGCATTAATTACTCCATGACCATAATTATTATCCGGTCCTTCTTCACCTTTATCAATTACAGTTCTCGTCAACAAATCCTTAACTTCTCTTGGACTTAAATTAGGTTTAGCTTCCAAAAGTAAAGCCACATCTCCAGACACCATCGGAGTCGCCATAGATGTTCCAGAGTGACTATCATAATTATCATTTCCTCCAGGAATAGAACTAGTAACCTCAACGCCAACAGCCGATACATCAGGTTTCAATCTTCCATCTTTTGTTGGACCTCTAGAAGAGAAACTTGCTATTTCTAAATTGTCATCAACAGCTCCAACAGTAATAACATCAAAAGCAGAAGCAGGAATCCCAACACTGTTTTCTCTAGGTCCGGAATTTCCTCCAGCAACAACAACATTAATACCTTGTGCAACAGCATAATCCACAGCCTTTTCAACAGGAGTGGTTCCATCACTATTATAATTTGCTCCAAGACTCATACTAATAATATCAATTCCATATTTATCTTTATTCTGAATGACCCATTCAATTCCAGATATGACTCCATCAAAACTACCCCTTCCCTCACCACTCAAAACCTTAACACCTACTAACTTAGCTCCTGGAGCAACTCCGATATATTTTCCTCCGCCTCCTGTACCTGCAGCAATCCCTGAAACATGTGTTCCATGACCATGGTCGTCATAAGGTTCATTCCTAAAATTAATATAATCTTTAAAACCAATAACTTTAATATCTTCTGTAGATGAATCATCATCAAGATCATCAAGACTTTCATGAGAAGCATCAATACCAGTATCTATAACAGCAATAGTAACTCCCTCTCCTGTTACACCAAAAGAATCTCTTAATAAGTCTAATTTTAAAGCAGGAATAGCACTATCTAACGAAACATTAATAAGATAATTAGGATACACAGCTTTAACATTTTCCATCATAGCTATACTATCAGCATCCTCTTCAGAAACATCAACTAAAAACCCATTAAAAATATATTTATATTCTTTCACAATCTCATTAGAAAAATCTCTCAAGTCAGCTTTAACTTCGATATGCTCACTCTTAATATTATTTTCAGCTTCCTTAATTTTATCAAAAGACTCGTCTTTCACTTTAGAATATTTTTTTCGTAAAGAATTAGCTTGAAACTCTCTAATAGGTTTTAAGAAAAATACGCCTTCATCTGCCTTAATACTTTTATCAATGGACTTCTCCTCAATATTTTTTAGCTGGGTTTCTACTTTATTTTCCACTTCAATCAAAGGCTCTTCCTTTAACTCCACAAAATACCCCTGAATAATAGCCTCAGAGCCAACTGCCTTTGTATCCTCTAACCAAGCATTCACACCAACACTCAAAGAACCTGCCTCAACATCTTTATCAGGAGGATCAGTAAGAGTTAATGGTTCTCCAATTGAATAATAATTTTTTGTTGTAGATATAGAAAGATTTATATCATTTATTTCTATTTTTTCATCTTCCTCGTTTTCTTTATTTAAAAATTCACAATTATCCTCAACCTTAATTCTAATCCCTTCTCCAATTAATTCATCTTGTGATTTAAAATTAATTTTTTTATTTAATGAAATAGAAGTCCAATTTTGTTTTTCTGCATCCCAATAACTCGCATCGCTAATTTCACAATCTCCTTTAATTTGCTCAAGACTCTTTCCATAAATTAAATCATTAATAGCAATTAAATTATCTCCCTTAAAAAATTCATAAGCTCCTCCTAATCTTTCAGGAGAAATAAACGAAGGAGAAACTTTGTAAATTAAAGTTCCTCCTTTAGCAGAAAAAACCCAAAAAGCATTCGCGTAAAAAGATAATGGCTCAACATTTCCAACTTGATAATTAGGTCTTATCTCAACATCTTCATTCGTTTCAGCATTATGATAAAAAGATTTCCATATCGCATTAAGGTTAAGTTCAGAATCTTCATGTAATTTTTCAGAAAAACTTATTCCTGCAACTAAATTCCATCCTTTTTCTAATTCTTGCTCAACATAATAATTCTCATTTTCCAAAAAAATTCTTGACTCAGAAAAATTAGAGAATAAAATTAAAGAAATACAAAATAAAAAAATTATTTTTAATTTCATGTTTCATAAAAAATTAAGTTGGGATAGGAGGTGGAGAACTTAAATCAGAACCTCCTCCAGTTCCTCCACTATTTGAAGACGAAGAATCAACATAATTTTCTCCAAGAAATTCTACAACACACTGATTATAACTATCACCATCGAATAAATTAGCAAGTCTACACAAAATTCTAACAACAAATTTCTTCAATGCACTTCCTTGCTCAATTGCTTTCTGAGTATCAATACATTCTCCATTAGAACATAAATTACTTGCACACTCATAATTATTTTGGCATTGCGCCCAATTTCCTTCATAATCATTTGTTTTTTGTTGTTTTATATTTCCATCTATATCACAATAAGCATTATATGTATCTACAGTTTTTTGATTTTGTTTAAATATAATAGTCAAATCAACATAACTTTCTCCTTCAACAGAAGAATCAATTATATTATCCACAAAAATAACAGCAGAAACAATATCCTCATCATCGCCCCCCTCAATAGCAATTAATCCCTCAGTTATATCAACAGATTCTCCCTCAATTAGCTCATAAGTATAATTATTTCCATCTCTTCCATGAAGAACTAAAACCGCAGAAGTATCTGATTCTATATTTAAAGAATACTCTCTCTCACTTCCTTCCCTTAAACTTGCTCCTTCAGTTTCTTCAACTAATTTTATACTCTCTCCACTTACCGCAGAAATTCTAAATCCATAAGGCACACAAATATTATCAGAATATCTACTTCCAAAAAATCTTGGAACATAACATCCTGAACAAATTCCAGGTGAACAGGAAATTTGCTCTTCTCTTTTCTGTCCACAACTATTATCTTCGCAAATTTTTGTTTGGTATCCATATTCAGGACAAATTACAGGCTCTAATTTACAGCTCCAACTTGGAAAACATTCTTCATCAGTTTCTTCATTAACTGGTTGAGGAACCTTAGAACTACAAATACCAATTGAATTTCCAATTTGCTCCGAAAGAGGATAATCTATATTAAAATTTTCCCATTCAACATATTTTCTCTGATTATTCCTCAAATCATTTAGGAAATTCTGGGTCCTCTTACTCGCAATTTTCATTATTTCTTCATTTGACAAAGATTTTCCAACATTAGTATAAATATTAACAAGAACATTATCATTAAACCAAAAGATTTCTCTTGTTTCATAATTATAATCATTATCTAAATTCTGTTCATTTCTCAAAACATCCCAATTGCAAACATAAACTTTATTTTCTTTGTCTTCAAAATCCCAATAACTACGAACATCACAAACACTATAAGAAAGTCTATTCTGTAAAATTTTGTTTAAATCAACACTTTTATTTTTATCATCAAAAACAGAAAGCTCATAAGAAATAAAATTATATTGCTCATCATAATAAGTATTCCAGCTCGCATAATAAGAAGTATAATTATATGCTTTTCCATCAATCCACCAATCAGATTTATATGTTGAATTCCAATTAAGATTATAATCCAAATTCCCATCTGAAAATCCAGAAGGTAGAGCAACCTTACTAATTAATCCAGAGCAAACCTCATTACATTCTCCTTTAATATAATTATTTATTCCAGAAATAATTATTGCGTTACACTCATTAGAATATGTTTTTCCATCGCTCCCACAAACAGGCTCGTAATTTGCAGTGCAAACATATTGAGAGCAAATCCCATTTTTAACAAGCCATCTATCATAAGAATTCGCATTATCATCTCCATCAATATCACCTATTTTATTTCCATTTTTACATTGCTCAACTACACAAGAATCAGCTCTCTTCCAATTTGTTCCGTCAAAAGTATAATTTCCTGTTCTTTCATTATTTTCTCTGCAATTATATAAATGAATAAATGAATTTAATTCGTCTTCAGAAATATTCCAATTTTTATCTAAATCAGAAGAATGTGGATCACAACCACGAGAACCATCTCCAAAAGCATAGCCATCTTCATCATTACTACTACAATAATATCCATCTTTAGAATTATAAAAAGAAATGATTCTTGATAATTCAGTTAATTCTATTCTTCCATTTTTATTAGAATCTCCAGAATGATAAGAAAAATTTTTACAAGCTCCATCTGAACAACCATATTGACAAGCATATTGTACATACTCGTCAGAAGATTGAATACATATTGCCTCTAAAATCTCATCCGTAAGTTTTCCATTTTCATCTTTTACGCAGTCATCATCTTTTTCACCACCATTAGATAATTTGGTGCTTCCTTTAACATAATAATCAATACCTCCGTCGCTGTCAGTACAAGTCGCAACGCTTTTAGCACTAAACTCTGCACTATCAACTTTTATTTCGGTCAAACTACCATATGTCCGTTTAGCACTATGCTCTGTAATTCTAACATATCTTCCAGTTGTTTCAGAAAACGGAAAGAGAAGACTGCTATCACCAACAGAAGAAGATTGATTTACAAGAACTTCCTCCCAGTTATTCCCATCTTTAGAAATAGCAACGCTAAATTTTAAAGGAACATCAGACTTAAAGAAATTCAGCTCAACTCCCTTTAAGCATTTTTCACTTCCTAAATCAGCAGTTAAATATTTAGGAAAAGGAGTATTTAATTTACCAAACCAGTAAGTATCCTTTCTACCGTCAATTGCTTTCAAAGCAGTATATGATTGACTATACTCTTCACTCGCACTAGCGTTTATAGGAGAAACAAGAGAATAACTCCCACAACTCCCTCCAGATACAACATTTCCTGTAACTTTTCCAAATTTAAAAAAATCAAAAAATCCACCTGAAGCAAAACTAAAAGCAAATAGAAATATTATTCCGAAAACAAAAAACCTCTTTAAAACCATGTTAAAGAGAGAGAGAGACAATATTTAAATATTTCCTAAACATAAAGTTATATGCATCAAATAAAAAGAGTAGGAATATTCTCAGCTGCAAAATTTTTTTCAATATTTTTTGCCATCGGCGGAATAATATTTGGAATACTAACAGCACTATCAGGAAATTTAGTAATAGAATTTATTACTAATTTTTTTATAACAACAAAAATCCCAATAAATAATCCTCTTGAAGGATTAAAAGGAATTATGTGGATAAGTACATTCACAATAATTCCAATAATCTCAGCAATAATCGGATTTATTATCGGAATATTCACAGCAACAATATATAACACAATAGCAAAAATAAACGGCTTAAGAATAGATCTTGTTTTAGAAAATAAAATTTAAAAAATAAATAGTCATCAAATAAATTTAAAAAAACTCTACAACCATCCCCTCTTCCTAACTCCCTCATTCACAATTTGAAAAACCAATTCTTTTTCAGGAAGACTTCTATGTTTCCTCAAATAAGCACTCCTCCTACCTTTATCATTAACAAGCTCAATTAAACACTTTCCCCAATATTTCATAATATCTCCTCCGACTAATTTATCATTATCTTCCCATCTATAAACTTGTGCAGTAGCAAGAACAGAAATATATTTTTTCCGCGCAATTTCCGCAAGAGTTTTTATCTGTCTTGCAAGGTCAGAATTAATTTTCCTTACTTCCTTTCCACTATCTCCATTCCTCTCATCTTTATCTCTCGCCTCAGCAAAATCCAGTCTATATAGAATTGTCATTCCATCAACAACAATCAAACTAATCTCATCTTTCAAATGTTTTAACAACTGCCCAAATGCTTCTCTCTGCTCATCAAAATTAGTCGGCTTCAAAAGAAAAATATTTTTCAAAACTTTCTCAAATTCCTCTCCAGAAAGTTGCTTAACTCTGTCAACACTAAAACCTCCCTCAGTATCAATATATATAACTTTATTTCCTTTTTTCGCTTGAGAAACAGAAGCCAACAAACAAAAATTCGTCTTCCCTGTCCCAGGTCCTCCGTAAAGAACAGTTACAATATCAGTTTCATAACCTCCATAAAGCCAGCTATTCAAATCATAACTCCCCGCAGAAATTCTTACCATAAAATAAAAAAGAGAAAGATTATATAAACATAATTACTCCAAAAGTTTTTAATTTCTACACTAATAAATATAAAAAAAATTCATTCAACATCTTTAATACTTCTTACTTCAATTTTATCTTAGCTAATCTATTCAAAATTTCCTTTGCATCTTTTTCTGCTTCAGCACTAAACCAAACCTGATAATATTCAACCATAAATTCTATTAATCTCCAAATTCACATAACTCCCATAAAAAAAGTAAAAAATAAATTTTTAATTTTTTTGTATATTTTTTACTTTTTCTTCTTTTTTAAAGGTATTCCAACATCAGTACTGCACATCCCACAATTTTTGCACGTCCAAGCATGTAACAATAACAATACTGCAGAAATAATTATTACCCAAAAGCCCAAATCAGATTCCAAGAAACTAAATACTAATATAACAACAGCAAGAATAGTCTCTGTCCATTTACAATTCATTTTAGACACCTCCTTTCCATTATTAACATATCAAAAAAAGAATATTTGTATTAATAAACTTAACTCTTACTACTTCTTTTTAAGAACATTTAACAAAACAGCACTTTCTTTTTCAATTTTTTCTACAGCATCTCCAACAGCTTTCTTTACACTTTTTCCAGAAGATTTTATTCTAAAAATAATCGGCTTTGAAGGATGCTCCCTTCTCCAAGCAGCAAATTCAATTCCCTCTTCATTCAAATAAACTCTCAAGATTTCAGCAACAGTAACATTATCAAGCTTAACTTCAACTTCATTTTTTGCAAGCTCATTAACTTCAATTTTCATAAAAGAATTCACAAAACACAATTTATAAAACTTTCTCTAATCAATAATTTCTATGTCTGAAACAGAATACCTCTACGAAGATTAGAAAATTTCTATATCTGAAAATTCGTGAGAATTGAAGACCTGAGATTTTGTCAAAAAATCTCAATGTCATCATCTAAAGAAAAAGCATTTTCATTCCTATTTTTGATAAATGAAGAACCTTCGTTGCTTTTTCTCTTAGAATAATCATCATCTTTGTCAATTACTTTTTCTCTTATAGGAATCTTGTAAGTATGTGAAGGATTGGAAGCAATTTCAGAGCTAAAATCTTTATCATCTCTTCTCAAATTAATTCCTAAAGCGCTTTGAATTTTATTTATCAAAACATAATCTCTGAAAGGATAAGTTCCATTTTCAATTAATTTAATCTCATTTTCAGAAACGCCGACAGAATTTCCAAGTTGTTTTCGAGTCATATTCTTAGCCTTTCTCTCCCTAGCAACAATCCAATGATAATTATCAACTAAATCCTGCACAACTTGTTTTTTTCTCCAATCCAAAGGTCTCCTAAAATCATCAAATCCTAATCTTCCCTCAGTTAATTGCTTCATTTTATTTTTTTCAATTTCTGATTGAGAAACAGTTTTAACAACTTGTGGCTCAGACTTTTTCAAAATTAACATTCCTTCTCTCAAGGCGAAAGATTGTGGAACCTTTACAATTTTCCCTTCATGTATCGCATCAACCAAAACCTCACTCAAATCCATAAATATAATGCTCAAATTGTATTTAAATCATTTATTGCTCTCTAAAACAATCTTTTGAAACTCATCAAATGTTACAATATCATCAACAATTTTAATTAAAAGAACATTTTAAAACAAACTAATCTTAAATAAAGAGTGAAAAAAACACTAATTCAATTCATAAAATTTGCAACTATTGGGACTATTGGTACAATAATCCATTTTATAATTCTCTTTACTTTAACAGAATTCCTTGAAATCAACAACCCAACCGCAGCAAGCTGCGGGGTATGACTAACTGAAATCCGACAAACGTAACTGACCCTTTGCACCTCCTTGCTCCTCGACGTATTTTTTTATTTTTTCAACCGCTATAATTGCTTAAAAAAAATTCTTTAGGTTATTGCTTTGCCCAGCCGCAGCAAGCTGCGGGGTAAAACTATTTAATTTATTATATAATTTCTTCTGCAATAGCCTTCCTAGTAGCAATGACAAACAATTTCATACTTAATAAAATATGGACTTTTAACGAAAGTCTAAAAGAAAAAGCACATTCAAAATACGCAAAATTTTTTATTATTAGCTCAACAGCTATGGCGATAAACTTATCATTACTATATATAATAACAGAATTCTTTGGTGTTTATTATCTAATCTCTCAAATAATTGCTATTTTTTTCTCTCTATGGCTAAATTTCTTCGGAAATAAATTCTGGACTTTTAGGAACTAGCATTTTTAAAAACAAATAGATTATATTTTCCACAAGTATATATCTCCTTGAAATTATTAGTTTGTTTATTTAAATTAAACCAATCTCCATCGACATAAAAATAATAAATTTCTTTGTCAAGATAATCTTTTTTTAAAATTTTCTCAAGATTATTATAATTATTAACCCTGATATTTGGTTTTAAGGTATAATAATAAACAGGAGAAAAATATTCTGTAATTACAGCAGAAGAATTAGATTTCTTTATAAAATCCATAACAGAAAAGAAACACTTTTTATCTTCTGAATTAATATTTTCATAAGAGTCAAAATAAAAATTAGATACTTTAAACAATAAAATAGACAAAAGTATAAAATATAAAATATAAAAAAGTAATTTAGATTTCTTAGAAATATAATAAAAAGCTAAAGAAGATATTACTAAAATAGATGGTGCAATTAATAAGAGATATCTGTCTTCTTTTGCAGGAGTTAAAGATGCACAAATAAAAATAATAAAAAACCATAAAGGGAAGAAATATTTTTTCGAAGGTTCTATTTTCAACTTAAATGATACGAAAAATCCAATAATTAAAAATGGTAGAAAATAAACATAATCTCTTATTAACGTTTTAAAATAAAATAAAATAGGCTTAAAACCCCAAATTACAGAAGATATAGAAGAAGAAAGTAAAAAACCAAAAACAGAACCATAACTAAAATAATTAAAAATAAACCAAGGTAAAACAACCAAAAAAGATAAAGAAATGCTATATAAAAAATTTCTCTCAAATAAAAAAGAAAAATTCTTATTTCTAATCAATAAAATAACAAAAAATAAAGGAAATATCCAAGGAGAATTATATCTAGAAAGAAAAGATAAACCAATAAATAATCCAAATAATAAAGCACAATTTCTCTTAAATCTGAAATCACCTTCCAAAATAAACGCATTAAAGAAAAAATAAGAAGCGATAATCAAATATGATGTAGCAATAGAATCATTCAATATTTTTGAGCCCCAAAAGAAAAAGGATGGTGTAATAAAAAATAGAATACTAGAAATTAAAGCCACCCTCTGATTAAACAATTTTTCACATAATAAAAAAAGAAATATTATTCCAAAAGAAGAAATTAAAGGTGTAATAAAATTAAGCCAAAAATCATTTAAGGAAAAAAGAGAAAGAAAAAAGATAATAAATGGAAGCATTGGAGGTCTAATACCTGCATTTGGAAGACCTAAAGCAAAATCTGAAAAGCCGTTTGAAAAAGAATAATCTCCATAAAGAACTAAATTTCTACCAAGATTGACATAAATTGTTTCATCCCAATATTTATATTGATTTAAAATAGACAAAGAACTCATTAATAAAAAAGAAATACAAGATAAAACAATAACAAATAAAAAACTTTTTCTAAGCATCAATCTACCTCAAATATTTCTCTAATTCCTCAACACTATTAAGTTCCGTAATAATTTTATCTTGATTAATAATAACATAAGGCCTATCTTCAGCTAAATTATATCTTATCCTCAAATAATCTAAAGATTTTATCTCGCTATCATAAGCAATTGGAATCAAAATAACTTTATCTCCATATTTCTTTTTCAAATCTAAAAGAACTTTTGACATCGCCGCCTGTTTTGCATGCGTATCAACAGAAGGCTCTTTATACTGATATAAATAAACAGCAACATTAAAATCTCTTCTACACTTTTCTTGTTTATCAATTAAGCTATTCCAAAGAAAAGTTCTTAATAAGTCATATTTTCTATGCAACCTAAAAGCTTCATCACTTATTTTATTTGCAGAATCATATTTCTCAAGTTCTCTCGCCTCATAATAAATCTTATCCGCAAGAAGAATCCCACTTTCAACTACTAAATCACAACTAAAATTTCCTTTTTCCAAAACCTGTTGTTGCAGCATAATATCAAACAAATTTGTTTCAGAGCTATAATAAAATTGCCTAAATTTATCAACTCTTCCTTCTTCAAACCAAACTCCTAATATAATCCCTCCAAAAAAAATTACTAAAGTTACAACAAGCGCCTGCCAAAAAACATGTTTATTATTAATCATTTCCATTTAGTATCTCCCTTAATAAATCTATATATAGATGCAAACCATACAATAGGATACAAAGTAAGATACACTAAAATATAAAAAATCAGATTAAAAAACCTTTTTGTTGTCAAATTTTTTTCAAAACTCGTTTTTCTCAAAACATAAAGAGAATAACTAACAGAAAGTGTAAATAAAACAATAAAATAAAATATTATAACAGAAGGATGAAGATTTATATCTTGCAAAGTAAAAACAGCCGAATCAGTGGCTAAAGAGTAATTAACAGTAAGAAATTTAATAATAAAAAATTTAGCCAAAAGATAAAATGAAAATAAAAAAGTCAAAATACTAAGTATAATACTAAAAGAAACATACGGCAAAACAAAAGCCCCAAACATTCCTTTTCTAAAAAAAATTCTTTTATATTTTGCAATAGCTTGTAATCCTCCCAGCCCCCACCGGGTTCTTTGTTTAAACCATGACTTAAATTTTGAAGGGGCTATTGTACTTACCCTAGCATCTAGACACATACCAGTTTTATATCCTCTACTCAACATATTCCAAGTTATATCAATATCCTCAGTAATAGAATCCTTATCAAACCCACCAGCTTCTAAAAGATATTTTTTTCTGTATAAACTTAAAGGCCCATTAGTAACATAAACAGAATCAACATAATCAAGAAGCTTTCTACTCCAACCCATTATTAAATATTCTAAAGATTGTATCTTCGCAAAAAAATTATCTTTAAAATTTCTAACAGAAACGAAAGAAGTAACAGCGGCCATTTTTTCATCATTAAAATAACCAGTTAATTTTCTTAAGGAATCTGGCTCAGGAAAACTATCAGCATCAACAACTGCAATTAATTCACCCTTTGATTCTTCAATTCCTCTATTAATTGATAAAGCTTTACCGGAATTTTTTTTATTAATTAATTTTAAATTTTGATAATTTGGCAGCATTCTTTCAACAATATTTTTTGTTCTATCTGTACTTCCATCATTTACAACAATAATTTCTATTTTATCTTTAGGATAATTAGAAGCATAAACATGCTTAATAGTATCCTCAACACTTTTTTCTTCATTCCAAACAGGAGTAATTACACTAATAAAATAATCTTTTTTTGGTTTTGGATAACTAAAAAGAGTCTCTTTATTCCGAGTTAATAAAATTATAAAAAAAGAAAAAAAATAAAATGCAATAAAAATAAATGAAAGATAAACAATTGTAATAAACTCCATCCTATTTTTCTCCAATATCTAAATTTTCTTTATTCTCTCCACCCTCTAAAGAACTAATTTCATTGTCTCCAACATTAAAATAATCATGAAAACTCTCACTTAAAGTCAGCTCAGAAGTATGTCCTAATTTTTTCTTCATAATCAATCCTAACTCAACAAATTTCTTAATATGATCATAACCCTTATTTCCCCTAATTTTTATCAAAATACTTTGCTTAATAGGTTGTTTATAAGCAATAATCGCGAGAGTTTCCTGCTCAGCATTACTAAATTCAGAATTTCCTGAAGCCAATCTATTAACAAGCCACGCATATTCAGAAGCGACATCCATCTTCCACAAATCATTTTTTTGAACAATTGAAATTCCAGAATTGTTATATTTCTCCTGCAAATCTTCCAGAATTTTTTTTAGCAAAATAGGATTAACATCAGTTAAAGCAACAAGTTCTTTCACACTCAAAAACTTCCCAGAAATAAAAAGTGCCGCCTCAATTTTTCTCATATTTTCCAATTCTGCTGCATCATCTATCTCATCCAAGCTCTTTCTCGTAACATCCATAATAAAATAAAAAACCAAAGATATATATATATATCCCTTAAAAAGAAGAGTTTAAAAAAACTTTTCATGAAAATGAAAGGAGGTATGAAATAAATGGAAACAAAAGATTTTTGGATGGTATTAATAATTTGTTTAATTGTTTCTGGAATTGTTGCTTTTGGAACTGTCAAATTGACTGGAGATGTTATAAAAGTTTCAGCTGCTAAAAAAGGAACAGAAGTTTATACAAAATCAGAGGTTGATGGTTCTTTATCCAAACTCGACTCTCAGATTAGATATGGTGAGGGGAGTGTAACTTATGATGTGCTTGTTCGTTTGAATAAATGCGAAGTTATTAAGGACAAACAAACTAAAGGAGTTATATCATGCGATATTATTTGTAAAAATAATGGTAATATGCTTTGTGTTGACGCAGACTATGAAGGAACTTTAACATCTTGCTCGCAATCGTTTGGGAGTATAAATACAGACAGGTTCTGTAAGTGTTGTGGGTTATAATAAAATTTAACTTTTTATTTTTAATTAATCAAAGCAAAATTTATATACTATAGAATAACTATAGAAATATGATTACAACAATTCAATTAAATGAAGATATAAAAAAAGCATTAGATAGATTAAAATCTAACAAAGAAACTTACGAAGAAGTTATTCTAGGTCTAATGAAAATTGCAGACAAATATAGCAGAGAACAAGAAAGTTTGCTTATAGAGGGTTGCAAAACAATGGCTCAAGAAAATATAAAAATAACTAAAGAATTTGAATCAATTGAAGATTTAAATAGATGGAAATGGTAGAAATAAAAAGAGGAGATATTTTCTTAGCAAATCTTGAACCAACAAAGGGAAAAGAACAAGGAGGAATTCGACCAGTTCTAATATGTCAAGAATTATTTTTTGCGTAACTCCCTACTTTAGTTTGTGACGAAGCAAAAATAATTCTTGAGCATGCTCAAGAACCAACACATCAGCCACCTTAGTAGCTAGTTCTTGACAATCCAAAATGATATTTCAAACAAACATTCTCCTGTTACAATAATTGCTGCAATTACTTCAAAAATTTATGAAAAAGAGTTTCCAACAAATGTTTTCATTTCCAAAACAATCTCTAATCTAAACAAAGACTCGACAATAATGTTAAATCAAATAAGAACAATTGACAATTCAAGATTAATAAAAAAAGTTGGATCTCTTAATCAATATTTAATAAGTAGTGTTGATAAAGCAATAAAGATAAGTCTTGGACTTTCATAAAAATTAAATTCTCAAACCAATTAAAATCGCCTCAATAATAGCAGCTAATAATAAAAGAGGTATGACAATCAATAAAAATACTTTTATAGATTCATAAAATCTTTTTCTAAATTCTTTTTTGATATCTTTAGAAAACAAAAACATACCAAGTTTAATTCCCAATCCTAAAGAAATAAAAACTGCTGTTAATTCAAAAATTCCATGTGGAAGAATTCTCCAAAAATCAGCTACTCCAGAAATTCTCCAAGACAAACTTAAAACAAAACCTAAAACAATCCCGTTTAATAAGGCCGTAAAAATAGGAAAAATCCCAAGAAAAATTCCGAATAAAAGACCAAACAAAGAGCTTGAAACATTGTTGTTAAAAATAAAAAAAGTCAAATCTAGCGCAGAAAGATTTCTTGTTCTTTCAACTAACTCCAACAAAATCTTTTTTAAAATGACAGCCAAATAATCTGAAAAAACAGCCCCTAAAACAGCCCCAAAAATAAAAAAGCCTAAAATCAAATAAACATAATCTCTGCTTTCTTTAATATAATCAAAACAGCTCTTGTAAGGTTTTTTTTCAGAATTACTAAAATAAAAATATCCCCCAATACCAAAAAAAATAAAAGCCAGACTGCCTACATAAAAATTAAATTTCTGTTCTTCTCCAAAAAAAATTAAAACTTTTGAAAATAGGCTTACTAAATATAAAAATACTCCTCCATAGATAAAAGATTTTCCTAAAGTCGCAAAACCCTTAGGTTTTGTGACCGCCAAGAAATCCGCAGCAGGCAGACTATGGGCTAAAGACTGCGAATTTAACGAGCGTTTAAATTTTTCTTTATTCATTTGAAAAATCTCCCAAGTAAAGCAACTTTTTTAGGATATTTTTTTCTCAAATAAAAACCATAGGCCAATCCGACTAAAAGACCTCCGAAATGAGCAGTATTTCCAATAGGAAGAGAAACAAAAATTCCAATTATCATTAAAGGCACAATTGCAATAAATGGAGCAACCCATAATTTCATTTCTAAAGGCAAAGAAATTTTTCTAATGCTTGAAAATGGAGCGAACATTGCAAATGCACTGATAAAAGTAAATATCAACGCAACATAAGACAAAATAACAAATATAAAATTATTTCCTAAGCTAGAAAAAATAACTTGAAAAATAATTCCAATTAAGGGTCCTGTAATAAGATAAATTCTCTGATTTGGAATTAAAACCGCAAGTAATCCTAACAAACCAAACAGCGCTCCAGAAGCCCCAACACCAGATATATCAACACTTCCAAACAATTTCTCCCCTAATGGAAAAAATGTTCCCAGATAAGCAAAATAAACAAAAGCCAAACTACCAAAAATTCCAGAAAAAAGATAAAGCCAAATAATTCTTTTTTTTCCAATCAACTGCTCACAGAACATTCCAATAAAAAACAAAGTAAACATATTAACAGCGAGATGTAAAAGATTTCCATGCATAAAAATACTCGTAAAAATTGTCCAAACATTTTTTCCTTGCAAAATATCACTCGGTTTCAAAAAAATATAACTTTGAATTTCAGGATAAAAAAATAACAAGGGAGATAAAATAAAAAAAATCAAAATATTCAAAGATATCATCAAAAAAGTAAAACTCTTCCTAAAAAATAAACTTTTCCTAATCATTCCATAACTACTTAAATAAACCATTTTATTTAGAAGACTTCTTCCTGAATAAGTTTCCTATTCTCTGATTTACTTTTTTTAAAACACCCTCAAGTTTTCTAATGTCGGATTTTATTTTATTTTTTTTTGCATGGTGTTTTAAATGCTTTTTAATATCGTGATTCTTATGCTTTTTCTTATTATAGTATTTTTGATTTTTATGCTCTATAGTTTCCTTCTTTTTAGGTTTTTTTATTTTATACTTTTTCTTGGCATGGTATTTTACATGCTTGACATTTTTATTTTTCATATTTTTTAATTTTCTATGAATACTTTGATTCAAAGATTTTTCTTTTTTTGCTACTTTTCTTTTTTCTTCTTTAATTTTTTGTTTCTTCTTTTCCTCTAATTTATTTCTTCTTACTTTAGTTTTTTCATTTTGCAAGTTTATAATTTCAACTTCTTTACTGACACCCTCTAACACATCTCCAAGTTTTAAAATTTCTTTTTCAAGAGCACTCGCTTCAACGCTTCCATCCTTAATTTCCAAAAGTTGCCCGCATTCAGGACAAGTATACTCATTAATCAAAGCATCTTCCTCGCTCAGCTCCATATGACAATTAGGACAAGCCAAAAATCTCTTTGTTCTTTTAATATGAAGTTGCTCTTTCAAATTTCCCATATCTCTAGTCAATTTCTCCTTAAATTTATTCAATCCATGTCCGGTATTTAATGTCCAAAAATAAACATACCATCCTCCTTTTTTCCTATCTTTCTTTCTTTCAAAACTAACAAGCCCCTCATCTAAAAGTTTATACAAAACATTTCTCGTCTGATTAATAGTCATTTTAAGTTTCTTTGCAATCAAAAACTCATTTACATTCTTCTTTCCATAAAGTAAATCAACAATTATCTTTGTATTCGCTCCTGTAATAGATGAAACAACCTCTTTTAAAAGCGCAACCTGCAT
>CAZIFJ010000005.1:0-21011 GCA_964538235.1 Candidatus Woesearchaeota archaeon
TGTGATTACCGTGGAAAATCGACAGGAATACAACTCCAATCTAAAGATTAGAGATTTTCAACGAGTATTAAAGAAAATTAATTTTTATAATTAGTTAAATGAAATTTTTCAATTTTTACAAAAATTCTTAAATCATATATCACAACAATAATCTATAAAAGACTAAAAGCCATATTTAATTTATGGCAGTTGAAGCATTTATCACACCCTCAAACGTAAAGCAGACAATTGAAAAAGAAGTAAAAGAAAAACCTTCAATTCAAGATTTGACAACAATAGAATCTCCTGGAAAACCTGTTCCAGTTTCTTTAGAATCTATTTCAGAAGAAAAGATAAAAAGAAAAAAGTCTCAAGCAAAAACTGACAAAACTTCTATTTACTCTCCAATTAGAGATTCTACTTTAATAATCACAGAAAAACCGCAAGCAGCAGAAAAAATCGCAAACGCTTTAGGCTCTCCAAAAAAGATTTCTGAACAAGGAGTTTCTTATTTTGAATTAACAAGAAATTCAGAAAAAATCATTGTCTCATCAGCCGTAGGACATCTATTCAATTTAACTTACAAAAAAGGTCAAAGAGGTTGGCCAATTTTTGAGATAGAATGGATTCCTTCTTTTCTAACAAAAAGCGCGGAATTCACAAAAAGATATTATAATTTATTACAAAAACTTTCAAAAAGAGCAAAAGAATTTATTATTGCAACAGATTACGATATTGAAGGAGAAGTAATTGGATGGAATATTCTAAAATTTATTTGTAAAAAAGAAAATGCAAAAAGAATGAAATTTTCAACTTTAACATCAAAAGAGCTAGAAAATTCATTTTTAAATTTAGAAAAAAATATAAATTTTCCAAATGCATACGCTGGAGAAACTCGCCACATCTTAGACTGGCTTTATGGAATTAACTTTTCTCGCGCATTAATGGAAGCAATAAAAAATGTCGGCTCATTTAGAATATTATCAATCGGAAGAGTCCAAGGTCCAGCTCTAAAAATAATTGTTGATAAAGAAAAAGAAATTTTAAATTTTAAATCTGTTCCTTATTGGCAAGTCATAGCGAAAATAGGAGCTCAAAATTATACTCATCCGAAAAACATTTTCAATAAAGAAGAATTAGAAAAGTTCAAAAACATAAAAGAAGCAATAGCAGAAACAACATTAAAAGACGAAAAAGTTTCACCATTACATCCATTTGATTTAACAACACTTCAAAGAGAATCATTTCGTCTTCACGGAATTTCCCCTTCAGAAACACTAAAGATAGCACAAAAATTGTATCTCGATGGAGCTATATCCTATCCAAGAACCTCATCTCAAAAAATTCCAGATGAAATAGAGCCAAAAAAAATTCTCAAACAATTAGAAAAAAGATTTCCCCAAACAAATTTAGCAATTAGAAAAAAACCAATTGAAGGTATAAAATCCGACCCAGCCCATCCATCAATTTATCCAACAGGAGAATTTTCAAATTTATCAGAAAGAGAAGAAAAAATATACATCCTAATTGTAAAAAGATTCATATCAACTTTTTCTCCCGACGCTTTAATAGAAAACAAAAAAACAAATCTTTTAACAGAAGAAAATTTAAATTTCACAGCATCAGGATTAAAAATAAAAGAAACTGGTTGGACACAAATTTATCCATCAATATTTGAAGAAAAAGAAATTCCAACACTAAAAGGAAAAGTAAAAATAGATAAAATAGAATTTTTAGAAAAAGAAACTCAGCCTCCAAAAAGATACACACCTACATCATTAATAACTCTTTTAGAAAAGAAAAATTTAGGAACAAAAGCAACTCGTTCAACAATCATAGATACTCTGTTCAATAGAGGTTACTTAGATGGAAGCTCAATTAAAGCAACGCCTTTGGGAATAAAACTTATAGAAACTCTTGAAAAAAATTCTCCCATAATCATAGACGAAAATCTTACACGAAAACTTGAAGAAGAAATAGAAGAAATAGAAAAAGAATCTAACTTAGAAAAAATAAAACTAAAAGAAAAAGAAATAATAAAAAAAGCAGAAAAAATAATTCTTGACATATCAAAAGACTTTAAAGCAAATGAAAAAAATATTGGAAATGATTTGCTAAAAGGTCTCGAACATCTAAGAGAAGCAGAAAGAGAATCCAATACATTAATGCCCTGTCCCGCATGTAAACAAGGAAATCTAAGAATACTATTTAACAGAAATTTAAAACGTTCATTTATAGGTTGCTCAAATTACAAGGGTGGTTCGGGGGTGGATGGCGGGCGGGAAAAAAATGGTTGCAAACAAACTTACTCCCTCCCCCCAAACGCACTTATAAAAAAATCAGAAAAACAATGTCCTTCATGTTTATTTCCTCATCTAATCGCAATTAGAAAAGGCAAGCGCCCTTGGGAATTTTGCTTTAATCCAAATTGTGAAATAGTAATTAAAAAACGCCAAGAATGGGAAGAGAGAAAAAAATTTGAAAAGAAAAATAATGTTTAATCTAAAATCCATAAATTCTTCCATATTTTTCTCCCAAATGTTCCAATAAATATCTTGGTGTAAATTCTTCTCCACAACTTTTTCTAACTAAATCATGAAAAACATATGTTGAACCATATTTGTGCACTTTCTCCTTTAACCAAGTTCTAATTTCACTAAAACCTTTTTTACTTCCAGAATATTTTTTAATATCTCCAACTTCTTTTTCAAAATTATAATTCAGCATGGCGCTCAAAGAAATTCCTAAAGAATAAGCTGGAAAATATCCAATTAAACCCTCACTCCAATGAACATCTTGTAAAACTCCTTCTGAATCATTTTTTGGAATAATACCAAGATATTTATGATATTTTTCATTCCAAACTTTAGGCAAATCAGAAACTTTTAAAGAACCTTCAATAAGAGCTTTTTCTAATTCAAACCTAATTAAGATATGAAAATGATAAGTTACTTCATCTGCCTCAACACGAATAAAACTCGGTCTAACTAAATTAATATACTCATAAAAATCTTTAACATTTAATTTACTCAATTTTCCTCCAGATTTATACAACAAAGGTAATACAAATTCTAAAAAATTAGTATTCTTTCCAACAAAATCTTCCCAAAAATGAGACTGCGACTCATGAACCGCCATGCTTATTCCTTGCGCAAGAGGAGTATAATTTAATTCTTCATGAGACTGCAATTCATATAACGCATGACCATATTCATGAATAGTTGCAAAAAAACTTTCGGAAAAATCTTTTTCTCTATACCTAGTTGTAATCCTACTATCTCCCTTCCCTAAAGAAACAGAAAATGGATGAGCAGAATCATCTAAACGCAACTGATTAATATTCGAATGCAATAAACCAATTAATTTACTATTAACTTCTTTCATCTTCTCAATATCATACTTCTCATGCTCAAGCTTATGCTCTTTCTTATAATTTTTAGATTTCAAAATATTTCTTAACAATTTCTGTAAAGGTTTTCCTAATAAATCAAAATATTTTCCAACTTCTTTTGCTGTCAATCCCTCTTCAAATTCATCAAGCAAAGCGTCATAAGGATGTTCTTTGTATCCAAGATATTTAGCTTTTTTTCTTGATAAAAAAACAATTTTTTCCAAATGCGGCTTAAATATTTCAAAATTATTTTTTTCTTTTGCCTCTTTCCAAATCAAATGTCCCTCGCTTACAACTTTAGTAAAATCTTCAAGAAATTCCTGTGGCAAACGTTGATAAAAATTTAATCTTCTTGATAATATTCTAACTGTTCCTCTCTCTAAATCATTTAAACTCTTCTCATTAGAACATTGCTTTATCAATTTAACAAACTCTTTATCCAAAAACAAGCGTCGTTGAAGCGAAACAATTTTACTCAAAGCTTCAGCCCGCGCTTCACCGCCTTCAGAAGGCATGTAAGTTTGCAAATCCCAATTTGCTAACATAAAAACATGGTCCAATGCCCAAATTGTTTTCCATTTCTCCAATAACTTCAAAATATTAGGATTAGTAATTCGCTTATTCATAGTTAAAAATGCAAAATACAATTTAAATAAGTTTGTTACGCTTGAAAAAATAAAAAGTAGCGTTTTTTTAACGCCAAAAAAATAAAAAATTACTGCCAAAAAGGTAAATAGATTAGAGACTTTTACTGCCAAAAAGGTAAATAATACTAAATATCCCGAATGGAAAGTCTATTTAAATTACTGCCAAAAAGGTAAAGTTTATAAATACTTTTATTTTATATAATTTATGAGCTATATAGAAAAGAAAAATCTAGGTGGGAAGAAATATCTTTATTTTGTTAAAAAAGTTTCTTTTATGGGCAATCTACTTGTAATAAAAAAACATATCGGAACAGATCCTTTAATGATTAACAAAGAAAAATATCTTTTAGATAATATCGAAAAGCTATCTAATGAAGAGTTTCAATTTAGAAATAATTTTTTAGACAAAGTTAGAAATGAGCTTTCACATAACAAGAATCTTCCAGAGAAGATTGAATTAAAATCAATAAAAATAGACAATTTTATTGAGGGGAAAAAATGTCAGCAAGTAGTTAATACTGAGTTTGCAAAAGAGTTTATTTTTAATTCTAACAACATTGAGGGGTCAAAAATTCCTCCTGAAAGAGTAAGAGAGATAATTGATACTGGAGATACAAAATATAGCAACCGTAATGAAGTTAAAGAAGTAAAAAACTCTATCTTAGCTTTTGAATATATTCAAAAATCGTTCAAGTTTAATTTGACCTCAATAAAAAGATTGTATCACATATTAACAAAAGACTTGTTTATGGAAGGAAATATTCCTTACCCAAAAGGCTTCAAGAAAGAAGAGGTTATCGTGGGTAATTCCCAAACAACCCTTCCTGAAAATGTAGAAGAAGAACTAACTGCCATAGTAAACTGGTACAGAACAAACAAAAACAGGATACATCCACTAATTTTAGCATTTGAGTTTCATAGAAGATATGAATTTATTCACCCTTTTAGAGATGGAAATGGTAGGACTGGCAGGCTGATAATGAATAAACTTTTAATGAGCACAGGATATTTACCTGTTATTATTTATAAAGATAATAAGTTAGCTTATTTCAATGCATTAGAGAAGACAAAAGATGGGAAATTAAAAAATTATTACCAATTTATGCTAGAGCAAGCAGACAGAACATATGATTATTTATTGGAGACTATAAATAAATATTAAATTGTATGCTCTGTCCGGAAAGAAATAAATTATAATCGTCCAGAAAATAAAAGTTTGTTTTTCTTCATTAGAAGAAACTTTTATTTTTCGGTTCTAATTTTCGGAACTTTCAAAAGAGCCACATTCGACATTAAATATATAAATAAACAATCAATATTACATTCATAAAGCAAATCCAAAAGAGGAAGCATGAAAATTACTAAACAGAAAATGAAAAATAAGATGAAAAAGGGCGTGAAAAAATGCTAGAAAAATTGTTTATCTCAAAAAATAGAGTAAAATTATTAAATTTTTTTTTGTTTGAAGGTGACGAGAGTCACATTCGAGAGATTTCAAGAAAATTAAAAATTCCAGTAAGTGCTGTTAAGAGAGAAATTGATAATCTAATCTTAATCGGGATTTTAAATATTAATAAATCTAAAATAACTCTGAATAAAGAATGCAATTATCTGGATGATTTAAAAAATATGTTTATTAAGACTGATGCAGTTATTTATCCTATCAAAGAAGCTATGAAAAAAGTAAATGTGGATTTTATGTTTATATTTGGCAGTTTTGCACGAGGAGATTATCACAAAGAAAGTGATGTTGATTTAATGGTTATTGGAAATCAAAGATTATTTGATATAATAAAAATTTTAAAACCTGCAGAAGAAAAAATTAAACGAGAAATTAATCCTATTGTTTGGAATCTAAAAAACTTGAAAGAAAAGAAAAGAACAGGATTTATCAGAGATATTTTTAAAAAAGGGATTCTAATGATAAGAGGGGATGAAAATGAACTTCGAAAAATTATTAGATGAGGAAAAAATTGAAAAAATTGAAAAAACTGAGTTTGTTTCAGAATCAATTGAAAAAAGCTTAGAATTTGCTTTTAAAGGAATGGAAACTGAAAGTTATGATGAAGTTATGTCTGTAGTCTATAATGGAATATTTAAAATTAGCAATAAATTAATTAATTTTTTAGGATATAGGGCAATTGGTAAGGAACATCATAAAAACACATTTGAGTTCTTAAAGAAAATTAATATTGACCAGGAATTAGTAGATTATTTTGATAACATAAGAAAAAAGAGAAATGATTTCATTTATAGGGATATTGAGAGTATAACAAAAGAAGAAGCAGAACAAATAATTAAAAAGGCAAAAGATTTCGTTCAAGAAATTAGAACATTTGTTCAAGAAATTAGAACAAAGTCCAAGAATGAAATTTTTCAAGATTCAAAATTTAAAAGGAGATTATAATGAAGAAAATTAGAAAAAAGTTGAGTACAACAGAAAAAATCTAGGGTAATAAAAGAAAAATATGAAGAAGGCACCAATTCCCAAAAATAAAATGAAAGTCTACATCGCAGGAAAAATAGGAGAAAAATCAGAATTAAAATTTCTTGAAGAAATAGATTTACTTTGTAAGTCCCTTAATCTTAAAACTTTCCTCCCGCACAGAGACGTTGGAATCGTAAAGGGAATTTCCGATGTTAAAAGAATTTTTGAAGGAGATATAATAAAAGGTTTTAAAGATTGCAAATTAGTAATTGCAAGTTTAAACGGCTTACATATCGGAGCAGGAACATCATGGGAATTAGGATACGCTTATGCAAATAAAATTCCAGCAATCGGAATAAAAACAGACGAACCAATCGAAGAAGCTTTAGATTATCTAAGCGCAATTTTAATTGCCTCAATGCCAATTGTAAATTCTCTAGACAAACTAAAAGTTAAGATTAAAGAAATTTTGAAAATTAATTATTAAGACCTTTCTATTTTCCTTTTCTTCCCCAAGCTCTCAAACTCGGTCTAACTTTTAATAAAGGACTTTTTCCTCTATTGCTCATTAATCCTCTTGATTTCTTTCCAGCAGAAGTCAATCCTCTCTCTGCTCTCTTAGAATTTTTTCCAGAAGAAATCCACTTCAATGTTCTATCATTTTGTATTTCAGGTCTATTTATATCAATTAAAATAACTTCGAAAAAAGCAAACTTCCCGTCTTTTCCAATCGGATAAGAATTCAAAACTTCTAAACTCGGATACTTTCTCGCAGCCCTGATTTCAGCAACCCACTGATAACTCATTTTCAAAGTTTTTCTAATAGTTTGTTTTCTCGTCTTTCTACCTTTAACTCCCATTCTCTTTCTTCTTCTTCCACCACGAATAACTCTAACTCTAACAACAAGTATTCCTTTCTTAGCTTTATACCCAAGACTTCTCGCTCTATCTAATCTCAAAGGTTTATCAACTCTCTCAACAGCGTCGGAAGCTCTCCACTGAATCATTCTATCATAAAGCATTTCTCTTGAAGGCTTCTTCCAAGCTTCTCCTAAATAATGATACATTCCTTGTGTCATAAGAATTCCTAACAAAACCCATTTTTAAAACTTACTAAAATAGAAATTCCAACACCAAAACAAATAAATACGATAATTAATTTTATCCTCAATGAAACAAAAAACATTTTATATAACAACTCCAATATATTATCCGAATGACATTCCTCATCTTGGACATGCATATACAACAATAGCAGGGGATGTTTTATCGAGATGGTATCGTCTTCAGGGAAAAGAAGTTTTTTTTCTAACAGGAACAGATGATCATGGAAAAAAAATCTCTCGTGCAGCAGAAAAACTTGGAAAATCTCCAAAAGAATTTGTTGATTCACTAATTCCAAAATTCAAAGAAAACTGGAGACAATTGAACATTTCTTATGATAGATTTATAAGAACAACAGACAAAGACCATGAAAAAATAGTTCAAGAATTTTTAAAGAAAGTTTACGAAAACAAAGATATTTACAAAGGAGTATACGAAGGATTATATTGCACAGATTGCGAAGCTTACTATACAGAAAAAGATGTTTGCCCACCGCAGCGAGGAGCTCCACAGCAAAGCGAGGAAGCCCACAGCAAGAGCGGGTCAAACATAATATATACCTGCCCAATACACAAAAAGCCATTAGAAAAATTAAAAGAAGAATCATATTTTTTTAAACTATCAAAATATAAAAAAAAGTTGCTTGACTTATATGAAAAAGCTCCAGAATTCATCTCTCCAAAAACAAAAAAACAAGAAATAATAAATAGAGTAAAAGAAGATCTAAGAGACCTTAGTATTTCTCGTTCAGATTTCAATTGGGGAATTCCTCTTCCATTTGACAAAAAACATGTTGCTTATGTCTGGTTCGATGCTCTAATCAATTATTACTCGGCAACACAAGAAAAAGGAAAGGAAAAATTCTGGCCAGCAGATGTCCACATCATAGGAAAAGATATTTTATGGTTCCACGCAGTTTACTGGCCAGCAATGTTAATGTCGGCAAATCTTCCAATTCCAAAAAAAATATTTGCTCATGGATGGTGGACAGTCAATAATGAAAAAATAGGAAAATCCGCAGGCAACGCAATTAAAATAGAGCAGTTAATTAATTTTGCAGGAGTTGACTCAGCAAGATATTTTCTTCTAAGAGAAACTTCTTTCGGAGAAGACGGAGACTTTTCAGAATCATCTTTAAAAGAAAGACATAACAACGAATTAGCAAATAAATTAGGAAATTTAGTTTCAAGAGTCTCAGCATTAGCAGAGAAATATGGTTTAGAAAAAACAAATTCTAAAAATTTAAGCTCAAAAAAAATACAAAGCTCATTCAAAGAAAAAATAGAAAATCTAGAATTTGACAAAGCATTAAATGAAGTTTTTGCATTCATAGACAAATGTAATGAATATATACAAAACAAAAAACCTTGGGAAACAAAAGACACAAAAGTTTTATACGAATTATCAAATGCAATAAAAGATATTGCAATCTTATTATCACCATTTATTCCAGAAACATCAGAGAAAATATCAAAAATTTTCAACTTCGAAATCTCAAAGGAAAGTCTTAAAAACCCCCTTACAATAAAGAAAATAACAAAATCAGAAATTTTATTCAAAAAAATATGAAAAGCGAAACAAAAAACCAAACAAGTTACAAGTATAATTTGCCAGATAGAAATGCAATACATCAAGCAAGAAACTCTGGACTTTTACCACACTATGAAATTAATTATTCAGAAATATCTAAAAGATCTGTTAGGAAAAAAGAGAATAAGCCATATCATCCAAAAGAGAATGAACGGTCACAATGAAAAAAAGTCTCACGGAAATATCATCAGAAATCTACATAGAAGAGCTAAGAACAAATATTCAACCAGAGAACAATCTTTTTCCTATTGAAATCTATAAATACAAAGAAAGCTCAGCAAAATTCTGGAGCAGAAAAATGGAAAAAGATATAGAAATTTTAAGGAAATCTGGAGAATGGTCAGATGAATAAAAAATGAACCCGACAATTAATTACAAAGATTTTTCAAAACTAGATTTAAAGGTAGGCACAATAATTTCAATTGAACCTCATCCAAAAGCAGATAAACTTTTAGTTTAAAAAGTTGATTTAGGCGAAGAATCTCCAAGAACAATTGTCGCTGGAATAAAATCTTTCTATTCAGAAAAAGAATTAATAAATAAACAAGCAATTTTCGTAGCGAATTTAGAGCCAAGAGAATTAAGAGGAATTACAAGTGAAGGAATGATTCTTGCATGTGGTAATAAAGAAACAAATCAATGCGTTCTATTAACTCCAGACAAAAAAATTAAAGAAGGAACTAAAGTTTCTTAATAAGCTACAACGAACCTTATTCTTGTGTTATGATTTATGACAAAAATACTGCGACAGCTTTCAGAACCTTCTTCTATCAATTATGGAAAATTGCAAAGAAATAGATATTTAAAGACCAATATTAAAGAAAAAATATGAATGAAGATATTATTATTACAGATGAAGATGAACAGAAATATTGGAGTCAGTTTTATGATAAAAGAATAAAGAAGCTTAAAGAAAAATATCTTGAATCTAGTACTAGTGATAAAGGAATTATTTTACAGGGTATTGATAAGATAATAAACGACTATAATGTTTTAAGGAGAATTATAGATTTACCCAAAAAAAGGATTGAATTTACAATTGATGAATACTTCAAAACTGAAGATATTGGAGAAAAAAGAAGAGATGAAATATTAAATATTATAGAAAATGGAGATATTGAAAATATAACAAAATTCATAAGAACAAAAACAGGCACTTTAAAGGAACTTGCTAAAGACATTGGTATGAATACAAATAATCTTAGGAATGTAATTAATCGTTCTAAATCAACAGGATCTCTTCCAAGAAGAGGTTATAATTCTAGAAAATTAGTTAATTGGTTATTAGATAGAGGATATGTAATTACCACCTAAAGAATAAACGGTAAGATAATAAAGATTATTGGTTTGCAACAATATAAATAAACTAATATCTCCCAACTAATCTATCCCAAAAAGATAAATCTTCTTTGTAATCATTTTTCCCAATTAATCTCGCGGCAATTTTTCTGTAAGCCCTCGCAACATTTGATTTTGGATGAGTATGCAAAACAGCGTCCTTCATAACAACAGAAATCTTTACATGCTTGTCTTCCGGAACAACTCCCAAAATAGGAAGCTCCAACATCTCCTGAACATTTGAAATAGGCATTTCATGACTTCCCCCAGTAACTCTTGTTATAATAACTCCTCTAACTTGTTTTCCTAAATCTTCAATCACTTTACTCGCTTTCAAAGCATCAGTAACAGCAGGAATTTCAGGATTAGTCACTAAAATCAACTCATCAGCAGAAAGCATCGCGGCAATTGCCTCATCACCTAAACCCGCAGCAGAATCATAAATAACATAATCAGCCATTTTTTTCAATCTCCTCCCAACCTCTTTTAATCTATTATGATTCACTGACCTCAAATCTTTAGCAGACAAAGAACTTGGCAAAATTTTTGTTCCAGATTCATGCTCATAAACCGCATCAGAAACTTTAGCTTTCCCTAATAAAACATGATTCAAACTCACAGGAACAATCGGCGCCCCTAAATGAACTCCAATATTCGGTGTCGTCAAATTAGCATCAACAATAATAACCTCCTTTCCAAAAGAATTAATAGCCGCGCCTAAATTTATCGCAGTCGTGGTTTTTCCAACACCACCCTTTCCAGAAGTAATAGTTATTAATTTTGACATGATTAAAAAGATTTATTTCAAAGAGCTTATAAACTTTTCTAATAAAGCCGCATATTCTTTTAATTTTTCAAGATTAACATTAACTTTCTCTCCTCTAAAAGTAACTTGTAAAGTAACACCTTTTCTAAATTCATTTTCCCTAATTTTTTCAAGTTTCTCAATATCCCTAAACATTTCATAAATATCCAACGTCTTAAAAACTACCTCATCCTTTTTATAAATCTCTTTTAATTGCGAAAGTTTCGCTCTCGGCGCATCCGGAACAGGTTTCCATTTTTTATTTTTCTGCGCTTTTTCAACAAGTTTGTCCATTGCGTATTCAATCATTATTTTCCATCTCAAAAGAAGATTTATCATCACATCACAAGTTTTTGTATATTTAAGACTCACATATAAAAGATGGTCGGCACTAATTTTTTCTTTAATAATCTTTTCCATAATAATTTAAGATGTAATTATTCACAAGTTAAATCTATTTATATAACTTTCTAAAAAGTAGTAAAAGCAATCCAAAGTTTAAACCATAATTTATTAATTTACTAACTCAATCTAATAATTGTCTCAGCAATATCTTTAGTTTCTTCCAAAACTTTCTTAACTTCTTTTTCAGATTTTCCAGTTTTTTCCATAATCATTTTAACATCATCTTTATCAAAACCAACCTCGCCACTTTCTTCTCTAGAATTTCCACTAATCTGAAAACTCTCTTGTCCTTGCATAACAATCTTCTGAACATTTGGATTTTCAATAATTATTTTATTCCCATCACTTTTTTCAATTATAACTTTCTCAGTAGAAATCTCTTCCTGCTTTATTCCCATCTGCTTCATCATCGCCTTCATCTGCGAAGGATTTATTCCACCAAACATAAAACTAAAATAAAAAAATACTATTTATAGTTTTCTGAAATATCCTTAAAAGATATATTCTACCAGATAAATCCTTAAATAAACTAAAAATATTATAAAAGATGCCAAAAGAAGAAAAAATAGAAATAGATGAATTAGATATAAATAAAATTCTCCCTGAAACAGTAATTTGTAGTATAATTGGAAGAACTATTGCAAGTCTTGGCTCTACAATGACGGGCAGAGAAAGACACAACGCAAATCTTTTATACATATTATTAAAGGCAGGAAGAAAATATTCTGAAGAAATACCTACAAAAGCAGAAATAGAAGATTACAAAAAACAAAAGAAATACTCTCCAACTGAAGCAATAAAATGGTTCTCTTCAAATTACCCAAAAGAATCAGAGCCACTATTAAAAAAACTTGAAGAAGAATATGAAAAACCAGAAACATCTCTTACTTATGGATTAAAAAAAGGTAAAAACTTTTCTGATGACGAATATATTGAGATAATGGAAAAAATATTAGATATTCCAAAACAAGATGCAAGAATTTTGTATCATGGTGTAATAAGACCCCATTTAGAGAGGGAGAAAGAGAACGAGGGGTTGACAAAGCTTTTAATTAAAAATCCCTGATTTATATGCTAATCTAAAATACTTAAACTCTACATCACGTTTCTACTCAAACAACAGGCCAAACAATTTTCAAAATAATAATTAAAAAAACAACTAAAACAATAAACCCTATAACTTGTGTAGGAGTTATCATTATTTTACTTGGATACTCCTCATCATATCTCATCAAACCACCAAATGCTCCAGGTAAACTAATTTTATTGCTCTGTGCCATAATTATTTAAATAAATAGAGTATAAAAAATTATCTCTTATCATCTCAATTTTATTAAGATGTTAAATCTAAAACAATGACCTTAACCTCTCAATAAACTTTTCAACAAACCCAGAATTACTATCAACAATTCTCCCTGTAATCACATTACTATCAACCTCAGCAACATTAAACCTAACATCAGTCACAGTACCATAACCTCTCGCTGCTTTTGTCTCTACAATTCTAACATATCTCCCTTTCACTTCAGAAAAATCAATATTAAACTTATGATTTTTCCCAACAACAACTCCATTACTTTTAATAAACTCTCTTCCACTAAGTACAGATACCCAATTATTTTTATCACTTGATACTTCAAGATTAAGTGTTATCCCTAAATCACCAGAAAAGAATAAAACTTCCATCCCATTCAAATATTTCTCACTTCCCAGATCAAAAATAATTTCCTTCGGCATCCCCGTATTCTTACCAAACCAATGCGTATTTGAGTTTCCATCAATAGATTTACCAGCAACATAATTACCATATTCGCTATTTGATTCTGCATTAAGTGGATAAATAAATTCATAAACTTTCAGAGGCCCCTTAGAAATATCTTCTCTAGCACCAGAAACTCTACTCTCAGAACGAATGTCTTCTGCTGCACTAAATCTAATTTCAAAAATAGTTCCAATATTATCACCTAACATTACCCTAAAGTATCTTCCTACTACCTCGTCAAATTCAATGTTAAATCTATAAATATTACCATTACCCTCAACATCAAAACCATCTTTAAGATTTCTTCCAGATATTACAGATTCCCAATTCACTTTATCATCAGAAACATCTACACTTAGATTAACAAAAGGAGCAAAAGTCTTTAAAATCAGAATTTCAAAACCCTTAACAAATTTCCTACTGTCCAAATCAAAAACAATTTCCGTAGGAACATTAGTTGGTTCGGTCTCAGAAACCCATGCAGTATTAACATTTCTATCTATAGCTTTTGAGGTTGTTCTAAAGGGGCTATCACCAAAAATTCTTTTATTTGACTCTGCACTCGTAGGAGAAATTAAATTAAAATTCTTTAAGGAACATTCAACAGGTCTTCCATTTCCATCATATATAACTGCTTCACCTTCTGAACAACAAATACTGGTAGCTGATGATCCACTACGAGAATAAACCTCTGTTCCAAAAAATAATAATTTCCCACTAGAGCAAATATTACAAGACGCATACCCATCAGTATATTGCACTAAAGTTGGATCAGTATCAGCAGAACAACAAACTCTTTTATCTTCTCTAGAACCGCCTATTTGAGGAAGACCAATATATTTACTTAGACCAGAATTTTCATCATTACAATCAGTTCCTGGAGTTTCAACGCAACCAACACCACAACCAAAACTATCGCAAATAGTTCCATAAGATGAATAACTTCCATCAGTATCAGCATCACAATAAACATTTTTATTACATACTCCTCCTTCATCAATTTGCGCATTGCAATTATTATCAATCCCATCACAAATCTCTTTAGCGTTTAAATTAATATCTCTATTATCATCTCTGCAATCTAATCCTTTACCATCATCTCTTCCTTCCCCTATTTCACAGTTATCATATCCATCGCCATCAAAATCAGTACAAATCATTGCAGCTGTAGCAACTTTAATTCCATTTATATTGGGAGTAGGACTAGAACCTAAATAATTAATCCTAAGATATCTTCCAATTGACTCATTAAAGAATATAACATACTGTAAATTAATTAAACTAGCCAGACCTTCCCTCGTGTTAACAAATACCCCAACTTCTATCGAACTCCAAGAAGAACCATCAAGAGAAGTTTCAAAACTAAGATTCATTGAGCCCATACCAGTAATCGGACTAATTGCGCTCAAACATTTTTTGCCTCCAAGATCTAAAACAATCCATTGAAAAGAATTAGAGCGCGGCACCCAATATGTATTAATTATATTATCAATTACATTGAAAACAGGTTTATCGTCCCATGCACTACTAGCACTAGCATTCAAAGGAGTTATAAAAGAATAATCACTACCACACATTTCCTCATTGTGCCCTGTAATAATAGAATCAATACTATCATCATAAAGAGGAACTTCTAAATTATTGTTTTCTCTATTTCTATCAGCAACTACATTATTTATATCAGAAATAATTTTTAAGGTTCTAATATTTTCTGAATTATCTAAATTCTCAACTCTACAACGAGAGAAATTAGTAAAAAATAAGTCATTAGAAATATTAATATTCATATCACAACTACCTAACAATTCTTCAGAATCTTTATCATAAACTCCAACCGTAAAAGTCCCGGACTCAAAAATAACAAAATCAGAAAGCTGATTTCCACCAAAGGCAACGGAAATACTAACATTAAATAATTTCTCTTCTCCAACACTCCACGATTCTATCTGCACATCTCTAGTATAAATATCTCCTTCCAAATTATTACGAACACTTTCATCAACATTACTTGCAAGTATTCCATTAAGTTTAACTTCAGATATTCCAAATGGATAATTAGAAACACCTTGTTTAAATGTTAAATTAATATATCTTCCGAATGCAAAAGGAGATCTTATAATATGAAATCTCAAAACATAATTATCCCCAACAAGGGTAGAATTTTCAGATCTAAAAATCTTAATAAGCTTACCGCTTTCAAAAACCGAGAAGGGCTTCATTGTAACTTCAAGAGCTAAACCAAAATCCAAATCAAAAGGACCAAATGAATCTTTTGGAATATATATCTCAAAGAAATCAAGATAATAATCTTGTCCTAAATCTAAAACAATTTCTTTAGGATATTTATCTCGTGGATCACTTCTCCATGAAC
Source organism: Candidatus Woesearchaeota archaeon (assembly GCA_964538235.1). Classification (GTDB taxonomy): domain Archaea; phylum Nanobdellota; class Nanobdellia; order Pacearchaeales; family GW2011-AR1; genus CAZIFJ01. The sequence goes on from CAZIFJ010000005.1 coordinate 15,821, forward strand.
TATCAACATTTCCATCAAATAAATTTTCAACAGAATATGTCTCATTCCATTCACTACTCGCAACAGCCCCGATAATTATATTTTCCTCAATTTTATTAGAAAATTCTTCACATCCATAATAACTATTCTTAAACCCATTTCTATCATCACAATCAACTCTCTCACAAGAAGTTTTTTCAGAAGAATTCCAATAAACATACATTCCATTGCTACTTAAAAGACGATTTCTTCGAAGATAATTATCTAAAGTCATTTCATAATTCGTATCAAGATAAATACTACCAATAAATTTCTGCAAGAGTTCGCCCACATCACCTGAAAACGCGCCAATAGTATTCCATCCATCCTTAAACTCAATAGTCATTTCATCAACTAATTCAAAATTTTCAAGATTAATATTACAACCACTTGCTACATTTATTAAATAACCTTTTCCAGCTTTCACACTATCAACAAATATAGGCTCTTCCTCAACAGAATTTCCCACACCTTCATATATCGCACTAGATAAAATATTACAATTACTTTCACTCTCCAGCTCATCAATACTTACCTCTCCTTCAACAGGAAACGCGACTAAATTCCATCCTTCATTCAAACCAACAGAAGAAACAGGCTGAACTTTAACTCTTACACTATTTCCCCCAACGAATTCTCCCACACATTGCATCTCACTACTAACATATCCATCTCCATCAGCATCACAACCTTCGTCAATAATTCCATTTCTATCATCATCTTCTCCATTACAAACTTTAGGAACTCTGTCTCTTATAAAAGAAGTAGGTAATGTCCCTCGCTCAAAAGATAGAAAACTTGTAAGAGAATTAAAGAATTCGCTATCTAATTCAAAGTCCGACATAACCACCAAAACAATTTCAGAATCTTGATATCTTCCACCAGAAAAACTATAAAAATTATTAGAACCATTATTCTCAACAGGAAGGCTATAAACAATAACATCTTTATCAAATAATTCTCCATTGAAAGAAGATAAATCAGAAGAAACACTAGAATCAAATGAAATTCCAGAGTCCCTCATCACAGCAACTCTAACAAATTTTTTATTATAAAATACCATAGCTTCAAATGACTCTTCTGAATCTTCACTAACTAAAATAGGCAAATCAAAATTAGAACAAATATTATTTCTCGCACAATATTTCCCAGTAGCTATTTCATAAAGTGAATCAAAATTATTAAGAAGCCCTTCGCTACTATTTTCCTTAATAGAATCTTCTTCCTCATCTAATACCACATCTCCAATTATTCCTGGAATCTCTATTTCATCTTCAATTAAACGTGGCTCAAACTCAAAATAATCATAAAATGCATTTGGATCAAGATCAAATTTTGTACCATCCTCCAATTCAACCCTCACCCAACCATGACCAAAGTCAGTAGTACCAACAACACTACTTTTAATATTTGCTCTACTAAAAATATCAACCAAAATCGCTGCTTTATGCCTACAAACACCAGCACGACATAAAAGAGAGTCAGTTATAGAAAAAAACTCATTAATATCAGTACCACCAGCTGTAAAATGATCATCAAGAATAGTCTCTTGCAATTTTTCATAAATCATCTTAATTTTTCCACGTTCTGAAAAAGGAACAGAAGTCAGAGCAAGATCATCTACAAAAGAACTTAATTCTCGCATTACATCAAACTGCTCTATGGCTTCAAATTTCAAAAAATCCAAATCAGACATTAAACTCTCTATATTATAAAAATTATGAGAATAATAAGAATTCAACTCTTCCTGATAAAGTCCTCTTAATATTTTATTTCTCATATAACCTGAATTATCTTTTGAATCAAAAAGAAATTTCTCAAAAGCAAGAATCTGTTCATCTAAATAACTAAGTTTTTCTATCAAAAAATTTGAACGACCTTTAATACCAGAAATCATCTTTTCTCTTTTTAAAACAAAATTCTTTTTTTCAATATAATAAGCTGGTTTTCCTGGCAAATCGCAAGAAGCTAAATGTACAATTATTTCATCATTTCCACGTAAACCCCTAAGTAATTCTAAATCATATGATGCCCCTTCCTTTTCAACACAACTACAAAGTTCAGAATCAGGATAAAGTTTACATAATTCCTCTATTGTAACACATCTTCCATCTAAGTCAAGAATACCCTCTTCACAAACACATCTATCAAATTCATTCATATTCTTAAATAAAACCTTATATCCCGTGTTAGAATTCCTACAAACAGCACACTTCATAGTTTTCTCATTACATTCACTAGGGTTATTAGGACATAAAATATCTTTAGGATCATAAGCAGGATTATCTTGACAATCAACTGCATAAAAGTCTACAATATGACCAATCCTACAATCTTTAAATCCATCACCATCTTTATCATTACAAACAACACATGCAGAAGGTTTCCCCACGTTATCATAAATAATTCCTTCTTCACGAGAACAACAGAGATTAGTAGCTAACGCCCCATCTTTTCCATAAGAAGAAAAAAGATACCCAAAAAGATTCCGTTTCTCGCTAGAAGGTTCACAAATATCTCCCTCACCACAAAAAGGTTGTCCATTATCTAACCTAACGTCAAAAGGGGAAATATCATCTGAACAACACGCTGTTTTTTCCTCACCTTCAATATCCAGGGGGTACACACTAGAAATAAGTTGTGAAACTTTTGGATCTTCATCGTTACAATCCAATTTATTTCCATCAGCACCAGCCTCAACTAAACCCACCTCACCAACCTCTTCCTGATTTTTACAATTATCAAATTTATCATCGTCTTTGTCTTCGCAAATAGAACAACTCCTATCAGCAGTTTTCAAATCAACTTCCTTTGTCATAAGAACCTCAATTGGATCCAAATCTGTAAAATGTGGCTTTCCCCCATTAGGACAATAATTACAAGAAACAGGATTCCCATCTTTAAACTCAAGATATCTAATATCAGTATTTGCAGAACAACAAATAGAAGCACTCTTTCCCGAAATATTTAATTGAACACTAGCATCATTATCATTACAATCAGTTCCTGGAGTTTCAACAGCCCCTGGAAATTTGTTAATACAATCAAGTGTATCACATGTCTCTCCCTCTAAAGAAAATGCTCCATCTTCATCGTCATCTTTATAATAAGTCACAACTTCACAAACAGAAGTACCATCTTCAAATCTATCACTCTCGGAAAGAGCACAATCATTTTTAATGCCGTCACAGACTTCAGGAGCACCTAAATAAACCGAAGCATCATCATCATCACAATCAGTTCCAGGAACAATTGTTGTTCCAGTAGGAAACCGACTGCCTCCTGCGACTAAACCAACTGGAAACATCCCGTCTTGATTATCATCATCAATATCCTCTGAATAAATAAAAATAGCAGTTGGATTCTTCTCAATAATTTGCTCAACAACTTCCGGATTCCTAAAAATTTCCTGAGTAAAACTACCAAAACTACTACTACCTCCAAAACTGCTACTTCGTCTACTCCCACTTAGACCTCTAGCACAATCCGGATCATAAAAAATTAAACCAACACCTGCAGAATAATCTACGCAATTCAAATAAGAGGGTCGTTCTCCTTCGTCATAAAAATTCGGATTAAAAAAGACACCTTCATTAGGGTCCCAAATAAGCCCTTCAAGATCATCTTTATTTATAGAAGAATCTTCATCGCTAAAACTAGGATCAAACTCCCCTTCTGTTTCAAAACCTTGCTCTTCTAAACATTGAATATCATAATGAGCAGGTATTGTAACTTCATCATCAAATTCAACATCAGTACAAACTTCTTCTTCTATGAGTTCATACGTACTTTCTTCGCAGTAACCTTCCTGTGGAGGAATATAATTATTAGCAGAACACCAAGGATTATCCAAATCCCAATGACCTCTCGCACATTCATTATCAAAATAACAATAGTCCATATCGGCAACTAAATAATTCCATCCTCTAATTTTAACATATGTAAGCCATGTCTTAGAAGACCAATCATACCAATCAGTTAACTCTCCAGCACCATAACTATACCAATAATTAACGGGAAACACAACATTATTTCTATCATAAGCAGAATCAACATAGCAAGTAGTTCCATATTTTTTATCACATATCCAATCATGTTCCCATCCCCCCATACAATCCTCTTCTATATCAGGAAAACATTCTCCTAATTCCACATCCCATGTTGGAACATCAAAACAAATTTCTTCAGATACGCTTCCAACATAAGTTTCTTCAGGAACATAACAATCATTAATACCGACTGCATCAGTACGAGAAATTAATAAAGCAACAAAGAAAAAAATAAATACTAAAAATATAAAATACCTCTTTATCACCAAATACTTTTTCTTATTTTCCATCTTCTCAAACAGTTCCTCCATCACAAACACCACACGTTAAAGGCCAATCACTCCAAACACCTTCCTCGCTACACTTCCTTGTTTTACACAATTCTTCCTTAACACCAGGTATATCACACTCTATTGTCTCAGTTAATTCAGGAGTGCATTGTACACAACCATCCGATAAACAAACTGCTCCAACACAACTCCTCACGAGCTCGTCACTAGTAAATAATTCAGGATTCACACACTGTCCATTCTCACATGCACTCATAGAAAGAGTAATTGTCTCACGCACACTATCTTCAGAACAGAAAGGCGCAAATTCTGCAGAGACACAACTTTCCTTAACACCAAGAGGTTTTCCACAACCATTATACCAAAAAACATTTCCATTAGAACAAGCAAAATAACTATTATCTACAAAACTCGCCAATTCCTTTGAAAGAACACTAGCACAATTAGGTCCCTGACACCAATATGCAACACAATCTTCAACACGAACATCGCCAATAGTTGAAACAAAATCACTAATCCGACCTATGTCAGTATTTGTGTTAAGATTATACGCATATAATGCTAAACCATTCCTATCGGAATAACCTACCCATGTTAAAAAATTTTCTTTAATTTGAACTTGAGAAATATCAGACTCAGATGAAACAAGCCCACTAATCCTACCGATACTAGTTTTTGAATTAAGATCATATGCATATAATCCCCAATAACGACCATTATCATAAGAGTTATCTTCCCATATTACAATACCTTTATCAACTTGAACATTTGTAATATATGACTCAGATGAAACAAGCCCACTAATCCTACCGATACTAGTTTTTGAATTAAGAT
>CAZIFJ010000005.1:21111-34945 GCA_964538235.1 Candidatus Woesearchaeota archaeon
GACTCAGATGAAACAAGCCCACTAATCCTACCGATACTAGTTTTTGAATTAAGATCATATGCATATAATCCCCAGCCATTTCCAGAAGAAAAATATTTCCATACAGCAAAATTACCATAAACATTAAAATCCTTAATATAATCTGAAGAACTCACTTGTTGAGTAACGGTTATACCATTACACACATAATAATGACCACCAGAATGCGTAAAAACACAATCAGGATTAACAGATCGTGCAGCACTTTCACTAAAAGCAGCCGTATTAAGATAATCCACTATTTTTTGATATGTAGTTCTATTCGCTAACTCACTAAAAGGAAGAGCTTTAAGTGTAAAATTCTCCTCAGGAAAATCTACAACATAATTTCTAACCAAATCCGCATCTTTCTGAGAACTAATTTTGCCGTCCCCATCTACATCAAGAATTCCAGATAAATTAAGATGATTCAAATAATTTAAAACTTCTTCACTAGGAGTTCTTTTTGAATCAATGCTTAAAAGAGTTTTATTACCAGTAAGAGGAATATCTCTCCCAGTCATATAATTATAAATAATTATTGCATCATTATCTTGTATTGTTCCATCATTGTCAATATCAAAAATATAATTATATTTCTTCTCTACACTTGACAATTCTTCGTATTCATACAATTGTCGTACTTCTGAAGAATTTAAAGCTCTCTTAAATAACATTACTTCATCAACAACAGCATTAGAGTACGCCTCTTTCTCACATGAAGCTCGACCGCTTGAACCTATAACAAAAACATTATTCGTAATATTATGTCTTCTTTTAGAAAAACTTTTTGAAGTCTGGACACCATTATTATAAAACTTAATTACACCATTTTCCCTAGTCATAACAAGATGATACCACAAACCTTCTTCCAAATTATTTCCTGACTTCAACCAAGTAATCAAATATCCTCCCCAGATTTTGCTTAAATAAGTTTTAATATACATAGCAGGACTATTACATCCCAAAGACAAAATCCCATTAGAATTAATTAAAGAAAAAGCGCTTGGCTTAACCCAAGCAGAATACGTAAAATTTTCCTTTCCAATATTATGTTTTATTATTCCTGTAGATATATAATCATCAATACCATCAAACTCAAATGCTCCCTTAAAACGTCCCCCATTTGAATTATGCACTGCACCATAAACAGTTCCGTTATATCCACTTTTAACATCTGTAGCATTTTCGTCAAAGGGAAAATAAGCAAGTAAATTAGAATCATTAAAAAATAAATGTTGTGAATAATTAAGAGCAGAAGTAATTTGAATACTAAATAAAATTAATATACCTAATAACAAAAGGATTCTTCGATAGAAAAAAAATTTATATCTAACAACCATCAATTGATAATCTCTATTTGAAAATTAACTAACATAAAAGAAAAAAAAGAAAAATATTTTCAACACTCTCCATACGGATAAATGAATAATTTAGTTAATAAATTTTTCTATTAAAAATTACTCAAATCAACCATATGGAGAAGGCGGCGGTCCAGGAACATTTTTAGAAACAACATATCCAGTTATAGAATCTCCAAAGAAAATCCACCCAATAATTAACAAAAACAGCAAAAATAAGATAAACCAAAATAAACTTATTTTTTTTCCTCTACTCATCATCTCAAAACATACAAAATATAATATATAAATATTACCCCATCTAAAAAGATTATTTCAGCTTCTCCAAAAACTTTTCTTTATCTCTTCCTCTAACTTCCTTCCCCCATAAAACAAAAATCCTATTAATTCTAGCCCAATATTTTTTAGGAACAAATTTCATCAATTCAATTTCAGTTTCATTAGGGTTTTTCGTTTTAACAAATCCAAAAACATTTGAAATTCTATGAACATGAGTATCAACGCAAATACTCTCCTTATTATGAACCTCGCTCAAAACTAAGTTCGCCGTCTTTCTTCCGACACCTGGAATTTTTAATAAATCTTCAATTTTATCAGGAATTTTTCCATTAAATTCTCTAACAATAAATTTAGAAGCTCCAATTACATTTTTCGCTTTAGTTTTATTATAATTAATTTTTTTCAGAATTTCAAAAATATCTTCAAAAGAAACCATACTTAATTTCTCCAAAGAATTATATTTACTAAATAAATTTTCAGCAATTGGAATAGTTGTCTCATCTCGCGATTGCGCAGACATAATCGTAGCAATTAAAACTTTCCAATCCTCTTTCCAATAAACAAAATCTCCAGCCAAGCGTTTCTCAGACTTTCCGTATCTTTTTTCAGCTTTTTTAAAAATTTCAAGAAAATAGTTTAGTTTATTCATAATAAAATTAAAACCCCAATCTTTTTAATCCTTCACAAAACAAAACATTTATAAATATAGTATAATATTATAACATATGTTAAAAAATTATAACAAATACAAAATACTAAAAATATTTTTAGAGAATCCAACAGAACAATGGAGATTAAGACAAATTAGTAAAGAGTGCAAAATAGCTCCGCTATCTGTAATGAATTATCTAAAAGAATTTGAAAAAGAAGATTTAATAAAAAAAACAATAAAAAACAAAATTCCTCTTTATCAATCAAATCAAGATAATGAAAACTTTAAAGTGTATAAAAAAATAAGCATCATTTACGAAATTAATGAATCAAAATTAATCGATTTTCTCTGGGAAAAGTTAGCTCCGAAAGCAATTATTCTATATGGAAGTCAAGCAAAGGGGGAATCAACAGAACAATCAGATATTGATTTATTCATAATTGGAAAAGGAAAAAAAATTGATTTATATCAATTTGAAAAAAAATTAAAAAAAACAATACATATAATTTTTGAAGAAGACATAAAAAAAATTTCAAATGAATTAAAAAATAATCTTATAAATGGAATTGTTCTTAAAGGATATTTAAAATTAATATGATAATAAACATATTTCCTGATAAAGAAAAAGTAAATTCAATGATGAAACTAATAGAAGAAAGAATGGAATTTTTAAAAACATTAGAAGAAAAAAATAAGTTTTCTACAATGATAGCAGAAAATTATTATGAAATAATAAAAGAGCTTGGAACAGCTATGTTGATTATAAAGGGCAAAAAGACAATCGGAGAAAATGCGCACAAAGAAATAATAGAATATTTGCTAAAAGAAAAAGAAATTAACGAAGAAGAAGCAGATATAATACAAGATTTAAGAATAAAAAGAAATAAGAGTTTATACGAAGGTAAAAAAATAGAAGAGATTTATCTTGAAAATAAAAAATTAGAATTAAAACAAATAATAGAAAAGTTAAAAAGGATTATTCAAGATAGATTAACATGACAATTCCAAAACTTTCAGAAATAAAAAACTGGTCTCCAGAAATAGAAAAGAAAATTACAGATGTATGGAAAAATTCTGATGAATTTAAATTCAATCAAAAAACAAAAAAGAAAATTTATTCTATAGATACACCTCCACCTTATATAAACACACCGATTCATATAGGTCACGCAATTACTTATTCATTTATGGATATGTTTGCAAGATTCAAAAGAATGCAAGGATTTGAAGTTTTATTTCCACTCGGTTTAGACAGAAACGGCCTCCCAATTGAAATGGGTACAGAAAAAAAATATAATATTTCTGCATTCAAAATGTCAAGAGAAGAATTTCTAAAATATTGTGAAAAATTACTTAAAGAAACTTCAGTTGAATCAACCGACACATTCGCAAAATTAGGAATTTCTTTTAATTCATACAAAGAAGGAAAAAATCTAGGAGAAATTTACAAAACAGATTCTCCAGAATATCGTGCTCTAACACAATCAACATTTGTTAGTTTATATAAAAAAGGATTAATCTATGAAGACAATAGAATAAATAACTGGGACTCAAAACTTCAAACAACAATAGCAGACTCTGAAATAGAATACAAAGAAATTCCTTCAACATTCAACGACATTCAATGGACAATAAAAGAAACAGGAGAAAAAATAATTATAGGAACAACTCGTCCAGAATTAATTTGTACATGTGGAATGGTAATTTTCAATCCAGAAGATAAAAGATACAAACATCTTCAAAACAAAACAGCAATTAGTCCATTATTTAAAAAAGAAATTCCAATCAAAGCCCACCCTCTAACGCAAATTGACAAAGGCACAGGTCTAGTTATGATGTGTTCTACAGGAGATATTTCAGACATACAATTTTTCAGAGAAATGAAATTAACACCAAAAATAGCAATAAACAAAAACGGAACAATGAACGAGAAAGCAGAATTTCTCCAAGACCTAAAAGTCAAAGAAGCAAGACAAAAAATCTTGGAAATTTTAAAAGAAAAAAATCTCCTAATAAAGCAAACACAAATCTCTCACAGAACTCCAATTTCTGAAAGATCTGGCGCAGAAGTAGAATTTATTGAAATGCCTGAATTTTATCTTAAACAATTAGAATTCAAAAAAGAAATAAAAAAAATTATTGATGAAATAAATTTTTTCCCAGAAGACTCAAAAAAAATTATTGATAATTGGATAGAATCCGTCTCAATTGACTGGCCAATCTCTCGAAGAAGATTTTACGCAACACCTATTCCATTATGGTATTATGAAGATTTAACAGCAATTCCAACAGATGAAAAATATTATCAACCTTGGAAAGAATCTCCTTCAATAAACGCAGAGGTTATAAAAAATGGAAAAGTAATTGGAAAAGTAAAAGATTTCAAAAATATAAATTGGAAAGGAGAAGAAAGAGTTCTTGATACTTGGTTCGATTCTTCAATATCGGAATTATTTATTACAAAATACAAATCAGATAATAAATTCTTCAACAAAGCATATCCAGTCACACTAAGGCCTCAAGGAAAAGAAATTGTTCGAACATGGCTTTACTACACATTATTAAGAGGATTTCTAGAAATAAAAAAGCCAGCATTCAAAGATGTTTGGATTCACAATCATATTGTAGACGAAAAAGGAAAAAAGATGTCTAAATCCCAAGGTAATGTTATAGATCCTCAACAAATCATAAAAGAATTTGGTGCAGAAGCTCTAAGATTTTGGTCCGCAATAGAAGGTGATTTATCAAAACAAGATTTATCTTGCTCAAAAGAAAAAATAAAAGCAGAACTAAAAACAATAAATAAAATATTAAACATCACTAAATTCGTCCTTCAATTTAAAAAACCATTAATCAAAAAAATATGTCCTTTAGATAAAATATTCATTGATTACATAGAAGTTCTAACATCTGAAGCAGAACAATCTTACGAAAAATACGATTTCTATCATCCTTCATTAAAACTAAGGGAGTTTATTTGGGAGATTTTTGCATCGCATTATATTGAAATAATAAAAAATCGCGCCTACAACGAACAAAAAAATTTCTCAAACGAAGAAAGCAACTCAGCAAAATTCACCCTATATTATCTTCTTAAAAGAACAATAATCCTTCTTTATCCAATAATTCCCCAATTAACAACAATAATAGCAAACGAATTAAATATAAAATTATCAAAAGAAGAATTTCCAAGCTCAAAAAAAGTAAACTCACAAGGAAAAAAAATTTCTCAAATTATAGAATTTAACAGTTTAGTTTGGAAAACAAAAAAAGAAAAGAGTGTTTCTCTCAAAGAAAAAATTTCAGGAATTTCAATTCCAAAAGAAATAAAAGAATTTGAAAAAGATTTGATTGCATGTCACAATTTAGAATAAGACTAAGTTTGAAGAAACTTTTTAATGACGACAATATAACAATGTTTAAATATTCTATAAAAATAAAAACATTATGAAAATACCAAATAGGATAAAAATAGAAAAGGAAAATGATTCTCCACTTGAAATTTTCTTACAGCTACCAAAAAAACTTAGTAATATCGAACCAATAAGTCTAACAATTATAAGAGGATATTATTATCCTAAAAATTTAAGAGTAGAAGAAAACAAAGATTACATTGAAGCAATTTTTCCTAACAAAACGCAAGCAAATGATTTTGCAAGAAAAAATAACATAACTAGGATTAATTCAAATCACGACTATGCTATTCTTGATGGATTAAAAAGACTAATTTCAGAAGCAAAAGAAAAAATCATTTATATTAAAAGCATCTCAACAAAAACAATACCGAGTAAATTAATTCTAAAAAGAGATATTATAGAAGAAGAAATCTGGATAAATCATTATATACTTTCAGAAATTCAAGCATTGGCATATAAATAAAACAAACAATTTATTAATCCTCTTTCTTTTTAAAAATAATGGAATCAGAAGAAAAGAAAAAACAAGAAATGGAAGAGCTAGTTTCTTTATTAGGAAATATCAAAGGCCGTCATACTGAACTAGTTACCGTCATGATTTCTTCAGGATATGACAAAAACGCCGTCACTCGTCAATTAGACGCAGAAAAATCAACAGCCGCAAATATAAAATCAAAGCAAACACGAAACGCAGTTATAGAATCTTTAGAAAGAATTATTCGCGAATTAAAAAATTTAAAACAAACACCTCCAAATGGATTAGCATTATTTTGCGGAAATGTTTCAGAAAAAGAAGGTGTTCAAGATATTCAATTCTGGGCAATAGAACCAATAAAACCCCTTAAAGTTAGATTATATAGATGTGACCAAATTTTTGTTGTTGATGCATTAAAAGAAATGTTGGAAGTAGATGAGGTTTATGGTTTGTTAGTAATTGACAGACAAGAAGCAACAATAGGCCTCCTTGAAGGAAAACAAATAAAAGTTATAAGAAAATTATCTTCCGGAGTTCCAGGAAAAATCCGCGCAGGAGGCCAATGTCTCTCTCCAGATACTTTCATAGTAGAAAAAACTAAAGGGAAAATTGAACTAAAAGATGTAGAAGAAGGAGATTTATTAGAAGCCATAAATTTTGATACTTTAGAAACATTATATAATAAATGCAAAAAAAAGTGGACTATTAAAAAAGAAAAATCTTTGTCGATAATCACAAATGGAGAATACCCCTCTTCCAAAATTCATTCCTCTTATAATCATGTATTCTATATCTATAATAAAAACAGAAAGATTATTGAAAAATTTGCTTCAGATTTAAAAGAAGGAGATTTTCTGATTGGAAAAGGAGGAAAGCTGATTAAAATATTATCTATTAACAAAATAGATAATATTGGAGATCTAATCGATATTGAAGTTAAAAACAAAAACTTTTTTGCAAACAATATTCTAGTTCATAACTCATCTCAAAGATTCCATAGAATAACAGAAGGTTTGGCAAAAGAATTTTTCAGGCGAGTTGCCGAAGAAATGAAAGACGCATTTTTTGAAATGCCAAAATTAAAAGGAATTTTAGTCGGCGGTCCAATCCCAACAAAAGAAGAATTTCTTGAAGAAGGTCAATTAGTCACAAAACTAAAAGAAAAAGTAATTGCAGTAAAAGATTTAGGCTATACAGACGAACACGGATTAGAACTATTAGTTGAACAATCAGAAGATGAAATAGCAAAACAAGAGTTAATCAAAGAGAAAAAAATCCTGGAAAAGTTTTTCCAAACATTAGGTAAAAATCCAGAAAAAGCATCTTATGGAGAAGAAAAAACCCGTCTCGCCTTAGAAAGAGGCGCAGTTGATAAATTACTTCTCTCAATAAAACTTCCAAAAAATAAAATTCAAGAATTCGAAAAACTCGCAGAAAATATAGGTGCTGAAGTTTCAATAATTTCAACAGAAAATCAAGACGGAGAACAATTTCTAAACCTAACAAAAGGCTTCGGAGCTATTTTAAGATTTGCGCTGGAATAAATATATTTCTAATTATTCCATTCAAAAAAACTTCTCAGAAAGTTTATAAGGGGGGACTTTGATAAAGAATGAAAAAATTAATTCTTCCAATAGGTTTAATTATTTTAATTGGGTTTGTAGTTTTTGTTTCTGCGTATATAGAACAAATTCAGGGAGATGAAGATAGAATAACCTATACTGCATCAGTCAGGCAAGGTTGGAATCTTCTTAATGCTGGAATATACGTTACTAACGCAGGAGATCCGTATTTTACTAATAATTCGGATATTAAAGAAAGTGATATTTCTGCTATATTCATCTTTTCTCCTTCAACAAATCAATATATACAAATAAAACCTAACCTTGAAGAAGAAAAGTATAATGCCGAGAAGAGATATTATGATGGGTGGACTTCCAAAATTCATTCATCTTCTGCGTGGGTTTATGTAAAAAGAGATGGAATGATAGAATATGTTACTGACGATGTAATCTCAATGACCAAGAGAGAATTAACATCTGGTTGGAATTTTATTTCTGTAACTGAAAATGCTTTAGAAAAGAGTTTAAATGATTTGAAAGGTAATTGTAATATACAAAAAGCATATTATTATCTTGAAGGATACCAAAAATTAAATCTCGATATGAAGTTGCCAACAGATATGTCTAGTCAAGGTTTATTGATTAAAGTTACAAATAATTGCCAATTTGGAGGGAATGCAGTAAATCCTCCAACAATACCTAACTAAAAATGATAAAAAATAAAAGAGGTTCAGCATGGATTTGGATTTTAATAATTATAATTTTATTAATAGTAGGAATAGGAATTTATTTACTATTATCAAATGGAAGCGACGGAGGAAGCTCAATAATTTCTAATGGAAATTCAATTCCTCAACCTCCCGCGTTGCCTTCTTAAAATAAAAAATTCAAATAGATTGTGCTTCAAGAAGGGATTTTTGATGCAATACTTTACTCGCACTCAAAATTTCAATTCCCAGCAACTTTCCATTTTTGTCAAAATCAACAATAATATTATCATTTAATTCTATCGTCTTCTCAACCTCTCCTTTCGCTATAGAATCCTCTAAATAAATATAGGCTGCGTCTGCTTCTTTATCATATTCAAATTTCATAAAAACATAACACTAATTACATTTATATAACTTTCTTCTTCAATAAATATAATCTTTACTCTTCTATCTTTAATCTCGCCAACTATAATTTTTCTTCCATCAAATGATTTTTTAGTGTAGGAAGGATGGTTGATTATGTATTCAATTTCCCAATCTTCAATACCTCTTTGTTTCATCCTCTTTTTGGCATGATCAGAATAAATAATTTTCATCAAAACTAAAAGATTAGGGTATTTATATGATTATAGTCAATGACATTGATATTTACTCAATTATGTCTTGATTATCAAGGGAAAGACATACAATCTTGATAAATTATTTATGTCTTTCACTATAACTACTTTTCTAAAAATTCAACAACAACAAACCATATAAATCTTCAAATCTCTAAACATTTATGAGCAAAGAAAAAAGACAAGAAGAATTAATTTTAGAAGCAAAACAATTTTTTAGCAAATATAAAAAAGAAATAAGAGAAAATATAAATCCTGGAGATAAAATAGTAAAACTAAATTTCCATGATTTAGCAGAGTTTTCTCCACAATTATCTGACAAAGTTTTAGATTTCCCAGAAGAAACAATAGTACTTTTAGAAATAGCATTAGAAGAATTAGGAATTTTTGATATAAAAAATCCAAGAATAAGATTCTCTGAACTCCCAGAAAAAGTAAAAGAAAAAATAAGAAACATCCGTTCAAAACATTTAGATCAATTTCTTTGGATTGAGGGAATTGTCCGACAAGCATCTGAAGTTCGTCCTCAAGTCGTAAACGCAAGATTTGAATGTCCAAATTGCGGCGCAATTTTATCAGTCTTACAAATAGACAAAAAATTCCGTGAGCCTTCCCGTTGCACATGTACCTGGAAAGGAAATTTTAAATTATTATCTAAAGAAATGGTAGACGCCCAAAGAATAGTTATTGAAGAATCCCCAGACTCATTAGAAGGTGGAGAACAACCAAGAAGAATTAATGTTTTTCTTAAAGAAGATTTAGTTGATCCAAAAATGGAAGAGAGAACAACTCCAGGAAGCAAAGTAAAAATTTTCGGAGTTCTAAAAGAAGTTCCAATGCCACTGCCGACAGGAGCAATCTCAACAAGATTCGACATAGCAATAGAAGCAAATAACACAATCCCCCTCGAAGAATCATTCGAAGATTTAAACATCTCTGAAGAAAACGAAAGACAAATTCAAGAAATCGCTGCATCAGATAATTATTTTCAAAAACTTTCTGAAAGTATCGCACCAAGTATTTACGGATTTGAAAAAATAAAAGAAGCAATTTTATTGCAATTATTTGGTGGAGTAAAAAAATTAAAATCTGATAAAGGTTGGACAAGAGGAGACATTCATATTTTATTAGTCGGTGATCCCGGTGTCGCAAAATCAGTAATGTTAAAATTTATTTCAAGCATCGCAAAAAAAGGGAGATATGTTTCAGGAAAGGCTGCAACAGCTGCAGGTCTTACGGCAGCAGTTGTTAAAGATGAATTTCTAAAAGGTTGGTCTCTAGAAGCTGGAGCAATGGTCTTATCAAATAAAGGTCTAGTTTGTATTGACGAAATTGAAAAAATGAACGAACAAGATCGTTCAACAATGCACGAAGCAATGGAACAGCAAACAGTAACAATTTCAAAAGCAAACATCCAAGCAACACTTAGAGCAGAAACAACAGTTCTCGCCGCAGGAAATCCAAAAATGGGAAGATTTGATCCTTACGTCCCAATCCCTCAACAAATAGATATTTCTCCTGCGCTATTAAGCAGATTCGATGTAATTTTTATAATAAGAGACCTCCCAAATAAATCTCAAGACGAAGCAATCGCATCCCATGTTTTGGAAGAGCACAAACAAAAAGTTATTCGAGATGTAATTCCCCCAGAACTTCTAAGAAAATACATTGCTTATGCGAAACAAAAAATAAAACCAAAACTTTCAGAAGAAGCAAGCGACGAAATAAAAGAATTTTATGTCAAATTAAGAAACCAATCAATAAAATCCGACGCAGACATAAAACCGATTCCAATTACGGCAAGACAATTAGAAGGAATAGTAAGATTATCCGAAGCCTACGCAAAAGCAAGATTAAGTGAAGAAGTAAAAAAACAAGACGCAAGAAAAGCAATTGATTTATTAAAATATTCACTACAGCAAGTCGGCTACGATCAAGAAACCCAAACATACGACATAGACAGAGTTGCAACAGGCGTAACAGCCTCTCAAAGAAATAAAATACATTTAGTCAGAGAAGCAATTTCCCAATTAGAATCTCGTTTAGGAAAATTAATTCCAATCGAAGAAATACAAAAACATCTTTTAAATAAAATTTCAGAAACAGAATTAGATGAAGCCATAACAAAATTAGAAAAAGAATCAATTATCTTCAGACCAAGAAAAGGTTTCATACAAAAACTTTAATTAAAAGTTTATTTTTCACCACAATAAATAATATAAACCAAGTAAATTTGTCAAGAGAAATGGAACAGCAAAATCAATTCAAAAGGAATATTGCATATAAATTAAGAATTGGCTCGATAATTTCAGGCAAGCAAGTTCTTGAAGCAGAAAAATTAAAACATATTGAATCAGAAGGAAAACAAATTGTAAGAACAAATATAATCGCAAATGTAGTTGATAAATACATCCAAGATGGTGAGAAAAAATTCGGCTCAATCACTTTAGATGATGCAACTGGTCAAATAAAAATAAAAGTTTTTGGAGATGACATAGAAAAATTCTCAAAAATAAATCAAGGAGACACACTTTTAGTAATAGGCCTTCTCCGTTCATGGAAAAGCGAATGCTACATAACTCCAGAAATAATAAAAAATAAATCTCCAGAGTATTTAATAATAAGAAAATTAGAAATAGAATCAGAACAGCCAAAAATAATTGACAAAGAAAAAATAGCTGGATTAAAAGATAAAATCCTCTCTCTAATAAAAGAAGCAGAAAAATCAAATGGCATTGACGTAGAAAAATTAATCCTCGATTTAAAGGAACACCCAGATGTTATTAACAACGAAATAAAAAAACTTCTTGAAGAAGGACTAATTTACGAACCCAGGCCAGGAAAAATAAGATATTTGGGATAATTCTAAAAAGTTAGAAATTAATATAAAAATTTTAACATCCTATTAAGAAATCAACATAAGACTAAATGATTCAAATAAAAAAAGAGTTAATAAAAAAGTATCCAGCAAAAAAAAATAAAGAAACCAAGTTCTTTTCTATTCTTAATTAGAAAAACTTTTTCTTGTTTTAAAATTCTCTCCATTCAATACTTAAATCCATAAAGTCAATTTCTGCAAATCTATTTAAGTTTATTCTCCCTTTTCCAGTTAAATATTTGAAGATTTCCATTACTTGAATATTTGCTATTGCTCCAGCGATAGGACCTAAATTTCCAGTTTGTCTGATATCTCTTATTTTCTCTAAATCTTTTAAAGGATCCATTCTTTTTTGATATTCTATAAAATCATCAAAAGTTTTAGTTATTCCAGGAATGATAATCGGACCAACCATCCCCAAATGCAGATTGTAACCTCCTGCAACGCAATAAGCAAGTTCATGTCGTTTAGCATACCCATTAATGATCCTTGTTGTTTCTGTAACTAACGGAAAATCAGCACAATTTACTAGAAAATTGCAACCAGAAACAATACCCTCAAGGTTTTGGTTTGCTTCCACTCTTTTTTTAAAAGGCATAATATTAGCATCTATTAATTTTTCTTTTACAACATCAACTTTATATTTTCCAACATCTCCAGAATCAAAAAATAATTGTCTATTTAAATTGCTTTCATCTACAACATCAGGATCGGTAATTCTTATTTCTCCCACACCAATTTGATATAAACCATTTACAATCCAAGTTCCAATTCCACCAACACCAAAAACTGCAACCCTTGAATTCTCTATCCTTCTTTGTAGTTCCAAAGTTTCTTCTCTTGAATTTGTAAGTTCGTCCAAAAATAACAATTGTCTATGACATTTCCCCAGCTTTAAATCGTCTTCGTATCTTCTGACTGTGCCCTCTTTTTCTAAGGCCTGTAAACATAAGGTTATATCTTGAACATTATAATTAGAAGATAATTTTTCAATTAAATCTTTCTCTGATGATTCTGAATCAAGAGATGATATTACATCTTTAACTAAAGAATCTACTTGAAACTTTTTAACTCTGCGTATCGCAGTTGAAATAAAAAAATAATTATCTTCAAAATCCTTTAGTATATATAAAGAATCTTTAATTTTCAATTTAATTGCCATTTTTATTTGACTCTATTATATAAGTAACTTTTTTAACATCTTTTATATTAAAATTCTCTTCTAAATCTTCCAATTTCATATCATCAATTAAAGGATAGACAATAATATGGTTTAATTCAATTTCCTTAAATAGCGGCGAATCTTTTCTTAAATGAAAAGCCCCTACTGAAACAAAAATTGGAATATCATATTGAATCAAAGATTTTTTAATTACCTCAATTTGCTTTCTCTCTCTCTTCAACATAATTTTTTCTTCTCCAGTTTTGTCAATCTCTTTTAAAAAATCTTTAATTTTTCTATACATATTTTTTACATCGCATCCAATCAAAGGCAAATTATATTTTTTAGCTATATGAACAGTTGGTTTTAATTCTCCAAAGGAAGAAATTATAGAGAACCTTTCTGAATCGTTCTTTTCTAGAAACTTAATAAAATCTATTCTAGAAATTAGCTTTTCTTCTTCAAGAAGTTCATAAAGATAACATGTTGGTTTTAGCTGCGAGATTACTTTATCTTGAACTATTAATTCATCTAAAATACCATGAGTCTCTGCAAAAAAGATAATTTTAACTTTATTTAATTCCATGAATTTTTTTACGTCTTCTAATGCTTTACATCCATTAATCTTTACATCTATTTTATAAATCATAAATACTCCTCCGGAAATCTCCTATTAAAATTATCCATATCTTCAACTATTTTTA
>CAZIFJ010000006.1:0-33373 GCA_964538235.1 Candidatus Woesearchaeota archaeon
CTCAGGGATTATCTATTTTTCCCTGAGGACATTTTCAACAGAGCCTGTAATTATAGAAGAGTTTATAAAACGTTAATTTTCTTTAACACTATGAAAGATAAAAGAAAAGCAGTTATAAAAAATTATGATATGGGTTTGCTTGAGAATGGAGGCTATAAAGTTATTATTAACCAAAACGGGAATATAATTGCAAGAGGTTTTTATGCGACGAATTTTTTTGGTCGTTTTTCTCTTATTGAACTTGATTCCAGAAACATGAACCCTAAAAGTTTTGATTATTGCCCACTTGATAAACCTGAAGAAGCTTATCGGAAACTTCACAAAATGGCAATTGATTTTGCTCATGAAGAAAGATGTGAAGAAATTGTGGATTTAACAAAATAAAAATTATTTTCATTTTGGGTTAAACAATATGAAATAAATTCATTTTTCTTTATCTAAACAAAATTTGTCTGGACCTGAAAAAAATATTGAGAGGGTTGTTAAAGCAAGAACAAAATCTCTAATGCCTAATGGATTATATCCTATTGAGAAAGAAATGAAAAATAAATGTAAAGAAAGAATTAATGAAGATGCTCTTGTATAGAAACCAATTAATAAAAATATTCCTAGGATTAATTCAAATAAACCATTAAATAAAATTAAATTAATTTCTGATATTCCTAAAGATAGAATATATTGCGGAATAAAACTTGTCCAATTCTGCTGATTAGATAATTGAGATGTTGCAAACCATAAAAATAAGAAAGATATAGAAATTCTTAAAATTGGTTTTGAATAATTTTCCAGCTTTTTTATATTCATAACTAATTTTGTGATTTAGAATTTAAAAATCTTAGTAAAACTTAAATATGCTAATATTTTTGTTAACTTATGAAAAAAGTTTTTATTGGTATAGTTATTGTTTTACTTTTATTAGTAAGTGGAAAAACTTTTGTTGAATTTACTGCTGATAAAAAAGGGACATTTGAATATTATTGTAGTGTTGGAGAACATAGAGTAAACGGAATGAAAGGAAAATTTATTGTTGAATAAATTTAAAATATATCTGCAAAAGTTCTGCAAAATCTTTCTGTTGAAGTTTTCAAGGTTCTTTTACCTTTAGATGTTAAAGTATAGTTTATCTTTTTCCCCTTTTTCTCTTCTTTAATTAATTTTGATTCTTTAAGAGATTTTAATGCTGGGTAAATTGTTCCAGGACTTGGTTTGCAACCTTTTCTCTTTTCAATTTCTTCGGTAATTTCCATTCCATTAATCTTTTTTTTCGATAATAAAAATAAAATTAAGAAAGATAACATTCCTCGCATATCGCAACCACATGAATCATTTCCTTTGTGCATAACTTATTGGGTAACCGATATATTTAAATATAAGTTTTTATTAAATATCGTATGACCGATATGAATGAAAGGAGGGAATTGAAGATGGAATATAATTGTAGTGGTGGATGTTATGACGAAACACCAAGAAGTTTTCTTACTAAAAAGGAAAAGATAGAGATGCTAAAGCAATATAAGGATTCTCTTGAAAAAGAGACAAGGGGTGTTGCTGAAAGAATCGCAGAATTAGAAGAGGACTAAATATAAAATTTGTATTTTTTATATTTAATCATTTATCGTGCAACCGATATATTTAAATATAAAACATCTGAAAAGAAAATATGGAAAAGAAAAATTTTGATAAATTAGCTAAGGAAGAAGATATAAAAAAGGCAACTGAAGCTTTAAAGAGAAATAATATTGAAGTTTATTTTGTCAAAAATAAAGAAGAGGCAAAGAAGAAAATTATTTCTTTAATTCCTAAAAATTCTGAGGTTATGACTATGACTTCTGTAACTCTAGAGCAAATTGGAATTGATAAAGAAATTAATGAATCTGGAAATTATAATTCTGCAAAAAATAAATTAAATTCTTTGAGCAAAGAGACAGATAAACAAGAGATGAAAAGAATCGCTAATTCTCCTGAATATTCCATTGGGAGTGTTCATGCTGTTACAAAAAATGGAGAAATTTTAATTGCTTCAAATAGTGGAAGTCAATTGCCTGCTCATTCTTATGGGGCAGATAAAGTTATTTTTGTTGTTGGAACGCAAAAAATTGTTGAAAATATTGATGGAGGAATAAAGAGAATTTATGAATATTGCCTGCCTTTAGAAAGTGAAAGAGCAAAAAAAGCTTATGGGGTTCCTGGAAGTTTTGTAAGCAAGATTTTAATATTTAATAGAGAATCAACTCCAAACAGAATTAGTTTGATATTTGTTGATGAAATTTTAGGGTTTTAATTTAAATTTTTAATAAATGTTCTTATTTGTTCCAAAATTTCTTTTTGTTTTGAAGGAATAAATCTTATTGCGCCGGCTGAATGGTGTCCTCCACCGTCGGCAAAAGCTTCAGGAAGATTTTTTTTCAGGTGCTGTAAAAAGTTATGAACTGAAAATCCTGAATCTTCTGTTGCTCTTATTGTAACTAAATCACTTAATACGCCAATAGTAACTACTTTTTTTGAACTTGATTTCTCTACTTCAACATCATGAACCAAGCCGACACATTGACCTGGCTTTGGATAACTAAATCTTGAAAATGTTTCTTCGACCATTAAAATTTGCAAAGTTTTGTCTTTTATTGTTTCTTTCTTGACTGCTGATAATCCAATTGTTCTTCCGTTGTCTGTTAATTTTTTTATATTTGGATAAATTAAAGAAACTAAATCTTTTTGTTTTGTTATATCTTCTCCAAAAACGACTTCGATGTATTCTCTTGCTTCCATAAATCTTAACTTTGTGCTGACAAAATCTATAACTGCTGAAATTTCAATTAATAATTCTTTTGTATAACCTTTTGATTTTGCGATGTTGAAATATTCTTCCATTGCTTTTGGATTTTTTATTCTATCTGCTTGACCTGCTAATGCTGGAATGTGGTCTATTCTTTCAACTTTTGGATTTATGAAACGAGCAAGTTCTACGCAAAGCATTCCTGCTGAAAATGTTGAGCCGTCTTCTTCAACTAAAAATGGATTTATGTGAACCAAAACTTCTTTTGAAATAACATCTTTATCAAAATAATGATGGTCTACAACTATGAAATCAATTCCATGAATTTTTCCTTGCTTTATTGGAATTAAATCTTCTTCTGAAGAGCCGTTGTCGACTATAACAACTAAAGGCATTTTTTCTGAAAATCTTGCTGAGCCCATTAAAGATCTTGCTGTGTCTTTTATTGAATCTTCTATTTCGTAGAAGGGTGCTGCGCAAGGTGCTCTTTCAAAAAAAGTCCACCTTGATTTTTCGTTTCCATGTTGTTTTTGAACTAAAGGAAGAATTGCTCTTTCTAAAGAATAGCCTGAGCTATATCCATCTGTATCATTATGATGACGAACGATTATTGGACGACTTTGAATAACTGCTAACCGAATTTCTGTTGCAGCTTTAATAAAATTTTCTTTTAATTTATTCAATAAGTTACTTTCAACTAAAAATGGAATAGATTCTACTTTTGCCCTTTTTCTTTGAATTTCTAAAATTTGCTCGCTTAACTTTTTAGATTCCTGTTCACTTAATTTTCTTATGTTTTGAATTTCTCCTTCTAATGCTCCATTGAATTCTTTGATTTTTACTTTTGCTTGAATGCAATCTTTTTCTGTTATTCCTGGAAAAGCTCTGATACCTGCACCGTCAAAACCTTTTAGTGCTATTGTGCCTGTTCCGTCGGAAACATTAAATAAAGTTGGACCTGTAGTCTGGACTACTCCTTCTACAAGGCAGTTCAATAATAAAGATTTATCAATAAATCTTTTTCCAATGTCTGAAATTTTTATTTCCATATTTTATGAGAAAAAAGTAGTTTATAGCAGACCAATTAAATTTTTAGCTGTTTAATTGCTCCGCTAATTAGTAAACCAACTTTTTCACTAAATAACTGAGTTGGTTTACTATATAATTATTCTCTCTTAGATAATCAATAAATATGGTTTAAAACATTTTCGGTTTTTTGAAAGAAAAAATTATTAAATATGAAAGATGATTAATTATATGTTAAGTTTAAGTGAAATTGGGAAAAAGATGTCTGAACTTCAAAACTGGTCTTTGAACGGAGAGGTAATAATTAAAGATTTTAATTTTGCTGATTTTAAGGAAAGTATTGAGTTTATTAAGAAAGTTTCTGAACTTTCTGAAAATAAGAAACATTATCCTGGAATAATAATTAATAATAATTTAGTTAGATTGAAATTGAGTCCAAAAGTTTTTCAGGATGGTTTGACTTATGATGATTTTGAATTTTGCAAGGAGATAGACCTGATAAAATGATAGAAATAATTATTTTGCTTCTTGCTTTTCCTATCGGGTATTTGATTTCTTGGATGGCGAGAGAAGAATTAGTTCAAGGGAAAAAATGGTTTAAAATTTTGATAGCTATTTCTTTTTTTGTTGGAATATTTAGTTTAATTTATAATCTAAGAGAAATTTTTTACACTTCTATTTTTATGATTATTGTGGCTGGAATTTCTTTGAGAAAGGGCAGTAAAAATAGAGAGAGAAAATTTAAATAGTGTAAAATTATAATTTTATTATGGCTATGAAACCTATGAAAGGAAATGGAATTATTTCTATAAGTATAGCTATTATTAAATAAGCGCGCGGCTAATTTTGTGCGAGAATTCTTATGATTAAAAATCAAAATTATGTCAAGCAACCTGAAGCCAATGTTAATGGCTCTGTTTCTTTAGAATTATTCTTAAAAAAAATTTCTTCTGGAGGATTTTTAGAGGCGAGAAATATCTCAGACGAATTAATAGGAATGGGCATTCATGAGACAGATATAAATTATTATGCTTATCCTTTGTTTAAACAAATTCTGCAAAAAAATTTAAATAGAGCTAGAAAACTCGCAGAAGTTTTTAAAGATTATAGTTGGGAATACTGGCTCCAAGATAATAAAGGAGATTATTTAAATATACAAAAATTAAGAAAATATGGAGACAAAAGATAACTTAAAATAAAATCAAAAAAACAATGCGCCACCACGGCTTAAAAGGCGTGGTTTGTTCGGCGCTTGTTTTTTGGATGCAGAAAAGATGTAAGTCTTTTCTGAACAGAAAATCTAAAAGATTTTCTTGTGCTCACGAACGCCTCGCTTTAAAAGGCGAGGTTTGAACGTTCGTGACATAATAAAAAAGATATATTGTCTTTGTAGAAGAAAAATAAAATGTACAACCATAAGGATATAGAGGGGTTAGCGAAAAATAGGATTTCTAAAAAAGATATTCAAAATGCTGTGAGAGATGATAAAGAAAGAAAGAAGTTATTTAGTTTTTTAGAAGGGCCACCTACGGCAAATGCGCCACCGGCTTTACATCATTTAGAGGTTAGAACTTACAAAGATATTATTAATAAATTTAGATTTATGCAGGGATTTAATGTTCCTAGAAAAGCTGGATGGGATTGTCATGGTTTACCTGTTGAAGTTCAAATTGAAAAGAAATTAAAACTAAATTCTAAAAAAGATATTTTAACTTATGGAGAGGCTAAATTTATTAATGACGCTAGAGAAAGTGTTTTTGAATATATTCAAGCTTGGAATAAATCAACTGAAAAATTAAATTATTGGATTGATTTAGAAAAACCTTATGTCACATTAGATAATGATTATATTGAAAGTGTTTGGTGGTCTTTAAAAAATCTTTATGATAAAAAACTTCTTTATGAAGATTATAAGGTTGTTCCATTTTGTCCAAGGTGTGAAACTCCTTTATCAAGTCATGAGGTCGCTTTAGGATATAAAAAAATTACAGAAGATTCAATTGTTGTCAAATTTAAAATTCAAGATAAACAAGAATATTTTTTAGTTTGGACAACGACTCCTTGGACCTTACCTGCGAACTTAGCAATTGCAGTAAATCTGAAATTAGATTATGTTTATGTAAAAAATAATTCTGAAGTTTATATTGTTGCAAAAGATTTAGTGAATAATTTTTTTGATAATCCTAAAATTATTAAAAGCGTTAAAGGAGAACAACTTTTGGGAATTAGATATCAACCTTTAATGCCTTATTTCAAAGATAAAAATGCTTTTGTAGTAATTGGGGGAGATTTTGTGACAGTTGAAGATGGAACAGGATTAGTTCATATGGCTCCTGCGTTTGGTGAGGTTGATTTTGAAGCAATCAAAAAAAATAAATTACCTTTTGTAAATCCTATCGATCAAAATGGAAAATTTACACATGAAGTTCCAGATTACGAAGGGAAATTTATAAAAAAAGCTGATAAAGAGATTATATCTGATCTTAAAGGAGCAGAAAAATTATTTAAGATTATAAAATACGAACATGATTATCCTTTTTGCTGGAGATGTGATACGCCACTAATGTACTATGCAATTAAATCTTGGTTTATTAAAGTTACATCTTATAAAAAAAGATTGATAGAATTAAATGAAAAAATAAATTGGATTCCAGGACATATAAAAGAGGGCAAGTTTGGAGATTGGTTAAAAAATGTGAAAGATTGGGCACTATCTAGAAATAAATTTTGGGGGACTCCTTTACCAGTGTGGCGCTGTGCACATTGTAAAAATGAAGAGATAATAGGGAGCATTAAAGAATTAAAAGATAAATCTATTAAAAAAATAAATGATAACGAAATTGATTTACATAAACCTTGGATTGATGATGTTAAACTAAAATGCTCTAAATGTAAAAAGGAAATGATTAGAGTTTCTGAAGTTATAGATTGCTGGTATGATTCTGGAGCGGCGAGTTTTGCACAATTTCATTACCCATTTGAAAATAAAAAATTATTCAAAGAAAGATTTCCCTATGATTTTATTTCTGAAGCAATTGATCAGACGAGAGGATGGTTTTATACGTTGCATGTTTTAGCGACTATTTTATTTGATAATGTTGCATATAAAAATGTTATTTGCGCAGGGCATATACTTGATGAAAAAGGAGAAAAAATGTCAAAGAGTAAAGGAAATATTTTAGATTCGGATAATGTAATTGATGAGGTAGGGGTTGATGCTTTGAGGTTGCGGTTTTGTACTGTAGATGTAGGAGATGCAAAAAGATTTAGTACAAATATGGTGAAGCAAGAGATTATTCCTTTTCTTAATATTTTATGGAATATATCTCAATTTTATAAACAATTAGAAAATAAAATAAAAGCAGAAAAACACCTTGAAGACAAATGGATTTCGTCTAGACTAAATTCAGTTATTAAAGAATCAACAGAAGAGTTAGAAAATTATAAAATTGAGGCTTGTTTGAAACCGATAATTGATTTTATTGTGAATGATTTTTCTAGAACATATATTAAATTAGTTAGAGATAGAGGAGATAAAAATGTTAAAAAAATTGTTGGTGAGATTTTAGAGACTGTTTCAAAATTGTTGGCTCCCTATGCTCCATATATTAGCGATGTAATTTATTCTAATTTTGATAAAAAATCGGTTTATCTTTCTTCATGGCCAAAATTTGATAAAAAGAAAATTGATAAAAAATTAGAAAAAGAATTTTCAGAAATAATTAAAATTATTGAATTAGGATTAGCTGAAAGAGATACTGTTCAAATCGGATTAAAGTGGCCTTTGGGAAAAGCAATTCTTTATCATCCTAAAAAACTAAACAAAGAATTAATTGAAATTGTTTCAAGACAATTAAATGTAAAAAAAATTGAACTAAAGAATTCTAATGAAATTAAAGTTAAACTCGATACAAAAATAACTCCGGAACTTGAAGCTGAAGGATTTGCAAGAGAAATATCAAGAAAAATTCAAGCAGAAAGAAAAAATGCTGGAATGAAAAAAGAAGAGCTAATAAAATTGAAAATTTTTGCTGAGAAAAAAGATCTCTTAATGATAGAAAAAGAAATAAGCTTAATAAAAACTAGAACAAATTCTTCGACAATTGAAATTTTAGATATAGCAGACCAATTAAATTCTTCGGCTGATTTAATTGCTCCGCTTGATAGTAAACCAAAAAAGAATAACCAAGAAAATAATTTGGTTAACTATATAAAAAATTCTGAAAATAATTCAATTGTTTTCACTGTTAAGGATAGAAAATTTGCTATTGTTTTTTCGTAATTTTTTCGGAGTACGCGCAAAAACATTTAAATAGTCGAAGTTGTTTTATATTGAAAGAGGGAAAAAATAATGATAATAAAAGAAGAATTTTTAAGCAGATTAAGGAAGATTTTTGATTTGAATTTGTATGAGGCAAAGGTTTGGACCGCTTTATTATCAAGGGGTGTTTCTACAGCAGGTGAATTAAGCAATATTTCTGATGTTCCAAGATCAAGAACTTATGATATTTTAGAATCTTTAGAGAAAAAAGGATTTATTATTATGAAAATTGGGAAGCCAATTAAATTTGTTGCTCTTAAGCCTGAAGAAGTTGTTGAGAGAGTTAAAAGAAATCTTGTAATTAACGCTCAAGAGAAAAGCAAGAGATTGGAATCATTAAGAGATGATGAAGTTTTAGTTGAATTAAATTCTTTATTCAGCAATGGGATTAAATTTGTAGAGCCGTCTGATTTGTCAGGTAGTTTAAGAGGAAGACAAAATCTTTACAATCATCTTGATATGATGATAAGAAATGCTAAGAAAGATGTTACAATAATGACAAGTGCAGAAGGATTAAATAGAAAAATGGAAAGTTTACTTCCTGCTTTAGAGAAAGCTAAAAAAAGAGGGGTTAGTATTAGAATCGCTGCACCTATAGATAAAAACAATTATAAAATTGCCAAAGAGTTATCTAAATTTGCTGATGTCAGGCATGTTTCTGGAAGTCATGGAAGATTTGCAATTATTGATTCAAATCAATTAATGTTTATGCTTTTAGACGATAAGACAGTTCATCCTAATTATGATATTGCTGTTTGGCTTTCAACAGAGTTTTTTGCAAACTCTTTGGCTCAAATGTTTAATACTTCTTGGGAACAATATACACAGTTGAGTAAAATAAAGTTGTAAAGAGATTTTCTACATTAATATTACTTTTTATCATCTTGATTAAACAAAGTTTGCTTCTAATCTTAAAACAATAAATAAGAAGTGAATTTGGGAATTTTCTGGTTTCTACAAAATAAATTTTGCGAGCAAAAAGATTTTTCTCTTTATCCCCTGTTCAGCGATTTTTTCGTAAGAAAAAACACGAGCTGGCTTACGAAAAACCCTTGTGAGTTGTGAGACAGTACTCTGGGGACAAATTAAGAGAGGTTTCTACTATCTTTTTTTAACCCCTAATTCATAGAACCAATTCTTTGATAAATAGAAAAACACTCTTGCTTAAGATTATAATCATTAGGTAAATCCTCACAAAAACTAGAATTCAAAACAGAATCCGGATCCGCATAAACTGAATTATCAATTAGAACTGGACAATTATCATGTACCCAATGATAACCTTCTATATCCTCCAAGGCCCATAAATCCTCTGCTATTCCACAGATTCTTTTAATATACTCTCTATAACAATATTGTTTAATTGTAACATTTAAGATTTGTATTTCAGAGCCGGTTAAATTTAAATGTTTACAAAGAAACTCGTTATTGTAGTCATAGATAGAGTTCCCTTCACCATCAACATAACCATCAAGTTTGAGAGAACATTTTTCTTGAACAAATCTATTACTTATCTTATCACAGATTGCCTTTAATCTACTCAAGGGTTCCTCTATCTTTTTTCTAAATTCAGAAACAACTTGCCAATAACATTCATCTTTTATTAATTTGGGATACCCCCCTCCCATTCCATGTATTTCAGCCCAAACACCGGTTTTTCCATCTAAAGAAATTCTTTCACAGATTAAAACATCTTTTTCTCTTTTTGCTAGTGAAACCAATCCTATATCTGTCCCTTCTTGTTCTTTTGCTTCAAATTTTGCTCTATCTTCAGAACTTTTCATGCACCAAGCAGAATGGCAGAAAAAAGTATAATAAAAACCAACAAACAAGATTATTAAAATTGTGAACGAGATTAAAATTGTTTTTTGAGTTTTATCCATTTTAATATGGGCCTAACATCATTACGCTAAGTATCATTCTAAATAAAAGTTCGTTTATTAAGTAGGTGATAATATACCAAGGCAGACCTATCTTTAATGAATTTTTCCAGTCTAATTTTACAATCCAAATCAATGAAATGATAAAAAGAATAAATGCAAAAATTATTGGTAGCCAGTTATTAATTATTCTAGGGAGAAATTTTGCTATTATAAGAAAGAGTTTATAAGAAAAAGTTGTGATTAAAAATATTACTAATGAAATTAATAATGTTTTAACAAATTTTAATTCTACTTTAAAAAATTTAGAAGTAAAATAAAGAACTATTGAACTGACAAATATTGCTAGGAGTAGATAAAACCGATAAAAACCCATGTCACCTAAAAATTCCATAGTAATAAATTAGGTTACATCTATAAAAACCTTTCTTTTTCGTTGGCGGGAGGGAGTGCTGTCTCACAATTTCGTTGAACATCAGGGATATAGAACATTAGATATTTTTATATCCTTTTATGAGATATATAGTAACCATTATAAATATTATATATGCTTATAATCTATGCAAAATGCAGAATTGCTAAAAAAAACTTGAAGATAATCTACTTCTTAGAAATTATTCAAAAGAAACTATAAAGGGATATCTGTCGTACGTTAGCAAATATATTAATTTTTCTAGAAAGGAACTTAGAAGTTATTTACTGATACCGCTCGCGTTAAACTAAATAGCGTGGGTGGCGAAGGAATTGTCAAGATAATTATTTCCGAAGATTGTAGAAAAATTTTGGAAAATGTTAAGAGAATTTATGACGAAAATTCTAATGGTAAAGAGGATTATAAGGTTTTGATTGAGATTGGAAGGAATGGACTAGAATATAAGTTTGAAGAAAATAAATAAAAAATATAAAAAGCCAATTATATAATTAAATATATGTTCATAGATATTCATTGTCATTTAGAGTTATTGAAAGATGCAAATAAGGTTGTAAAAGATGCTAAAAAGAAAAATGTGAAAATAATTCTAACGAATGGGGTTGATAGGGAGACAAATAGAAAAAGTTTGGAATTTTCTAATAAGTTTCCTGAAGTGAAAGCTTGTTTGGGAATTTATCCAATTGATGCTTTAAAGATTTCTGATAAAGAAATTGAAGAAGAAATAAAGTTTATAGAGAAAGATAAAAATAAAATTATTGCGATTGGGGAAGTTGGGATTGATTTCAAGGAAGACTCTACACAACATAAAAGGCAAGAGGAAATTTTTGAGAAATTTATTAAATTATCTATGAAAATAAATAAACCTATAATTGTCCATTCAAGAAAGGCTGAATCTAAATGTATTGAAATTCTTGAGAGATTAGAAGCTAAAAAAGTTCTTATGCATTGCTTTTTTGGAGAAATTAAATTAGTTGATAGAATTGTTAAGAATAATTGGTATTTGAGTATTCCAACTTGCGTTGTTTACAACGAACAAATGAAAGAGGTTGTTAGGAGAGTTGATATTGATAAATTGTTATGCGAAACAGATTCTCCTTATATGCATCCTAAAAGAGAATGGCCGAATGAACCAGCTAATGTTGTTGAGAGTTATAAGAAAATTTCCGAGATTAAAGGAATTTCTTTGAAAGAAGTTGAGAAGATAATTGAGAAAAATTATAAAAGATTATTTTTATAACCATTTTAGGAAAGTAACTAATAAAGTTTAAATATGTATAATTTGTTGAGTTTTTATGTTATATTTAGAAGATAGGATTGTTAGAATAGCTGAAATGGCGCTAGTTGGGAAAG
Source organism: Candidatus Woesearchaeota archaeon (assembly GCA_964538235.1). Taxonomy (GTDB): domain Archaea; phylum Nanobdellota; class Nanobdellia; order Pacearchaeales; family GW2011-AR1; genus CAZIFJ01. The sequence goes on from CAZIFJ010000006.1 coordinate 11,784, forward strand.
ATGAGCAAGAAATAGCGAAAAGTTTAGAGTTGAGAGTTGAAGATGCTGGACATCATATAGATTATGAATTGGTCTTGGGGGCATACGACCATCCAGAGAAACTGGAAGCGGGTAAAAAAATAGGAAGAAAGAGGATTGCATATAATAAAATTGAGCAAATACAAAGAGCTATTGAATATGGTGCAAAATCTGTGGATGAGATAGCTAATCTTGTTTATATAAGCAATTCGTCTATACGCAAATATTCTTTCATCTATGAAATTAAGCTTCCAAAAAAAAGATATCAGGAAAAAAATAAACTAAAGGTAAAAGAATTGAGGGATAGTGGGATGTCTACTGATGAAATAGCAAAAGAACTTGGACTAAAAAAGGCAACTATTATTAGTTATGGCTATTCAATGGGCGTTTCTTTTGATGAGGGTGGTAGAAGAAAAAGAAGAAAGCGAGAAGAACTTAAAATAATTCCAGAAAGAGACGAACTAATTAAAAAGGGTTTAACACTTGAAGAAATTTCACAAAGAGTAGGTGTGACAAGAGAGGCAATAAGAATTTATATTAATTCAAGAGGCCAATATAATGAGTGGAGAAAAGCAAGAGAATATAATAAATATATTAATTCTAAAAAGAAAGTTAGCAAAAGTTTGTTGTATGTTTTAAAAGAAAGATTAAAAGATTTATGTAAAAAAGAAGGATGGGCTTATGAAAAAGCATTTGAATATTGTCATGAAAGAAAAAATATTCGATTGAATTTTGAAAAGGCTATTAAATTATTTAGTACTTATGATGAAGCAAGAAGTAAAGGAAATAGATTATCCTTGGGTGAATTAGCTAAGATAAATGGTCTCAGTAGCCCGAATATCTCCAGGATATTTAAAAGAGCAGAGATTGAACCAATGTATGGAAATCGAAAAAGAAAAAGAAATCTCTCTCAAGATAGAAAGGAAAGTATAATTAGGAGTAGTTCAATAAACATGTCTTCAAACGATATTGGATATTTTTTAGGGGAGAATTATTTTATCGTGCAAAGATTATTTACTAGAGAGAATATTAAAAGGAAAGGGGGTAAAAAAATTAGAGTTTCATTAGATGGAGAAAAATTCTTTATTGGAGGATATAGACATGCAAGCCAAATTTATGAAGCATTAGATTTGGGCCTTAGTTCAGATGAAGTTTCAGAATTGCTTGATATTCCAATGAAAGCAATTAATTATACAATAACATATAAACCAAAGATAGAAAGAGAAATTATAAGCGCGCTTAATATTCTTTATCCTGATAGAATTATTGAAAGACCTTATTTAGAAAAATCTTAAATAATGTTGTTGTTTAAAATATCTATGAAAAAAGCTGTTGCGATTGGAATTATAGTTTTGATTGTTTTCGGTGTTTTAATATTTTTTTTAAATGATAAAAAGGAAAATGTTAAAGAATTTGAATGCAAAGAAGATAATGAATGTGTTCCTGCGACTTGCTGTCATCCTAATAGTTGTGTTTCTGTGTCCAAATCTCCTAATTGTTCTGGAATTTATTGCACTGCTGTCTGTGAGCCAGGAACATTAGATTGCGGACAAGCTAAATGCGGTTGCGTTAATAATAAATGCCAAGCAATATTTAAGTAGTATTTTAATATAATAAGATAATGAAAAAGAGTTTGATATTTCTTATTTTTTTAATTTTAATATTTATTTTTGGAGCTATGTTGGGTGGAGCTGATTATTCTTTAAAAAAAGTTGAAAGCGAAGTCTATAAAAATTTTGAGAGAGAGAACTTTACTGAGGTTTATTTAGATTTAGATAATTCTTTTAATAAAAGATTAGAAAGAAGAGTTAATGATATTTCTGAAATTATTGAGCCTAATAAAATAAAATATAAATTTTCTGATAGAATTGTTGTTAATATAACTGAAGAAGATTTGAATAGACTTGAAAAAGATAATAGAATAGAAAGTATAAAGGTTGTTGGAAAAAGAATGTTGTTTCTTCAGGATTCTGTTCCGAAGATTAATGGAAGTGAAACATATCAATTGAAAGTTAATGGATTAAATTTGACTGGAGCAGGTCAAAGTATTTGTATTCTTGATAGTGGAGTTAATTATACTCATCCTTCTTTGGGAGGATGTTCTAATAATACTTTTTTATCAGGTGGTTGTGGAAAAGTTATTTCTGGATTTGATTATGCAAATAGCGACGCTGATCCAATGGATGACAATGGACACGGAACCCATATTGCAGGAATTGCTGCTGGGAATGGAACAATAACTGGTGTTGCTCCTGGAGCTTACATAATTGCAATTAAGGCGTGTGATTCTTCTGGAAGTTGCTCTGATGCAGACATAGAAGCTGGAATCAATTGGTGTATAAATAACAGAACAAGATATAACATAAGTGTAATAAGTATGAGCTTAGGTTCTGGTTTGAATTCTAGTTTTTGTAATAGCGACCCATTGGCTTCTGTAATAGATAATGCTGTTGGAAAAAATATAAGTGTCGTTATTGCAACTGGAAATGGATTGAATAATGATGGTGTTGGAAGAGCAAACCAAATTGCAGCACCTGCTTGTGTTCAGAATGCAACTCCTGTTAGTGCTGTTGATAAAAGCGATAGCATCGCAAGTTATGCAAATAGAAATTCTTTAGTCATGCTCATGGCTCCTGGAACTTTAATTAATTCAACTTCTTGGAGCGGAGGGTATGAAATTAATAATGGAACAAGTATGTCAACACCTCATGTTGCTGGAGCAATTGCTATATTAAATCAGTTTTTGAATTTAACAGCACAAAGAGTAAGAACTCCTTCTGAAATTGAAGATGTTCTTAATGATAGCGGAAAAATTATAATTGACAGTGCTTCTGGCAATGTTGCAAATTATTCAAGAATAAGAATTTATGACGCAATAATTTCTCTTGATAATTCTTCTCCGAATGTTAGTTTAGTTAGTCCTATGAATAATTCTATTAGTTTTAATTTTAATAAAACATTTGACTGCAATGCAACAGATCTTGCTCTTAGCAATGTTAGTTTCTTTTTGTGGAATTCAAGTTCTACAATAATAAATCAAACTAATAGAAGCATTAATGGAGAATTTTATAATTTTCAAATAAATGTAATAAATTTATCAGAAGGAAATTATAAATGGAATTGTAGATATACTGATAAAAATGGTAACTCTGCTTTTGCTTTATCTAATTTTAGTTTTATTATTGGTGGAGTTTCAGTAAATCTTTTGTCGCCTTTAAAATCTAATTTTACAAATATAAATTCTACAAACTTTAGCTGTGAAGCAAATTCTGAATCTTCCTCTTCTTTAAAAAATATAACATTTAATTTGTGGAATTCTTCTGCTTTAATTTATAATTTAACTAGTAATGTTTCTGGAACTTCTAATAGCAGTAATTTTAATTATAATTTTAGTTATGAAGATAGATTTTTATGGAATTGTCTTGCTTTCAACAATAATAGTAATTCAAGTTTTGCCGAAAATAACTTTAGTATTATTTTTGATATTTCAAAACCTAATGTCAGTCAGCTTAATCCCACTGATGAATATTCAGTTACAGGAACAAGCGATATTCTATTTGAGTATAATGTAACTGACAATAACGAATTAAGCATCTGCTCTTTGATTCTCAACACAGTCTCTTCTTCATCTAATTCTTCTGGAATATTGATAAATCAAAGCAATAATATTTCTTATAGTGTTTCTTCTGGAAGCTATAATTGGAGAATTAATTGTACAGATAAGGCAGGTAATTTTGGAAATTCAAGTGTAAGATCCCTGATTATTAATTCCCCTCAGAGAAGCTTAGATAACAGTGGTTCTTCTGGTGGTGGGGGAAGTGGAGGTGGAGGTGTAAATCCCATCTTAAATAAAACGCTTAAATCAAACTCTACGACTAATAGCTCGCAATCATCTAGTGTTTCTTCTAATAACTTCTCAAATCAAAATAATGAAAAAGATACTTTAAATGAAAGTGTTAAGCAGGAAGTAAACACTTCTCCGATTACGGGCGCGGTAATAGGAGCAATAGCGAGGAAACATTCTTTCTTAATAATAATCGCAATTGTTTTAACTCTTTTAATCTTGATTTTATTGCGTATGCGCAGAATAAAAAATAAGAAGAAAAACAGCCAGAGAAGCACGGAAGAAAAAAATAGCGGTTACGCCTGAAGGATTTTTCTCTTTATTTTTTTATGCGGGAGGGAGGATTTGAACCTCCGAAGGCACTAAGCACACAGGATTTCTAATCCTGAACTTAAATCTCTCTTGTGAGAGAATGACATCTTAAGTCCTGCCCGTTTGACCACTCCGGAACCCCCGCAATATAATTTCTATATAAATGAGGTTTTAAAAGCTTACGTAAAAAATTAATTAATAAATTACTCATCAATTTTATCTAAAATTTCTTCCGCTTCTCTTATAACATATTGAAGAATTTCAGCTTCTGTTGCGTGAGGATTTTTCTCTTTGTATTTTAATGCGTGCGATGCACCAGAAATTAAAACCACTTGTAGTTTTTTATTTTCATCAGCCATAATTTTTACTGAATTATGTAGTTTAAAAGAATTATTGTGTTAGGAGAGTTATTTTACTTTTCAAAAATAAAAATTTCGACGTAAAAAATCAATTGACAAGGTTTAAATATGTAATTTTTTTTAAGTTGGTAAAAGAGATATGGAAACTATTGCTAGACTTCAAACAGAACTTAAAATAAGGGGATTTTCTCCTTCGACATTAAGGAATTATTCTTTTTTCGTAAATAGATTTATCAAGAGAACTGGAAAATCTTCTGAAGAGATTAATGAAGATGATGCTAAATTATTTTTATCTGAAATGTTTGATAGTAAATCTAAAAATACTATAATGCTTGCTGCTGCTTCTCTGAGATTTTTTTTCTCTGAAATTTTGAAAAAAGAATTTTCAGGCATTAGAATACCTAAAAAAGAAAATAAATTACCTGAAGTTTTAAGTAAGGAAGAAGTTTCTAAATTAATTGATTCAACTGATAATGAAAAATCGCGACTTATAATTTCTCTTTTGTATTCTAGCGGATTAAGAGTTTCAGAGCTGGTTAATTTAAAGGTTTCTGATTTGGATTTTTCTGAAAATATCGGGTGGGTGAGAAGGGGTAAGGGAAATAAGGACAGATTATTTACAATTTCTGAAGCCTTGGTCAAGAAAATACAGAAATATTTAAAAGGAAAAAATAATCAATTTGTTTTTTCAGAGAATAAACCATTAAGCTGTAGAAATGTTCAAAAAATTATAAAGGGCTCTGCGAGGAGGGCTGAAATAAATAGAAGAATAACTCCTCACACTTTGAGGCACAGCTTTGCGACGCACCTTCTTGAAAATGGAACTGATATAAGAATTATTCAAGTTATGCTTGGACACGCATCTTTAAATACAACTCAAGTTTATACACACATATCAAAGGAGCAAATTAGAAAAATTAAAAATCCCTTAGATAGTTTAAATGAGTGAAAAACATTTTTTGACTTCGCTTGAAGGAAAAGTAATTTTTTCTAATAGAAGTATTGATGAATTAAAAGATAGATTAACTGAAAATATATCCCAATTATCATCGGGGTATTATATTATTTCTATTAAAAAACAAAGTCCATTGATTTTAAAATATCATAAATATATGCCAAGAACAAGAGATAAAGATAGCGACATATTTTCAAACGGATATGGAGAAATTAATGAAGTAAAAGATTCTACTTTGAAAGCTTATTATTTTTTGAGAGAAGCTGTTCAAGAATTTAATAAGGAATTTGGAGAATGACGTTTTATTTTTATCTAATTTATTTTCTTCTCCAAATCTGTTAAAGGATAATATAAACCTTCCACAATATTTTTTGTTCTTCCCTCTTTTTTTTCATAATAAATCATTCTCTCTGGAATGTTTTTTAGGACTGTGCTATTTGCGCCAACTACAGAACCTTTTCCGATAGAGACCTTTTCTAATATTGTTGCTCCTGCACCTAAAAAAACAAAATCTTCTAGACTTGATTCTGGCAAAATTTTATTTTGTATTGTTAAATGGCAGTAATTTCCTATTTTTGCACCCCTCACGGCACACTGTGGACCAATTGTAGTACATTCACCTATCGTGGAGCCATCGTCTATATAACAAAGAGGCCAAATAACAGACCCTTCTCCAATTAATGCTCTTTCATCAACAAAAGAACTTGGGTGTATTAATACACCCAGTTTATATCCCAAATCTTTCCACTCTTTTGATCTTATCTCTTTATATATTGTTTTTCCTATCCCAATAACTCCAAAATGATTTTCTGGATCAACATCAAAAAGATATTCTGAATTGTCTGGACTTAAAACTTTTTTCATTTCATCAATTTTTACATAGCCAATGACTCCTGGAAATTTTGATATACTTCGAGAAATTTTTCCTTGCCCAATAACTACTATTCCTTTTTTATCCAATATAAAACCTCCGATAATCTTTCTTCTCTCGACATTGTTTTTCTTTCTAGGAAAATATAACTTAGTTTGAAATCACTTAACATTTCTTCTATTTTGAAATGTATTTTAGATTGATAAGAAGAATCTGTGTTTCTATATTTGTTATCTACAATAGGAATAACGCCAAATGGAAATAAAAATAAGTAATTATAACGCAACATGATCTCATAACATTTATTTTTGAAACTAACTAGCTCTTCTTCTGTATCATGTGGTTCACAATAAAGTTTATGATAAACCCATAATTCTCCAGCCGTTCTATCAGATATAAATGATTTTCTTAAAGATAATCGGTTTCTTATTTTAAAGGATCTATTTTGAAATTTCTTTGATTGCTCTGGAGAAAAATTATATTTGTTTTCTATTTCTCCTTTTTTTATTAATTTCCTTATTAACTTCGATTCTAATTCGGTATGTAACTCTATTCCTAAATTGCTACTTAGCATAATCGCTGTTGTTGATTTTCCAACACTTGCTGTTCCCATAAACCCAATTTTTAATTCTTTATTCATTTTAAATGATTAATATCATTCAGTGAGTTAATACACCAAATTTTTTCTCCATATATTTCTTTGTATTCTAATTCTGTAATATTTGCTAAGCCTTGTGTTAAAGCAATTGTCTTTTTCAAGGGTATTCCTAATAAAAAACTTATTATTGCTCTATTTATTCCTGCATGCATTGATAGAATACAATTCTCATTTTTTTTTATTAATTCTTCTAAAAATTTATTTATATTTTCTAAATTTATTTTCTCTTCTTCTAAAATATTCTCATTTAAAAAAGTTTCTCTTTCAATTTCTTTTATCTTTTCTATTTTTTTGATTGGTAATTTAATTCTTTCACTAATTATTTCAGCAGTTTGATATGATCTTGGGTTTGCACTTGAATATATAACTTTTGCATCTTCATTAGAAAATCTTGCTGCTAATTTTTTTACCTGTTCTATTCCAGTATTTGTGAGCAAGCCATAAAATCCTTCTTTGTCTTTTTCTCCGTGTCTAACTAAATAAATTTTCATTTTAAATAGTTAAAATCAATTAGCATTTTTTTAACTTTGAAAACGAGAGAATCAACACCGTTATAATTGTCAATTGAATATTCTGACAGAGCAAGTAAACTTCCAAAATTATTTGTTTTATAACCTTCAATTGAGCCAAGTCGTCTTAAATCTTTTTCGTGAAATTCTTCTAAAGTCATTTCTTCTTCTCCTATTCTTCTCCTATCTTTAATTCTTTTATATCTTTCTTTCAGGGAAGAATTTAATTTTATAATTCTTGTTTCAAAGCCCCTGTTTTTAAGAAAATCTATTTCGCTTAATCTGGAAAAGCCACTTATAAAAATTGGAAAACAATCAAGGTCTCTAAGTAAATTATCATAAACCAATGAAATAACTACTACATCCCATTCTCCTTCTTTTTCATTTCTTTCAAATCCTAAAACTTTTAAGTATTTCCATTGGACAGAAAGTTCCGTCGTGTAAAATCCAAAAGTATTAATTATTTCTAGAAATGTAGATTTACCGCTTCCTTTCTCTCCAACAACAATATTAATTTTCTTCATTTTCTAATATCTTGTGCGCTATCTGCAATATTTTTTTTTGATTTTCATGATCAACTAAAGAGTATGCTTCATCAAAACAAACCCATTTATAATCTTCATGCTCTTTCGATAAATTTATTATATTTTTTTGACTTCTAAAAAGCCAATGGTGTATTTCTTTTTCATCCCCAGATTCATAGTTGACCTTTATTACCTCGTGATAATCTGGATTTATTTCTAAATTAAATAAACCTGTTTCTTCTTTTATTTCTCTTAATGCTGTCTCTTTCAAAGATTCTTGAAAATTGACGTTTCCTTTAGGAAATACCCACCACCCAGTCTTAGAGCTTTTCAATAATAAATAAAAAATGTTCTTTCCGTCATTAAAATAAACTACTCCTCCCGCACAAATTTTTTTCATTATATTTTTAATCTCCTTAATTTTTCTAAATCTTCTTTACTACCTATATCTATCCAAAATGAATTTAATTTATAAGATCGAACATTACAATTTTCATCAATAAGGTAATTTATAAAATCTCCAACTCTATCTGCTTTGTAAATTTTATTCCATTTTTCTAAATAACTAAATGCTCTTTCTCCCCAAATTTCGCAAGACGTTCTAATGAGCTTGCTATCTGGAGAATCTGGTTTTTCTTTGCAATTAACTATTTCATCTTTTACCACTTTTACTACGCCATATTTTTTAGCATCTGAAAAATCTTCTAATTCATAAGTTGCTATAAAAGCATCTTCATTAGAATAATAATTTATCATATTATCCAAATTTTCAGTAAAAAAATTGTCTGGAGCAATTATTAATAAAGGCGATTTATCGAGAGAACAATCTTTTATTGTTGATTCGATTGTCCCAAGAACTCCATGAGGGTTATTTGGTGAGGAATTTTTATCTAAATAAATACTTATTTTAGACCGATCTTCTCTATTATTCATCCAATTAATATAAAATTCTTCACCCTCTTTATTAGTTTCTAATATTATTCTATCAATTAAACTATGAGAAAAACAAGACAAAGTGATGTCTATAATAGGGCTATTTCCAATTTTCAATAAACCTTTAGGAATATACTTTTCTCTATTATATTTTCCAAACAATCTAGTACCATATCCTCCTCCAAGAACCATCATGTCCATAAAAAAATAATAAGGATACAATATATAATATTTTCTATCTTAGAAATTATCTATAAGACTTTTGTCTTTTGGCTCTTGCTTTTGAGTCGCCGGGTTTTCTGGTTTCTTTTCTTCTTGGATCTGGAACTATCATGTTTCTATCGTATTTCATAAATGCTTTTCTTAGAGTTTCTGAGCCGGTAACTTGAACAAGGGCTTTTGCAATTGCTAATCGCGCTGCTTGTATTTGGCCTTCTTTTCCGCCGCCTTTTGTTTTTATATGGAAATCGTGATTTAGTTTTCCTAATTCTCTCTCGAAAATTCTTAAGGGTTCTTCAATTGCTAATCTATGGAATAGAGAAAGTTCTGTGTGGTGCAATTTGTTTAATGTTACTTTTCCTGTTCCTGGAACAACTCTTAATTTTGCTATCGCTGTTTTTCTTTTTCCTGAGACTAATAATTGTTTTGTCATAATAATTTACTCACTTCAGACAATTTAAGCGTCTTTACGTGCTTCTCCTTTCCAGCTTTTATTTTTTTAGATTCTAAATATTCTTGAGGAGTTTCATTATAACAAATTATTCTTTTGAAAGCTGATTCTCCTCTGCCTTGTTTGTAAGAAAGCATTCCGCGAATTGTTCTTTTCAAAATTCTCTCTGGTGTTTTTGGAAAGAATGGACCTTTTTGGCTGTGACTACCTTTTTCTCTTGCTTCTCTGTAATCTTTTAATATCATTTCCCTTCTTCCTGTTAAAATTGCCTCTTTACAATTCACAATTATAACTTCTTTTCCAAGAAGAGCTTGTTTTGCAGAATAACTTGCTAATCTTCCCAAAACTGCGTTTGTTGCGTCGATAATTATTTTATTTTCTTTCATCTTAAAAATTTAACTCCTTCTGCTTTTGGATTTTTCTTTATTTCATCTAATAATAAAATAAATTCTGATTTTGATTCTTTAATTTTTTTCATTGCTTCTTTTGATGCTCCTAAAGCGCAGACTTTAATTCTTTTTGAGAGGTTTCCTTTTGACAAAACTTTTCCAACTATCGCTATTGTATCTCCCGCAGATGCTTTGGAATTTATTTTCTCTAAATTTATTGAGGAGTATAATTTTGTCGGGCCAGATAAAATCTTTGCAACTCCATTCCAAGCTGAATTTTTTATTGAATGAAAAAGAGATGCGATTGTTTCTGAATTTCTTTTTCTTCTTAATCTGCTTCTTATTTTTGTTTTTGTAATCATAAAAATTCTAAATTTTGAATGTATTTAAAGATAACTATGTAAAAAGATTTTTATACTAAAATACACACTAATATTCTATGAGAAAAAATAAAATTAGAGTAAATATAACTGTTGATGTAAATAATTTGGAAAAAGCAAAGACTAAATTAAAATTATTTGGAGGAAAATTAAGCACTTTGTTTGACGCTTATCTATCTGATTTTGTCAAGAGTATTGACAGCACGCCTTCAAAAACGCAGGAAGAATTATTGAGAAGAATAAATATTTTGGAAAAGAGAATGGAGAGATTGGAAGAGAGATAATTTTATTTATATAAATATCTTCGCTTAGTCATAAATATTTACTCCAGATTTCATCGTCTTTCTTATTATCCCAAATTTTGGGAAGAGATTTTTCTGCTAAAGTAAGCCACCAATACTTTTCTTTTTTATGACTATCTAATTTTTCCATAATTAAATGTCTAATAAACTCAAATTTGGATAAATAATTATTCTTTATAAAATCTTCAAGTTCTTTGGCTTCTTCTAGAGGTAATTTTATTGTTATTGTTTTCATAGTAATCCACAAGGATTACTTATTTATATATTTTAAATTTTATGCGGGGACCAGGCTCACGCAGAGCAAAGCTCCGCGGATCCTCCAACTCTTACGAGATTGGAGTATTCGAAATACAAAATTTTTAGAAAAAATTTTCTATAGCAGACCAATTTAATCTTTTGTTGCTAAATTGCTCCGCTAAATAGTAAACCAACATGAAAGAACCGAAGAGCTTAGTTGGTTTACTATATGAGTTCAAAAACTTAGAATGTTGTTGCAAGCAACAATTATTTGCTCTCGCACAATTCACAAATCCCAGCATAGTCTAAAGACCATGAATGCGGGGACCAGGATTCGAACCTAGGCATGCACTAAGCAATCACGGCCTTAACGTGACCCGTTTGACCACTCCGGCATCCCCGCAAATACAACTTCTTTTAGAAAAAGAAGTTCTATGTCCTAACAGACTTCGTCCGTTGGAACTTCAACTCTTACGAATTGAAGTGATCAAGAAAACTATAATACCTATATTTAGTTTTCTACGAGTTCCAAAAACTAAAATAATTAAGATTTAAATGTTTATAGATTTGGTTTTGGGGCAACAACACCACAGGGCAATAAACTTCTCAGACCATTTTTATGTTCGAGAATATCATCGATAGTTATTATTGCAAATCTATCAGTTTGATAATCTCCTTCATTGGAAACTGATTGATAATATTCATCATGAATTATAACATCTCCAGCATTATAATTAGCTGTTGTTTTTGCTGGAAGCCATCCAAAAATAGTTTCTTTAATTCCTTTTCCTATTGAATCTGGAACCAAACCATATTTACTAACATAATTAAAAGTAAGCCATGGAACATTTAGATAATCTGGAACAACAAATTCTTCTGGGTGAACTTTTATTTTTAGAATATTTTCTTTTATTTTATTTTTTATTTGCTTTTTCAAAAGCTTTCTGCCTGACTTCTCTGTAAGCTTCTGTCCAACGAATTTTTCTTTTATCTCTTTTTAATTTTAATGCATTTTTCATTGCTTTTCCAGATGAATAGAATTCTATTGTTCCGTCGTTTTTCAATAAATGGACTCCTTTAAATGGGTGCGACTCTTTGCCGGAAAAATGACATTTTACCATTATACTGTTCTCGTTTTAAAACTCCCTTTTATTTTTCTTGCTTCAATTTCAGTTTCTCTTAATGTTATTAAATCTCCAATTTTTACAGGACCTTTGACATTTCTTCTGAGGCTTCTTCCTTCATTTCTTCCTGCAAGAATTTTTGCTTTGACTTGCGTAACTTCCCCTCTTGCTCCTGTTCGCCCAATAAATTCTTCAACTAAAGCATTTACAGGTGGCTCATTTGAAATTCTAGAAGTTGTTTTTTGCTGCTGAGAATTCTCGTTTGATTCTTTAACTTTTTGTGTTTTTGCCATAGGATTACTTTATATTTACGATTTCTTTTTGAGCTTCTCCAGCATCAATTACTGCGACTGCGGAAGCCCCAACGCCAATACCAACAGCAATTCCTAATTTTTGTTTAGAGTCAACTTCAACACATGGAATTTTTTTTTCTTTGCACAGAATTGGAAGGTGAGCAACAATTTCTTTTGGGCTTACGTCGGAAGCATAGACAACTAATTTTGCAACGCCCCTCTCAATTGCTTTTGTAACTTCGTTTGTTCCTTTGTCAATTTTTCCAGTTTTTTTTGCTTTTTCAATTATTGAATAGTAATCCATTTTTCCTCCGTAATGATTAACATGTCAAGAATTATTTTTGCTTCTTTAAGAATAAAATTCTTGAGCATGCTCAAGAACCAACACTCCAGTCACTTTAGTGGCTGGTTCTTGACATCATTGGTAAATATAGCTTGAGCTAATCCTTTATAAATGTTTTTACTAACTGCAGACCATTTTATTCAATAATTCTTCTAGAAAAAATTTGTCATTAACAAAACTCATTGTTTCATCTTTATATTTTCTTCCAATTTCTTTTATTTTATCTTCTTCTAAAAATTTTTTTAAAGTAATTTTATCCCCATCTTCTCCTTTGTCTTTTATATCGTCAAAAATTTGATAAGCAACCCCAAGAGAATATCCAAAATTTCTAATTAGCTTATCATCAATATCTGAATTTAATAAGCCAATTTTTGCAGCCCAGTGAAATAAAGTTCCACTTTTCTTTTTGTACATTTCAATAACTTGATTTTGATTTTGAAAATTTCCAACCAAATCTGAACATTGTCCTTGAATTAATAAATCTCCTATTGAACAAGCTTCGGCAATTAGTTTTTTTCTCAGTCTGCTTGAAGAATATTCATTCAAAATTTCGTATGAAGCGATAATTAATCTATTTGCTCCGAGAGTTGCTTTATCTGCTCCAAAAACAACATGACAGGAATCTTTGCCTCTTCTTTTTTCGCTTCCGTCAGCAATGTCATCTAAAATTAAACTTGCAGAATGTAGACATTCTGTTGTACAAGCTAAATAATGAATATTTTTATAACGACAATTAAATGCTTCTGCTAAGGACAAACTTAAAACAGGTCTCCAACGATTTCCCCTTCCTAATAAATAATAATTCGCAGCTTCATCTGCTAAAGAATTTTCTTTAATAATTTCTTCAAGATGTCGATTAATTTTATCTTTTTTTTCTTGAAAATAATAATCTATTTTAGCTTGCCGTGAATAGTCCATAAAAATTGTAATGATAAAATTATATAAAGATTTATTTAGTTTTTGGTTTCTTAATTCATAGATACTGAAAGTTCTGGACTTTCATTAATCATAAACCTTTGCGCCCCTCATTATCCAAGGGTGCAATACCTTCATCTTTATCAGAAGAAAAACCTGCCAATTCAAGTTTAGATTTTTTCTTATAATAATCAGCCACATTAAGATATGATAATGCGGAAGTACTTGAATCTCTCTTAGCAAACCACTCTGGAATATCTTGAGAAGAGCATAAAAATCCATTATATTCTATAAAATCTTGCATACCTTTCCGTAACTTCTGTGCTGTCTCTCTAAAATAATCGGAACTCGGATGCGTAGGATAAACATCACTAAATTCGTTTAAACCTTGTGCAAGAATCCAACCAGCCTCTAAATTATAGGCGCTTTCAAAAAGATCACTTCTTGGGAGAGGAGGATCACACATACTATTCAAAAAATAATGTGCTCCATGATAATGTTTTTCATGGTAATCTATATCTTTAACAAACTTCTTAATATTATAATCAAGAGCTCTTGCGATTTTATCCATTTGATCTGAAGTAAAACCTTCAAGAGGAAACCAAATAGAATCAACAGCCCTATGCTCGCTTTGCACTTCATTACCACTGCTGTCCATCTTTGTTCCAGTAGAAAAACATCCTTCCTTTTCATAGTATAACTTTTCAAATAAAGAATCTTTAATTCCATCTCTTCTCTTAATTAAATTTTCTTTATTCAAACCTAATCTATCAGAATTCTCAATTGAAAAATTAAGAAGAGAAAGCGTCGCTCCTGAATGTTCGGTTACTGCGTGCTCTAACTTTTTTATTCTTCCATTTCTATAACCATAATCAGAAAGTGTTGAATTAAGTTCATCCATATTTTCAAGACTAATTTCCTCAATAGACCATCCTGCGTTAACAAGGCCATATTCCAAACCATCTTCAGTCTTAATTTCCCTTTGACTTTTCAATAAACCATCTAAAGCACGGGAATAAAATTTCTCAAATTCCTCCTGCTTTTCTTCAGGAATTTCATCAAAAAGAGGAGAGACAATATATTCGCCAAATCCTAAAAGTCGCCGAGCATTTGAGCCTGTTATCAATCTTGAGTCAGACCAATTATCACCAAGAACATTTTCAGAAAATTTCCAACCGCCAAAAAACTCCTCTCCATCAAACACAACTGGAATTGCAGTATCATAAGTTCTCTCAGCTATTTTATGTGCTCTCTTATCATTATTTCTAGTTAAATAAGACAGCGTTATTCCCTGCGTATAAGCCCAGCCCCTATTATAATGAGTGATAAACTGATGTCCGCTATTCTCCTCCTCTGCACCTTTAACAAATTCTCTCTGAATATTAGAATCAGGGTCATACAATTTATCTAATAAAGTCTTAGCTTTTTTATATCCCTTATCATATACTTCAATTACATCATTATTATCAACCTCAGAAGATGATCCTTGATTTTTTTCAAAATTCCCATCCCTTACAAAATAATCAAAAGTAGAGCGTTGATTTAAAACAGCAACTTCAATACCATCTATATAACTTGTATCTATCTCCTCTGCAAGACTATCATTATCAACAAGATTTATAAGACCAGATGCAAGAATTGCAAAGAGATTTTTTTTGTTTATTCTCATGTATAAAAATAGATGTATAAGCCCTTAAAAAGTTTTCTAAACTAAAAATAATATTTTTATTTCCAACCTACTTTAACTTCGTCTGTTCTTTCTCTGGGCTTTATTTCTATTTTATCTGAAGAAATTTTTTCGACTCCTCCATTTATCATAATTTCTCCGGTAAATGCAATCATACCTCCATTATCAACCAGAAATTCTTTTGCTGGACAAAAGAATTTTGCCCCTCTTTCATCGCACATGATTTTACACATTTCTTGAAGTCTTGAATTGCATGCGACCCCGCCACCTAAAACTAACTCATTTTTTGATGTATGTGCTAATGCTCTTTCGCTGGCTTCAACTAACATTGCAAATGCAGTTTCTTGAAGAGAAAAAGATAAATCTTTTATTGAAATTTTTTTATCATATAATTGTTGTATTTTTGTTTGCATTCCTGAAAAAGAAACGTCCATTCCTTTAATTGAATAAGGAAGTTCAATGTAATTTCCACCAATCGCTTCTTTTTCTAATTTAGGACCTCCAGGAAAAGCCATTCCAAAATGTCTTGCAACTTTATCAATAAAATTTCCAATTCCTAAATCTAAAGTTTCTCCAAAAACTCTGTATTTTCCAGAAACATAAGCTATGATTTGAGTGTTTGCTCCTGAAGCGTATAATAAAACTGGGTCTTTTGCTCCAACACTCTGTCCGATTTCTAAATGTGCAATGCAATGATTAACAGGAATAATTTTTAGATTTAGCTTTTTAGCTTTTTCAATTGCAAATTCTTTTCCTGCAATTAAACAAGGAGCTAATCCAGGGGCATTTGATAATGCTATCGCTTCAATTTTAGCTTCAGGAATATTTGCTTTTTCTAAAGCGGATTGATAAATTTTCTCTGCAACATTACGATGATGTTTTGCACTTTCAATAGGAATTATTCCTCCTTTTTCTGGGATATACATATCTTTTATATTTGCTAAAATTTTTCCTTTGTGGGAAATTCCAACTCCAAATGTGTGCGCTGTGCATTCAATTCCTAAAATCATAAATTGAAAAGAGAAAGGAGATATTTAAGATTAATTAAATTGTTTAAGTTTATAATTATTAGGTAAATTATCTTTAGTAACATTTCCATCAATTAAATAAATCTCATCTGTAGCAAACTTCCTATAATGCAAACCTTCCATCCTTCCATGTACAAATCTTCCAACAACATTTCCATTTTCATCCAATACATCAAAACTCTTAAAAGCATATCTTCCTTTATAAAAATTCAACATTTCATCTAGTGCTTCATTTGACCCAACATAATTATCTATTTCTACTCTTTTTAATTCACCCTTTCTTTCCAAATATCCTAAAGATATTATTTTTCCTTCATCAAGAGAAGCACAGCCTAAAGCAGTAGAAAGTGCAATAGCTGATAATCCATTTAAAATTTTTTTCATGTTTATTGTGATAATCAAGTGTATATAAATCTTTCCATTTGTTACTTCTATAAAGTTACTTAAATTCTAGAAAGTTATTACTTCGTAACTGAAAGAAACTAATTTAAATTTAAAATTTACAAAGCCTTCTCAAATTCTTTTAAATTATCTGTTAGAGCAGATATTGCTTCTTTGAAAATGTCCTCTGCTTTCATTTGACCATAAGATTCAATTATGAAGATTAATTCTTTTGTGTCTGAAACTGCTTTGTCATCAATTTTTTGAATTTCATGAATTTCTGATTCGTTGCAATCGCAAATCCATTTTGAGCCTTTTTTTTCCGCCTTGATTAATCCTTTTGAATTTTGAATTATTTTATCTATTTCAGGGAAAGATTTTATTTCTTGAATGTGTTTATAAAAACAAATTCCTGGAGAGTATTTTGCGTGAGAGGTTGCTTTGCCTAATGTTGCTGTTGCGATTAATTCTAATTTTCCTTCTTTGCCTAAAATTGTTATTGGAATTTTTCCTTGAATTATTTCTGCTGGGCCTTGAAGATCTTCTGAATAGACTGTGCATGGACCGATTTTTGATAATTTAAAATCGATTTTTGTTTTTTCTGACATTGATTTTTCTGTTTTTAATGGGATTAAACCAATTCTATGGGCAAGAACCTCGTCGTAAAGAGCTGAGTCATTTTTGAAAATTTCAACTTCATCTATTGCAAGAACTTGAATTTCGGAAATGCTTCTTCTAATTGCGTTTGCCAAAGTTTCATTTATTTCAGCTCTTAAGATAATTTTTTCAGGTGATTTTTCAAGTATTTCCATATGATTTTAAAGAGAAGTATTTTTTAAATGTTTATACTCTTCTTCCTCTCTTACCTCCTTTCTTCTTAGGACCGCCACGAGGAATTCTTGTTGTTTCTAAAATATTTATAATTTTAAATCCTTCTTTGCTTAAACTTTTTACTGCTGCATGTCCTCCTGGACCAAGACCCTCGTGAGTCTGCCCGCGCATTCGAATATACAATCCTGTGATTCCTAAATCTTTTGCCCTCTCTGCTGCTTTTTTTGCAATAAACATTGCTGTTGTCGGATTTGATTTTAGCCTTGATTGCTTTGTAATCATTCCGCCGGAAACTCTTGAAATTGTGTTTCCTGCCAAATCAGTTATATGGATAATTGTATTGTTGAATGTTGAATAAATATAAACAATTCCTATTCTTTCATCTTTTGTCTTTTCTTTTTTTATCTCTGCCTCTAATTCTATTTCTCCAGATAAATCTTCCAATTTTTCTTCTTTAATTTTTTCTTCCATTAGTTCTTCTCCGTTTTTTTAGATATTGGCTCTTTTGCAACTTTTTTATTTGAATGTTTTAATTTTATTAATGATTCCTCTTCAACTGAAACAATATAACTTGGAGAGTTAACAACTTTATTATTCACTAATATTTTTTTATGAATTATCATCTGTCTTGCATGTTTTGGCGTTTGAGATATTTTTTTTGATGCGACTATTGTTGATAGCCGTCTATTCAATAAATCTTCGACTTTTAAAGCTAAAACGTCTTCTAAAGAATTTACTTTAAGACCGATTAAATTTAATTTATTCAGGAAAACTTTTTGCTCTTCATGGGAAGCGTTTGCTAAACTTTTTGCTCTTGTTCTAAAGTAATTTATTTTTGCACTTGTTTTCCAAATTTCTCTTTTGTTTTTTAATCCGTATTTTTTAACTAAAGAGTTTTCTTCGTAGATTCTTGATTTTTCATATGCTTTTTTTGGGCGAACAAATAATTTCTTTTTTCTTATCATTTTTTATCTTTTGCAGGTACTGGGGCCTCTTTTTTCTTTTGAACTCCAACTGCTCCTCCCTTACTTCTAAAGTGCGATCTTGTTCTTTGTCCTCTAACTGGAAGTTTCAAAGAATGGCGAATTCCTTTGTAACTTCTAATTTTTTTCAAACGCTTTATGTCAAATTGTTTTTTCAAATCTAAATCTACTGAAAGAAAATGCTCTGTTTTTCCTGTTTCTCGGTCTAATCTTCTATTTTTTAGAAAATCTGGTGCTTCTAAATTTCTAAGAAAATTTTCAATTTTTTGAATTTCTTCTTTTGTTAATTCAGAAATTTTTTTTGTTCTTGGGAGATTTAATTTAAGACAGATTAAATTTGAGATTGCCCAAGAAATTCCTTTGATTTTTGTTAAGCCAACATAAATATTTTTTGTCCCCGAAATATCAACGCTATAAATTCTAATTAGGCTTTCTAAATTTTCTTCAAGTTTATGTCTAGGATTTTTACTTTCCTTCTTCTCTGCTTCTTTTTTTTCTTTCTTGCCTATTTCTTGTTTTTTTTCAGCCATATTATCTTACAAAAAGAGCGAATCTTTGTCTTTCGATGAGTTCTTCCATTATCCTTTTTTCTATTGCCTTTCTTGGAT
Source organism: Candidatus Woesearchaeota archaeon (assembly GCA_964538235.1). GTDB lineage: Archaea > Nanobdellota > Nanobdellia > Pacearchaeales > GW2011-AR1 > CAZIFJ01. Next base: position 30,938 of record CAZIFJ010000006.1, read on the forward strand.
CTGGAATTCCTGATAATCTTGACTTTATTTCATCAAAAGATGCGAATTTATTTTTTTCGCGCTCTTCTAAAATTTCTTTTGTGTGTTTTTTTCCGAAGCCTGGAAGAAGTTCAATTTGATGCAGGCGAGTGTTTATTGCGTTTGCATTATTAAAGAAATCTACATATTTCCCTTCTTGCTCCGCAACTACTTTCTCGACGAATTCTTGTAATTGGATCTTCGCAGTCTCAGTTAACTTTTCCCGCTGAAGTCTTCCAGCGATATAGTATATCTCTTCTCTCTTACCTTCGCCTATATAAATCTTTTGTTTGACAGATAAAGTTATTCCTCTCCTTGGAATTAGTTCTAAAAGTGCAAGAGTTTTTTCACCAATAGCTTGAGCTGTTGGAAGCCTTTTTTGGCTCATCGGATATCCGTAAGGTAGATAATCTAAAATTATCGCAAATTCTTCTTTCTCTCCCATGTTCAATATTTTTTAACAACTTCAAGGATTGCATTTGATTCTTCTTCAGATAAACTGACTTCTGTAAAAATTTTGTTCAAATCTTCAGAATCTTTCGGCAAAAAGTCAACAATCTTTACAATATTTTCCTCCTTTAATTTTAGATTATTTAACGCGCGAACTTCTTCTTTTAGTTTTTCTGCTTTTTCTTTTGTCAACTCTGTAAATTTTTTTAAATAATCTTTGAGGTCTTTTTTTTCATCTAAATCTTTTACGTGAGATTGAACTTCTGCTAGTGTTTGTGGCGTGCGATTTTTGATTATCATTGTTCTAATTTTTTTAGATGTATTGGTTTAAGAGCATATCTTTTTGGCTTCTCTAAATCTTTTATTTCAACGTAATAAGCTGAGCCTCTTTTCTCTAAAACTTTTCCTGTTCTGCCTTGAAGCCTGTTTGAATAGCCGAACTTAAATCCTAAATCTCTAACTACAGCTACAGAATCTCCTTCCTTGAATTTCTGGAAAAATTTCGTGAAAGAAACTTTTCCTTTTTCCTTTGCGCGCTTGTGTTTTAACATTGAATTAGTTATAAAAATCAGTTTAAAAAGGTTTCTTAGTTAAAGGCTAAGTTGTAAATTGCTATCGCGCAACTTAAATTTAAAACAATAAAGATTTTCAGTTGAACTACCTATTTTTTCAAAAATAAACCAGAAAGTGTGCGAAAACGATTAATTTATAAATTAATTAAAATAAGGATATGTATGAAAGAAATAGATAAAATACTAGATAAAAATGAAAAAGTATTTTGGGAAGGTAAACCAAAATTTTGGCCATTTATTTTGGGTGGTTCAATAGTTACAATTATTTTTGGATTATTTTGGATGTTATTCCTGATACCCTTTATTATACTTGCTGTATTTGATATAATTTTTGGTTCTCATATTTTTGGATTTGGAATATTATTATTACCTCATTTTTGGATTGGAATTGTTTTAGTTTTTGGTATTCCAATTTATCAAATATTAGTTTATAAACACGTTTATTATGCAATTACTAATAAAAGGATTTTATTACAAAAGGGGCTTATTGGGAGAGATTTTGAGATTGTTGATTTTGATCAAATAACAAATTCTGAAGTTAATGTTGGTCTATTAGATAAAATGTTTGGAGGAAATTCTGGAAGTATTTTAATTTCAACAGCAGGTTCTATTACTTATGGAAGGCATGGACCTATTCAAAAACCTTACACAATAAGAAATGTAGAAAACCCTTATGATGTTTTTAAATTCTTTAAAAAAGTATCTCATGCAGTAAAAACAGATATTCAATTTCCAAACCAATATAGACCAAAAACAAACCCTGGTTATGGAACCGATTATAATCATAAAAAATAGCTTGAGCCTTTTATCAAACTTTGTATTTACATAATTTTTAGAACTTACTTTTTATTTTTTGCTCTGAAACTGAACCTTGATTTAAATCACCGGCTTCTCTGGCGTTTTCCATATTTTCAATAATTGCTTTGAACATTCTTTCACCCCAAACTTTATGACCGCAATTTTGACAGACATCAACTACAGAACTTTCCTCAATTCCGCTTTTACAATAAATGCACTTTTTTACCATCTTTTTTAAGTAAGATTAAACAAAGGGGTATTTAAAGATAGTTATGTTAAAAATATTAATTTGCTATGGAATACTTTAGAAAAATTTTTGTTTCATTAAAAGAAATTTTTTCAGATTTTAGATATTTAATTTTTAGTTTTATCCTCGCTGTTTTATTTTATTTGTCAAGAACCAGCCACTAAAGTGACTGGCGTGTTTGGTTCTTGAGCGCTATCAAGATTTTTAAATCTTGAAGTCTCACGAACTAAAGTAGGGAGTTTACGCAAAAAATAATTCTTGACATATTAAATGTAATTGCATACAATATAGAAAACTTGAAAACTTTTTATTTGATTTTTGATTTTAAAAATTTTTTAATTTCTTTTTTTA
>CAZIFJ010000007.1:0-24511 GCA_964538235.1 Candidatus Woesearchaeota archaeon
TCTTCAAATTCCTCTATCTTTTTACCAGCTTCTTCAATCTCCTCTTCAAAATCATCTTCAATACTCTCAAATTTTTCATTATTATCATTAGTATAAATTTCTTCTAATTCTTTTTCAGCTTCTAATTTCATTTGATTTAATTCTTCTGCGTGTTCTTCTTCGTAAACCTTCTTCAACCAAATCCAAATTTCTTTAAAAGGGCTTTCTTGCTCAAGCCAAACCTTTTGCTGATGGTCAAGGTGCAACAAAGGAACAAAATGGGAAATCTTCTCTTCTTTTTTATTTTCAACAAAATTTGAAAAAGTTATTTTTCCTTCACCTTTTGAAAAGAAATCATTTAACTTTTTATAAACTTCTTTTGTTCTTTCTTTTAAATTAATTTGATTTTTTGGAAGAGCAGTAGCGGCTTCATACTCATGTTGCTTTGCAATCACTACTCTTTTTATCCTTCTATTTTCTGTTTTTATAGCTTTTCCTAAAGCAGCCATCAATTCCTCCAATGAAACTCTCTTTGTTCTTGGAAGAGGGCTCCTTGGAATAAGCTCAGGAATATCACCATCAAGCTCAATTCGTTCTTGAATATATTTTCTCTCTTCTTTTTTCCCAAACAAAACTTCATCAAGAGTTTTTATGTCTTCATACAATAATATTTCAGATTTCATTCTCAACAATAAAGCCGTCGCAAGTAAAACTTTACTTGAAATAAAAAAATTATGCTCCTCAAGTTCTCTTATTTTCTCAAGATATTTATTCGCCAAAAGTCCAATATCAATGTCCCAAGGATCTAATTGCTCTGTATTAATCAAATCATACAGAATTGCCTGCCAGCTCAATTTCTCTCCAAATAAAAGTCCATGAATCTCTTCTTGCCCAACTTTATTTTTATTTTTATAATTTTCCTCTTTTTCTTCCACAAAACTATAAATTTCCCCTATTTATATTACTTTTCCTTAATTTTAAACTATTTTAAAGGAGATATCTGTAAAAACTACAAAAAAGATACAACTTTCAAGAGTTCCCATTAAGAAGTTACAACATACCAAAAAGTTTAAATAGCCAAAAATCATCTATATTTATCACCTCTTTTTCCCAGGAGAGGACGTTTAATCGTACTTTTTGTTTTGATTAAGCCTCCTCTTCTAGGGTTTATAGTATTATTCTTCAAAGTTTTCAAAAAGTCCTTTGATAGGCAGAAAACGTATCCGAATGATATAAGAGGTTTTCTAATTAAAAATTTCACTTAAAAAAATTAGTGTATTTACATTTTCCGCAATATTCTCTATTTGACCCTTTTCCAACTGATAAAAATATTCCTGGCCCGCATCTTGGACACATCTTAGCTCTTGTAACTTTATCTCCACTAATAGTATATTTTGTGTATTTCTTGCTCGTTGGTTTGTTCTTATGCGGTTTTTTACCTTTTTTTTCTCCTTTTTCTGCCATTAACTTGCTTGAGCTTTTTTCTTAGCTTTTGGCTTTTGCTCAATTTCCTCCTTATCCTTTTCAGAATCGTAAATAAATGCCTCAATCTCAAAATTGTTATTTCCAAAACTACCTTTAATTTTTCTAACAACTATTTTTTCTTCTTCTGTTTTAAACTCTTTCATAATATATTCCTTTACCACATTAAACCCCGGATTTTTATCGTTTTTTAAAACAAATTCAACTTCTCTTCTTTTCAAAAGAGGATTTTTAAAATCTATTTTCTTTTCCATTATATTTTTATTGCAAATTCTCCCCTTTTGGAAATTTTCATATTTTTTGCGATCTCAGATTTTTCAGCGTCCATTATAACAACCTTCCCTTTAAATGTATTTTTAAACTCTTCAGAGCCACATTCAGGGCATTTGTTTCCTTCAAAAATAAATTTGCATTGCTTACATGCTTTTTGTGTACTCGCCATTATTTCTTCCCCTTCTTTTCTTTTTTATTTTCTTTAGAAAATTTTTTCACAGCAGCCAATTGTTTTTTCTTATTTTCTTTTATCCAATCAATATTTCCTAATCCTGGTTGCCTCATTGTCAAACCAATTTTTGGCTCGCCGGCTTTGAAACTTATCGCAACAATTCTCGCAACACAATCATCTCCTGAAGACAAATTTTTTTTATTTGCTTTTCCTGTTAGTGTTCCTGTCTTGCTTAATGAAACATAATCTTCCATTGTCTGAGAAATATGTATCATTCCCTGTGCTGGCCCAACTTTAATAAAAGCCCCAAAGTTCGCAATTTCAGCAATTGTTCCATAAACTAGTTCGTGCAGTTCAGGTTTCCAAACCAAAAGTTCAAATAAAGACCTATAAAATGTCGCACCATCTCCAGGAATGATGACTCCCTCGTCAACCTCATCAACAGAGATTACAGAAACAACAAAACCCAATTCTTTATTTATTTTATCAACATAAGTTTCATGAAGTTGTTTTTCAACAGCCTCACAAGTAGGCAAACCAAAATGTTTTGGCTCTACACGAACATGATCTTCAACATTCATTATATAGAACATTAATCTTTTCAGAAAAAACCAATTTAAAAACCTTGTGGAGTGGTAAACTAAAGAATTGAAATAGAAAAATTTTAAAATATCAAGATTATATAATTTAATGAGTCATTATATAGCAAAATACGCTATTACAGATTTAGAATATTCATTTGATAAAGAAAATAAAATCACTGAGTTTATAGAATATTGTTTTGATTGTCGAGATAGATTTTCAGCAAAAGAAATTGCAGACAGATATTTAATTTCTCTAAGAAGAGAAATAAAAGAAGCAAAAATAAATCTCGAAAAATTAGTAAAAAGAAAAGAATAATCTATAAACCACCAGCAAGTTTAAAAAGATATTTTCTCTAAAAATTTTATGGCAAGAGTTAGAATAAAACTTAGCAGTGTAGACATTGACCCATTAAATGTTGTAATTGGTTCAATAAAAGAAATAGTAGCAAGAGCGGGAGTTTTAATGAGGGGCCCAATACCAATTCCAACAAGAAAATTAAAAGTAACAACAAGAAAATCTCCATGCGGAAACGGCACAGCAACATTTGACAGATTTGAGATGCGAGTCCACAGAAGAATTATTGATATTCCAGCAGAAGATAGAATTCTTCATCCTATTATGAAATTGCAAATTCCAAGAAGCGTTCAAATTAAAATTGAAATGAAAGAATAATATGACTTTAATAGAAACAGAGGCAACATTTTCAGAAGAAGGCCTAAACGCTTTTGGCTATTTTAGGAAGGCTAGTTTAATTCTGCTTTTATATAGTTCTCTTTTGACTTACGATGGACATAGAATAACAAAAAATCTTCTTGAGGAAAAACAACCAAAGATAAAAATAGATGAACAAATTATAGGAGATGCTAGGTGTATTGGAAAAAATCTTGCTTATTATTTTTATAAAGGTAAGTAATAATTTCATCTAAATCTTTATATAATTATTTTCTTATTTGTTTTATGGTAAATTTAGATTTTCTTGAAAAAATAAAAAAATTCAACAAGATGTACGAGCATCCAATAAATGAGAAACCAACTTTATTAGGTGTTGAACAGCTTGAAAAATTTAAATCAATAATCTATGATGAAATTTCAGAAGTCGATAAAATAATATCTCTTTACAAGAATAAAAATAATAATTTATCAAAAGAAGAAGAATTAGAAATTTTAACTCATTTATCAGATTGGTTCGGAGACATTATCGTTTACGTCTCAAATGAAGCGCAAAAACATGGAATTCCATTAGATAAAGTTCTTGAAATAATAATGGAAAGCAATTTCTCAAAATTAGGAGCAGACGGAAAACCCTTGAAAGACGAAAGGGGAAAAATCCTAAAAGGTCCAAATTTCTGGTCTCCAGAACAAAAAATTAAAGAAATTTTAAGGGATAAATTTTAATTGTTATTTTCAATAATAATTTTATTTAAATAGTTCAATTTTTTCTAAGTAATATGAAACAATATTTACAATTATTAGAAGATATTTTAACTAAAGGAATTCAAAAAGAAGACAGAACAGGGACAGGAACACTTTCTCTTTTTGGTTATCAGATGAGGTTTGATTTGAATGAAGGATTTCCTCTTTTAACAACAAAAAAATTGCATACTAAATCAATTATCCACGAGCTATTATGGTTTTTGAAAGGATATACAAACACTAAATATCTAAATGATAATGGAGTTAAAATTTGGGATGAATGGGTTGATGAAAGTGGGGATTTAGGACCAGTTTATGGTTATCAATGGAGGAGCTGGCCAGATTATAACGGAGAAAAAATAGATCAAATTTCAGAAGTGATAGGTCAAATTAAAAATAATCCTGATTCAAGAAGATTAATAGTTTCTTCTTGGAATGTTGCAGATGTTCCTAAAATGGCTTTGCCTCCTTGTCATTTATTGTTTCAGTTTTATGTTGCAAATAATGAATTAAGCTGTCAAATGTATCAACGTTCAGCAGATACTTTTTTAGGCGTTCCATTTAATATTGCTTCTTATTCATTATTGACTATGATGGTTGCACAAGTTACAGATTTAAAGCCAAAAGAATTTATTCACACATTCGGCGATGTTCATTTGTATAATAATCATTTGGAGCAAGGAAAGTTGCAATTGTCAAGAGAGCCAAAAAAATTACCAAAAATGCAAATCAATCCAAATATAAAAAATATTTTTGATTTTAAGTATGAAGATTTCAGTTTAGAAGGTTACGATCCCCATCCATCTATTAAAGCGCCAATATCTATTTAGTCAGCTAATTAATTATTATTTTCGATTATGTAAATCTTTTTAAAAGAATTGATTTATTTCCTATCATGTCTAAAAATTTTAGAAGAAGAAAAAGTGATGAGAAAGGTTTGTTTATTAGTTTTGAAGCATTAGATGGAGCTGGTAAAACTACACATCTTAGACTTCTTGAAAAATATTTATCAAAAGATTATTTTGTTAAATTTTATAGAGAGCCTGGAGGCACACAGCTTGGTGAGACTTTAAGAAATATATTAAAACATTCAAAATTTCAAGAAGATATTTCTATAAATGCAGAACTTTTTCTCTTTATGGCACAGAGAACCCAAAATGTTGAGAAACTTATTTTACCCGATTTATCTAAAAACGAAATTGTAATTTATGACAGATTCAGCGATTCCACTTTTGCTTATCAAGGTTATGGTAGAGGAATTTCTTTGGAGAAAATAAAATCTATGAATGATATAGCAACAACAGAGAGATATCCAGATATTACTTTTTTTATTAATGCTTCTCTTGATTATTTAATTTCAAAAATGGAGGAAAGAGTTAGTACTATTACTTTTGTGAAAGATAGATTTGAAAGTGAAGAAGTAGAATTTCATAAAAGAATAAGAGATGGTTATTTAGATATTGCAAAAGAAAATCCAGAAAGAATAAAGACAATACAATATATCGAAGGGAATGAAGGTATTAATACAATGCAAAATGAAATTAGAGGTTACGTAGATAATTATATTCAAGAAAATGGTTTAGCTAATAAGTTAAAGAGAAAGTCTTAAAAGCAATTTACTCTATTTTTATTTCAAGCCCGGATGGCGCAGTGGTTACCGCGTAAGTTTGGAGAACTTATTTCCGCAAGGATTCGCAGGTTCAAATCCTGCTCCGGGCGTTTTTTATGGCTAAGAGCCATAAAAAAATCCTAAGGATTTGTTCCAGTGTTCAGGTTCAAATACTTCAACTTAATTTAGGAGAGTTGAATGTCGCCAAAATTGCTTCGCAATTTTTAGCGCCTGCTCCGGGCGTTCTAAAAGACTACAACATCAATAGTTTTTTAAAGAAAAGTTTTTTCTCATAGAAAGAGTATTAAAAGAATAGTTTGTTAAGTTTTCTATGAGAAAAAATATAATTAGACTTATAAAAGAAGTAGAGAAAAAACATAAAGTAAAAATTGTGTGGGCTATAGAATCGGGTTCGCGAGCGTGGGGCTTTGCTTCTAAGGATTCAGATTATGATATACGATGTATGCATATTGGAAAATTGGATGATTATTTAGGATTATCTCCTTCTCCCAAACAGATTAATAGTGTTCAGGATAATTTAGACCTTGAAAGTTGGGACATAAAAAAGTTTGCTGAACTTAGCCTTAAGTCCAATCCACAAATTGCAGAATGGTTAAGAAGCCCAATAATTTATGTTAATTCCCAAATAAGAAGTCAATTAAAGAAGTACTTTGATGAAGGATGTTCTTTAGAATTCTTAAGACAACATTATATAAGAATGGCAAAACAAAATTATCACAAATACATGGGAATTGGCGTGACTCATTCTTGTAAGAAGTACCTTTATGTTTTAAGAGGAATAGCTTGTGCCTTGTATATAGAAAAAGAGGAGAAACTTCCACCACTACCCTATAAGAAAGTCATCTCTTTTATACCAGAATACGTACAGAAATTTTTTGAAAAATGTGTTGCTCAGAAAAATACAACAGAAAAAGCTGAGATAATAGCCGATGAAAGAGTCTATCATTTTATAGAGAAATCTCTAAACCATAACTTTAACAAAACAGATACAAGGTTCAGAAAAACAGAGGAATTAAACAGATATTTAATTAAAACAATAAAAAACATAGTTTAAGTATCCATTTATTTTTATATTTAAATGAAAAAAATAAGCGATGTATTTAAAATAGTTTTATATATATTTATCTATTTAATTTTGATTTTATTCTTTATTAGATTTTTTTCTCCAAGAGAATTAGATGATATATCTCCAGAAATTTATTGCGAAAAAGATTACATAAAGAAAAGCGAAATTTTATGGGTAATTCCTCTTTTTAATAATAAATCAATTTCAGAAAATAAGGAGTGGTGCAAAGAAATTTTAGCTTTAAATAAAACTATTGGGATGCATGGAGTTTATCACACCTACAAAGAATTGAATTTTGAAAGAGATGAAGAATACATAAAAAAAGGTATGATTGAATTTGAAAAATGTTTTTTATTTGAACCAAAAATATTCAAACCTTCCCATTTAGCAATTTCAAAAAAGAATAAAAAAATAATAAAAAATTTAGGAATGGAATATTACGGAGAAATTAATCAAAATATTCATAAAGTTTATCATTGTAGCGATACAGGAAGATTTACAAACAAAATGATAGATTTATTTTAAAATGGACAGAAAATTATTAGACTTAGAGCCAAATTTCCTAACTATAAAATCTTTAAGATATATAAAAAATGGGGATGTTTTAGATTTAGGTTGCGGAGAAGGCAGAGATTCAGTTTTCCTTTCATTAGAAGGTTTTAATGTTGAAGCAATTGATTCATCTTCAAACTCAATTCACAATACAAATCAATTATCAAAAATATATAATGTAAATTTAGAATTAAAAAAAGAAAATATAAATAAAATAACCTTTGATAAAAAATACGATTTAATTCTTTGTAATTTTGTTTTGCATTTTTTAAAAAAAGATAAAATTTATAATATAATTAATAAAATAAAAAACTCTACAAAAAATAATGGGATAAATGTTTTTTCAGTTTTAACAGAGAAAAATAAAAATAAATTTGAATATTTATTTAAGGAAAAAGAATTAAAAAAATTATATTTGGATTGGGAAGTTTTATTTAAAAAAGAAGATAATCTTAAAGGTATTGAATATTTAATAGTGAGAAATTCAAATTATAGAAAATAGTACAAATAGATTTTTAAATATAATTAAAATATATTAATATGGCTATTTTAAGTAGGTATAAATGGAAATAAATTTGCAATTAGAAGGAAAAAATATACAATATTATGAAGAATTTAAAGATAATCCTCTAAAAAGTTTACCTCATCAAGGAGAATATTATGCTTCTGGTGGGACGTGTAATATTAGAAAAGTAAAAATATCAGATTCTGATTATGTTATTAAGTTATTTCAAAAAAAAGGCGTAAATGAAGATTGGATTAGAAATACGAGCTTTACAGGCTTAAATGAAGATTGGATTAGAAATATAAAATATAATCTTTCTGATAAAGTAGAAATTATATCAAATTCTGATTTTTTTGTTTCTCCAAAAATAATACCTTTAGAAGATGGAGAGGATTGGTATTTAATGGATTTTTTTGAATCAACTAATCTTTTTTATTTAATAAGTTCTAAAACTCTTAATCCTGAAAATATAGGCTCTGTTTTATTAAAGTATGGAGAAATGTTAAAATATCTACATAAAAATGAGCATATCTATGTAGATAATAACCCTAAAAATATTTTATTAAATTGTTCAGAAATAAGAGTTTGTGATTGCGATTTAATATCTTCAATTTCAGATGTGGAGCAAAATAAATACGAATTTTTTAAAAATGGAGCTATAGTTTGTGCCCCTTTTTTTGGCTCTCACGCCCAATTAACTGGAAAACCTCCAAATTTTTTAAGTGATTTAGAAGGTTTTTCTTTAATAATAGACACAGTTTATAGAGGTAAGCCATATCTAAATGAGGTTAATAATGATATGTACGAAATGTTTGAACAGGCAAGGGAAAATGATAGAGACTATGTTCCTGTAGAGTGTATTCCAAAAAATCTAGCCACGCTTATAACTCCCTACATAAAATTACCTCATCCAAAAAATCTAAGCGATTCAATAGATGATTTTATCTGTGCAATAAAAGAGGATTTTAATTTATAAAGCAATAATGTTGATTTATTTCCCTAACAACTTTTTCTAAAATATTTATTTCAGAAGTAAACCATCTATGACCTGAATTAATTTCCATTGTAGGAATGTTTGCATTTTTACCAATTTCTCTTTGTTTTTCTGGAGAACATAGTTTATCCTCATTCGTTATTAATATTTGTGAAGGAATATTATTTCTACAATCTTTTGCTCTCTTAATTCCATCATAATCTAAAATATAACCTAAACTCTTAGCTTTAAACAATCTTGACAATCTCCAATTTTTATTTTTTTCAGTTTCAATATTTCCATCTTGCCAAAACTGCGAAGCACCCAAATGAACTTGTGGAAGAAAAGATAAAAAAGGAAATCTATCAACAAGTTCTCTCGTTCTCTTAGCAATCTCAATAATTTTAATTCCAAATAATTCTCTATCTTTTCCTTTATATAAATAACAATCTTTAGCGTTTGTAAAAGGAGAACTAATAGTCATCCCTATAATTTTTCCTTTTATATCAGAATAATCTAAATTTCCTGCTAAAATTTCTAAAGCTCCAACACTAGCCAAGCTGTGAGTTATTAAATAAACTTTTTCTCCTAATAAGGTTGCTTGGTTAAATTGTTTAAGTGTTGTTGAAGCAGAATAAATTTTTTTATCTCTTGAATTTTTACAAACTCCCGGCTGATAAACAACAAAAACATTTTTGTTTGTTTCTTTTGCTAAAACAAAAGGAAAAGCGCCCAAATAACTAGATTTTTCTAATTCACTATAAGCTCCTTCTTTATCTAATAAATTTGATCTTGGCATTACATTCATCCCAGTTAAAATAACAAATGGGGGCTTGGAGCTAGAATTATTTTCTTTAAAATATGATTCTACAACGATATTATCGTTAGTTCTTTTCCGTTTATATGCAATATTTCTCATAAAGAATTAATATCTCCAGTTGTAATGGCCTTTGGAATATCTCGGCTCATAATAATATGGTCTTCCGTATTCGTCATCTCCATAATCATAATAATTATACGCCCTTTTATATCTCCAGTTAGTATCAATAGGATAATGGCCATTTAAAGGATAATAATCATAATAAGGTCTTGAAACACCCTTGTCAATAAGAGTTGTTTTTATTGTGTAAGTTCTTGTTCCATACCCTCCATAATCTCCATAGCGTTCTGTTCTTCTCTCAAAATTTGTAGTTTTTTTGTAATAGTCTTTATCATAAGAATAATAAGCAGAAGTAAAACTAAATGAAGTTAAAAATAAAGCAAGCATCAATGCAAAAAATTGAAATTTTTTCATAATTAAGTTACTCCTTTAAAGTTTATAAGCTTTTTGTTTTTAGCAAAGTTTAAAAATTAATTAAATTGTTAGTTAAAATGATTCATCAAACTGAGCAAGGCAGATATTATCTTTTGCGCCAAGTATTCAATGCTTTTCCGGAATTGATAAAAGAATTGCTAAAAGATAAGAGAAAATCTGTTTATTATATTGAAGAATCATTTTACGGAAAATATAATTTAGAACTATATAGAAATAAAAAAACTCTTCTTATGATCAAAAACTTATCTTCTCTTCTTTCAAATATAACAGGAGAGGATATTAATATACCCGTATTAGAAATAAAAGTGGGAATTAAAAAAAGAGCAATTAAAAATTTAGAAACTCAATTAAAAGAATTAAGTAGTGATGAAAATTGTTTAGGCATGATTTCTTCTTCAAATTATGTAATGAATTCTGTTAGAGATTTAGGTTTAGAAATATTAAATGAAAGAGATACAAGATACAACGAACAATTATTGAGATTATATCATTTTAAATAATAAGATAATCCTTCATAACATTTAAAAATATATTAAAATACATTCGTTTGTGCCTCAATAGTATAGTGGTTAGTACACTGCCCTGTCGAGAGGTAAGGAAACCAAGTTTTCCTTGACCATCAACCTTCCTTTAAAAATGGAGGAGTTACTCATAGAACGGCGGAGACCCGGGTCCGATTCCCGGTTGGGGCGCTTCTAAAAAGTTATACGCTCGTAATCGTGGTTTATAAGCAACCATGAAAAACGGAATGTATGGACTTACACAATTACAAGCGACAATATAAAAGACAAATTGAATTAGCAAAAGAAGATAAAACTATTTCTGAAGAAAATAAAAAATGGATTTTTAAATTTGTAAATTATATGTCTAGTGATGGAATTAAAAACTGGAAAAGTTTATAATACGATTTCAAGATAGTGGATTATGGCAGAAACAGAAGTAGAATACATAGGAAAAATAAGTAAAGATAATTTTCAAAATCTAAAAGAATTATTCGAAAAGAAAGGGGTCTTTCAAAAAAAGAAATCAAGAATATCTTTTATGTACTTTAGAGATAGAATTCCAAAAGACTTAGAAGAGATAAAATTCGAGGAGACTGATCTGAGAATAAGATTCACTAACAAAAAATCCGAACTAGTACTAAAACACGGTCAATTTAACGCAGCACATGCACGTAAAGAAATTTCTATTTTATTTGATCAAGAAGAAACAGAGAAATATATAGCCCTACTTAATTGCTTGGGATGGTATCTTGGAGTAATTTACGCAACTGAAACTTTTGTCTATAAATATGAAGAGGTAGAATTTTCGCTAATAGAAATAAAAGACTATGGCTACAATTTCGAAGCAGAGATACTTACTGAAGAAAAAAAAATTAAAGAAGCACGTCAAAAAATAACAACTGTTCTTAAAAATCTAGACTTGAGAGAGATGAACAAAGAAGAGTTAAATATTCAGTGCAATAGCATAAATAATAAAAAAGATCTACAATTTAATTTTAGAGAAACACCATTTAGTAAAATTAAAATTAGATTTAAAGATATGATTAACGAAAATCTATAATAGAAAATTTTATAAATATTCTTCATAAATTAAGTTAAATAAGAAAGGGCGTTTGATTATTGGCAGATTATTCATTTTACAAAAACTTAAAAATTAGTTTATACTTATCAAAATATGAAACAAAAAATATTATCCTTCATATTTTCAGAAGGAAAGTTTCTTGCATTATATAGTAAGCCTCATCCAGAACATGGAAGCGGAGGATGGTTTGTTTTAACAGGATCTGTTGAAAAAAATGAAACAAGAGAACAAGCAGTAAGAAGAGAAATAAAAGAAGAAACAAATCTAGATGTATTAGAATTATCTTTTTTAAATTGGGGATCTATATATAATTGGGGCATGGATGCTTGTGAAGAACAGAATTTTTTTTCACTTGTTAAACATGGAAAAATAATTTTAAATGAAGAACACTCGGAATTTAAATGGTTAGAACTAGATGAATTTATTAAACTCATTAAGTGGGATGATGATAAAAAAATTCTCAAAAAAGTCCTAAAGAATGCTATAAAAAAGAAAAAATTCTTTAAGGAACTTAATATTATTGATTATAGAAAAAAATAAAAAAGACTAAGTTTATATAGAATAAATATCAATAATCTTTATGGCAGCAACACCACCTGGAGCAAAGAAAAGAAAACTCGAATATATGGTAGATCAAAATATATTTGACGAGTTTATGAAAGCATGTAGCAGAAAAGGATTTGCCCCGCAGATACTTCTTGAACAAGCAATGAAAAAGTTTACACAAACTGGACAGATATAAATATTATAATTATCTAACATAATAAATGAAATTTATTTACACAAAGCATGCAGAAGATAACATATTTGATAGAAAAATAAGTAAAGATTTAATTGAAGAAACCATAATTAATCCAAATAAAATAGTTAATTCAATTAAAGGAAGAAGAATATCCGAAAAAGTTTTTGGAAACAGAAAATTAAGAGTAGTTTACAAAGAAATTAATAAAGCTTATATAGTTATAACCACATATTATAATAAATTAGGAAGATATGAAAATGAATAAAAGATACGATAAAGATTCAGATGCAATGTATATTTATTTAGAAGAGGGAGATTACGAAGTAAGCGAGGAAATCGGTGAAGGAATAGTATTAGATATTTCTAAAGAAGGAAAAATTATAGGCATAGAAATATTGGATTTTTCAGAAAAAATCTCTAAAAATATATTTAATAATATTGTTTTGGAAAAATAAAAATTTATTTTTTATCTCTTAGCAAAACTCTCCGCCACTAAAATAGGAAATAAAATTGTCGCGTCTCCAAAAACTTTTATGCTTTTTGCATTTGGAAGAATTTTCCCCCAAGATACAGCCTCATCTGGTGTTGCACCCGAATCACTCCCGTCAAATTCCTGCGAGTTATTTATATAAACAGAATAATCAGCACCATTACGCAACATATTTGTATTTAATATAGAATGTTTTACAATTCCACTTCCTAAAATAACCAAGCCTGATTTTTTTAATCCAATTGTTGTATCATTTAATTTCTTAGTGTCTTCTACAATATCAAGAACAAAATCTTTTTTGTATTTAAAAAAATAAATATTATCTCCAAGTGCCCCATCAGTCAAAGCAGGACAATAAATAGGAATTTTATTTTTCCAAGCCCAATAACAAATGCTTTTTTTATTATTTATCTTTTCCCCAAGTTTCCAAATAAGTTCAGAAGGATTTATTTTTTCATTATTTTTTTCAGAAATTTCCTCCAAAATTGGCTGGACAAATTCCTCAAATTTTACATATCTTGAATTAGGAACAAAAATATTACCTATTCTATTAATTCCTTTTTTCCTCAAATCTTTTCCAGAAGCTCTAAAATCTCCCAAAATAAAATCTCCAAGGCATTTAATAATGTCTTCTTCAATTCCGCCGGCAGTTGTTACAATCACATTCACTTTTTTATGCTCAACTAAATATCTAAAAACCTCTCTCAATCCCGAGCTAACCATATTAGAAGTGTATCCAAAAAAAATAAAAGCATTATCTTTTATCATAGAATTAACAATTTCAATCGCTTTAGAAAAATGACTTGCTTGAAATCCAGTAGAATTAAAACTTTTTATTATTTCAGGATAATTTACACCAACATTAAAGTCATATCCTTGAATCCTAATTCCATCTAAATCTTCGCTTTTTCTAAGAAGATTTTTTCTAGCAATTTTTTCTTTATCCATAGTTATACTAATTTTTTGAAGATTTAAAAGTTTCTAATTAATAAAATTAAACATGACAAAATTTTTTTCCATGCTTTTCCAAATATTTTTGATGATATTCTTCAGCTCTATAAAATTCTTCAGCTGGAACAATCTGAGTCACAATTTTTCTATCGCCTAATTTTTTCTGATAATTTTCCTTAGAAGAAATAGCTTTATTTTTTTGTTCTTTACTGTAATAAAAAATTACCGAACGATATTGTGTTCCAACATCTGGTCCTTGTCTATTCAATGTTGTCGGATTATGATTTTTCCAAAAAGTCTCTAATAATTCTTCATAATTTATTTTTGAAGGATCAAATTCAATTTTCACAACTTCAGCATGTCCAGTATCATCTCTGCAAACATCCTCATAGTTAGGATTTTTAAATTTTCCACCCATATATCCTACTTCCGTCGATAAAACTCCTTTGGTTTTAGAAAAAATGTATTCAACTCCCCAGAAGCATCCGGCTCCAAAAGAAGTTATCTCAAAATTTTTTTCCATGCATCAAATAACGTTTCTAATTTTAAATAATTATTTATATAACATTAAAATTAGCTTTAAAGTGGCCATGAAATTTTAATCAGGAGAAAAGGCCATTATATGTTCTAACATACTTCGTTTGACAACTGATTTTGGAACGTCAAAAGAAACATCTCCATCAGCCCTTAAAGAAGATAATTGAACAGTTGTCGAACAAGTGTCTGGATTGCTTAAGTAATCATCAGCAAATTTTCTTGCAATCTCCATAGCATTTTGATAAGCAACTTGAGGTGTTTCTGCAACAAATCTTTCTATTCTTTCTACTTTATCAGAATATTTTACCCCAAAACCTAGAGAAACCTCACAATCAATTAAAAAATTTGCTGTATATTCCATCTCAAGATTGAAAATTTGAGAGGATTTAAATAAATTTATGTATTAAAATAGGCAATAAAAAAATTAAGTAAATCGCATTGAAATTTAAAAAATAATAAAAAAATAAATTTTTTCTTTAATCTCTAGTTAAAGCCCATTTACCAGGACCTGTTAGAGCTATCGTAATTAAAGCAGCAACTGTTATAATATGGAACAACGAATTTGTTGAACCGATTCCAGAACTTGGAATTGTTGCAATTATCCAAGCAATAAATAAAATTATTGCTAGTGGCCAAGCAGTATATTTGACTTTATATCCAATAAGTACAAGCGCCCCAAAAATTATTTCTCCGAGGATTAATATCCAAGCAAATAAAATAGGAACAGGGAACCCTAAACTACCTAAAAAACCAGATACTTTATCTGCTCCTCCAGTTAATTTATTAATTCCAGCCATCAAGAATAAAATTCCGATAGTAACTCTTAATAGAGTATGCCCTAACATATGATTTCCGTTTTCTCTCATTTTTCCTCCTTATATTCTATAATGTATCCAATAGAATCTCGTTTAAAAATTTTTTGTTTTAAAAAGTTAATAAAAAATAAAATTTTTTGTGGGTTATAGTTAATTTAAACTATAAAATTATTTTTTCTTTTTCTTTTTCGCTGCCATCTAACCCACCCCTCCTTTAATCATAATACTAAATCAAGTAATTACTTCTTTATTAACTTTTTCTTTTGTCAAGAACCAGCCACTAAAGTGACTGGCGTGTTGGTTCTTGAGCACCTCGAGAATTCTGTTTGTGTAAACTCCCTACTTTAGTTCGTGAGTAAACAAACAGAATTCTCTTAGTATCACAAAACAATTTTGGTTTTGTGATCGCCAGGAAAATCCGCAACAAAAAACTCAGAATTAAGTCAGCGGATTTTAATGAGCGTTAGAAAACTAAATTATTTTTTCTTCCCAAAATAAAATCAGAAATATTTTTTATCGTCGTGCTCAAAATTCTTTCCAGAGCTTCCTTGGAATTAAATGCGTTATGAGGAGTTAGAATAACATTATTCATTTTCATTAATAAATGATTTTCTAATAATGTTTTAATTTCTTCTTTCGATTTTGTTTTATCTTCGAATACTTCTAAATCTTTTATTAGTTCATGCTCTTCCTCTAAAACATCTAATCCTGCTCCAGAGATTTTTTTAGATTTCAATCCTTCAATTAAGTCATGTGTATGTATTATTCCTCCTCTAGAAGTATTAATTATATAAACTCCATTTTTCATTTTAGAAATTGCTTTTTTGTCAATTAAATGATGTGTATTTTTATTATATGGAACATGTATAGTAATTATATCTGATTTTTTTAATAATTCATCAAATGAAACATTTTCAAATCCTATTTTTTTAGCAAGCTTCTCGTCGGGATTTCTCTCAAAAACTAAAATCTTCATCCCAAATCCAAGTGCAATATTAACAACGTGCTTTCCAATATTTCCATATCCAATGACTCCAATATTTTTATCTTTCAAATCAAATCCGGTTAAGCTATCATCAGTCTCAAAAGAATGCTCTTCGTGAGTTCTTTCAATACAAGGATAAATTTTCCTAGATAAAGTAAGAATCAAAGCAAAAGCATGTTCTGCAACTGTATTCTCACCGTAAAAAGGTACATTGCAAACAGAAATTCTCCTTTTTTTGCAATATTCAACATCAATGTGGTCAAATCCAGTTGAACGGGTAGTTATTAATTTTAAATTTGGAATTTTATCAATTAAATTTTTATCTAATTTTGATTCAATAAAAACAGAAATTATTTCAGAGTCCTTAGCATATCTAAAATTATTTTTATTTAAAGGAAAATTAAAAAACTTTAGCCTTTCTTTTTTTAATTTTCCTTTTATTATTTCTTTTTCCCACTCTTTTATTTCAAAAAAGCTTATTTTTCTTTTCATATTAATCTTTCCTTATAGATTTTAACAGGATTATTTTTTATTCTCTTTATAATTTCTTTTTCCGTTAAAAGTCCGTTTCTTGCACCAATATATTGAACAACAGATTCCCCATTTAATATTCCATATTGAATTGCAGTTTCAATATTACTACTTTTTATTAATCCTGAAATAAAGCCTGCACCAAAAGCATCACCTGCACCAGTTCTCTCAACAACTTTTACTTTATGAGGTCTTGCAGAATAAATAAATCCCCCATCACATACTTTACATTCTCTCTCTCCATCAGTAATACAAACTATTCTTGGACCTGTTTTTAGTAATTCTTTAATTAAATCTCCATTTTTTATCAACATTTTTGCCTCTTCTTTATTCAAAATTAAAATTTCTGTTCTTTTTAATATTTTTTCAATTGGTTTTATTCCCTTTGATGTTTGATAACTGCTAGGATTATAGACTAACTTGATTCCATTCTTCTCAGCAAAATATGAAAGTTTTTCTTGTGTTTCAAAAGATTTTCCTATCATAGTTGCAAAATAAAACCAATTTGTTTTTAATTTTTCAAAATTAATTTCAGAATAATTTAGATTCTCGTTTGCACCCTTATAAGTTAAAAGGGCTTTTGTTCTTTGAATACTATCTATTATAACTGAATATCCAGTATTATATTTCTTGCTTATATTTCCTATAAAATTAATTTTTTCCTCTTTAATTTTTTTTAATATTTCATTTCCATTTTCATCATCTCCAATTTTTCCAATAAAACCAACATTAATTCCAAGTTTCTTAAAAGCAAAAGAGCTGTTTATTCCTCCACCACCAACTGAAAAATTAATATCCTTAACAAGAATCTTTTCATCTGTTGGGAAGCAAATCATTTTATTTTTCTCTTTTATTTCTGTACTAAGAAAAACATCTCTTAAAGCACTGCCCATGGTTATTACTTCAAACATTTTTCACCTTTTTCAAAACCTCTAATCCAGGTAGTTTTCCACCAATTAAATATTCTACTAAAGCCCCACCACTCAAACTTATATAATCAAAATCTTTTTTATTCATTCCAAATCTTTTTATCGCTATTAATGTATTACCCCCAGCAACAAATGTTCTAGCAGAAGAATTTTTTATTGCTTTTAATATTTCATAAGTTCCCAAAGAAAATTTATCATCCTCACAATATCCTACTGTTCCCCTCATAAAAATATTTTTAGATTTAGAAATTATTTTTTTATACTCTTCAATAGTCTTTTTTCCAATATCTAATATCTTATAATTTTTAGGAAATTCACTAATATTAAACTCTTCTCTTTTTCCATTAATCTCAACAGCAAAATCCAAAGGAGAAATTATTTTTTTATTACCTTTTATTACCTTAGAAAATTTAATTTCATTTTTTAATATTTTATTTTCTTCTCCCAAGTTTATTCCTCTTGATATTGAAACTAAAGGGGCAAACAAGCCTCCAGGCAAAACTTCACTTCCCCTTTTAGAAAGTGAAATTAAATTATTTTCAATTTTAGCTCCCCCTAAGATAAGCAAGGAATTTTCAATTTTTATTTTTTTTATATTTTCAAGCTCTTCTTCTAAAACAGGCCCGATAAATCCAGGAATTATTTTAGGAAAAGAAACAATAGAAGCTTGTTCTCTATGACAAATTGACAAGGCATCATTAATATAATAATCTAAAATTTCCGAAAGAGTTTTAACAAATTTATTTTTCAAATTTAAATCATCTTCCTCTTTAAGAAATCTAACATTTTCTAATAAAATCGCATTTCCCTCACGCAAATTTTTAATCTCTGAAACTGCTTTTGCTCCAATAATATCATCAACAAATCCTATTTTCACAAATTTATTTAATAATTTACAATGTTGCTTTAAACTTAAAAAATCTCTTTCGTCTTTTCTACCTTGATGTGCAAGAACAACAACCTTCGCTTTTTTATTTTTTAAAAATTTTATAGTTTCAGCATGCTTTATTATTCTGTCAGAAAGAACAACTTTTCCATTTTTTATCTCACTGTTTAAATCAACTCTTAATAAAATAGTTTTTCCCTTTAAATTTACATTTTTAATTGTATTATATTCCATAATCTTCTCTTTTCTCAAATTAAAAATCTACAAATGTTTATAATTGTTTTGTAGGATTATTGCGAAAATTATATGATTTTGTAATATTTTATTTTTACTATATAGTTAATACAATAGTAACATTTAAAAAGATAAAGCTTCAAGCAAAATAATGAACCGTAAAGATTGTTTGCTTAAGAAGGTTATAGCTAATTTTAATTCAATTAATATTATGAGAAATAATTATCATAAATTTCTTAATAATTTATTATTAGGAAATCTTCCGCCTTCATCTCAACTTATAAGTGAAGATGAATATAGAAGAATTGTTTTAAATAATGAAAATATCGGGATAAGCTCTTCTATCACTTATAATGCAGTTAAAACTGGGAAAGTCGCTGAGAATTACAATGACAAAATTATAGAAAAAGTTTTTAAATTATTTGCTAAAAATGGAGATTTTCTTTCTAATAAGATAGCAGATTATATTGATGAATCTAAAAATTTAGGTGGACGTTCAGGTATTAGTTTAGATAATTTTATTTTTCAGAAAAATATAATAGCTGCAAAATTAGTTCGTAGAGATTTTAACTCTGTTGAGTATATTGAAGCAATTGAATATATTGATGAATTAATAGGTAAGAAGGGTAACTAAAAGAAAATTATCTTTTTTTTAGTAAATTAATTACATCAAAAACTCTATTAGAATATCCGTATTCATTATCATACCATCCCAAAACCTTAACTAAATTTTCTTTTTTCATCGTGCTTAATCCATCTATTACAACAGAATTGGAATTTCCAATTACGTCACTTGAAACTAATTCATCCTCCGAATATTCTAAAATTCCTTTAAATTTTCCCTTAGATTCTTTTTCAAAAACTTGATTTATTTTCCCAATATCAAAATCCTTTTTTAATTCAGCAGTTAAATCTATCAAAGAGCCACAAGCCACAGGAACTCTTAGTGCAATTCCATCTACTTTTCCTTTCAATTCAGGCAAAACAGCCTCAACAGCTTCTGAAGCACCAGTAAAAGTAGGAATAATATTCAAATTCGCAGCTCTCCCTCTCCTAATTTTTTTATGCCCGCTGTCGTGTATAATCTGATCATTAGTATAAGCATGTGCCGTCGTCATCATTGCTTTCACAATTCCAAAATTATCATTTAAAATTTTTAGAATAGGCGTTAAAGCGTTTGTTGTGCAAGAAGCAACAGAAATAATATTATGTTCTTTTTTTAGTTTATCTTGATTAACTCCAGGAACAATTGTTATATCAGAATCAACAGAAGGAGTAGTTATAAAAACTTTTTTCGCCCCAGCTTTCAAATGCAGTGAAGCGCCAAATTTATCTTTGAAAATTCCAGTACTTTCAATTACATATTCAACACCCAAATCTTTCCAAGGCAACTTCAAAGGATCTTTCTCATTAAAAACATAAATCTTTTTCCCATTTATTTCCAAATAATTTTTCTTAACCTCAACTTTTCCAGGAAATCTCCCATAAATAGAATCATACTTAAATAAATAAGCTAATGTCTCAATATTATGAATATCATTAATTGCAACAATCTTAATATTCCTCTCAAAAGCAATTCTCAACAAAGACCTTCCAATTCTTCCAAAACCATTTATTGCAATCATTTTCACCTCTATAATAATTATGAATAATAGTTATTTAAATTTGTTGATTGAAAGAAACCTTTAATAATTCTCTTTCTAATTTTATTATATGAAAATTGTAGCAATCGGCGGAGGAGAAATAGGTCGTCCAGGTACAAAAATAGAAACAGAATCTATCGATAAAGAAATTATTAGATTAACTGAAAAGAAACATCCAAAATTATTATTCATTCCAACAGCAAGCGGAGATAGTGAAGGGTACTATGAAATTGTTAAAAATTATTTTGGTGAGAGATTAGGATGTAAAACAGATTTTCTTTATTTAATTAAAGAAAAACCAACAAAAAAAGAAATTGAAAATAAAATTTTTAGTTCAGATATTATCTATGTAGGAGGAGGGAATACTTTAAGGATGTTAAAGATATGGAGAAAATATAGTTTAGATAAAATTCTAGAAGAAGCATCTAATCAAGATATAGTTTTATCAGGCATAAGCGCTGGAGCAATATGCTGGTTTAGATACGGAAATAGTGATTCTCTAAAATTTTCAGATAAAAGAAATCCATTAATAAAATTAAAGGGCTTAGATTTTATTCCCTTAATGGCTTGTCCGCATTACAATTTTGAAAAATCTCGTAGACATTCATTAAAAAAAATGATTAAAGAAAAAGGCGGAATTTCAATTGCTCTAGAAAATTGTTCAGCTTTAGAGGTTGTTGATGATCAATATAGAATCTTGACTTCGAAAAATAACGCAAAGATATATAGAGTCTATAGAAAAGGTGGAAAAGTTATCGAAGAAAAAATATTAAAAGAAGAAAGATACAGACCTTTAGAAGAATTATTTATTATTTAATAATCGAAAATAACTATTTCTTTCTCTTATCAATTATTTTAGTTCCTTCTTTTGAAATCTCTTCCCCATGTTTATGTTTCTCTCCAAAATCTTTTTCTTTATTTTTCTCTCCAGAATGTTCATGTGAATGTTCCTTTCCAATTATTTTTTTATAGTCTTCTAATTTCCTATCAATAGAATTCTTCTTATCATCACTACCTACTTTCTTCTCATCAAAAATTTCTTTATCAATATATTTTGAAACATTTTCTAGTGCCTTGTCAAAATCTTCTTTTATTATCACTAACTTATCTGTTTTTTTATTTTTGTAAGCTTTTTTTATTGAGTTTATTCCAGCTTCTCTGCAAATAGAAGAAATCTCTGCCCCCGTCCATCCTTCGGTTTTATCAACGTAATAATCAATATTAATATTTTCCAAAGGCATATTTTTTGTATGAACTTCAAAAATCTTTTTCCTTGTTTCCTTATCAGGAATTCCAAGTTCAATTATAGAATCAATTCTTCCAGGTCTAAGCAAAGCTGGATCAATTAAATCTTTCCTATTTGTTGCCGCAATAATCATAACTTTTTCAAGCTCTTCAACACCATCCATCTCAGTTAAAAGTTGATTAACAACTTTCTCAGTCGCATCACTCATTGAAATCCCCCTAAGTTTTGAAATGCTGTCAAATTCATCGAAGAAAATAATTGAAGGAGCAACCTGTTTTGCCTTTTTAAAAATTTCACGAACATGTTTCTCAGATTCTCCAACCCACTTACTAATTAATTCTGGACCTTTAACAGAAATAAAATTTGCATTAGCTTCAGTCGCAACCGCCTTAGCAAGTAATGTTTTTCCTGTTCCAGGAGCTCCTGTCAATAAAATTCCCTTAGATGGTTTAATTCCAGCTTTCTCAAACAAATCAGGTCTTATCAAAGGTAATTCAATTAATTCCCTTAATTTTTCTTTTGCATCTTCCAATCCTCCAACATCATCCCAAGAAACATTTGGTTTGATAATCATAACTTCTCTCAAAGCAGAAGGCTCAACAAATTTCATCGCATCAACAAAATGTTGCCTCCCAACTTTAATCTTGTCAAGAATTTGTGTCGGAACTTTCTCAGATAAATTTTTCAGTTCAGAGAAATAAGGTTTTATAGATTTCAACGCAGCTTCTTTACATAATATTTGAATATCTGCTCCAGTGTACCCTATGGTTCTTCTCGCAATTTCATCAAAATCAACATCATTATTCAAAGGCATTCCTCTTGTATGAATTTTCAAAATTTCTTTTCTTCCAATTTCGTCAGGTGGATTAATTCTTAATTCTCTATCAAATCTTCCAGGTCTTCTAAAAGCTTCATCAATATCATCAGGTCTATTTGTCGCGGCCATAACAACAACTTGACCTCTTGATTTCAAACCATCCATTAAAGTAAGAAGTTGCGCAACAATTCTTTTTTCAGTTTGGTCAGTATCTCCTCTCTTCGGAGCAATTGAATCAATCTCATCAATAAAAATAATTGAAGGAGCATTTTTTTCAGCTTTTTCAAAGACTTCTCTTAAATGTTTTTCAGATTCTCCATAATATTTACTAACAATTTCAGGTCCAGCAATTGAAAAGAAAGAAGCGTCAGTTTCAGTAGCAACTGCCTTTGCTAATAATGTTTTTCCTGTTCCAGGAGGTCCTGTCAATAAAACTCCCTTTGGAGCACCAACACCAAGTTTCTGAAAAACTTCAGGATGTTTCATTGGTAATTCAACCATTTCTCTAACAAGTTCAACCTCATTTTTCAAACCACCAATATCTTCATAAGTAATTCCAGTGGATTTAGATTCTCCAGAATATTTATCTTCAGAAACAACAATTTTAGTTTCAGGTGTAACAATAACGCTTCCCTTAGGACTTGTTTTTGTTACAACATAACTTAATCTCGTTCCAAAAACATCAATAACTGTTTTCTGATATGGTGTTAAAGGTTTGTGTAATAATTTTGTATGAAAATATTCTGTCGGGTCATCACTGAATCTAACTTCCTGCAAAGGCGCCAAGGTAATAGATTTTGCATTTTCAACTTTTGTAACTTTAACAGATATTTTATCTCCAATTGAAGTGTTAATATCTGCTCTTGTAGTTCCATCAAGTCTTATTGTTTCTTTATTATTCTCTTTTTGTGACGCCCTCAAAGCTCTAACAACACTAAAATTTTTTGCTTTAACTTCAATAAGGTCTCCTGAAACAATTTTCATCTCATCCATAATTTTTGAAGGAATTCTCGCAATTCCTTTATCTATATCTTCCTGCAAAGATTCAATTACTTCAAGTTGAACTTCTTTTTTTTGTTCTTTCATTTTTCGCTTTCAAATATGACCTCCAATATTCCGTTTCTAAAGCTATGAAAAAACTTCTTCGCATTGACAAAATTTGGCAAAGTCTTTTTTATTTTAATTCCTTGGTTTAATTTTTTTGATAAATAATCTTGCATGTTGTCTTCAGACTTTTTTTTCGCAATAATTTCGATTTTCCTATCTTTAATAGAGATTAAAACATCTTTTTCATCATATCCTGGAAGTTCAAATATTAAATAAACTTTATCTCCAGATTCAAGAAAATCAATAACTCTATCCTCACTTTCATTTTCAATAATTTTTTCTTTATACTGCTTTCTTCTAGGAGATTCTCCAAAAAATTCTCTTACAATACTATCAAAGGGGTCGCTGTCATCAAAAAAATCCATCTTGTTTAATGTTTATATTACTAATTTTGTATTTTTAAAGTTTTTGGATTTTTTATTTTTATTTTTATTTTGCTATTTAAATTCATCTAAAGGGGTTGATATTTTATCAAGCTTAGGCAGAATAAATGCTTTAATACTATTATCCAAAAAAAAGTATATTGGTTCCAATTTAGATTCTTGTCCAAAAGTACATACTTTAGAGTTTTTATCAAGAATTAAACTATTAACATAATCAAAATATAACTTATCTAAAATTCTTCTCATACTATTTGAAGTGTCTGAAAGAATATAACTATCATGCATTTGTTTTTTCCCTATTGAAACAGGTAAAACGACATTTTTTAATTCTATAAAATCCCGATTTGGATTTAGAAGACTACCAATCATATTACTTCCATGTTCGTAATTTACTCTTTCAGTTATTTTAACCCTTCCCTTTTCTGACATTAAACGATATGCAAAAACTTTTTCTCTACTTGTATCTTCTTTGAACAATAATTCATTAAGTAGATATGATCCAAAAATTTCTTCTATATTAGGATCATCCACTACAGCCATATGATAATTATTCCATAATAAAGAATTATTTTTCTTCCAAACCAAAAAATTCTGAGACTTATTAATTAATGCTTCTAATTTCATAATAGAAGGTCACAAAACCTGCGGGTTTTAACCCCGCACTAAAGTGCGGGGCTTGTTCGTGG
>CAZIFJ010000008.1:0-23752 GCA_964538235.1 Candidatus Woesearchaeota archaeon
GAAATCCGCGACATACAAACCACGGGCTAAAGCCCGCGGATTTAACGAGTGTTAAATTGATTTCTATTGAGGGAAATATATTTTACAATACTCTCAACTTCATCGTAAAAATATCTTCAAGAATTTGATTTAACTCTTCATATCTTTTTTTATTTCTTCCAAGAAGAGAAGCTTTATTTTGTGTCCCACCAGAAGATATCACAATTTCTCCTTCTTTAACTTCAATTGATTTAAATTTAACAGGAGAAACAATATCTAAAACAAATCTTTCCAAATCTTCAATACCATATGGCTCTCTAATAATTCTTATTTTTTTTCCTAATTGTTCTTGTAATCTTCTTATATGATTTGCGTCTGGCCCAATCGCCTTTGACATCATATGAGGAGGAACAGCAAAAACAATTGCATTATTATAAATAAAACAATTTCGCGTTTTCACACGAGACTCTCTATCTAATAAATTAATATATCTCATTGTTTGCATGTTTATTGTTGCCATTTTAATGTCAAAGTGTTTGAAAATCACACTCTTTAGAGTGTAAAACACTTTGAGCATTCAAAAAACAAGTGCTAATCAAACCCAGCACTTTAGTGCGAGGTGGCACATTGTTTTTTTGATTTCCAAAATTATTATTTAAAAAAAGAATTTCATTGTAAAACAAAAAATCACCTGACATATTAATCTAATTTATATTTTTATTTATAAACCTATCGTAAATTTCTAAAAAACTTATTTCTCTTTCTCCAATTCTCTATTTACTAAAGGTCCAGTAACTTCAACAAGTAATCCAGGCAATCCAGTTCCGACGGGAATTGGCTGATTTAGTAAAATATTTTCAATAACAGAATTCAAATCATCTTTTGCTCCTTGAATTGTTGCCGCAATAAACTGTTTGTCAGGAGTTTCAAAAGTTGCTCTTGCAAGAATACTTGCTTTTTGTGAAATAATTCCCATTCTTGTTACACCCTTAATTACACCAGAGGAAGTCATAGCATCAGCAATTAATTTCAGATGTCTTTCGTTAATTGACAATCCCTGCCCATCAAGAACTTTTTGCAGTTCAGTTATAATTGCCTGTCTCGCAGCTTCAATTCCAAAAACTTTAGCAACATCATGAATATCATTTGAATAAACTTTATTTTTATTTATTCCTTTGAAAGTTATTAGTTCTGCAAGGTTGCCTCCAGATGTTAAAATAACATAATCTTTTTCTCTTAGTACAACAACAACCTGACTAATTCCCTTTATACCAGAAATTATAGTTTCTTTTAGTTTTTGCTTTAATTTGTAAATTGCCTTATATTCTAAATCTTTCACATTAACATTTAAAGTATTCGCATTTACTTTAACATCAACCCCGCTTTCAGAAAGTCTCTCAGAAATTTTCTGCGCACCAGCATGAACCATTTTCAATCCTTTATTATCAAGTTCAATATAAATTTTTTTGTTTGCAAAATCAATTCTAATTTCTTGAATTATTTCCTTTAATTTAACTTCTTTAACCTTTTCTGCAATAACTTTAGCATCATTTTCATTGTTGTGTTCTTTATCAAGATAAGCTTCCATAAATGGAGTTGAGGGTTGTTTTCTTGCATCTAAAACTTCAATCAATCTCGGTAGTCCTTGAGTTATTTGAACTTGAGAAACTCCTGCGTGGTGGAAAACGTTCAAAACCATTTGTGTTGAAGCCTCTCCAAAAGACTGCGCAGTTACAACTCCAACAGCTTCTCCAGAAGAAATTTTATTTTCTTTTAAATGCAATTTAGAAACATCTTTTCCATCGTCGCCAAACTTAAATTCAACAATATTTCCAGAGGCATCTCTCACTGTTCCATCATACTCAACTTTCAAATCTTGCAAAGCAGATACAAGTCTTCTATACAAGTATCCAGATTTAGGAGTTCTCAATGCAGTATCCATCATACTGTCTCTTCCTGTGATTGAAGAAAAGAAAAATTCCTGTGGATTCAACCCAGAATATGCAGACGATTTAATGAATCCTCTTGATTCAGGATTTAAATCTCCTTTCTTATAAAATGATAAAGTCCTTTCTTTATATCCAAAATTAATTCTTCTATTCCATAAAGATTGCTGTCCAACACAACATCCAATCTGCGTAATATTTAACATACTTCCAGCAGCTCCAGGAGTAATCATTTTATTTACAGCACCATCAACTGGAAAATGAGCTTTTACAATTTTTCCTGTTTCTGTTCTAACCTCATTTAGAATATGCATAATTTTATTTTCACGAGTTTCTTCAAGAGTTTTTCCAGGCAAAAGCTCAAGCTTTCCAGAATTATATTGCTCAATTATCTCAGCAGTTTTCCTTTCAGCTTCAACAATTATTTTATCAGACATTGCTTTTACTTTTTCGGAAACATTTAAGTCTTCTAAAGATAAACTATATCCTCTTCTTGAAAGGTAATTAGCTCCAAGTAAAAATGCTTTGTAAACAGAATCAACCGCACTCTCTTTTCCAAATTCTTGGTCAATCATTTTTACAATAACTCCACCGTCTTCTCCTAAAGCATTCTCTGACAAAATTTCATCAGGAATTTCTATCTTGCTTCCTCTTGGAAGAATTTGAGAATATAATTCTTTTCCAGAAATTTTTTTAGTTTTAGAGCTATTTATTATACCGGCAGAGAATAATAATTGGTCAGCTTCAGCTTTATCAAATGTATCGCTGGCAAGTATGTATGCTCCAGTTACAGCATCGGAACTTGTTCCAATTAAGTTAACATTATTTTTAGAAGAAATTATATTGTTTGTAATATTTAATAAAATTTTTGCTTCAACCCTCGCTTCTTCTGTTTGTGGGCTGTGAATATTACATTCATCTCCATCAAAATCAGCGTTGTAAGGAGTTGCAGCAGCAGGATGAATCCTAAATGTTCTTCCTGGCAAAACCTTAACATAATGAGCCATTAAACTTTGTTTGTGTAAAGTTGGAGCTCTGTTAAATAAAACAATATCTCCATCTCTAAGGTGTCTTTCAATCATATATCCTGGCTCAAGCTCATTGCACAAATCTTCTTTTAGCTCATCAGTTATTTTTTTTCTTTTTCCATCACTTCTTACAACATAATTCGCACCAGGATATTCGCTTCCTTTTTTAATTAATTCTTTCATTTCCTCAATATTTGTAGAAGTAACTTTTTCAGCAACACTAATTATTTTTGAAATATCAATTGGGATTCCGATTTCATCAATTTTTATATATGGATCAGGTGAAACAACAGTTCTTGCAGAATAGTTTACTCTTTTTCCAGCAAGATTATGTCTAATTCTTCCCTCTTTTCCTTTAATTCTTTCTGTAATTGTTTTTAATGGTTGTCCCGACCTATGTCTTGCAGGAGGAATTCTTGAAATTGTATTATCAAAAAATGTTGTAATATGGTATTGCAATAAATCCCACAAATCCTCAATAATAACTTCTGGCGCACCAGCATTTAAATTTTCCCAAAGTCTTTGATTAGCCCTAATTATATCAGAAAGTTTATGAGTCAAATCGTCTTCACTTCTCTCTCCACTTTCTAATGTAATTGATGGTCTTACAGTTACAGAAGGAACAAGCAATAAAGAAATAATTGCCCATTCTGGTCTACAACTTTGTGTTGCAATTCCGATTTTTTTTAATTCCGCATCAGAAATTTTCACAAGTCTCTCTCTAATTTCTATCGGAGATAATCTCTTTTTCCCAACTAAAAATATACTTGGCTTTTCTAATTTCACTCTCTCAATTGTTTCATTGCAATACGAACATTTTTTTGCGTCGCGGGCCTTTTTTGCTTTTTCATTAGGTTTTAATTTTTGCTGTTTTTCTTCACTTAAAGTTAATTTTCCGCAATAAGGACAAAAACTTCTCAAACATAATTCAATTAGAGGAATATATTTTATATGAAAAACAGGTCTTGCAAGTTCAATACTCCCAGGATGTCCTGCACATTCCTTAACTCTTTTACCGCAAGTTCTACATCTAACTCCTGGATCAATTGCTCCAAGTCTCAAGTCCATCAATCCACCATCAACAGGAAATCCATCAATATCATAAAGTTCAGGTGTAACAATTCTCGCACAGCTAATATTTTTAATTTGCGCAGGACTAAGTAAATTAAATCTTAATGCTCTAACTTGTTTTCTAAAATATTCTTGTTTCATCTTGTTTCAGACCTCAATTTAATTTCATTAAATAAATAAGTTATTGGTTCATACTTTCTTTGATATACTCTATCATTCAATCTTTCATAATATTCATTAAATCCACTTTCTCTTTCGTAATCTTCAATTGTTTTTTGTTTCATTGTTCGTATTTATCTTTGAGCTCAAATTTAGTTTGAATTCCTAATCCAAGTAATTCATCAACTAAAAGTTTAAATGCATATGAAATTTCTATTGGTTCAGCTTCATTCGCGCCGCATAAATTACAAGCAATTTTATTTCTAATAACATCTTCATATATCATATTGCCACAAGATTTACAAATGTAAACTGTTGTTTTATCAGAATCATATCTTTCTTTCAAAAGTAAAGAAGCTCCGTGTGCTGCAAGTGCTTGTTGCTCCATTTCTCCCAATCTTAAACCTCCACCCCTCGCTCTTCCCTCAATTGGTTGTCTTGTAAGCAATGCAACTTTTCCAGTTCCTCTTGCTTGTAATTTATTTTTTACCATGTGTTTTAATTTCAAGTAATACATATTTCCAATGTAAATTTTCGCGTCCATTTTTTTCCCAGTAATTCCATTATACATTGTTTCTTTTCCATCGTATCTAAATCCTAATTCACTAAGTTGTTTTTCAAGTGACTCCGCACTCTCTCCTGAAAATGGTGTTCCATCAACAAAATTTCCTGAAAGAGCCGCAGTTTTTCCTGCAAGTAATTCTAACATATATCCAATACTCATTCTTCCAGGAATGCTATGAGGATTAAATATCAGATCAGGTCTAACTCCTTTTGAAGTAAATGGAATGTCATACTCTTCCGCAATTAAACCAACAACTCCTTTCTGTCCATGAGGTGCAGAAAATTTATCTCCAATTTCAGGCAATCTTGAATCTCTAATTCTAACTTGTGCAACTTTATTTCCTTCTCTATCAATCGTTAAAAAAACAGCGTCGACAATTCCGTGTTCTTCTTGTCTTATAGCAGAGCTCGCTTCTTTCTTTGATTGAATACTCAAATCTTTTGCTTCACTCAAAAATTTCGGAGGAGTAAGTTTTCCGATAACAACATCACCAGAGCCTACATTTGCTTCAGGGTAAGCAAGTCCATCATCCTCTAAAAATCTATAAGCATTTTCTGTTCTGTATCCTGCAACGTCTTTTTCAGGAATACTAATTTCATCCGATAATCCTCCAGCATATTGTAATTCAACTGTTGAATACGGCCTATAATAAGTGCTTCTTCCCATACCTCTATCAACACTTGCCTTATTCAAAACAACTGCGTCGGATAAATTGTATCCTTCAAACGGCATTATTGCAACAACAATATTCTGTCCAGAAGGATAAACTTCTAAAGTATCATAAACAAAACTTCTAACAAGCGGTTTTTGAGGATAGTGCAAAATAGAAACATCAGTATCTAATCTTAATAAATAATTTGCAGCATAAATTCCCAAACTTTGTTTTAATGTTTTGCTTCCTTTAATTAATCTAGGAGTTTGATCGTGGTTGCAGAAAGGAACAAGAGCAGTAATTAATCCAAATAAATCAATAGGGTCAATTTCAACATGAGTATGTGAAGAATTAATTTCTTCAGAATTCTTTGCAATAATTGCATTTTCTTCTTCAGCAGCATCAATATATTCTATAATTCCTTGCGAAACCAAATCAACCCATTTAATCTTATTTTCTTCAAGCATAACAAGATGCTCGTCTTTTAAAGTAGAAGAATTGTCTTTAATAACAATAACTGGCCTTAGAACTCTGCCAACTTCTTTCGTAATAGAAACATTTTCTAATAAACTATCGTAAGAAACGCTTAATTCTAAAGGCAATTTTTTCATTCTTCTTGCTTCTCTAATTTTATTTGCAAATTCTTCAGGTTTTTCAGCAAATCCAATAAATTTTCCGTTAAGAAAAACATCAGTCCCAGATTCTTTATTCAATCCAAAATCATTAAACATTTTCAAAGCGGAATTTTCATCTAAATGAACAGCTGTTGAAATTTTTGCAAGCAAAGACAAATTTTTTCTTAATCCAATTTCAGTTCCTTCTGGTGTTTCAATTGGACAAAATCTTCCATAATGAGTTGGGTGTAAAGTTCTTGCTAAGAAATTTTCTTGATCTTCCGGAAGAGTTGAAGAAACTTTCTGTAGTTGTGAAAGTATGGAAAGATAATTTGTTTTTTCCATATTTTGTGTAACACCAGACTTCTCCCCAATCCAGCTTCCTGTTGCAATGGCGCTCTCAATTCTATGAGTAAATAAAGTGGATTTAGCAATTGTTTTCAAAGAATAGAATTTTTTCCTCTTAGAAACTTTTTGCAAAGAATATTGAATATCTCTCACTAAAATCCCAATATTTACTCTAAACAAAT
Organism: Candidatus Woesearchaeota archaeon; assembly: GCA_964538235.1. Taxonomy (GTDB): domain Archaea; phylum Nanobdellota; class Nanobdellia; order Pacearchaeales; family GW2011-AR1; genus CAZIFJ01. Next base: position 6,545 of record CAZIFJ010000008.1, read on the forward strand.
CAGACATTAAATCTCCAGAAAGTTTTACTCTCTTGCTTGCATAATGATCCTTATCTGTTCTAATTCTATCATCTTCTTTCGCTCTCAAAAATAATCTTAACAATCTGCTTAATGTAGCAGCTTTTTCAGCTCTTGAAGTTTTATCTAATCCAATATGAGGCAAGAAATAAGAATCAATTCTTTGTTTAACTCTGTCAAGAATTTCTTTTTTAGTTCCTTGAATTCCAGATTTTTCTGCAATATAAATCATCGCATCTTCTTGAGTTTGTATTTGAGCAAATTCATACAAATTAACAATTAGTCCATCATTTTCATATTTAATGTTTTTAGCGATGTCAGCTTCTTTAATAATTCCCAAAGCTTTTAACATTACTATTGCAGAGATGTTTTTCAGCCTGCTAAATGTAACCTCCAAAATTCCCTCGTTCGTTTCTGTAATAGAAGTAGGAATTCTATAAGAGCCTCTTTGTGAAAATAATTTAACAACTAAACCCAATCTTCCTTCTTCAATAAACGGCTGGTTCGGCGCAAGGTCCTCAGACATAACAATAACTCTTTCATTTCCATTAATAATAAAATAGCCTCCTGGATCTCTCGGGTCCATTTGGATTTTCTTCAATTCATCCCTGTTCATATTAAATGTATTGCACGCAGCACTTCTGACAATTACAGGAATTCTTCCAATCTCAACTTCAGTGCTATCAGATTGCCCGGCATATTTAACACTCAATTCAACAAAAACAGGAGCAGAATAAGTTAAACTTCTTAATCTCGCAATCATCGGAGTAACCAAATTTGTACTTCCATCAGCCTCAATAATGTTGGGCTTATCGATTCTTACTTTTCCCAAAACAATTTCAACTTCTTCTTTAGGAATTGTTTCATTAACTTCATTTACAATCTGTTGAATTTTATTCTGAATAAAATCATTAAAAGAAACTACATTCGATTCAACTAAAGAATGTTGCTCAAGATATCTTTTTATTAGAATATGTTTTTGTTTATCTATCATGCAACAACTCTGTAATACAAAACAGAATCTCCCTTTTCTTCTCTTTCAATTTTTAAAATATTTCCAGCAACAACCCCTTCCGGAACAGCAGGATCATCAGACTTAATTTTTGGTAATTGGGCAACAGAAATATTAAATTTTTCAAGTAAAGAGTTCACCTCGACGGGCTTCAATACGATGTGTTTCGGTTGTAGGAAATGCATGAAGTTTAATTGTTTTACTTTAATTAATAACTATTAAATAATAAATGAATTTATAAATCTGGCTTTTTAAATCTTGCGATTTTTTAGCTCTGTCCGGAATGGATGTTTTTAGAAAATAATTTTAGTTATTAGAGTCTAAAAAGAGGACTTATACTTTGAATTACTATAACTCCGGACAGAGCAGATTTTTTAGCTTTGTCCGGAATAAAAAAAGAACCGAAAAATAATTATTCTCAAGTGATTTAGGTAGGATAATTTATTGTCTCCACAGCTTGCTAGGGTGGTTGTTGATTAAATGAAATATTTTTTCTGAGAAAAAAATAGAACTTAGTAGATATTTAATATTATAAAATATTCTATTTTTTATTAAATGAAACCATATTTATCCGATTTTCTCTTGTTAATTTGATTCTTAATTTGCTGAATAAATTCTAAATTTTTTTGACCATCTCTAAGAACAGCTATCTTCCTATCAGGTTCATTTTTTAATATAGAAATAAAACTCATTTTTAAAAATAAAAAAATTTTATTTAGCTGATCTAAATCTAAAATATAATCTTTGTTAGGATAATTTTTAAATAAAATTTCTTTTCTTCTTTTCTTCTTTATGTTAACAACATTTATACTTATAGAATCCCGGTCCCATTTTTCGTTATCAAACCTAAGATTAATTTGATATCTCAGATTTTTATTTTTCTCAGATTTACCGTATAAAATAAATTCTCTCTTTCTTACAAACCAAGTAAATGAACTATGCCCTTTAAACTCTAAACCATTTTCTTTAATTGTGATGTCTAATGAGTCGACTAATAATTTATTATTTACGGCAAATTCAAACTTAGTAAAACTATTTACCTTAATATATGGAGATTTAAAATTAAATAAATATATCAACAAATCTAAGGGGTGAGTGATTTCTGCATATACTCCCTGAGTAGGTCTTTTATCAAAGTATCTATCCTTTCCCCAAAAAAATATACCTTTAGTTAATTTAATAGGATTCTTAGCTAAAAATTTAAGTAAATCGTCCAAAACTGGGCTAAATCTTTCTACATAATTAATATATACTTTTCTCTCTTCAAAAAAACTTCTGAGCCTTTTATAAGAGCGAATATCCTTAACCAATGGCTTTTCAGAGATAATATCTATGTTTTTATATTTACTAAGCTTTTTAAAAACAATTTCGTGATTAAAATCATTTGTTGCAATAATAGCAATATCTGCACCATTACAATCGTTGATAAAAAAATGCTCAATAGTTGAATAGAATTTTACACGCCTCGGAAAATCTAAATTTTTATTTTTATCAATAATTCCAACTACCTTAAAATTTAGTTCCCTCTTTAGATATTGTAAGACTCTATAAATTCTTCTTCCAGAAAATCCATAGCCTATTAATAGAACCCTTTTAATATGCATATTTAAAGATATAATATCGTCTTATTAAAGGCTTAGTGTACAGAACATTAAATAAAACAAAATTTAAATATTAACATTATTTAAACTCAACAATGATAGATATTGACTGGATAAGAAAGAAACCTGAAGAAGTAAAGAATAATTTGAAGAAAAAATTCCAAGATGAAAAAATAAAAATAGTAGATGAAATTATAAAGCTTGACAAAATTTGTCAAAAATTAAATTATAGGAAAACAGATATAATAAAGAAAAATAAATTAATAGATGAAATAAGTTTCTTACTTAAAGAGATACCTAATTTTATTCATCCTTCAGTACCTATCGGAAAAAATGAAATTGATAATTTAGAAATAAAAAGAGTAGGGCAACCAAAAAAGTTTGATTTTAAACCTAAGAACCATGTAGAATTAATCGAATCTCTGGGTGTAGCCGATTTTGATTCTTCAGCAAAGACCTCTGGAAATGGATTTTATTACTTAATTGGAGATTTAGCACTATTAAATCAAGCGTTAATTAGATTTGGTATCGATTTTATGAAGAAGAAAGGATATACTTACATAGAAACGCCCCTAATGTTAAATAAAAAATCGATATACGCTTCCATGGATAAAAAAGCTATAGAAGAATCTGTTTATTCAATAGAAAAAGCTGACTTAAATCTTATTGGAACTTCTGAACAATCACTTTTATCATTGCATATTAATGATATAATCGAAGAGCAAGAACTTCCGAAAAAATATTTTTCTTATTCTATGTGCTTCAGAAAAGAGATAGGTTCTCATGGTATAAATGAGAAAGGTTTATGGAGGACTCATCAATTCAATAAAATAGAGCAATTTATCTTTTGCAGACCTGAAGATTCAAGAAATTATTATAAGGAATTACTAGAAAATTCCGAACAAATTCTCAGACTACTAAACCTTCCTTATAGAGTTCTTAATATATGCTCTGGAGATTTAGCTAATTGGAAAAATGAGAGCATAGATTTAGAAGTTTGGAGACCCCCAATTGAAAGATATGGGGAGGTTGTTTCACTAAGTAATTGCACAGATTATCAAGCTAGAGAGTTAGAAATATATTGCAAAAATAAATTAGGACAAAAAAGAATCTTACATACTTTAAATGATACGGCGATTGCAACTTCTAGAATTATGGTGGCTATATTAGAAAACAACCAAAATGAGGATGGTTCGATAGATATCCCTGAAAATTTACAGTTCTATATGTTAGGTAAAAAGAAGATAATTAAACAAATTTAAATAATTTTGAATTTTAGTTCTTTTAAATTAATTTCGATATTTCTTCCCATTATTAAATTTCCTTTCTTTATACCATTATCTAGACTCAACTTACAAGCATTAATTACTATCTCGGGAAGTAAACTTAAAGGGTAATTATGTAAGACATTTTTAACACTGATTTTTTTTCTTCTTAAGTCTCTAATTAATTTTATCCACCTTTTTAACAAATCATAAATATAACCCGAAACATGAGATTTACCATCCCATTTATCCTTAAATAATAAATCTCCGTGAACATTTTTAAATTTTATACCCTCCCTATCAATAATTTCAACATCTCGTCCAGTCGTATCAATACTTATTCTAGAATCATTAAACAAATAAGTTACTTTTTGTTCAGTTAAAGCGTAAGAGTTATTTGGCTCATTACAAGAAACAATTAAATTTACTGGTATCGTGTTAGACCCACCATCTAATGAAACTGCAAGATTTACATAGGCTTCTCTCATGATTTTTCTTTTATCAAATGCCACCATTACCGAAACCATGATAGGAACAGAATTTTCAATCGAATCAAAAATTAAATCTAAATAATGACCCAATAAAAAGGAAAATAAATCAGTCTTATGAAACCAAGATAAGTAACCGCGAGAAAAAACTTTTTTTTGATCTAAATAACTGACTTTAATTGAGCTGATTTTACTAATGTTTTTACTGATTATTTGACTAGAATATTTCTGTTGTGGACTAAATTTTTTGTGCCAATCTATAAAAATAATTGGAGAAGTGTTTGAAGGTTTCATATACCCCCTTCTGTTAATCTTATATCCAAAATTTTTTAAAACTTCTACACACTTTTTAATATCATTTCCAAGAGGTTTTTCAATTAATAGATGAGGATAAGAGCAACCTTTTTTCTTACAAAAAAGATAAATTTTCTGTAAACAATCTAAATGATTAAAATCTGGCGTAGAGATAAAAATTGCATCTGGTCTAGATTCTAAAGCAGAATCTAAAGAACAAAAAATCTTAAAACCATATTTATCAGAAAACTTTTTAATATCATTTGAATTTTTTCTTGTTGTAACAATCCCCCCAATTTTAAATAAAGACCCTATTTCATTATCTGCAATTAAATTTAAAAGAATTTTCCCCCATCTTCCTAAGCCAATTATGAATATATTTATTTTATTTTCCATTTCTAAAAAGAGAATATAAGATTTTAATTATTTTATCTATATCCTTCAGATTCACAAATTCATTCTCGGAATGTGCTTCTATTAATCTTCCCACTCCAAATACAAAAGTAGGTATTTTATTTTTTAAATATATAATTCTAGCATCGCAACTAGCAGGAAATCCCTTCATAACAGATTCTTTACCCGTTATTCTCCAAATTACTTCTTCAATTGAAACTCTCTTCTTTTTCTCAGAAAATTTTAAATCATAGGGATCATTATGAAGAGAATTAAAAAAAATTTTATAATCTTTCTGAGGAAAATTCTTTATTTTAATTTTTTCTTTATAATTTTCAACTCCTTTTTTAATATATCTTTCCAAATCATTTTTTATATTGCTAATTTTTTTATTAGATAAAAAACCGACAGCCCCCTTTAAAATTATTTTTTCTGGTAGTGAAGAATTGATTAACCCCCCATTTATTACTCCTAAATTTAACTGAATTGGAAATTTATAATTTTTAAAATAATCATGATTTTTAGATTCTTTGATAAGTCTATTCCAATAATCTTCAAGAGAAGAGACTATGTATTTCATCTTATATATAGCATTATCTCCCTCATCAAATCTACCCATATGAGAAGCAACCCCATATATCTCTAGGGTGAACCATAAAGCACCACGACAAGCACCACATAATTCCAGATTAGTGGGCTCAAATACTATTGCATAATCTATTTTTTCTTTTTTCTTTATGAAAAGAGACAATGTTCCATTTCCCCCAGTTTCCTCGCAATTTACAAATTGGATTATTAGATTAATAAATTTATTTTCTTTATTCTCTTTCAATTTTCTTATTGTAGCTAATATGGCTACAATTTGCCCAAGAGCATCACATGCTCCTCTACCATAAATTCTACCATTACGTTTCTTCGCTATGCTCATTTTCATTGAAGAAGGCACTATATCAAAATGAGTATTTAATAAAATGGTCTTAGAAGAGTTGTTATTTATTCTAGCTTCAATATTTATCTTTCCAAACTCATCCTCATTTTCGGTAAAGAAATAATCTTTTTTGATATTTCTTTTTATAGATATCTTATTGTATTTAACTTCAAAGTTTTTTAATTCTCTTTCAATTACACTTATTCTGTTAAATTCATTAGAAGAATTAATTAATTCGCAAAGTAAACTTTCTACGTATTCTTTTTGCATCATTTTAAAATAACACGGACCTCTTTTATTATATTATTACAATTCCTTAAAGAATCTTCAGAGTTTTTACCTGTTGCGATTACAAAAGCAAACATATCCGATAGATTTTTATAATTTCCAATGTAAGTATTGGGCTTGGGCTTCTTTCCATTCCACCAACTAAATTCTTTAAACCCTCCTAATTTATTTAAATTACTTATTCCTTCTACGTTTTTATAGAAGCCCTTCTTAGTGAAGATGCACTTAAAACAAACACCCCTAGATTTATTCATATAAATATTTTTTACATCTGGTCTTTTACCCGTGTAAGCATCAATAGAAGCAGATATGCTATTAGTTCCATAAGCAAGTTTACTAAGCTTCCAAAAATTTGGAGAACCATGTCTTCCAGCTAACTCAAGAATAAATGGCCCTTTATTGGTCAAAATTAAATCTCCCTTTATTACTCCAGTTTTGATATTTAATGTTCTAACTACATTCTTAAATAAATCTATTAAACATAATATCTTATTTTGAGAAAGGCGCGAAGGCAATAAATCTCCACTTTCCACAAAATATGGGTCATATTTTTTGTATAAAAAAAGTCTGTCAGAAAAACCAGTAATGTATATTTCACCATTAAATATCACTGCCTCAATGCTATGTTCTGATCCATATAAACATTTTTGAATTATTATCTTATTAGATATTTTAGTAGCATAATTAAAAGAATCTTCTAAATCTAATTTTGAATGAATTTTTTTAACTCCTCTGGCACCAGCAGAGTTAGAGGGTTTAATCACTAAAGGAAAACCCATATTTGATACCTTAGTTTTTAATTCCTTTAGAGAATCTACTTTAATCGTTTTAGGAACAGGCAAATTAGATTCTTTTAAAACGGTGTATAAATAAAATTTATCAGTAAGTATTTCTGATTGTTTAATAGAGGGACCAGGTAAATGCAAATCATTAGCCATAAATGCTGCTAATCTAACTCCTTTCTCAAGACCTAAAGGAATTATACCTTTAATTTCTTTTAAAGAATAATTTTTTTTTATATAATTCAAAATTACTTTATGTTCTGACAAATCTATTATCAGTAAAGTATCATCTTTCTGGATTTTTATAGACCTTTCATTTATTATAATCAAAGAATAACCTTTCTTTCTGAATAGTGTAAGTGCGTTTTCTATCCCCCCACCCACACCACAAACAATTATTATTTTCTTCATTTTTGTCCTTTAAATTTTGATGAAATCATTTTTTCCATAAATTCTGAAAGAGTGATACCTTTTATTTCATAAAACTTTTCAAATGGTAAGCCAGTCAAAGAAGTTCCAGGATTTAATTCAAATAAATAAACTAGATTATCTTCAGTACAATATCTAAAATCAAATCTTCCATAACTTTTAAGATGCAAATTTTTTATTAGATATTTACTAATTTTTCTGACCTTTAAATCAATAATTTTATCTTCAATACAAACCATTTTTTTAGCTCTAAGATCTTTCAATTTGTTTGATTGATAAATATAGTTTGCCCAATCCTCATCTAAACACTCTTTGAATAGAGACATGTGTAACTCATCATCAAAGAATGCATAAGGATTAGTAATATCAAAACCTTTAATAAATCTCTCAATAATCATCGGAGAATTATATACTCTAGCATGTAGTCTAGCAAAATTTAATGCTTTTATTGGCTGATCAAATACATTTGATTTTTCACTTAATAGACCAATACTATTATCAAGTTTAGAAGGCTTTACTATATAGGGTCCAGGAAAATTAATGTTATTATCTCTAATATAGGGTGTAACAGTTAACCATTCTGGAGTTAAAATGCCCATGCTTTTTACTACACTTTTGAAATGATCTTTATTTTGAGCTAGAGCTTGTATGTAAGACTCTTCCATTATATATGGTATTCCTAGAAGACTTAAAAAAGAAGGAAAATGAGAGCCCATATAAATATCATAACCATCGGTAATATTCCACCCTACGCTTTTTTGCAGACTATCATCCCCTTTTAAGATAAGATTGTATAAATCCTGTGGTTTATTTAAATGAGTTATAGAATAACCTCTTTCTTTTAAAGCAAGTATTACCGAATCTATTTCTTCGTCTCTCTGTAAAAAACGAGATTTATCTTTAAGTACAGAATTATTTTTAGAACTACCAAACTTATTTAGCCAATCTTTCCTTCTTTCATAAAATAATAAAACATTTTGATATTGATTCATAATTTTAAGTAATTTTCTATTTATTTAAAATTATGTTATTTATTTTATTTTAAATTTCTAAATATGGCCCCGACGGGGATTCCCGTAGCGAACTTATGAGCGAGGGCACCGCGGACTTTGTCTGCGTGTGTGTTCAAATCCCAATTGGATATGGCCCCGACGGGATTTGAACCCGCGACACCTGGATCTCTTCTGTTGTAGTTTTTCTACCTACCTAGAGTTTCTTTTTTCTACTCTTATAGTTCTTGAAAACTCATATAGTTTTTCTACCTACCTAGAGTTTCTTTTTAGAAAAAAGAAACTGTAGTAAAAGTCCAGTGCTCTACCAAGCTGAGCTACGGAGCCTTAAACGATGGAGAATTAGTTGATTTTTAAATTCTTTGATTTATAATTTTTTAAACCTTAAATGTTTTAGAAACTAAATTTTTTATCTCTTCTTTTTTAATAAATCCTGAAGTTCTTGAAACTACTTTTCCATCTTTAAAAAAAATCATTGTGGGGATTCCTAAAATATTAAACTTAGATGCAATTTCATTTTCTTCATCAACATTTAACTTTCCAAATTTTACTTTTCTTTCAAAATCTTTCGCAGCCACTTCAAAATGTGGGGCCATTAATCTACAAGGTCCACACCATTCAGCCCAAAAATCAATAACAGAATCTCCTTTAGAAATAAATTCGTTAAAATTTTTTGATGTTAATTGAAAAATATTTTCAGACATCTTCATAAATAAAAAGCTCTATTAATAAAACTTTTGTAAACCATAATTAAATTAATAAATCTATTATATAATTAATATTATGGATAAAAATGTTTTATTAAAACTACTTAAAGGACATGGATTCAAAGAACCAATCTTAAAAGCGTTTGAAAAAGTTAAAAGAGAGAAATTTATACCAGAAAAATTTAAATCAGAAGCCTATGAGAATTATGCAATTCCCCTCGAGGAAGAATCAACAATTTCCCAACCAAGTACAATTGCTTATATGTTAAATCTCTTAGAACTTAAAAGAGGACAAAAAGTCTTGGAGATAGGTTCAGGATGTGGCTATGTTCTCGCACTAATAAAAGAAATAATAGAAGAGGGAATAATATATGGAATGGAAATTAGCCATAACTTAGTAAAACAATCAAGAGAATATTTTAAAGGATATAAAGAGATATTTATTATAAATAAAGATGGCTATTATGGGATTGATAAAATATTTAGACCTCTTGATAGAATACTTGTAAGTGCGGCTTATGATAAAATTCCAGTTCATCTTTACGAGCAACTCAATAATCAAGGAATACTAGTAGCTCCAGTAAATAATGGAAAAAAAGATTTTAATGGTAGAAACTTACAGTCAATATTTAAAATAAAAAAAGAAAATGATAAGATAATAAAGGAGGAGCTGAAAGATAATTTCATTTTTGTAGAGTTAAGAAAGAATTTATATAGCAGATTAAATTAAAATAAAATGCACACTAAATTCAAAAGGCATCAAAAAATTAAACTTCTTGTAGACCCAGATATAGAATATGTAGAATATTATCAAGATGAAATTCCAATAAAAAAAGGAATGCTAGGAAAAATAAATATTCTTCTTCCAAATGGACAATATCACGTTGAGATTTTGGATAAAAAAGGAGAAGTTCTTGCTTATGCTCCAATGAATGAAGAAGATTTGGAATTAATTGAATAAAAACAAACCTTCTTTTTTCATATTTAATATAAAATTAATTTCTATTTAAATGTTTGTTGAACAAAATTTCTAAGGATTTTTATTGTAAAATCAATTTCTTTTTTACCTATTTTTTCGTCTATAGAAAACCTTAAACTCCCATCAATTTCTTTTTTACCTAACCCAATTTCTCTTAGAGTTTTACTTTCAATTATTTTTTTTGAAGAACATGCACTTCCTGTTGAAGCCATAATTCCTTTTTGAGATAGATAAATAACTCCTTGCTCGCCTGAAATCCCAAAAAAAGCAACATTAACATTATTATAAATTCTATTTTTAATAGAGCCATTTATTTTACCTCCAATTTTTTTTAATTCATCAATAAAATAATCCCTATTTTCCAAAATTCTATTTTTATTGATTTTAGAGATTACTTCGATCGCTTTAGCAAATCCTACTATTCCAGAAACATTTTCAGTCCCACTTCTTAACCCCCTTTCTTGTCCTCCACCAAAAATTATTGGCGAGATTTTAATTTCTTCTCTGATATACAAAAATCCTATACCTTTAGGTCCTCCAATTTTATGCGCAGAAGTAGAAAGCAAATCAATTTTCATTTTATTAACATCAATCTTCAATTTTCCAAAACTCTGAATAGCATCAGTATGAAAATAAACGTTTTTTTTCCTACATATCCCTCCGATTTTTTCTAGATCTTGGATTGTTCCAATTTCATTATTAACATGCATAACAGAAATCAATAAGGTATTTTTATCAACGTTTTTTTCTAAAAAATTAAAATCAATAATTCCTCCTTTATCAACAGGAATTTCTAAAATATTAAATCCTCTTTTTCTCAAATAACTGCAAGTTTCAATAACAGAAGGATGTTCAATCGAACTAATAATTATTTTTTTCTTTTCAGAGTTTAAATCAATTAGTCCTCTTAAAGCCAAATTATTTGATTCTGTTCCACTAGAGGTAAATATAATTTCATGAGTTTTTGCTCCAATCTCTTTAGCTAGCTTTTCTCGCGCCCTAGTAATAATTTCAAAAGCTTTTTCTCCAACAGAATGCATTGAAGAAGGATTTCCAAAATTCTCTTTTTGAACTTTTGCTATCTCTCCAATAACTTCGTCATACATCGGCTTTGTCGCAGCACAATCCATATAAATTATTTTTTTCATACAATAAAACAATTTAGAGACTTATAATTCTTATTATACTTGAACTAATTCTCTTGCTCTTAAATCAGAATAACTTTCCAATGAATTTATCCATTGAACATCATTCGGTCTTACTTCACAAGGTAAACCTTCTGCTTTAGCTAAATCGGCAATCTCACCACCACCAGAAAAACCTATTAACTTTACTTCTTTAGATTGAATTCTATTAAATAAACTTTCATATACTCTTTTTAATGGTTCTATGTCTAATGATCCTGGAAGTCCAAGATTAGGATCCATAATTACAACTCTATAATTATCTATTTCATTATCAATAATTGAATAAAATTCTTCTCTTTTGCTAACTTCTCTTGGTGTATATCCTTTTCTTTTTAAAAATTCTATATACATCTGACTAACAAATTCGTCATGGCATCCTACTAAAGCATTATATTCACTTTCCATTTTTAAAATTATAATTAAGTATATTTAAACCTTCCTATACACTACTACAAAATAACATCTAAATTTTAGAAAATGAATTATTTTACCAATGACTCATAAACAAAAATAAAAAAATAAAGTAAAAACCCCCCAAATGCAAATCCTCCTAAAATATCACTAAACCAATGCACACTAAGATACAATCTTGAAATTCCAATTAATAAAACTATTGTAAAAAATAACAAATAGAAAAAATCCTTTTTATAAGATATTTTATTATTTAAAATAAAATAAAATATTAATCCTAAAAATAAAATAGAATTTATAACATGTCCGCTTGGAAAAGAAAATCCATTCTCAATAAAATTAATTGGTCTTTCTCTTGCAATTAAAATTTTAACTAAATAATAAATTCCAGGTCCGATAATCATAGAAGTCAAAAAGAAAAAGGAGAATTTTTTATACTTTTTAAAATAAATAAAAATTGAAATAAAGATAGTCAAAACCAATAAAGTCCAGAAATCAAAAGCATAATGTAAAAATAAAGAAATATAGAAAAATAAATTATTATCAGAATTTGAAAAATAAGAATTAACAGAATTATCAAAATTTGCAAATAAATCAATTTCATAAAATAAAGTTATAATTAAAAATAATGAAAGAAAGCTCAAAGATAAAATTAATCTTCTATTTTTATTCATATTAAATTAAATTTAAAAGAATTTATAAGGTTTTGTGAAAATTATGTAATATAAGAATTATCTAACTTTTTATTTTATTTAACTCTAATAGTTTGAGGACAGACTTTTCATTATAAACTTAAAAGTAGATACAATATAAATATTTATAAAGTATAGTTAATATATTTGTAAGAAGATAAAATGGAACATTATAGACGTCTAAAGCCTAGCGACGTAGAAGTAGGAGATATTTACATAACCAAAGGTAATTTTGGTGAATTAATTCGTCCATATCGTATTATATCTGTGAATGATGAAGGATTTGTTTGTATAGACCCAGATAAAGCATACAATAATAGAGAAGTAGAAGTATTATATAAAGAAGTTTATGTTGATGGAAAAGGAATTTTAGTAAAACAAAAAGAAGGTGGTTTAGAGATACTTGCTAACAAAATCTTTTTAGACGATCTTAAAACAAAGAGTGAAAAATCTTCCTAATCCCACTTCAAGCTTCCAGCCGTCTGATATTCTGTAACTCTTGTTTCAAAGAAATTTTTCTCCTTCGATAAATCAACAGACTGCGACATCCAAAGAAATGGATTTTCTTCATTGTAAATTTTTGGAAGATCTATCCTTTCCAATCTTCTATCAGCAACATATCTTACATAATTACAAAACTGCGCAGAATTAATTCCAAGTAATCCCTTTGGACAAGCGTCAACAGCATATTTTTCCTCAAGCTCAACCGCTTTTTTTATAAGCTGAGTAATTTCTTTTTGAAAATCGTGAGTCCAAATTTCAGGATTTTCTTTTTTTATTGTGTTAATCAAATCACATCCAAAAGCTAAATGCAAACTCTCATCCCTCATTATATATTCAAATTGCTGTCCAACTCCAACCATTTTTTGCTGTCTCTTCAAAGCAAGCATCATAGCAAAACCGGCATAAAAAAATATTCCTTCCATAATAACATAATACCCAATTAAATCGTGAACAAATCTCTGAATATCTCGTGAAGTATTTGTCGTAAAGTTAGGGTCAAAAACAGACTTAGTAAGTTCAACAACAAACTCATCTTTTTCTCTGATTGAAGGAATAGTCAGATACATCGTATAAATTTCTTCAGGGTCAAGTCCTAATGTATCACAGCAATAAATAAAAGTATCTGTATGTATTGCTTCTTCGTATGCTTGTCTCAATAAATATTGCCTGCATTCAGGATTTGTAACATGATTATAAACTGCAAGAACAATATTATTTGCTGTCAAAGATTCAGCTGTTGAAAAAAATCCCATATTCCATAAAATCAATTTTCTCTCCTCAGAACTTATTTTAGAAGATTTCCACTGCTCAACATCATCTTGCATCGGAACTTCTTCAGGTGTCCAGTTATTTGCAACACCATCTTTATAATGTTGCCTTGCCCAAAGATAGTGCATAGGTAAAATTTTATTCGGATCTGTTTTTGAATTATTTATTATTCCCATTATTGACACGCCTCACAATCTGGATCTAAAAGATTACAAATTTTTCCAACAACACTTGCAGCGCCTTCATTTGAAAGCTCTATTTCAATATTTGGATTTTCCAAAACTCTAGGAAGATTCCTATGATGGACTAATTCAATTTCATTTTTAGAAATTAATTCTTTCTGTGAAGAATCGGTTTCATTAGTTTGCGTAATATTTTCCATTTCTTTATAACTTCTTTTTTGAGTAAATCCAAATTTCCCAGCATCGAGAGTTGATTTTTCAATTTGCGAAGCAGCCATTGTCCTCAAATAATAAGTTGTCTTTAATCCAAACTTCCAAGCATTTATATATACATCACTGATTTTTTTCCCAGATAATCCATTCATAAAAACATTATGACTCTGGCTCTGGTCAATCCATTTTCCTCTAACAGCAGTCATTTTAATTCCTTGAATAGAATCAAGTTCAAATGCCTCTTTATACAAATCTTTTATTTCTTGAGGAATATTTGCAATCATCTGCAGATTTCCATCATAATATTTTATTTGATCAAGCATATCCTGATTCCACATTCCAAGTTTTTTCAAATCTTCAACAAGATATCTATTCACAACGGTAAATTCTCCACTGATATTAGATTTTACATAAATATTTTTATAAATCGGTTCGATACAAGGATAAGATCCGACAATATTTGAAATAGTTGCTGTCGGTGCAATTGCCATAACATTAGAATTTCTCATCCCAAATTGTTTAACATTCGCTTTCAAACTTGTCCAATCTAATCTTTCATCTCTATTAACATCAATTCTAAATCCTCTTTCCTGCTCAAGTAAATTTAAAGTATCTAGCGGAAAAATTCCTCTATCCCATTTAGACCCTGAAAAAGTAGAATAAGCTCCTCTTTCTTTAGCAAGCTCACAAGAAGCCATAATCGTATAATAAGAAATTAATTCCATATTTTGATCAGCAAAATTTATTGCGTTTGGAGAATCAAAAGGGATTCTTAATTTAAACAAAGCGTCTTGAAATCCCATAATTCCCAATCCAACAGGTCTATGTCTCAAATTTGAATTCTTTGCTTCAATAGTCGGATAAAAATTTAAATCAATTACATTATCCAACATTCTCACAGCAGTCCTAACTGTTTTTCCAATTAACTCTTCATTTATTTTTCCATCTTTAAAATGTCTCTCCAAATTAACACTTCCCAAATTACAAACAGCAGTTTCTTCTTCAGAAGTATTCAATGTAATTTCAGTACAAAGATTTGAACTATGAACTACGCCACAATGATCTTGCGGAGATCTAATATTGCAGACATCTTTGAATGTAATCCAAGGATGCCCTGTCTCAAAAAGCATACTCAACATTTTTCTCCACAGTTTAACAGCAGAAACAACTTTATGTTTTTTTATCATCCCATTTTGCGCTTTTTCTTCATATTCAGTATATTTTTTTTCGAAAGCTCTACCATAAAGTTCATGTAATTCAGAAACCTCATTCGGGCTAAACAGTGTCCAGTTCTCATCATTCAAAACTCTTTTAATAAACAAATCTGGAATCCAATTTGCAGTATTCATCTCATGCGTTCTTCTTCTTTCATCACCTGTATTTTTTTTCAAATCAAGAAAATCTTCAATATCTAAATGCCAAGTTTCCAAATAAGCACAAGTTCCGCCCCTTCTTTTTCCGCTTCTACTTATTGCAACAGTAGTGTCATTTGCAATTTTCAAAAATGGAACAACTCCTTGACTTGGAGAGCCAATTCCATTTATCATCGAGCCAGTTGATCTTATGTTTGTCCAATCGTTCCCAATTCCACCTGCCCACTTTGAAAGTTGAGCATTGTCAGAAATGCATTTGAAAATATGGTACAAATCATCCTTTATCGTCGTCAAATAACAAGAACTCAACTGCGAAACAATTAATCCAGAATTAAACAAAGTCGGTGTTGAAGGAACATACCTCATAGAAGACATTACTTCATAAAATTCCAAAGCCCGTTCAGTTTTATTTTGTTCATTTAAACAAAGACCCATTGCAACCCTCATCCAAAAAGACTGTGGCAATTCTATTCTTTTATTGTTATCCAACTTAACAAGATACCTATCATAAATAGTTTGTATTCCTATATATTCAAATAATTCATCTCTATCAAGCTTCAAACCATAAGAAAGTTTTTCCAAATCAAAATCAAGCATCTTCTCATTCAAGATATTATTTTTAACTCCCTCTCTGATTGTTCTAATGAAAGATTCTCTGTAAGAAAGGCCCATTATATCCTCAGTCAAAGAATTTCCAATAACCTCTTTGTAAATTTTTTGCAAATATAATCTTGCAGAAATATAATCATATGCTGGATCTTTTTCAATAAAAGAAACAGTAGCCAAAATTAATGCCTTAGAAATTTCTTCAGTAAGAATGCCATCATAAACATTTTTAACAACTTCTTTTGCAATTTGTTCAGTAAAAACAACATCCTCATAACTTTTTGAAGCTCTTTTTATAGATTTTTTAACTTTGTTAATATCAAAAAATGTCTTTTTCCCATCTCTTTTAATAACGCTTAATTTCCCAAGAAGGGATTTCTCAATTGTCTGTTTTCTTTCTTCCTCTCTAACCTCATGTCTCTTAGCCCTATACAAAATATATTCTTTAGCAATCCTAAAAAGCTCATTTTTCATTAAATGTTTTTCAACAATGTCCTGTACATTTTCCACATTAGGATAAAAAGAAACGAATCTTTGCTCAACTTCATTTAATATATCGCCAGTTATTTTATCTAAAATTTCTTGAGGCAAAACTTCATTAGATGAATTAGCAGCTTTTTGTATGGCATTACTTATTCTGTTGAAATCAAAATCAACAACATCACCATTTCTTTTTACAACTAATAAACTCACCATAAAAACACCTCAAATCCAATCTAAAATTTTTTTCTATTTAAAAACATTTAGGTGTTAAAAATAATTATTTAATTTCTCGTCGGAAAAAATTAAATAATTAAAAAAATCATAATGTTATTGCTTTAAAGTTAAAAATATTCTTTTAATTATTTTAAAGTATAAAATAACTTAGTAATATCACAAAACCCTCTGGGTTTTCTACTCCATACTAAAGTGTGGAGTTTGTTCGTGGTTTTGCGATTACCGTGGAAAATCGACAGGAACACAACTCCAATCCAAAATTGGAGATTTTCAACGAGTATTAATAGATATTTATTTAAACATTTATATAGAAATATAATAATGAAATTTATTATTTTGGATTTAGATGGAACTCTTTATG
>CAZIFJ010000009.1:0-22328 GCA_964538235.1 Candidatus Woesearchaeota archaeon
CTCAGGGATTATCTATTTTTCCCTGAGGACATTTTCAACAGAGCCTGTAATTATAAAAAAGAGAATTTCTAAAGAATTATAATTCAGACTTTATTGTTGTTGGAGCTTCTCCACCGTGCCAGGTGAACCGTGGACGGATTCTAATGGGAAAAATTCTTTCTGCGTTATCGTCTAATAGAATTGCTGAACCTTTTAATGAAGGTAAAGAATCAATTTGCTGTTTTATATCTTCTGCGAGATATGTTTGCATTATTTCGTTTAAGGCGTCAATGTCTGCTTTTGCTGTTACACGATGAGAAATTACTATGTCTGCTTGTGTGATTGCGTCTTTATGAATTTGCCCTGGTTGTTGAGTTGCAAGGACTAAAGAAATTCCAGGTTGTCTTCCTTCTCTTAATAATTGTTTTAGTGCTTCGGTAGAAGGAGTTACTTCATCTTTTGGGATAAACTCATGAGCTTCGTCGATAAATATCCAAATTATCGGCGATTCTTTTTTTTGAGAATAAGATAGATAATCCTGTCCATGTTGAATTGAATCTAACTCTTCTTTTTTTCTCGATTCCATTCTTATTTTGAAAAGTTTTTTTGAAATTATTGAAATAACTAGTGAGCGAATGTTGAAGGTTGAGACTGAACTATAAGTTGAGATGTCTAGCACTGATGTTGTTCCTGGGATTATTAGTTTTTCAATTTCTGCTGATTCTAATGATTTTGAAAAAATTCCCCAAGAATCAGCTGCGCTGAATAGGGAATAAATTATCTCTTTGTTTTCTTGAGAGATTTTTTTATCTTTTTCTAATTCTGTTTTTATTTCTTCAATTGTGAAATTTTGATTTTTTTCTTTTAGATTTGCGATTATTCTTTCTATTGAAACTCCTAAAATTGATGTTAAATTTATGTTAAATATTGAGAGCCAATCTTCTGCTTCTAACTCTGATGTTTTTATTGAGAAAACTTCATCAAATGGGATACCTTTTTTTTGATAGTCTTGTTTTTTTCCGAATGGTATAAAGATTTTTGTTGGAAGGGATTTTGATTCTAAGCCCCATTGTTCTAATAATTCAGAGTCTTTTTCGTTTTTGTATTTCATTGTCCAGAAAATTCCCATTGTGTCAAAAATTAATGAGGCTATATTTTTTGATGTTTCTTTTGGGAGATTTGATAATTCTTCTGCGATTGCCCCCAGTGTATAGGATTTTCCTGAACCTCTTTTTCCTGCAATTAAAATTACATGGGGCCTTACTATGTCGAGCCAGATTTTATTTGAAAGAGAAGTTTGATTTCCCATATTGACATAAGATTTTCCTAAATAAACTAATCCTTTATCTCCGAAGAGAATTTTGTCTGATGAGTTTCTTCCTACAATTATGTCGTATGGCATACAATTTTATGTATGGAGAATTTATTAAAGGTTTGGATTTTTTATTTTAAAAAATCTTGTACTTTTTCTTTTATTTTGTTAATATCTTCGTAGTTATGGTCATCTCCTGGGAATTCAATTAATTTGTAGTTTTTTACTTCTTTTTCTTCGAGGAATTTTTTTAATTCTTTGAAGCTATATGCTGGATCTTTGGATTTTTGAATGAATAATGTGAGTGTCGAGTATTTTGAAAATAGCTTATCTATTTCTAAATTGTTTTGTATCGCCCAATTTATGGGGGAGCCGAGGAAGATGCATTTTTTTGGAGAGATTATTTTTTCTTTTATTGCTTTAAGAGAGAGCAAAACTCCTGCTGATTTTGCGAAAACAATTAAGTCTTCATTTTTTTTAAATATTTTTAATTTTTTTGTTTCTGATTTTAAGTCAATTATTTTCTCTTCCTCGAACTTCCAATGAGAATATTTTAATATAAATGTAGAATCGAATTTGTCTTTTAAAGAATTTTCTATTTTTGAAATCCACTCTTCATTTCTTTTGCTGTTTCCTGGAAGGAGAATTAGATTCATTATTTTATTTAGAAATTATTATTTAAATATTTTTTCTAAGAAAGATTTTTAAAGACATTTAATTTTATGAAAAGATGGATGAGGAGCTTAATAAAAAGCAAGTTGAGAAGGTTGTTTCTGATGTTAGTGTTGTGAAGAAAAAAAGTGTTGTTAAACATCAGAAAAAAGAAGAAGTTATTGAGATTCCTGTTGGGAAAATTATTTCTAAAATTAAAAATAATCCATGGATGGCGGTTAGTTTTGTTCTTTTTTTTCTTTTGATTTTGTCTTTTGGATTTAGAAATGGAGATGGCGGTGTTGGTGAGAAAAAAGTTGAGGAGAATGTTTTGAATTTTGTCAATAGGCTTGGACAGGGAGAAGCAGAGATTGTTTCTGTTGAGAAAAATGCTGGGCTTTATTTGGCTACTGTTAAATTTCAAGGAAATAATATTCCGGTTTATACAACTTTAGATGGAAAGTATTTAATTCAAAATCCTGTTCCGTTGACTGGGGATTTACAACAGAATAATGATGTTGAGGAAGATAGAATTGTTGATAATGTTGAATATAATTCTTCGCCTTATTTAGGAGAAGATGATGCGCCTATTGTTTTTGTTGAATTTGTGGATTATCAATGTCCTTTTTGTAAGAAGTTTTATTTAGAATCTTATGAAAAAATTATTTCTGATTATGTTAATAGCGGAAAAGTTAGGTATGTTATGATGGACTATCCATTAGATAATAGTTGCAATTCTAATTTGGGACGACAGTTACATCCTGAGGCTTGCAAGTCTGCCGAAGCTGGGAGATGTGTTAGAGAGCAGGCAAAAGATAAAGGATATTTTGAAATGCATAAAAAATTGTTTGATAATCAGGAGGATTTAAATGAGAGCAATTATAAAAAGTGGGCGAGAGAAATTTCTGGAGTTAATGGAATGAAATTTGATAATTGTTTAATGTCTGGAAAATATGCTGATGAAGTGGAAGAAGATATTGAGAAGGGGAATTCTTATGGTGTTCAAGGAACACCAGCATTTTTTATCAATGGTAAATTTATTAGTGGTGCTGTTCCTTACAGCGAGATTAAGAGAGTAATTGAAGAGTTTTTGTAAAATCTTTTTAGTGATTAGTAGATAAAGTTTCTAAAGAATTAGTGCTAAAGTCTTTAGACTTTTTTTCAATAATCCAAATAATTATAGAAATAGCTATAACTAAAATGCCTAACCAAAAAAATGGTTTTGTTATTGGGTGAGGAATTGTTGTCTCTATGCAGACTTGAAAAATCGATCCTATGTAAAATGGCCATGTTTCTCCATGCCCACACTTTTTAACACCCTGATTAAAAACAAAGTGTCCAAGATAGGATATAATAATTAAAATTATTCCAGCAACCCCAATTTTTATCTTCATATGAAAAATAAAGCTGGAGATTATATAAGCTTTTTTATATAGCGTTATTTTAACACTCGTTAAATCCACGGGCTTTAGCCCGTGGTTTGCATGTCGCGGATTTCTCGGTGGTCACAAAACCACGAACAAGCCCTGCACTTTAGTGCGGGGTTAAAACCCGCAGGTTTTGTGACTTTAATGTAAATTATATTTTTTTAAATTGGTCATTTGTAGTTTTTTTATTTTATTTTTTTAAATATGTTCTCATTTGTTCAATTGATCTTTTTAGACGTTTGCTAATTGCTTGATGTGTTCTTCCCATTTCTTCTCCTATTTCGTCTAATGTTTTTTCTAATATATAGTATTTTATTGTTACTTCTCTTCTTGCTCCTGATAGCTTATCTATTAGGTAGTTTGCAAGTTCTTTTTGATCTTTTTTTATCAGACTTTTTAGAGGATTTCCTAAACCATCTTCTTCAATTGGAAAACAAATTTCTTCTAAATTTTCTTCTCTTTTTCTTATTTTTTCTATTTTTGTTATAGCTCTTTTTATGTATCCCTTTATACACTCTCCAGCATAGTTTGCGAATGTTCTTTTGCATTTTTCTGAGCTGTAATTTTGTATTGAATGTAGAAGCCCTAGATTTCCTTCTGAAATTAATTCTAATGTTGATAGAAAATTTTTATATCTACTTCTAAGCTCACATGCTATTTTTGTAACTAGACGAGTGTTTGATTCAAATAATTTTTCTTTTAATTGATCATCTTTTGTTTTTTCGTATTCGTTTAATATGGTTCTTTGTTCTTCTTCATTAAGGTGGGTGAATTGTGAAGTATATTCTATATATTCTTCAAGTGCTTTTCTTTCATAATTTTCTTTCATAATTTTATACAAATGCTTTTATAGTTAAACTTATTTATTTTTTATGGTTTTTGAATTGCCTAAGTTAAGTTATAAATTTGATGAGCTTGAGCCTTATATTGACGCTAAGACAATGGAGATTCATTATGGAAAGCATCATGCTACTTATGTGCAAAAGTTAAATTTGGCTTTAGAAAAATTTCCTAATTTGATGATAAAGAATATTCGGGAGTTATTGATAGAAATTGATGAGATTCCGAGCGAAATTAGAACTGTAATAATGAATAATGGTGGAGGGCATGCAAATCATTCTTTGTTTTGGGAAATTCTTATTGGTGAAAAACAGGAATGTTCTGGAAAAATTTTGAGAGAGATTGAAAAAAATTTTGTAAGTTTTGATGAATTCAAAAAGAAATTTTCTGAAACAGCTTTGAATAGATTTGGTAGTGGATGGGCATGGCTTGTTTTGAGTGGGGAGAAATTGGAGATTATTTCAACTCCAAATCAAGATTCTCCGTTTATGGATGGAAAGATTCCAATTTTAGGTTTGGATGTTTGGGAACATGCCTATTATTTAAAATATCAGAATAGAAGAGCAGAATATGTTGGGGCTTTTTGGAATATAATTAATTGGAAGAAAGTTGAAGAAAATTATCTAAAGGAGATTTAGAAGTAAAAATTTTAATTGGATTTTTAGTAGGTTAACTTTGACATAAAAGAAGTTTTCGGAGTGTAGACTGGAAAAGGAGCAAAGTGAAAGAAAAATCTGAGAAAATTCTTGTAGATTTTTCTCTAAATTTTTTTAGTTGATGAAACTGCAAGGTCGACAGAAAGAGCGACAATTTATGGGTGTTCAATCAGTTTTTTAAAGCATTTAATATTTCTCTTAATTATGAGAATAGCAATTCCAATAACAGCTGAATCAATGGATGAAGCATTAAGAGATATAGATAAGGCTGTAGAAGTTGCGGATATAATTGAACTAAGAATAGATTATATATACAATCCAAATCTTGAAAGATTGTTAAGACATTCTCAAACTCCCAAAATTGTAACAAATCGAACCAAATATGAGGGGGTAGATTTCAAGGTCATGAGGAAAAAAGATTAGCATATTTACAACAAGCTATTGATTTAGGAGCAGAATATGTTGATATTGAGTTAGATTACTATTATCCATTGGAAAAATCTAATACTAAATTAATAGTTTCGCATCACAATTTTAAGGAAACACCAATTCAATTGAATGATATATATCAACGCATTGCAAAAACAAATGCAGATATCATCAAGATTGCGACAAAAGCGAATAATTATAATGATAGTTTGAGGATGTTAAACCTTATTTCTGGAGCAGATAGGGATATTATTGCCATTTGTATGGGACAGAAAGGTATGATAACTAGGGTTTATGGTCCTGCTGTTGGTGGATACCTAACATTTGCTTCATTAGGAGAAGGGAAATCATCTGCTTCAGGTCAAATGAATGTAGATGAATTAAGGCAAACATGGCAACTTCTGTAAATTGAATAAAAGTTAAGCCCGAGAAATTACTACACATAATCTATCATATTATTTTATAGTCATTAGTTTTTTTATGTCTACTTTCATGTTTTTATCATTATCTGAATATCGATTTCCCATATTTTTTATTTCTTCTTTTGGTACTAAATTATATTTTATACGAGGACTTTTTGAGTTTATGACTGCCCAAAAATTACTTTCTGTGTCAAAAATAAACGTTGTGTCGTGTGATAATTCTTTTGTTGTTTGTATTAATGTACCACAATCAACATATTTTATTCTTTCTTCTATATTAAGTGAATGAAGCATTCTCCTTATGTTGTTGCCTGCAAATGTACAATCTCCTTCCATTGTTTCGTCTCCTATAGGTTGATAGTTGTGCTTTCTTATTATTTCTTCAATATCTTTTTCAATTCTAGCTCTTTCTTTTTCTCTATCTTTTTTTGATACCAACATTTCTTCTAATAAAACTTTAAATTTTATTGCATCATTAATAGATGAACCTATTTCTTCAAGTAAAAAATTTATAGGAAGATTGTTTTTATTTAGTATTTCTTCATATTTTTTTCTGCATCTTTCAGAAAGATCCATATTCATTTTTTCTGGTTTATATTCTATTTTAAAATCTTCAGGAAAGCCGTAATTTTTTACATCAAAGGAAAATGCACATCTATTAAAAGTAAAAACTTGTAATATCATTATTAAATCTTCTTCTTTTGGAATTCTATAAAAATAGTGTGTAAAAAATACATTATCTTTATATTCTTTAAATCTACTACATCTATAATTTCTTCTAAGACTCTCTTTTGTTATATTTGTTTTTTCTGGATTTTCTTGGAATGATTCTATGTTTTTTTCTAAATCTATTTTTCCTTGAGTTTGTAGGTCATTCATTTTTCTAAAAAGGCAATTTCTTCTTCTGAAAGTTTAAGTTGCTTTTGAACTGATTGTTTTTGGAGAATTGGCTTTAATAAAGGAAAATCTCGCATGACTCTTTTTGTTGAGCAGTGAACATAGTGAGCATATTTTTTCGCGATTGTTTTTTTCTTTGCTATTTTTTGGTTGTTTAGCCAGATTTTTAAAATTCTTTTTGGTCTTTCGTATTTTGTGAATCCTGAAAGAGATTTATTTTTTGCGTAGGAGATTCCTGCGCTTTGAAAAATATTTTGATAAACTAAAAATCTCCAGAATTGGTTTTTGTAAATTCTTCCTCTGAATTTGTCGGCGTGGGCGAGAGCTTCGTACGCTTTTGCGAGGGATTCACCTTTGTATTCTTTTGGTATGTTTTCTTCTATCCATAAAAGAACTTCATCTAATGAGAGATGAGTTGAATCTAAGAGATTTAAAAAATTGCTTCTTTCTTTGAATAGCTTTTTTAGAATGTTGAAGATGTTTTCTTCTATGTCTCTTTTTTCTGTTGTTTCTATAAAAATATTTTTTCCTGAAGAATATGCCTGTAAATCATTTATTGCGGCTCTTAAATCCCCTTGAGATTTTATTGCTATTTGGTTTAAGAATAAATTATCATGGGAGATTTTTTCTTTTTCTGAAATGTTTTTTAGAATTTGTGAAATTGTTTGTATTGACAAAGGTTTCATTTCAATAAGTTTTGATTTTGCTCTTAATGGAGACAATTTAGACTGCCAGATATCGTTGCAAGTCATTATTATTGGGAAGTGGGTTGTTTGAATCAAATTTATTAGTTCTGGAATGCCTCCAATTTCTGAGCCAGTAACTCCGTCAACTTCATCCATTAAAATTATTTTTCCTTTTTTGAATAAGCTGCTTTGTTCTGTTGCGGGTTTGAGATTTTCTTCTAGTTTTGACCTGTTTCTTATATCTGAGGAATTTAACTCTAAAATTTCTAAATTATTTTCTTTTGCTAAAGCTAAAACTAGAGAGGTTTTTCCTGTTCCTGCTGGGCCATATAATATAAGTGCTTTTTTTCTTGGGAAATTTTTTAGAAAGTCCTTTGTTTCTATTACGGCTTTTTCTTGTCCTATTATTTCTTGAAAATTTTTCGGACGGAATTTTTCTACAAGCGGTTTTGTCATATAAAAATTAGATTGGAAGAGTTTTTAAGGATTTATGGAGAAAATTGATAATATAGATTGTAATTTGTTTTAACTATTGAGTTGTTACAAATAGAAAAGTTTAAATAGTAACAAAATTAAAAAAGATTATGGATTATACACAAATACCAGAAATGGAAATAGACCCTTATAGAGACCAAATAGTTTCTATTCAGAACCAAAGACTAAAAATGGAAGGAGACCCTATTGGGAAAAAAACAATTGCTATTTATGATGCTGTTCAATCTATATATACTTGGCAAAAGCTTGATCCGAGTGCAGATAGTTATTTGGATCAGATATTGTTATTAATTGAAGGAATTAATAGAAAAAGGCAACCAATAATAGAACTAGAAAAAAAATATAATCAAGAAAAGATGAAACTAGAAAGTAAATTGAAATAAAAGAATACAAATTATTAACACTCGTTAAATCCAGAACTTTAGTCAGTGATTTAAATTGCCGCGGATTTTCCGGTGGTCACATACAGAGAACAAAGTTCTCTGTCTCTCAAGCTCTCCACGAGCTCAAGGAAACCAGAACAAGCTCCGCACTTTAGTGCGTAGTTAAAACCCGCAGGTTTTGTGACAATAAATATTTTCATAGGAGAAATTTTTTGTTATATGAAACAAAATGGTTATAGCGATTTGAATAGGGATGGTGTTATTTTTGCAAGAAATAAATTAGGTATTAAAGTTCCGACATTAAAAAAATCTATATAAATATTTATTTTATCTTCTAATTAGATTTTCCCTGTCCTGCCAAAACAAAAGATGCTAAAAGAGCTTGTAATTGAACAAATTCATCTGAACCTTCAGTCATTCTAAATTCTGCTTCTCCGGTTTTTTCTGTTAGTCTGACTTTTATTTCTGGTTCAATTTGCAAATTCCAAATTTCTTTTTGAATTGCTTTTATTATATCTGTGCCTGCAACGGATTCTCTTAACATTACATCAAGAAGTTTTTCTCTTGCGTTTATGAAATCTCCTGAGATTGCGTAATCTAAAACTATTTTTATGTCTGCGGGCTTTGTTGTTGATGAAATCATTGTTATCATTTCTGAATTTATGTCAGGAGAGATTGAAGCTGTTGCTTGAATTAAATTGATTGCTTTTCTGCAGTCACCTTCACTTGCTTCATAAATTGTTTCAGAAACACTTGGAGAGAGAGTTAATTTTTCTCTTTCTGCAATTTTTTTTATTACTTCAGCCATGTCTTTTTTTTCTAAAAGTTTAAATCTGAAAACTACACATCTTGATTGAATTGGATCTATTATTCTGCTTGAATAATTACATGAGAGGATGAATCTGCAAGTGTTTGAATAATTCTCCATTGTTCTTCTTAGAGCTTGTTGTGCTTCGTTTGTTAATGCGTCGGCTTCATCGAGAAAAATTACCTTAAATGAGACTGCACCGAGGGCTTTTGTTCTTGCGAAGTCTTTTACTTTTTGTCTTACAACATCAATTCCTCTTTCGTCTGACGCGTTCAATTCAAGATAATTTTCTTTCCAAGTATTTCCGAATAATTCTTTTACTATTATTAAAGCGAGTGTTGATTTTCCGATGCCTGCTGGGCCTGCGAATAATAAATGAGGTATGTTTAAAGATTGAACAAGTGATTTTACTCTTTTTATTATTTCCTGCTGGCCAACCACCTCTTCAAATTTTCCTGGACGATATTTCTCTGTCCAAATATCTGTTTGTGACATAAGAATTTTTGTTTTAGGTTTTTTATAAATATTTGTATACAGAAAAACTACAGATAATTATTTAACTTTAATAGTAATATAATTATATGAAAAATGTTTGGAAGGGTTGGATAATTGATAAAAGTTTGAAGGATAAAAAGATTTTATCAGAATTGAAGGTTGTCAAGTCTAATATTGAAGAAAATACAAACGGAGAGGTAAGAAAGGTTTGGAAATTATATACGGTTGAAATAGAGCATAAAGAAATTAACAAAACTTCAAAAATTTTTGAAAAACTTATTAAATTAGGATATTATATGCATTTTACAAATCGACAGGGATTATTAATAATTTTTTCTGGAAAAAAATTTAGAATAAGATTAGTGCGGGTGGGTAAAGGAGATAAAAATGGAATTACTTATTTTAAAGCAAAACCGGAAGATAGAAAGATTTATATAGAAGATTTTTATTTAAAATTTATGCAAATTAGAAATATTTTCAGAGCAAGGGCGTTAATAAACGCTGATTGTATTCACTTATCTTAGTTTAAACTTTTTTTATGGTTCGCCCTTAATATTTGAAAGGAGGTGCGGGCATTATGAACATTAAGGTCTATGCTTATAGAGAATCTATTCCTCGGTTGCCTGAAGATCTAATTTATATAAGACTTAAAGTAGGAAAAAAATATTTTCAAGAATCTTTTAGGGTGGGGCAATTTGAGTGTTTAGATAAAGAACTTATTGAGGATAGTATTCCTCTTCAAGAAGTAAGAGAGTACATTGATAGAAATTTAAATAAATCTCTTGAAATTATTTTTGAAGAAGTTGATAAAGGGACAATTATACGGGACCAAGATAGAAAAACTCTCTGTGATTTTTTAAGGCAATAATAAGTTTTAAACAATCGATTAATAATTTATTTTTATTTTATTTATTTTAAAGAGATCTTTCTCTATGCAGTCTTCTCTTACGTTTTTCTTTTTTCAATCTCTTGCGTTGCCATTTCCAACGCATTTGATTTTTCTTTTTCCATCTTCTTGAGGATCTTTTCATAATTTCTCATAAAAAAGTAAATATATAAAGGTTACTTTTTGATTTTTTAGTTTTAAAACATTCTTCTAAATAATCTTATATACTCTTTTGTTTTTTATTAATTATGAGCTTTTGGCCTGTTGTTAAAAAAGTTATAAAGGATTCCGATATTGTTTTAATGATTAGAGATATCAGGTTTCCGTTTATTTCAAGAAATAAGGAAGTTGAGAGGTATGTTAGATTTTATAGAAAGAGACTTGTTAATGTTTTTACTAAAATTGATTTAGTTAGAGATGATTTTGTTAAAGAAGTTAAAGAGAATTTTCCAAATTCTTATTTTGTTTCTGGGACGAAAAATATTGATGTTGGGGTTTTGAAAAAAGGAATTTTTTCTATAGCTAAAGAATTAGGAATTGATGAGCCGTTTGTTGGTGTTGTTGGATATCCTAATACTGGAAAGTCTACTTTGATTAACACAATTGCTGGAAAAAGAAAGGCACAAGTTTCTACTTATGCTGGGACTACAAAAAATATTCAGTGGATTAAAGTAGATGGTTTGAGAATTTTGGATTCGCCTGGAGTTATTCCTATGGGTGATAGAGAATTAGAGCTTGGTTTGATGGGAGCGAAAAATCCTGAGAAATTAAAAAATCCTGAAAAAGTTGTTTTTGCAATTTTAGAAAGATTGGTTAGAAATGAGCCTGAGAAATTGGAGAAAAGATATTCTATAAAGATTGGAGAAAAAGAGGTTTATGAAATTTTTGAAGAGATTGCCAGGAAAAAAGGTTTTTTAGTCAAGGGTGGGAATATTGATGAGAATAGGACGAGAATACAAATTTTGAAGGATTGGCAGAAAGGGAAGATTAGTGGTTAGAATTCTATGACTTTATATCCACATACTCCTAAATTGTAAATTTCAGTTTCTTTTATTTTAGAAAAACCTTCTCCTTCATGTATGTGTCCACAGAAAACATATTTTGGATTATTTAATTGAATGTATTTTAGAATCGATAAACTTCCTGCGTTTTTGCCTTGCCAATGCTTTGGAGCAAATTCTGATGTAACTTTGTCTAAAATTCCGTAGGGTGGTTGATGGCAAACCAAAATATCTAAAGATTTAAATTTTTTTAGTATTCTATTAGCTTTTCCAGTTTGTTTTTTTGCTTTAATCATTTCTTCTTTGTAATCTGAAGGTTTGAAATTTTTGACCCAATTAGTATCTGTGAAATATTCTAATCCCCCAATTCTAATTCCTTGAAAATTTGTAATAACATTATTTATTATTCTAACATTATGAATTGAATTTAAATCATTATATAGATATGGGATAGGTAGTCCTATTTTTTTAGAATATTTTTTTGTTTCGTAATTTGAACTTTCAACATTTCCGAAAATTGTAAAAACTGGTGCAAATTTTGAAAGATAATTTATTAACACTCGTTAAATCCACAGGCTTTAGCCCGTGGTTTGTATGTCGCGGATTTCTCGGTGGCCACAAAACCACGAACAAGCCCCGCACTTTAGTGCGGGGTTAAAACCCGCAGGTTTTGTGACTTTTATTGTGGAGGTATATGCTTCCATAAAAGATTTTTTTTCTTGAGTTGGAGAATATTCTTTTTCTGGAAGACCTTGTTTTTTTCTTTCAATATTCTCAAAAGCCATTTTACGCATAAGATTTGCACTTCCCAAATCTCCTGTTAATAAAATTAAATCAATATTTTTGACTGGAATTTTTTTAATTTTATTTAAATTTCCATGAGGATCTCCTATGGCTAAGATTTTCATTTTACTTAAAATATTTTTATTAATTTAAAGTTATGCTCCTGCCGACTGAAAAAATCTGGCGATTTTTAGTGCCGTCAGTAGCATTGAATTGTTACCCAATTCAATATTATGCTCCTGCCGGGATTTGAACCCGGGTTACGGCCGTTCTCTATTGCCTCATAGATTGAGGCAATTATAGTATAATGCCTGTTCTAGAGAGAACTGAAGACAGTGTCTCAGCGACTTGGTCTTCGGCAATTCGAGAGGGCCGTGTCCTTGACCACTAGACTACAAGAGCATATTTTACGAATATTTTTTGGTTTAAAAGAGTTGTGTTATAGAATAAGCAAAATTAAAATTCCTAAAGTATTAAATGTAAAACTTAAAATGCTTAGAGGGATTGTTTTTATTGTGCTTAAGCCTGCGAGCATTGTTATTCCGAATTCGTCTGGAAGCGGGGAAGCGATTATTATTCCTGCGAAAATGTAAAGAAGATAATGTTTTATTTTTCTTGGAATTTTATGCGTTTCTTTAAAAATTTCTTTCATTAAAATTGTTTTTTCTAATTCTTTAAATTCATTGAGAAATGAAATTTTTATTATTTTGAAAATGAATAAGTCTGAAATTAAAGCCCCTGCTCCACCAATTATACTTGCTAAAAATAAATTGTTTGGGGAAAGAGAAAGAAATAAACCTATGCTGAATGGAGTTGTGAAACCTAAGGAAAATAATAATCCCCCGATAAATATTAGAAAATAGCCTTGATTTTCTGTTGTTTCTTGAAGATATTTTGTTATTGATGTTTGCGAAAATAATAAGTACGCTAAAATTATAGTTAATGTTAATAAAAAAATTTTTGGATATTTTATGGAAAATAGTCTTTTCATCTTTAAATTAGTTTTTTTCTCTTTTTATTTTTATTTGTTTAGATAGCCCTGCCAGCTGAAAGAATTTTTTTGAAAATTCTTAGTGTTGTCAGTTCTAATGTTATTTCGCTTTGCTCAATAACATATAGTCCTGCCAGGATATCGAGTACGACTTTCTTAGGAAGAAAGTTGTACGCATCAAAGAACTTATATTGGTTCTTCGAACTTTTTTGGCAGTGCCACAAAGTGGTAGATGGAACTTTTAGTTCCATATAGCCCTGCCAGGATTCGAACCTGGGTCATGGGAGCCAGAGTCCCATATCCTTGACCACTAGACTACAGGGCTTATAACTTTTCTTTTAGAGGGAATTTGTTTTTTAAATGTTTTTTAGAAAGGTTTAATAACTAGAAAGCTATTTGAATATTGAAATGGGTGTTTTATTTTTTGAATCTGTTCCTTTGACTGGCTCTGTTGTAGGGTTGCCTGATGGAAAGTCGAGTATTTTTGTTGGTGTTTTTATTTTGTTTTTAGTTGCTATGTATTTTTTTGTAATGAAATAAAAAAGATAAAGAGCAATAAAGTTTTTATAGTAAAGAATTATTTTATATAATATAAAGATGGTAAGTTGGATAGTAATAGCTGTTTTGATATTAGTAGCATTGTTTTTATTAGAATTTAAAGATATTAAACATAGATTTTTTTTATTTATTGTTATTATATTTCTTTTGTTTATGTTTGTTTCAATGGGAATTGTTTATTTTAATTATGATATAGATTTAACTAGTTTTGATGGGGTCGTTAAATCTGGAAAAATTTATTTTACTTGGGTTGGTAATTTTTTTAGTAATTTTAAGGACATTTCAGGATACGCTGTTAAACATGATTGGGGTGTTAATTCTACAATTGGAAAATGAGAGTTTTGATTTTATTAATTTCGTTTTTTTTTGTAAGTGCTTTATTTATTATTAGCAATGAGAATTTACATTTGACAAATAAAGAAGAGGCTTTGAAATTTGGAGATTTATATTATTCTTGGTTTTTAGATATAGGTGAGAATTTTTTTGGTTTTACAGGTTATGTTGTTAAACTTGATTGGCTACCTGAAACAAATCAGAGTGAGATTGGATAGTTTTTTATATTGCAATTTTGTTTTCTTTTTACGCCTCTATAGCTCAGTTGGTTAGAGCGCAACATTGGTAATGGCTTACTCTCTTTTAGAAAAAGAGAGTTTCCCAAGAAATCAGAGAAAACTAAAATGCAGAAACTCTAGGTAGGTAGAAAAACTAGGGATGTGGAAGAAAGAAACTATAAGTCCTGGAAATTAGAGAAAACTAAAATGTATAAACTCTAAGTAGGTAGAAAAAATGGCGATAGAAAATATACTAGAAAAAAATACCAAAGATGTTGAGGTCCCGCGTTCAAGTCGCGGTAGAGGCTTAGAGTTAATTATATAAAGATAATTTCTTGATAGAATTTATGGAAAGAGATATTAAAGAAACTGAAAAAAATTACTCTCAGTTTGTTTCTAAGTATAAATTGCCCAGTTTTACAGAATTGAATGAGGCTTTTGAGATTGAGAAAATTGACAAAGAGAGCCGGACTCTTCTGAGAACTGTTAGAAAAACTATTATGGAAAAAGTCGCAAATTCTTTTGGTTTTGTTGATATGTTGTTGAATCCTGTTAATGCTCCGAGAATGTATTATCCTTATATTAATTCAATGGCTGAAGATGATAAAAAGATTCTTGGGAAAATTTATAATTTATTTTCTGATTTGATTGTTAAATCGTTGTACTTAGAAATAAATTACTCTGAGAGAGAAGAAGCAAATTTAATAATAGAATCTTTTAATGTTTGGAATTCTATGAAAATTGATTTTGGTAGAGTTCTTCAAAATATTATTTCTCCAAAAAGTAGTAATGTTATAAAAGAGAAAAGTTATTTTGGATGACACTCGCTAAATCTGCGGATTTATCGGTGGTCACAAAACATAGGTTTTGTGGCTTATAATTTCTTAAAAATTTCTTCGAGAGATATTTCAAGATAAGATACTGGCATTTTTATGTTGAAATTTCTTAGAGTTTCCGGATGAACTTCTCCAATATAGCCAATTATTTTTTCATTAATTTTTATCGCTCCTACACGACCTTTAATAAATCCTTGAAAATAAGATTCTGATAAGTCGTATTTTATATTCAGCGAATACATTAAATAATCAAGGATTCTTTTTATTTCTGTAAAATTTCCAGGAGAAATTGAAACAATTAAATTTTTATTTTCTTTTATTCCTGATTCTAATTGTATTCTTTTGTCTTTTGAGAAAACTGTACCTATTTCAAATATTTTTTGAGGGTATTCATTGTCTTTATTTTCTGATAAGATTCTTAGAGAGGGAATTATTAATTTTTGTCTTAAAGATTTATATTCTGTTTTTGAATTTTTAACTTCTATTTTTTCTCCTAATTTAAATTTTTCATCTTCTTCGTCTTTTATTAAGTGGTATGTGCTTATTTCAATTAATCCTAGTCCAATGAGTACTTCTGAAATTTTTCTTTCAATCATACTTTCTTTTGATTCAGAGCCAATTGTTGAAACTTTTGGTATTTCTGGAATGAAGTTATTATATCCGTAAGCAATTGCTATGTCTTCTATTAAATCAACTTCATGTAAAATGTCTGTTCTCCATGGAGGAACAAAAACTTTTTTGTTATTGTAATCATAGCCCATCTTTTCTAGATATTTTTGAACTTCTTTTTCTTTTAGAGATAAACCTAATAAAGAATTTACGTTTTCTATTGAAATGTCCATTTTTTCAGGAGTTAAGTTTGGAGTTATTTCTTTTTCATTTGAGATTATTTCCATTTCGTATATTGTACCATTAAAATCTGCGAGTGTTGTTACGATTATATTAAGTATTTTATTTAATACATTTTTGTCAAACCCTGTGCATTCGACAAAAACTTCTTTTGTTGTTTCGGTTATTTTTCCTGTTTCTTTACTATTTATTATCGGAGGCATTGAAAGAAATTTTTTGTTTGCGTCAATAAACACTGGGAATTTTTCTTTCCCTTCAAGTAGGTTTGCGTAATCTCTTCCTTTTGGATGTCTTTGTAATATTTCTAATCCATTTAATTCTTCGTTCATTTCAAGTGGAATGAATTTTATTTCACTAGGTTTTTTTGTTGTGTAATAAATAGGAAATTTTATTTTATCTAAAGGATAAATTCCAATTGCTGCTTTTTTTCTGTTTCTTCCTAATGTTGCATGTAATTTTTCTTGGAGTTCTATTATTTCTATAATTTTTTTGTTATTTAATGAGAGATTTTTTACAACTGCACAAATAGTGTAGGGGCGAATTTGTTTTACTGATGAGTCTATTTTAACTTGATAGTTTAATTCTGGCTTTTTTGTTTTGTATTTTTTTAGTCCTTTTTCTTTTCCTATGAATGCTTTGAGAGATCTTAAAAATCCTTGTAGAGAGAGTAGGTCTGGACGATTTGGAAAAACTTCAATTTCGATCTCTTCTTCTGTTATTGACTCTAGATTTGTTCCGAATAAATTTATTTTTTCTTCTATTTCTTTTGAAAGTTTTATTTCGTTTTCAAAATCTTTTTTGTTGAATTTTACATTTGCCATTTATTTCCATTTACCTCTTTCAAGCATTGTTCCTATTATTCCAAAACCTATGATATCTTTCCAGCTGTCTTCTTTTGACTCTTTGTCTTCAATATTTTTTTCAATCATATTTTTTAAACGCTCTATTTTTTCTTCAATTCTTGCTAA
The DNA here is from genome assembly GCA_964538235.1 of Candidatus Woesearchaeota archaeon. Lineage (GTDB taxonomy): Archaea > Nanobdellota > Nanobdellia > Pacearchaeales > GW2011-AR1 > CAZIFJ01. The sequence goes on from CAZIFJ010000009.1 coordinate 16,904, forward strand.
AACTCCAAGTTTGCCGATTTTTATTATATTATTATCTCCATAGGTTTTATTTTTTAATATAAGTAACTTTTCTATCTCTTGCAGGATTTTTTTCATTTCTTTTTCTTTCATTTGAGCCAGACCTTTTTTTCTCTTAGTTTTTTAATATCGTTTTCATACATTTCTCTTAGGTCTTTTATTTCGTAGTAGTTCATTATTATTCTGTCAAACCCTGGGCCCCATGCGAGAACAGGTATTTTTTCTCCTAAGAGGGGAACAGTTACTTCTGGGCGAAATATTCCTGCTCCTCCTAATTCAACCCATTTGTTTCTTTCCTTGTTCCAAACATAAATTTCTACACTTGGCTCGGTATATGGAAAATATGAAGGAGTAAATCTTATTTTTTCAAATCCCATTTTTGCGAAAAATTCTTTTAAGTATCCGAGAAGATGCCTGAAATTCGCGTTTTTATCAATAACAATTCCTTCTGTTTGATTAAATTCAAATCCGTGACTCCAGTCAACTGTTTCATTTCTGAAACATTTTCCTAAGGCGAAGAATTTTGCTGGAAGGTTTTCTTTTTTTATCTCTGATAAAGTTTTTGCTGAGAGACAAGTTGTGTGAGCTCTTAGAACAATTTTTTCTGCTTCTTCTTCTTTCCATTCTGAATTCCATCCTTTGCTGTTTTCAATCCCATTTGAGTGCGCTTTTTTTATAGATTCGACTAAACTTTTATTTGGTAGCTTACCATTTTCTGTTTTTATAAAAAATGTATCTTGCATCTCCCTTACAGGATGATCTTGAGCTGTGAATAATGCATCAAAATTCCAAAAGGATGACACAACTTTTTCTCCTGTCATTTCTTTGAAACCTAGATCCAGCCAAATTCTTTTTGCGTATTCAATGGCCTGATTTACAAAATGCTTTTTTCCACCATGGATTTTTGGAACAAGGTATTTAATATCATATACTCTAAACTCTTTATTTTTTTTCCAGCTAGCAATTATTTCTGGTGTGACTTCTTCTATTAAATTATCTGATATTTTTTTTCCTGCAATTGATTTTCCTATTTCTGTTAATTCAATTGAAATTTCGGATTCATTTTTTATTTCTATTATTTCTTTTCTTTTTTCTAAGTTATTAAATGCGAGCATTTCTTCTGGAGTAAGGGAATTCTTTTCAACAGGCAGCTTTTCCAATAATTTTTCTTCAAGAAATTTTTTAGTTATTTCTTCTTTTTTTGCTGTTAGAATTATTTTTCCATTTTTTATTTCTAACATTGCTTTGCTTTTTAAAGTCCCGAGTGCGACTTTAAATTCGTTATCAGAAAGTTTTGTCAGCTTTTGTGCTTCTTCAAACGATAGAGAATTATTATTCGTTAAAACTAAAAGCAAATTTCTTTCTGGAAGATGCGTTTTTTTGTAGTAAATTCCGTTTGTGCCCAGGTCTATTATTTGCTTTGTTTTTATATTTAATTTTAAAATATTTTTATTTTCTAAAAATTTTAATGCTCTTAGAAGAGTTGTTTCGTCAATTTCTGCATTTTTTTTTATTTCTTCTATTTTTAGATTTAGGAAGGGAATTATTTTTTTTTCTATTGGAGATAATTTTTCTATAATGTTTCTTTCTTCACTCATTTCTGCTTGAAGATTTTATATATTAAAAATCTATTGCTTGTTTGGATTGTTTTGTGTCTGCTCCAAGTGAAATTAGAAAATTGAAGGAGTCTATTTTGTCTTTTGAATTAATAACTTTTATATTTGTTTTTGATTTTTTACATAGAAAAATGTTTTGCTTTACTTTATTTAGAATTTTGGCTTTTTGTTTTTTATCTAAATTTTTTATCTTTTCTAGATCTATTCCTATTGAAACATTGTTTTTTGAGGCAATTTCTGCTAAAACATGATTTAATCCAGAATCTATTTCTCTTAGATTGTCTTTTTTGTCTCCAAATTCTATTGAGAGTAAAATATCAAATTTCCCACTTTCCAATATTTTTCTATTGAATTCGTTTGAGCGTGCTTGTATGATTATAGGAGAAACATTTTCTTTTTTTGCTTTTAAGATTTCTTTTCTTACATTTTCTATGTTTTGAGTTGAGATTATCATTTTAGTATATTACATAGGATAAAAAGGTTTAAATATTTAATATTTTATTTTTTATGTATGACATTTGCTAATTTTAGCTATTCGTTTGAATATTTCTTTTTTACCTATTGGTAAATAAAATATTTTTTCTTTTACTTACCATGACACATAATTCTACTTTATCTAGAGATATAAATGAAGTGAAAATTTTCACACCAAATCAACTAAAGAGTGAGCTTTCAAGTTATAATGTTAGAGAGAGTGTTTTTAGATATAGAGAAGCTATAAGAAACATATTAGATGGGGAAGATGATAGACTTCTTTTTATTATTGGACCTTGTTCTATTCATGATATTGAGGGAGGTAAAGAGTATGCATTGAGATTAAATGATCTTGTAGATAAAGTTAAGGACAGATTTTTGGTTATTATGAGAGCTTATTTTGAAAAACCTCGTACAATTGTTGGATGGAAGGGATATATTTATGATCCTGCGAAGAATGGTTCTTATGAAGTAAATAAAGGATTGTATGATGCTAGGAAGTTTTTGTTAAATCTTGCTGGAATTGATATTCCTATTGCTACAGAAGTTGTTAATCCTTTAACTATAAGATACTTTGACGATTTGGTTTCTTGGGTAGCTATAGGGGCGAGAACTGTTGAGTCTCAGTTTCACAGAGAGAAAGCTTCCGATTTAGATATCCCTGTCGGTTTTAAAAATGGGACTAGTGGAAACTTTGATGTTGCATTAGATGCTATAGAATCTTCTTCTTGTTCTCATAATTTTTTTGATACAAATGCAAATGGAGAATTATGTTTTACTTGTTCTAATGGAAATAAGTATGGTCATTTAGTTTTACGTGGAGGAAATAAGAATACGAATTATGAAAGTCATGTTATAAACGAAATTGGTTCTGCTATGAGAAAACGAGGCATTTTAGAAAGAATTATTGTTGATTGTGCTCATGGAAATTCCAAGAAGATTCCTTCGGTTCAAGAGGAAATATTAAGATATTTATTAGATAAATGTGACTCTAAGGAAATAAATATTAGAGGAATTATGGTTGAGTCGAATTTAGAAGATGGAAACCAAAATTATTTACATAGACCTTTGAAGAGAGGTGTTTCTATTACAGATCCTTGTAGTAGTTTGGAGAAGATTATTAATATTGTTTTATCCTGAAATTGTTGTTCCTATAAATTTTTTGTTTTTTATTAGATTGTCTAGATTTTTTGCGTTTGGACCAATTATATATGTTTTTATTTTATTTTTTCTAATTATTGTTGAGGCTTCTTGGTCTAAAACAAAATGCTGGCCTGGAGTGTGTTTTATTTTTAGAGTTCTCCTTTCGAAGCTTCTCCAAGATTCCTTCGGTATGAATTTTGCGTTTTTGTTTTTTGAAGGATTATCTGAATAGAGTCCTTTAATATTTGTAATATTTATAAAATTTGATTTTAGTAAGTGTGCGAGTTTTGCTGATGTTGTATCAGAAGTTGCGTTTGGTGTGTATCTTAATGCTCCACAAATAACAACTGAATTTTTTTCTAGAGCTTCTTTAACTTTGTTCATATTCATTGGAAGTTTATCATTTGATTCTTTTTTTCCAAAGAATTGCATCATAACTTCTGCGTTTGTTCTTGTTGCTTTAATTCCTGCTAAAGAAAGTTCTTTGTAATCTTTTCTTTCTTCTTTGACTATTGAGATGTACTTTCTTGCAACTGTGCCGCCTCCACAGACAATTACAAATTTATGTGTTTTGTAATTTTTTTCAAGAGTTTTTTTGAAATCTTTAAGAAATTTTAAGTCAATTTTTTCGGGAACTATTAAAGAGCCCCCTAAGCTGACCACCAAAACTTTTTTATTCATCTAAAATTCAGTTTTCTTTTATTTAAATATTTCTCCATTTTCCTTACTCCAGAATAATAGGTCTAATTCATCTATTGGAATTTTTATCTCTTTTGAGAATTCAATAAATGATTTTTCTTTTTCTAAATAGTCTTTTTTGCTTTTTATTTTTATATTTGGAATTTTATTTAGTTCAAATAGGTTTTTTAGGATGTGCCTGTCTAAAATGGCTATTTGGTTTTCTGATTTTCCTATATTTCTTAGGAAATGTCCTGCTTCTTTTAAGCCGTAGCCGTTCACATTTTCTGAAAGCCATTTTCTTAATTCTGTCTTGTTTTTTATACTTAGATTTTCTTTTACTCTACTCCAGTTTTCTAGGGCATACAATATTCTTATTGTCTTTGTATTATGGAATCTTGTTTTTTTTATTAATATTCTTTTTATATTCTCTTCTGTAAAGTTGTTTTCGAGAAATAGTTGTTCTATTGCAGACCAACAGCTTTGTGCTTTGCTTTGAGGGGTTAAAAGGCAAAATATGTGTTCTTTTATATAGTCTTCTTCTTTTAAGTTTCTAAATTCTTTTAATTTTTCCTGAATTTTGCTTTTTTCTTTATTGTAGATTTCTTTGATTTTTCTAATTTCCGGAAAATCATCATTAATCCAATGAGGGGTATTACCATCTTTGTCAATGCCGGAACTATGGGTTAATAATTGCCTTATTGTTATTTTGTTTTTTCTTTTTACCATGGAAGATATGTCACAAAACCTGCGGGTTTTAACCCCGCACTAAAGTGCGGGGCTTGTTCGTGGTTTTGTGGCCACCGAGAAATCCGCGACATACAAACCACTGGCTAAAGCCCGCGGATTTAACGAGTGTTTAATAACATTGTCGTCTAAATTTATTTTTTTAGATTCTACTAATTGTATAATGGAGATTGCTGTAAAAATTTTAGAAATTGAAGCGATTCTATATAATGTTTCTGGAGTTGTTTTCTTTTTTTGTTCGATATTAGAAAAACCATATCCTTTAGAAAATATTATTTTATCTTTTAATACATTCCTAATTGACAGCCCTGGAATTTTTTTTATAAATTGATGATAATCTAACCATATATTTACTATTTTACAAATACATTCTATTTTTTCTTGAGAAATCCTCTCTTTATTCATGCTTTTTTATGAAATAATAACTTTATAAAATTTATCTAATTTGTCTAAAAGGAATTTTTTGGGCTAATGGTGTTCTCTTTGATAAAATAAATCTTATTCCAATGAATTCTGAAATTACAGCGGTGATTATTTTATTTTCAAATGCTGCTTTGAATACACCTGGAATTAAGGGTATTTTTGTTTTTTCTGAGATTTCTGTTACAATATTTTTTATTTCTTCTTCTGATAATTTTATATTTACTATTTGTGTTCTTCCTGAACGATTGACTAGAATGTTTTTATCTGCTCCTTGACATTCAATTCCTATAACTGCTGGATCAGATAAGATTTGGTTTATTCTTGCC
>CAZIFJ010000010.1:0-20083 GCA_964538235.1 Candidatus Woesearchaeota archaeon
CTCTTTGAGTTGAAGTCTTTAGTGTGGAGTAGAAAACCCGAAGGGTTTTGTGATAAATCCTATTTTTATAGCTTTAAAATTTGAAATATCTTTTTTATTTTCTTTTTTTATTTCAATTTTCGATTTTTTGGAAGAGATTGATTTTATTCCAACATAAATTAAATATACTCCTCCTAAATTTTTTATTATATTGAATGTAATAATTGATTTTGATACTAAGAGAATTCTGTTTGCGCAAACTCCCTACTTTAGTTCGTGAGTAAGCAAACAGAATTCTCGAGGTGCTCAAGAACCAACACGCCAGTCACTTTAGTGGCTGGTTCTTGACATTATTAACGCTAAACCTGCAACACAATAAAATATGTGGACCATTATTCCAAGTCCGAATCCAATTGCAGTAAATACACCCGTTTTTCTTGAGTAAGAAATAGAATTTTTTACTGCGACTATAAAATCTGGACCAGGACTAATTAAAGCCAATAAATGAATTAAAATAACGCCAGTTATTAGTCCAAAATATTCCATTTAATGATAATAATTAATGATTTAAAGTTTTATCTAAAATATTAAAAAGGTATTTTTGTTTTTTAATTTATGATTAAAATCATAGCGGATCCAAAAAATTCATCAGAATTTTTAGTCTCCACAACACCTAATAAGATAAGGGTGATTGCGGATTCAGAAGATAGGAAATCTTCTGACTCCACAAAAATTAGAATTTTTGCGGATTTACAAGTTCATTCCAAACATTCAAGGGCCACATCAACGAATTTGAGTTTAGAGAATTTGGAAAAATGGGGGAGGATTAAGGGTTTGAATTTAATTGGGACAGGAGATTTTCAGCATCCGTTGCATAGAAAAGATATTGATAATTATTTAACAGAAGATGAAGATGGAATTTTATATGGAAAAAATGGAATGGCTTTTCTTTGGCAGACTGAAGTTAGTTTGATGTTTTCTCAAGGTGGAAAGAGAAGAGCTGTTCATTTGCTAGTTTTTTCTCCGAATAAAAATGTTTCTGATAAAATTACTTCTTATTTAAGTAGCAAGGGAAGATTGGATTATGACGGCAGGCCGATTTTTGGAATTACATGTAGAGATTTTGTTAGAGATATAAAAAAAATTGATGAGATGATTGAAATAATTCCTGCTCATTGCATGACTCCTTGGTTTGGGATTTTTGGAAGTGATTCTGGATTTGATTCTTTAGAAGAATGTTTTTTGGAAGAGACACAAAAAATTTTTGCTGTTGAATCTGGAATGAGTGCGGATCCTGGAATGTTATGGAGATTAAAAGAAAATGTTAATATTGTTAGTTTTTCTGATGCGCATAGTTTTTGGCCTTGGAGATTGGGAAGAGAAGCAACAATTTTTGAATTTGAGAAATTAAGCTATGAAAATATTATTAAGGTAATTAGAACGGGTGAGGGTTTAGTTGGAACAATTGAAACTCCACCAGAATATGGGAAATATCATTGGGATGGACATAGAAATTGTAATTTTTCTTGCTCTCCTAAAGAAAGTAAAAAGTTAAATGATATTTGTCCAAATTGCGGGAAGGGATTGACTATCGGGGTTGAAAATAGAATTGAATTTTTAGCAAAAGAGAAAGAAGGGTTTGTTCCTAAAAATTCTAAAATCTTTTATAAAATTTTACCTTTACATGAGTTAATTGCATTGCATTTAGAAAGTACATTAGAGTCTAAAAAATCATGGTTGTTGTACAATGAAATGGTTTCTTATTTTGAAAATGAATTTAAGATTTTATTGGAATCTTCTAGAAGTGATTTTATAAAAAATAAAATTGATGAAAAATTAATTGAATTGGTTTTGTTAAATAGAGAAGGGAAGTTAAAGGTTAAACCTGGATTTGATGGAGAGTATGGAAAAGTTTTGTTGCCTGAAAAGCAAATGAAATTGTTTTAACACTCGTTAAATCCGCGGACTTTAGTCCGTGGTTTAAATTGTCGCGGACTCAGAGATTAAAAATCTCTGATACATTCAACTCTATAAGAGTTGAAGTTTTTCTCGGTGGTCACATACAGAGAACAAAGTTCTCTGTCCCTCAAACTCTTGCGAGTTTAAGGAAACCACGAACAAGCCCCGCACTTTAGTGCGGGGTTAAAACCCGCAGGTTTTGTGACTTTCTAAAATATTTTCTTAATGAAGAGAGTGCGTCTGGAATTGCAAGTTCTGCTGCAGAATACTCAAGTAATAAACCGTTTACTGGACGTCTTCTCATTTTGTAAACTAGCTCAGTTTTTTGATTATTTGTTGGACCTATGTCTTCAATGTGAAAATCTTTAAACCATTTTTCTGCAATATCTGTAAGATTTTCTTTTTCACTCATTTTTTTATTAGTTTATTGAGTTTATATATTTTATTGAATTCTTCACCGAAAAAAATAATAACTCAAATTACCTGTATTTTTATGGCTGAATGGGTCTATGAATGGGGAAAAATTAAGAAATTACAAATTGATAGAGGACTTATTAGTTTATTAAAATGTATTGAAGTGCAATGTGATTCTTATGAAATTTTTCAAGGGAGAAGATTAAGACCAATTCCTTTTATTATGGGAAAATATATTGGTGATGCTTTTTCAAGAGGTTATAATATTGCTAGAAATTCTTATAGTTCTGCGAAATGTCCGGGATGTGATAAAAATGGTGGAGGAATTTTTGTTGACTATTTACTTAATGTTACTCTAAATTCTTCTCTGGAATCCTTAACTTGAGAAATTTGTAATGGGCTTCTTGGGTTTTATTTTTACATAAAGAGCAAAATTCTTTTAAAGTGTAAATTTTTTCTTTGTGGTTATTACAAAATTTTAGCTTCATTTTATTCTGGAGGATTATTTATTTGATATGGTTGTCCTGTTATTTTTTTATATTTAGTTGCTAATTCCAATTTTATACTTTCTATATCTATTCTATTTTCTGGTGGTGTATTTTTCTCTTTTATAATTGAAGCAGTTATTCTTTCATATAGCTGCCTTGCTTGATTGTTTTCCATATTCATTTTTCCTTCACTCCGAATTTCACTTTTTTTTCTGAACAATTTAATTTAATTTTTTCTATGATTTGGGATAATTTTTGTTCTGCTTCTTTAAAGTTTTTTCCTGAAATTGAAATAGAAAACATTGATGAACCTAAATAAGAAATCTTAATCTCTGGAATTTTTAAAATTGATTTTATATCGTTAATTCCCGATGGGAAATCTGAGTTTAATGTAATTATTTTTTTTGCAAATTTTTCTTTTTCTTGCTTTTCTTGTAGTATTGGAATTATTTTTTCTATGCTTTCTTTTGGAAAGAATTTTTCTAATTTTTTTGCGTTTGTTTTTGCTTCTTCGAATAATTCCACTAAATCTATTTCTTCTTCTTTTATTTTTTTTATTATTTTTTCTGAATCTTTTAGAATGGTTTTTAACATTGTTAAGATTGTTTTTTCTTTTTTGTATTTGTTTAAAACTAATTCTCTTTCTTTTGCTGTTACTCTTCTAAGACTTAATTCTGGATGGGAATTCACAATTCTTAGAACCTTGCAGACAATCTTTTTATTTGGAACAATATATTCTCGTAGATTTCGGATTCTTCCTGCTGCGATTTCTGGGAAAGCTAAATTTCCTTCTCCGTTTCCTTCGATTTCTAAAAACACTGTCGTGGCTTCTATTCTCTTTACTGTGCATAAAACTATATCTTCTTCTTTTATCATAGTACTTTGATTATTTTTGCTTTGACTTTAGTCTTTCCTCCTGTTGTTCTGATTAGATAATAATTGCATTTTTTACATTTAATTTTTGTTGAGGCTTTTCCAAATATAATTTGAATGCTTTTGCATTTTGGGCAGAGTATCTTTAGGAATTTGCTTTCTACCATAATCTTACTACTACGAATTTGGGATTTTAAACTTTTATGAATTGAATCTCAAGAACTTTTTTAAGCTCTTCTATGAATTTGCTTTCATATTCTTTGTTTATTACACAGCCTGCTGCTTTTGGATGACCTCCAACCTCCCCGCCGATATTTACTATAACTTGATTTAAGATTTCTCTGACGTTTCGACCTTCTTTTCCTGATAATCGAGCAGAAACTTTTATTTTTTCTTCGTTATATGCTAAAGCGATTATTACGGTTCCTTCTTCATAAACTGGAGAGTGAGAAATTATTGAGGCGACTGTTCCTATTATAGTGTCTTTTATATTGTCTTTTGCATTTATAATTGTGTAGGCTGGACCTGAAATTTTTTGTGTTTCTGAAACATATTTTAAGGCTGAGACCAAATGCTGTTTATATTTTATGTAAATCTTTTCAGCTTCTTCTTTGTCTTTTTTATTTCCAAGACAGAAACCTAAACAAATAGATGGGGAATCCATTCTACTGCATGCGTTTATTAAAGCAGAAAGTTCTCTTGCATCTTCCAATCTATTGAAAAATTTAATTAAATAAATATTTCCTATGAGTTCGGGTTGAGATTTTTGCTTTATATATCTTAACATTATTGCTGTGATTAAATTTGACATTTCTTCTTCTGTTAATTCGTAGAGGGCCTTATATCTACCTGATATTTTTTCTATTTTTGCGTCTTTTAATAATTCTAAGACTCCGACGTAAGAACCAGTTACTCCTGGAATAAATGGACTTGAAGAGTATTCTAAGGCCTTGTCCAATGGGCGTGTTGAAGGATATAATAAGAGACCTTTTTTTATTATTGTTCCTGAATCGTTTAGAATTTCTGTGTAGATTTTTCCTAAATCTTTTTCGTGGGAATCACCGACCATTCCGATTACAGACAAGCTTGCTAAATCTTTATTTTCTAAAGAAAGAGTTTTTGCGAATAGGTAACAAATCGCGGCGCTTGAAATGTTTTGTAATTTTTCTAAAACTGGATTTATTATTGTTACGTTTTCTGGGATTTCTTGAATTATTTCGTGATGGTCAAGAATTATTATTTCTGTTTTTTTATTTTTTAAATATTCAAGGCTATTTGAGCCCAGATCAAGAAAAATTAACAATTGATCTTCTGGGAGAGATTTAATAAAATTTTCATCAAGGCCTTTAATTATACTTATTGAGAATTTTTTGTTCCAGCGAGACAAAGCTTTTGAAAATATTGCTGCGGCAGTTATTCCATCTGTGTCGTGATGGCTAATTACTTTTATTGCTTTTTGTTTAGATAGACTTTCTATTTTATCTATCGCCTCTTTTATTTTTAACAACATTTTTTATTTTTTTGTTTTGTGTAATACCCAGAGATTTTTTGTTAAGGCTCTTGCAGCGGTATAATCGTGCTTGTTTTTTTCAGAATGTTTTTTTAACTTTTCAATTTTACCTTCTGTTATCTCTTTTTCTGATTTTATTTTTATGCTGTTTTCTTTTAGAATTTTTGATATTTTTTTTCCTAACGATTTTGCTTTTGGGATTCCGTGCTTGTCTCTAAGAATTATTCCTATTTTTGAGGGGGATTCGTTTTCTTTTGCAATCTCCAAAACTAATTTCTCCACTTCTGCTGATTTTATATTTACCCAAGATTGTTTTGTTTCTGACATTAAAAATTTTAGGGATAACGGCTTAAAAAGGTTTTGGTTTTATCAGTTAGAATTATTTTTAAGATAGATTTTTAAATATAAATACATAAATAAATCGAAAAGGTGTTGCTAATGAGAATATTTTTTAATTAAAGATGTTTGAAAAGAAAAAAGAAATTTCGAAACGTTATCTTAAATCTCGTTGGAAGCATTTTTTAAGCAGAGGAAAATCTGGCTCACTTTTGATTGAAGGAGTAAGTGTTGAAGAGCTTCGTAAGAAGTATGGTCCTCCTTTTTTTATTTTGGTTGAAGCTGAAATTAGGAATCGTTTAAAAATTTTTAAAGAAGCTTTTAATTATGGCCTTTTTCGCCCGCAGTATGCTTGCAAAGTTAATTCTAATTTAGAGGTTTTAAGGATTGTTCGTGAAGAGGGGTTTGATTTAGATGCGAGTAGTGTTGGGGAAATTATACTTGGTCTCCTTGCTGATTTTGAGCCACATCAAATTACTTTTACAAATCTTTATAAGACAAAGCAAGATATTCTTTTTGCAGCTTCTGTTGGTGTCAGAGCGATTACTATTGATTCATTTGAAGAGATTGAAAAGGCAATTGAAATATCTTCAAAAATAAAAAAAAATATTTCTCTTTTAATTCGTGTTAACCCAATGATTATAGAGGGCAATTATTCAACTTATTCTCAGCAGTATGGGATCCATTATAGTTCTATACCGCGCGCAATTACAAGAATAATTTCATCAGAATTTCTTAAATTTGAGGGATTTCATTTTCATGGCTCTTATGCTCATGCATCACAAAATTATTTATCTGCTTTGAGACGAATTTTACCTTTAGTGCAATTTGCTGCTGAGAAGGGAGCTGAAACAAAAATTATTGATTTGGGGGGAGGTTTCCCAATTGAGGGACCAAAATCTTATCGTCCTGGAAGTTATTTTACTCCTAATGAACTTGGAAAAAATTTTGTTCCGATTTTTGAGCAACTTTTTCAAAATTTATCTCTTAAAAGCCCAACACTTATTTTTGAGCCTGGAAAATTTATTGTAGGAAATGCAGGTATTGGATTGTTTGAAGTAATTAGCAAAAAAAAGGTTGCAAAAAAAGAATTATTATTAACTAATTCTTCCTGCTATTCGATGTTTCCGGATGTTTTAATTTCACATTGTTCTTATGAAATTTTGCCTGCTTCTAATATGCTTTCCCGCAGAACACATAAATATGATATTGTGGGTTGTACTTGTGATTGTCTTGATGTTATTAGTAAAAATCAGCTTATGCCTTTAATGAAAATTGGAGATATGATTGCTGTGATGGATTGTGGTGCTTATAGTAATGTAATGTCTTCGAATTTCAATAATTTAAAACGCCCGCCTATGATTTTGATTCGTTCGGATGGAACAACAAAATTAATCAGAAGAAGAGATAGATATTCTGAAATGTTTGCACCTGAACTTGATGTGCTTAAAGTTGCAGATCCTTCTGAACTTAAGAAATGGTATAATCTTTCAAGGATTAGTCTTGATAAATTATGGGAAAATGGAAAATTAAAAGTTAAGGAATAGAATTTTTACTATTTTAGAAATTTGTTTATCTTATAGTAAGTTTTAAAAACCAATGTTAATGTTGTAAATTAATAAGACTTTCATTTTTGAAAGATTAGATATGAAAATAAATTTAATATTTGGAGATAATTATGAAATTGCCTAAAGAAACTAAAAGGTATTGTTCTACTTGTAAGAAACATACTTCTCATTTAGTTTCTATTGCGAAACAGAAATCAAGATCAGCGACGCATCCTTTGTCTAGAGGTTCAAATTCCAGATTGGAATCAAGAGGTTTGAGAAGTGGATTTGGAAATAAGGGAAAATATTCGAGAAGACCTCCGAAAGAACAGAAAATGAAATCTAAAGTTACAAAGAGATTTAGCATCATGTATAAATGTAGTGTCTGCGGGAAAGCGAAGGGTATTAGAAAGGGAATTCGTTCTGGCAGGGTTGAAGTGGGGGAAAAGGTGTCGAAATAAAATGATGGAGATGACTGAAGAGCTTATTCTAGCAGAACTTGAAGTGGGAAGAGTATACAATTATTTTAATCATTATAATATTTTAATAATTGATAGAGAAACTGCTAATCGATATAGAGCTATTGGGAGAGCTTCTGATATTGATGGAGTTTTTATTAAGACAGTGGAAAATCCATTTTTTGTTAAGGGAACAAATATAGTTAAATTTCCTTCAGAGAGTCTTCAAAGATATTATTATAAACAAGATAGTGGACGTAATTTTGTAATGTATCAATATTATTCAAAAAAATTAGCTGAGGTAGGATTGTAAAATGGAAAAAAATTTGAAGACAACAAAAAAAATAGTTAAAAAATCTTTTTTTAATGTTAAGGCTCCTTTGACTTCTGCTGTTATTTCTTTATATGGGCATGAGGCGAGTGAGTTCGATGGAAGAGTTGTGAAATTGGATTTAACAAGGATATTGAAAGGAAAAAGTTTTGAATTAAAGTTGAGAATTAATTATGTTAATAATGAACTTGAGGGAACTCCCATTAGACTTGAGCTTATGAAATCTTATATTTTGAGAGCTATGAGGAGGGGGATTGATTATGTTGAAGATTCTTTTGATGGAGAATGTAAAGATGCTAAAATTAGGATTAAACCTTTTTTGATTGCAAGAAATAAAGTTTCAAGAGCTGTTAGAAAAGCTTTAAGAGAAACTGCTAAAAAAAATATTCTTTCTTATGTAAAGTCCAGAACTGCAAAAGAAATTTTTACAGAAATTATGACAAATAAATTACAAAAAGAATTGTCTTTGAAACTGAGAAAAATTTATCCTTTGGCTTTATGCGAGATTAGAATTTTTGAGATTGAGGAAATAATAGGAAATGTAAAAGTTTAAATATTCTCTTTTCATTTTTTTGTTATGAATTATCGTCCGCTTATTGCAGGGTTGTCATTTTATTTTTTCTTTTTTATTCTTGTTTTTCTTACATCAAATTCGATAAAATCTGCTTTAGGAATTGCTTTTTATTTTATTTTTATAGCTTTTATTTTTGGTTATTTTTTTGTCAGTAATTCTCATTTTCTTTTAAAAATTATTTCTTCAGTTCTTTTTATCTTATCTCTTTTCTTCTTTATCTTTAATGATTTTTTTCTTAGTTATATTCAAAGAGGAAATTATACTTTAATTAGTTGGGAATTTTGGGTTATTTTAAATGACTTTCTTCCTGTTTCACAAGCTGTTTTAGCGTCTTTATTTTCTTTCTCTTCTTTTGTATATCTTACTTTTCGTTCTCTTTCTTTTTTTGAGCAAAAATCTTTTATGTGGATTTCTGATATTATTATGGCTTTTTTAGTTTTTCTTTTAGCAATGTTTCCTAGTTTAGAAGGATATGGGTATGGGTTGCTTTTGATTTTACCGATTTCTTTTTTCATTCAATTTTGTTATCTTTTTTGTTGGTTATTTATTAGCTGGAAGAAATTTCCTTCTTCTTCGTATTTTTATACGCTTCTTGTTTTTTCTCTAATCTTAGTTTTGTTTCCGATTCTTTTTTTAGTTTATTCTTTGTTCACTGGTTCCTACTTTGGTCATTAAGGATTTTTATTAGGTTTTTCTAAATAAATTTTCTGAGCGTTAATAACTTAAAGTTTTATTCTAAACTTAATGAGGAATATATCTTCTTGGATTTATTATATCTTCAATTGTTCCTATAGGTATTTTTGTAACTTTATCTTTAAATCTTCTATCTGATTTGCAGAATTCTGCAATTTTTTTTGTTTCAGCCATTATTTAGTTATCTAATATATATAATATTTCAGAGCCACATTTATCCTTTAGCTCATCATAATTATTTTTTATATAACTAACTGCTTCTTTTATTCTTGATATATAATCGCTATAGAAAACCATTTGTCTTTTGAGTTGTTTTAGCTTATATATTTTATTATTGAAATTCCTGAAATTATCCCTAAAATTAAACCTCCGATAACGTCACTTAAGAAATGTCTTTTTAGATAAACTCTTGAAATTGAAACTCCTAAAGATATTAATATTAATAAAATGAAAACTAAATTATCTTGCATGAAATTTCTTAAAATAATTACAAGAATTACTGAGCGCATTGTATGGGCTGATGGGAATGAACTTGCATCGACTTTTTCAAAATAATTTTTATATTTTGTTTTGTCTGGGCGAGTTTTGAAATAAAATGAGCGGATTCCAAATATTAAAATATAAGATAAAATTATTCCTAAAATTAATTGTTTAGTTAGAGTAAATTCTTTTAGGATTATTGAGATTACTATTAAAATTATAAAAATTGGAACTCCTCCGAATGCGCTTAGATCTTGGATGTTTTCTTTTATCATTTTCTTTTTTATTTTATGGTCTTGCCAGGATGTCGAGTACGACTTTCTTAGAAAGAAAGTTGTACGCATCAAAGAACTTATATTGGTTCTTCGAACTTTTTTGGCGATGCCACAAAGTGGCGGATGGAACTTTCAGTTCCATAGCCCTGCCAGGATTCGAACCTGGGTCACAGGCGCCAAAGGCCTGTATCCTTGACCACTAGACTACAGGGCTATATAAACTATAAAATTTTAAGGTTTTTATTTGTTTTTAAAACTATCTTGTTAATACTGAAGAGCGTATATTCCTTTTTTTGCTTCTTCCAAGTATTGTTTGAGTTCCCTTTTGAAAGTTTTCTCACTGATTTCGTTTAGTTTATAATTTTTTGTTATTTCTTCGAGATGTGAATTTAGCTTTTCTCTTGAAATAATTAATAACGTATTATTATTATTATTTCCTAGCCAGTTGTCATATAAAAGAATTGTTGTATTTGCGATTTTTATTTCTCCTTGAAGAATAGGATGTCCTTCTTTTTTTGGAATTAGATGATAATAAAATCTTTTCATTAATTTTTAGTTTTTCTTGGGTATTTAAGTTTAATTAGCTTTTTTACTTGAATCAATTATTTTTTCTAAATCTCCAAAATCTGCTGGGCTATTAAGAGAGGCTAACCAGTCTGCGTATCTTGGTTTTTTTCTGTTTTTCCAATTGTTTTTTTGATATAGATGAGATACAATAAGAGGAACTGCAAGTGTAGCTTCGGCATATACCATTTTTTGAAAATTTAAATCAACTTTTCCCCAGGATCTTGCTTCTTCCAGTGTTGAACTTGAGCAAGCTCCATCGCGAGGGTCTGCTACGGTTATTTGTATAGCGTATTTGTGTAATGGGACTTCGTTGGGAGAGATTTCTTTTGAATAATTTAATTTTTCTAGAAGAGCTGTTTGATTTTCATTTCTAAGAGTGTTTAACATTGTTTGAGCAGTTATTACTGTGTCTTGCAAATGATTTTTGGGAACACCGCCACCTATCATAAATAAACCTGTTGTTGGAGAGATTAGTTTTATTTTAGCTAAGTCTGTGTATTCTGGAGTTGTATCTATTGTTACGTAAGATTTATTTTCTAAACTTCTTGAGACTTGATGAGATACAGAGCCCATTCCGAAAGCTGAATCTGATAGTCCTAAACAAAATAAAGGAACTCCTTCACGATAACATGTTTCAATAAGGCTATTGCTTTTTTTTGTTATTTCTGGATGTTCGTGAAGGTGTTTACCCAATTTTCGTAATATTTTCCAAGGAGGATAAACTCCAGGGTTTAAAGTGTTTAAAAATTCTTCACAAAATGAATCTACTTTTTTTAATTCATCTTCACTTATTAAAACATCATAAATTCTATCAACTTTTGCTTTACCTAGTTCTTCATTGTCTAAATTAGGAGAGCCGTGATAGTGTTTGAATCCGAGTGTTTCGAATAAATCCATGTCAGTAATACTTGCGCCTGTTGCGAGAACTACATCTACCATTCCATTTTTTACCATCCAAGACCAAACATTTAACAGCCCTTGTGCACTTGAACTTCCTGCAAGAGAGAGAGAAATAGTACAATTTTTATCATTAAGCATTCTCTCAAAAATATCTGTTGCATCGGCAATATCTCCAGCAACACCTCTTACACCTTTATATATTTCAACGAAATTGTGGTGGAGAATATTTTTAATATTTATTTGTTCGATTTTTCTTTTTAGAAATTTATTTTTATTTGACATTTTATAAGAATTGTTCTTTTATATTAAAAATATTTCTGTTGTGAATAATATATAATTTATCCTGCTTGTTTATACCTTCCTCTTTTTTCTACGATTTCCAAACGCTTTAGCACTTCTTTGGGTTTGAGTGCAATTTTAGAGTAAGATTTTATTATTTCTTTAAAGAATTTTTCTGAAATTGAATTGTGTTTTGCTTTAAGAGCTTCTTTGATTAGATGCAAGTCAACTGCTTTGTCTTCTATTTTATCTGAAAAAAAACTTAATCCAAAATCAATAAAAAATAATTTGTAGTGGCACTTGTAGTTCCCCCTACGACCCCCTCCTTTGATAAACTGCTCATAGCTGTTTGTTTCTTTTTGATATATCATATTTGAGGTTGTCAAGTCGCCGTGTATTATTCCTAAATTATGAACTTTTGCTATATTTTCTCCTATTTGTTTTGCAATTGTAGAAATATTTTTTTGTTTTTCTAAAGATTCTGATAACTTTTCTCCTTTTATAAATTCTAATTCAATTTCTGAATTTTCTTCTGATAATTTTATTAATTTTGGAACTGAAATTATTTTGGATAATTTTTCAAGGATTTTTGCTTCACTTTTTGTTCTTCTCAAACGAATTTTTTTATCTAATTCTGGAAGGCGGTAGGATTTTTTTACTCTGGTTTTCTTAATTATATTTTTATTTAGCGAGATAATTGCTTCGGCTCCTTGTGCGAGAATCTTTATCATGTTAGTTATGTTTTATTAAAATATTTATTCTTTAAATACCAAATTAATAAGATAGCTAAAAATAATAATCCTATAATAAATAATATTTCTAAAGAATATTTTACTGGGAAAGAGTCTAAAATAGAAAAACCGAGATATGTTTTTTTAAGAGATATTAGAGAAAATACTATTAAGAATATTCCAATTCCAAGAGGAATGTATCTTAGAAGACCCCTCCTTTTATTTGTATCAGCATAAATCCATCTGGTTGCTAAGTGATATCTATCGCTAATCCTTTTCAATTGTTCTTTACGAGACTCGATATCAGAACTTTCTGTGAGTAAACGATTTTCAAACTTATATGCATCGAGGGGTCTTAAACTTTCTTTACTTAAATCAATTGGTGTCTGTTTTGTCTTGCGCATTATAAAATACCCATAAACTTTGCCTGTCTTTGTACCTCTAGCAGCAATAATACTTGCTTTTTCTTTAGGACTCTTTAAGAAACTAAGTAAATCCATTACACTTGGAAAAAGGCATTCTTTTGGGTTTTGGTTAGATTCGCCAAGTAGATTTTTGATTAGTCCTCTTTCTTCTACAGGATGAGTATGGACAGCAGTATATTTATCACGTTTTGCTTTGTTTAACGCATGATTTATTTTTTCTAGGTTTATGTTTACTTCGTATGATTCTCTCTTTCTAGCCACATTATAAATTTCTTGTGAAGGTAATTTTATATACGCATCTTCTAGCTTAGGATTTTTTCCAGATTCAATTATTTCTTTAGGCGTATACCTTTTAGTCTTCATGATAAAACTTATTTGTTTAGTCATATATGTATTAAAACTTTTTTGTTGTATTTAGAATAAGGAGTTTTTGAGATATAGCAGATTTTCAAAAGCTTTTTTTGTGATAAATTTTTTAATGCTCGTTAAAATCCGTGGACTTAGAGATTTTCAATCTCTAATACATTCAACTTTTACAAGTTGGAGTCTTTAGTGCAAGGTTAAAACCCGAAGGGTTTTGTGATACAAAGAATTATAAATTTTAGAATTCTTATTTTAATATGACTAAAGTGAAGAAAAGAATTGCTCCTCTTTTTAGGATTGTTAATGGAAAAAAAACTCCCATTTGCGATTATAAAGGGATATGCACAAATAAAGCGTATAAGGAAGTTTATCCTTCTTTTCTCGGTAAGAATAAAGGTTGGAGTTATTTATGTAGGAAGCATTTTAAGCAGGAGCAAAAAAGATTTAAGTATAAATTGCCTTATTGCGGTGTTGATTGAATAAATTAAATCTTATAAATATTTAATATAAACTTCAAAGAATTTTTTGTAGGTTTCTTTGAATCTTTCTAAGATAAATCTTTCCAAGTTGTCCGGATGTTTTTGGTCAAATTTTTCAAGAGCATTTAGATATGAAATTCTTTGTGATTTTCTTATGATTAATGGAGGATAATTGTTTTCTTTAAGAATAACATTGATTAGAAATCTTCCAACTCTTCCATTGCCGTCTTCAAAAGGATGGATTTGCTCAAATTTTCCGTGAAAGTTAGCAGCTAATTTTAAGGGATGAAATTTTTCTTTATTTTCTATATACCATTCTATTAATTTATCCATTTTCTTTTTAACTATTTCTGGGGGAGTTGTTTCAATATTTCTACCTTGGATAAAATTTGGAACTTTTTTGTAGCCTTCTTGAATTTTTATATCTTTAACAAGAGTTTTGTGTATTTTGATTATATCTTTTTCTAGGATAGAGTATTTTCCTTTAATAATATTTTCTACAACGATTCTTGAGTTTCTAGTTTCATATATTTCTCTTAAATCTTTACCTTTAATAATTAAATTTTCAAATAAAACAATTGCAACATCTTTTAATGTTAAGGAATTTCCTTCTAAAGCATTACTTTCATATGTGAAATTAGCTGTAAATCTATTTATTAAATCATTTAAACTTACTTTTGATAATTTTTTCTTTATTTTTTTATATCCTATTTTTACGGACTCTATTTTTCTTACTTCTTCTTTTGTAAAAATGTGGTCTGTTTTATATTCTTTCAACGAATATTTAGTATGTTCTTCAATTATTTTTTCAGTGAAATATTCTTCTAATTCTTTTTTGCTTTGGTTTTTGTAAAGTTTTTCAATTGAAATGTGTTTTCCGTTCGGAAGACGCAGAGTTTTAACTGCATAAATATATTTTTTTCCATTTATTATTTTATTTTTTAAATACATTTGTTTAGTTATACCCACATATTTATAAGCTTTTCTATTTTGTGGGTATAAAGATTTAAAACATCATTTTCTTACCGAATTTCTTTGCAAAACTCAGAAATTCTTTTGGAATTTCTGATACTTCAACTTTTTTTAAAGTTGAAGTATTCATAATTGTTTTTTGATTTGCCATTTAAAATTTTATTTTTTTCCCAAACTTCTTTGCGAATTTCATCATAGTTTTTTGATCAATATTTCCTTCTGATAATTTTGATTGAGATGAAATCATTTCTTTAAGGATTTTGAATTGTTTTAATAAAGCTCTTATTTCTGAAGTTGGGACTCCAGAAC
Source organism: Candidatus Woesearchaeota archaeon (assembly GCA_964538235.1). GTDB lineage: Archaea > Nanobdellota > Nanobdellia > Pacearchaeales > GW2011-AR1 > CAZIFJ01. Next base: position 14,943 of record CAZIFJ010000010.1, read on the forward strand.
CTTTTGAAATTCTTTGAATTCTTGAAGTTTGTTTTTCTAATAGTTCTGGAGATTCTCTTTCTTGAGGTGTCATTGAATCTATTGCGTATTTCCAATGCTTTGTTTTTTCTTGCTGAGAATTAAGAATTTCATCTGGAATTTTTGCTTTTCCTAAACCTGGAATCATTGAAACTAATTTATCAAATGAGCCGAGTTCAGATATTGAATTAATTTGCTCTTTAAATTCGTTGAGGGTGAATTTACCTTCTTCTAGGGCTTTTTTTGTTTTTTCAATTTTTTTCTCGTCAATTACAGAATGTACTTTTTCTATTAGGGATTGTAAATCGCCCATTCCTAAAAGTCTTGATAAAAATGATTCTGGATTGAATGCTTCTAAATCGTTTGTTTTTTCTCCTGTTCCTATAAAAACTATTGGTGCTTGGACTTCGGAACATGCAGTTAATGCTCCGCCTGCTTTTGCAGTAGAGTCCATTTTTGTTATAATTACCCCAGAAATATTAATTGATTTCTTGAATGTTTGGGCTTGTTTTTTTGCAGTTTGTCCGATGTCTGCTGTTATAACTAAAAAAGTTTCGGTTGGTTTTATTAATTTTGAGATTGACTCTATTTCTTTTATTAATTCTTTTGATAAAGCGTCTCTGCCAGCTGTGTCAACTAAAATTATTTCTTGTTTTTTTATTTCTTTTTCGTATTTTTTCCAGATTTTTTCTGGGTCTTTTTCTTCAGGAGAAATAAAACAAGGAATTTTTATTTTATCGCAGAGCTGTTTTAATTGCTCAGAAGCTGCTGGACGATAAACATCCAATCCAACTGTGCAGACCTTATGGCCTCTCTTTGAATAGTATTGGGCGAGTTTTGCAATTGTTGTTGTTTTTCCTGAACCGTATAAACCTGCCAGTAGAAATGTATTTGATTTTTTTAATTCAATTTTTTTTGAATCGCCAAGGAGTTTTAGAAGTTCATTGTGGAGCAATTTTATTATATGCTCTTTTTTTTCTATTCCTTTTATTCGTTCATCGAGCGCAGATTGTTTTATTTTTTGCGTTAGAGATAAAACTAATTGAACGTTTATATCTGCTTCAATCAGAGCCCTTTGTAAATCTTTTACTATTGAATCTACGAGATTTTTGTCTAGGAAGATAGCATTAGCTATTTTGTCTGTTGTTCTCTTTAATGTTTCTGATAGTTTTGATAACATAAAAATTTAAGATAATCAATGATTAAGAAGTTTTTGGTTTTCTTAGAAATATTAATACTCGTTGAAAATCTCCAATCTTTAGATTGGAGTTGTATTCCTGTCGATTTTCCACGGTACGAGAGAATTGCTTAGGAGTTGCAATTCTCTGTACGGAAAATTCCAAAAAATAATGAATTTTCCTGTAATCACATACAGAGAATAAAGTTCTCTGTCCCTCAAGCTCTCACGAGCTCAAGGAAACCACAAACAAACTCCACACTAAAGTGTGGAGTAGAAAACCCGAAGGGTTTTGTGATCTTTTGGATAAATTTATTTTTTTATACTTTAGGGAATTATTTTGTATCTCGTGTTTATTAAAGTCCATTCCAATGTTAATAGGAATAATGTGGCTATGAGTAAAAAGAGAGTTAGGTCTAAAGTTATTTTTTTTCTTTCAGTATTTAGAATTTCGATGTAGGTGTTTTTTAGGTCTTCTGCGGATTCTACTGAGTAAAATCTTCCATTGTTTAGATTCGCAATATCTTTCAATTGTTCTTCGTCTATTCCTAATGAAATTGTTTCGTTTTTTTCTGTTTCGATCAGCCCTTCTGGTGTTCCTAAGCCAATTGCAAAAATTAGAATGTTATTGTCATTTGCATATTTAACTCCGTCTCGATAATCTAACCCTATGTTTCCTCTACCATCAGTTATTAGAATAAGCACTTTTGATTTTTCCGAGTTTATTAAAATATTTGTTCCTGTGACAATCGCGCTTCCTAAATCTGTTCCGCCAATATTTCTTGCTTGTAAACTATTAATAGCTTCTTTTATTTGAGCTTGGCTTTTAGTAAGCTTTTGATGTATAAATGGAGTTCCTGAAAATCCTATAATGGAAACTGAAGAAAAAATTGGGTTTAAATTATCAACAAAATTTTCTGTTATTTTTTTTGCTACTTCTAATCTATTTGGTTCTATATCTTTTGTTAACATACTTGAACTTGTGTCAATTGCTATTGCATAATCTGCTTCAAGGACTTTTCCCTTGTATAAGATACTTGTTCCTGTGATTGTTAAAATAATTAGTATAATAATAATGATTCTTAAAAATAAAACTCCATAGTTTGTACTTATACCTACTTTTTCTGTAACCCTTGCTAATGCTATAAAATTTGCGAATTTTACAGTTCTATTTTTTGAGTATTTTAGAGAAATAAAATGGATGATTACAATTACTGGAATAACTAATAGCGCCCAAAAAAAATGTGGATTTTTGAAGATTATCTCCATTTTGCTTCCCTTTTTTTAAAGAACTCGATTATATATTTTCCAAACTCTTTATTTGTTTCTAGAAATAAAAAATCTGCTCCTGAATTTTTCATTAGAGTTCTTATTCTTTCTATTTGATTGATTGCTTCCTTGGAATATTCTTCTCTCATTTTTTCTGGATCAAGGAGAAGAATCTCTCCCGAATAAGGGTCCTCAACAGCAACTTCTCCTGTTCCTTCTGGGAGAGTCATGTCAATGGGATCTCTTACCATGATAGAAATCAAGTCGAATTTTTTTGATGCCAATTTGAATATTTTTTCTGATTGAATAGGATAAATAAAATCAGAAAAAATAATTACTAAAGAATTTTCTTCAATTTTATTAAAAGCGAATTCAGTTGCTTTTTCTACATTACTATAGCCTTTATAATTTGAACTCTCTATTAAATTGTTAGTTATATTATAATATTGTCCTACTCCCCTTTGTGGAGCTACGAATTTTATTATTTTATCTGAAAATAATATTAGTCCTACTGCATCTTCTGCATTTAACATTGAGTATGTTAATGAAGCGACGATTTCTGCAATATATTCGGCTTTTAATTTTTCGAGTGAGCTCGTTAACATTTTTGCTGAGACGTCTACTAAAAAAATAATGTTTAGGTTTCTTTCTTCAACGAATTCCTTTACTAAAAGTTCATTTACTCTTTTACTTGCTTTCCAATCAATTAGAGAGGAATCGTCGCTCCCTTCGTTGTATTTTCTATAATCTGAAAATTCTAGTCCTGTTCCTTTAAATGCACTTTTATAATTTCCAAGAAATTTTGTATTTACTAGACTTTTCGTAAATAGATCTAATCTTTTTAACGAGAAATCAAGATCTATTTTTAGTTTAGTCATTTTATTTATGGAATTTTTATGTTTTGTAAAATTTCTTCAATTATTTTATCTGTGTTTATATTTTCTGCTTGTCCGGAATAGTTTAATAAGATACGATGTCTTAGACAGTCGTAAGCAACGTTTTTTATATTTTGAGGGGTTACTGCTTTTTGGCCCTTGAGAATAGCATCGGCTTTAGCCGCTATACCTAAAGAGATACTTGCTCGTGGGCTACTTCCCCATTCAATATATTTTCCTAATTCTATTTTATATTTTGAGGAATTTCTGGTTGCATTAACTATATTAGTAATATATTTTTTTATTTGAGGGCTTATAATTATTTTTTTTGTAATTTCTTGCATTTCTTTTATTTTTGTTGGGGAAATGATAGGATTTAATTTATAATCTTCAAAATTTTTGATAGTTATGTTTTTTTCGATTATTTCTTCTTCTTCTTCTAAAGTGGGATATTCCATTTTTAGTTTAAATAAAAATCTATCAATTTGTGCTTCTGGTAGTTTGTATGTTCCAGAGCTTTCTATTGGGTTATTGTTTGCCATTACGAAAAAGGGTTTTTCTAAGAAGTATGTTTTTCTACCTATTGTTACTTGTTTTTCTTGCATTGCTTCTAATAGGGCAGACTGAGTTTTTGGTGGGCTTCTGTTAATTTCATCAGCAATAATAAAGTTTGCAAAAATCGGGCCTTTAATTGTTTCGAATCCTTTTTTTGGGTTATATGTTGTTATTCCAGTAATATCTGCTGGAAGTAAATCTACTGTAAATTGAATTCTTGATGATTTACATCCTGATGCTTTAGCTATTGTTTTGATAAGAAGTGTTTTTGCAATTCCTGGAATACCTTCAATTAAAACGTGGCCATCTGCCATTATTGCTCTCAATATACTTTCAATTATTTTGTCCTGACCAACAATGACTTTTCCTACCTCTTTTTTTATTTTTTTTATATCGGAGATAATATCCATAAGTAAAATTAGCCCATAAACTATATAAACTTTATCGATGATTTGTTAATTATGGGTGTTGTTGATTTTATGAAAAATTTATTTAAGAAAGAAGAAAAAGTAAATGAAATCGATTTAAAATCTGAAGCAATCATGGAGATATTAAAAGTTGAAGAAAATCTTAAAGCAAAGAGGGATGAATTAAATAACGACTTTTTTAATGTTAATATGGGAGAAGTAGGTAATATTAGAACTTTCGAAGATGAATTTTTAAGTAAAAGGAATGAGCTTGAAATAAATTCTATTATTCGTCTTGGAAAAATTCTGAGGATTTATTTAGAGCAAAAATACGGACTTAAACAAAATCTAACATTTGAGGAGTTAGCTAAAGAAATTAAGAATAAAAATTTTGAATCTTCTTTAGAAAAGCAAATTATGTTTTTTTTGGCAGAGGTTAATGATATTGAATACTCTATGGGAAAAACAAATACAAAAATTGTTTTTTTCTTTATTAAAAAATTAAGGGAAATTTTTAGTAATGTTAGTTTATAAAAAGTTGAATATTGATTTTATTTCTTTGATAATGTTTATAAATTGGTTTTACTCTACATTTTTATATTATCTTAAAGATGGTGCATGAAAAGTATATCAAAATAAATGGTAAATTATATGGTCCTTATTATTATGAATCTTATAGAGAAAATGGAAAGGTTAAGAAGAGGTATATAAAGTTTAATAAAGAATTACCAGACGGAGAATTTGGTTTTTTCTTTAGTAGAGTAAAAGAAAGATTTCTTTTTTCTCTTATAATTTTTACCCTTCTTTTAATTTTTTTTATCAGTAATAATTTAACTGGTA
>CAZIFJ010000011.1:0-17910 GCA_964538235.1 Candidatus Woesearchaeota archaeon
TGAGTTGAAGTCTTTAGTGTGGAGTAGAAAACCCGAAGGGTTTTGTGATATTTTAAGGAGCAAGAAAGATTAATAGTATTAAAAATTATATTTCATAAGAAATGATGGTGTGGGTTGTTTTTTTAATATGTCAAGAATTATTTTTTGCGTAAACTCCCTACTTTAGTTCGTGAGAAATCAAAAATAATTCTTGAGCATGCTCAAGAACCAAACACGCTAGTCACTTTAGTGGCTGGTTCTTGACAAAATAATTTTTTATTCGGAATTTTTTGTTTTCCATTGGAAATAGAGCTTAGAGAATAGATAAATTTATATTTATTAAATTTATTTTAGTTAGGGAGAAAGAGATGGATAATATAGATCAAATTTTTAATTCTTTTACGGGGAAGAGTCTATTTGTTAATAAACTTGTTTTACAGTCTAATTACGAACCTAGTAATATTCCTCATAGAAATGATTTAATAGAATCAATCGCTTCGATTTTAGCTCCTTTATTAAGAGGTGAAAGAGCAAGTAATTTATTTCTTTATGGAAAAACTGGCACTGGAAAAACTTTATCTGTTCAATTTGTTGGAAATAGAATTTTGAAAAAAAAAGAGGAGCTTGGAGGAGATGAATTGAAGATTGTTCATGTTAATTGTAAATTAAAAAAAGTTGCTGATACAGAATATAGAATTTTGGCTGAAATAATTAAGGAGCTTGGAGGTAATGTTCCATCTACAGGACTTCCAACAGATGAAGTTTATTCAAGATTTATTGAATTAATTGATAATAAAAAAAGAATTGTTTTAATTGTTTTAGATGAAATTGATCAAGCAGTAAAAAAGATTTCTGATAATTTTATTTATACTTTAACTAGATTAAATTCTGAATTAAAAAATGCACAAATAAATTTAATTGGAATAAGCAATAGTTTAACTTTTATGGATAATTTGGATCCAAGAGTTAGGAGTTCATTAGGAGAAGAAGAACTTGTTTTTCCACCTTATAATGCTTTACAACTTCAAGATATTTTAAAAGAGAGAGCGAGTAAAGCGTTTAAAGAAGGTGTTTTAGAAGAAGGTGTTATTTCTAAATGTGCTGCTTTTGCTGCGAGGGAGCATGGAGATGCGAGAAGAGCTTTAGATTTGTTGAGAGTTGCCGGTGAATTAGCTGAAAGAGAGGGTAAAGAAAAAGTTGGACTTGTTCATATAGATTCTGCAAATGAAAAAATTGAAAGAGATAAAATGCTTGATGTTATTGAGAGCGAGCCAAAACAATTTCAACTTGTTTTATATTCTATAATCAATTTAATTGAAAAAAATGTCGAAAGTATTTTTACAGGTGATGTTTATAACAGCTATCAAGAATTATGTATTAAAACAAAAAACGAGTTTTTAACACAGAGAAGAATTTCTGATATTTTAGCTGAATTTGACATGCTTGGGATTATTAATACTCAAGTTATAAGCAAAGGCAGGCAAGGAAGGACAAGAGAGATAAAATTAATGCTCTCACCACAAATAAAGAAAAAAGCTAAGGAGATTTTGGAAAAATTTTTAGAATTATGAATGATGAAATTTTAAAAACAATAAAGGAGAAAGGACTTTTACTAGAAAGGGAAGTTTTTGAGCTGGTAAATGGTTTTCAGAATCCTTTAATTGCAAAAAACTTTTTAGAAAAATTAGAGATTTTTTCTGGAAGGAAATTAATAAATAAAAACGTTATACAGCAAAATAAAGAATATGTAAAAACTTTTATTAGTGAATTTTATCAAAACGATGATAATTCTTTGGAAAGAATTTTTGTTAAATTAGGTTTAAGTTTAGAAATAGTTAGCGAGAAAAATATAGAAAAAAATTATTTTAAAAAAGAACAAGATTACCAAATTTTTTATGCTGATACAGGTACTGAAAAAAAATTAGATGTTGGAGATTTTACTGGAAATTTCAGATCGAGATACCAACAATTACAAAAAATTTTAATGAATAGAACAGAACTTAATAATTTAGTTTCTATAAATAAAATTTCAAATGATAGACAGAGTTTAGGTATTATAGGAATTGTTAGTGAGAAAAGAATTACAAAAAATAAAAATTTAATAATTATATTTGAGGATTTAACTGGAAGTGTAAGCGCTCTTGTTAAATATGATAAAAAAGAAATTTTTGAGATTGCTTCAGAACTTCAATTAGATGATGTTGTTGGAATAAAAGCATCTGGAAATAGAGATCTTCTTTTTATATATAATATTTTTTTCCCAGATGCTTTTATTTATGAAAAATCTAAATTTGATGAAGATATTTCTATTGCTTTTCTTTCAGATGTTCATGCTGGAAGCGATAGACATTTAGGAAAAAGTTTTTTGAAATTTATTGAATGGATAAACAGCGATGATATTAATGCAAAAAGAATAAAATATATATTTTTTTTAGGAGATAATGTTGATGGTGTTGGAATTTTTCCAGGGCAGGAGAATTTTTTAGAGCTGAAATCTATGGAAGAGCAATATCACCTTTTAGCTTCTTATTTAAAAAAAATTCCCAAGAATATTACTATGTTTATGTGCCCTGGGCAACACGATGCGGTTAGAGTTGCTGAGCCACAACCTATAATTTCTAGAAAATACGCAAATGAACTTTATGAAATTGAAAATTTAATTTTAGTTACCAACCCTACTCTTGTTAAATTAATTGAGAAAGATAAAGAGTTTAAAATTTTAATGTATCATGGGGCTAGTATTCATACTTTTATAAATGAGATTAAGGAATTGAGAATTATTAAAGCTCATAAAACTCCTGCTAAAGCGGTTAAACATATGTTAAAGAGAAGGCATCTTGCTCCATCTCATAGCGATGTTGTTTATATTCCAAATCGGAATAGAGATCCTTTAGTCATTGAAGTGGTGCCGGATGTTTTATGTATAGGAGAAGTTCATAGATTGGATATTGAAAATTATAATGGTGTTTTAATTATTACTGGGAGTTGTTGGCAGGCACAAACAAATTTCGAAGAAAAAATTGGGAATATTCCTGATCCTTGTAAAGTTCCTGTTTTAAATTTAAAGACAAGAGAATTAAAGATTTATGACTTTAAAGTTGAAGAAGAGGTTGACAGATGGAATTAGTTTCTTCAACTTTAATGCCTTCATTTCATAAAGAAATTTCAGGTTTTATAGATGAGGAGGAATTAAGGAGATGAAAATAAATGAATATTTTGAGTTGATTGAAAGAGAAGTTAAAAAAAATTATGAAATTGCAAATGATGCAAAAAAAATTGGGATTGATCCTATAAGTGGGGTTGAAATTCCTGTTGCGACTTCTTTGGCTCAAAGAATTGTCGGACTTGTTTCAGTTTTATATCCACAAATTCAAAATGAAAAAATTGTTGATAGAGTTTTAGAACTTGAAAAAATTCATAAACCTCTTAATCCAATAATTTCTTTAATTATTGCTGAAGAAACTGCTAAAGAAAATTTTTGCAAATTTAAAAGTCATTTGGAAGCTATGGAGGCAGGGATTAGAGTAGGAATTGGATATTTAACATTAGGATATGTTTCTTCGCCGATAGAAGGATTTATTCAATTAAAAGTCAAAAAAACTTTAAATGGGGGAGATTATATCTCACCATATTATTCTGGGCCAATAAGAAGCGCGGGAGGGTCTGAAGCTGCTTTTTCTTTAGTGATTGTTGATTATTTGAGACAGGTTTTTGGGTATGTTAAATATGATCCAACAGAAGAAGAAGTTAAAAGAGGAATTCAAGAGTGTTATGAATATCATGAGAGGGTAACTAATTTACAATATCTTCCATCTGAGCAAGAGATTGAATTTTTAATGAGAAATTTACCAATTCAGCTTACAGGGGATCCGAGCGAGGATAAAGAGGTTTATAATTATAAAGATCTTCCGAGAATTGAAACTAATTTTATTAGAAGCGGGTTTGCTTTAGTTTTAGGAGAAGGATTAGCACAAAAAGCTCTGAAAATTTTCGGAAGAATTTCTGCTTTGAAAAAAAAAGGATTTTCTTTGAAAGATTGGGATTGGCTTGAAGATTTTGTTAAACTTCAAAAAAAAATTAAAGAAAGCAAATCTTCTGATGGTGGGAGAGTTGGTGCTACTTATATTCAAGATTTAGTTGCTGGGAGGCCAGTGTTTGCACACCCTTCAAGATCTGGCGCATTTAGATTAAGGTATGGAAGAGTGAGAAATAGTGGGTATTCTACGTTGGCATTAAATCCTGCGACAATGGGAATTACACAAGGATTTATTGCAATTGGAACACAATTGAAAATTGAAAAACCAACTAAAGGGTGTACTATTGCAAGTTGTGATAGTATTGATGGACCAATTGTTAAATTTTTTAATGGAGATGTAAGAAAAATTGAAAGCTATGAGGAAGCTGAAAAAATTTATAATCAGGTTTCAGAAATAATTTATTTAGGAGATATTTTAGTTCCTTATGGAGATTTTGCTAATAGGAATCATCCTCTTGAAAAACAAGGATATATTGAAGAATATTGGATTGAGGAGTTGAGAAAGAAAAATGGAGAGAGTGAATTAAATATTGAACGTTCGTTAAATCCACAAGATTTGGATAATGGTTTATTTGCTGTGGATTTCTCAGCAGCCACAAAACCTCTGGGTTTTGTGACTTTTGAAAAAGCTGTTGAAATTTCTGAAAAATTTGAAATCCCCCTACATCCAAAATATATTTATTATTGGAGCCAAATAGAGTATCAAGAATTTCTTTCCTTAATTGACTGGCTTGCACACTCGAGAATAAATGAAGGAATTTTACTTTTTCCTTATTCTCATATTGACAAAGAGAGATTTAAATCTGGAAAAAGAAGTTTAGAATTAACTGGGTGCGAGCATAAAGTTACAATTGAAAATGTTATTTTAGATAAAGAAAATACAAAATCTTTTTTATTTAACTTAGGAATTGATTTTAATAGTAGTGATTTGGAGAGAGAGGTTGATGATTTAATAAAGAAAATTTTTGAGGAGAAAGTTTTAGAAGTTGTTAATGGGTTGTGCAAGGTTGAGATAAAAGATAAAGCTGGAACTTTTATTGGAGCGAGAATGGGCAGACCTGAAAAAGCAAAATTAAGAAAATTGACAGGAAGTCCACATGTTTTATTTCCTGTTGGAGAAGAGGGGGGTAGATTAAGAAGTTTTCAATCTGCTTTGGAAAATGGAAGTGTAAGAGCAGAGTTTTCAATTTATTATTGTGAAAATTGTAAAAATGAAAATGTTTATCCTAAATGTGAGAGATGTGGAATTTTTTGTAATAAACTTAGTTATTGTAAGGAATGTGATAAAAATTATAATGGAAAATGTTTGGAGCATAACTTTGTTTCAGATTATAAAGAAAAAAAGATTGATATAAATTATTATTTTACAAATGCGAGAAAACTTTTAGGGGTTAATATGAGTGAAATCTCTCCAGTAATTAAAGGTGTTAGGGGTACTATAAATAAAGACCATAGTTGTGAGCATATTGCAAAGGGAATTTTGAGGGCAAAATATAATTTGAATGTAAATAAGGACGGCACAATTAGATATGATATGACTGAAATGCCTATAACACATTTTAAACCAAAAGAAGTTGATGTCGGTGTTGACAAATTAAAAGAATTAGGATATAAAAAAGATATTTATGGAAAGGAATTGGAGAATTTGGAACAGATTTTAGAAATATTTCCACATGATATTATTCTTCCTGCTTGTCCCCTTACTCCTGATGAAAAAGCAGATGAAGTTTTTTTAAATGTTTCGAAATTTTTAGATGAAGAGTTAGAAAAAATTTATAAGGTAAAAAAAATATTTAATGCTGTTAAAAGAGAAGATTTAATTGGGCAGCTTTTTGCTTGTATTTCTCCACATACTTGTGTAACAACTGTTTGTAGATTAATTGGTTTTTCTAAAATTCAGGTTTTACTTGCGAGTCCATATATTCATGGAGCTATGAGACGAGACTGTGATGGAGATGAAGCGGCTGTTATGCTTTTAATGGATTTACTTTTAAATTTTTCAAGAAAGTTTATTCCTTCTCATAGAGGTGGAACTCAAGATGCTCCTTTGGTTTTGAATATGAGAATTAGAGCGAATGAAGTTGATGATATGGTTTTTGATTTAGATGTTTCTAAGAAAATTCCTTTAGAGCTGTATTTGGCTGGGGAAAAACATTTGTCTCCTGGAGAAGTTAAAATGGACCAGATTAAATCAAGAATTGGGGGTGATAAAGAATTTGAGGAAATTTTTTTTTCTTATGATTCTTTAGATATTAATTTAGGGCCTTTGTGTTCAAGTTATAAAACTCTTCCTACAATGCAAGATAAAGTTGATAAAATGATGGGGCTTTGCAAGAAAATTCGTGCTGTTGATGTTGATGATGTTGCTCGACTTATTATTGAGAGACATTTTATTAGAGATATTAAAGGTAATTTAAGAAAGTTTTCTCAGCAAGGGTTTAGATGTTCAAGTTGTAATAGTAAATATCGTAGACCGCCATTGATAGGAAAATGCACAAAATGCGGTGGGAAATTAATTTTTACAATTTCGGAAGGAAGTATTTTAAAATATATGCTTCCTGCTTTAAATCTTGCGAGAAGTTATAATGTAAGCAAGTATCTTTTGGAAAATTTAGAATTAACTGAAATGTATATTCAGAGTATTTTTGGAAAAGAAAAAGAGAAACAGGAGAATTTGGGGAAGTGGGTTTGAATATTTTATTTAATAAAAATTTGTTTTTAATATTATGATTTTCTTGGAATTGTTTCTGTTCCATAAAATCTATTAACTATTGCTTCTAGTTCATTTACAGAGTAAGGTTCGACTAAATAAGATATTGCTCCAAGTTCATAAGATTTTGTTATTGTTTCAATTGAATCATCTGTTGAAGTCACAATTATTGGAATATTCTTGTAAGGTTTATTAGATTCTCTTATTTTCTTTATAAGGTCGTGTCCATTTGATTCATTTATATTGGGCCTTGTAATTAGCAACCCTAAATTTTTATTTTCATTTAATATTTCAATTGTATCTATTTCATCTCTTGTTTTATATATACAATATTCTTCTTTTTTTTGTCTGAGGAAATTTAATATAGCATCTCTACGGTAGGGATAATTATTTACAAGTAAAATTTATTTATAGAGTTAGATAATAAATAATTGTTGGGACTAATAAACAACCCATTAAATTTATTCTTCTTGTGTTTGAGAGAATTGTAAAAATTCCTAGAGATGTTGAGGTTATTAAAACAATTAATCCTATATAATTAGTGAGGATTAAATTTAAAGAAATTAGAATTAAAATTGTTATAATTGAAAGTTTTGAGTAGTTTATATTGTTTATGTAATTTGAGCAGAGTTTTGAGATTTTTATTGCGATAAAAAATGTTATTATTCCTGTTATAAAAATTGTAATTAAAATTAAAATTAAATTTTCTTGGGAGATTTTATTTAGGATTTCTTTTACCACGGCTGAAGCTCCTGTTCGTGTTTTTCCAATAATAAAAGCAACGACAAAACTTAGAGATAAAACAATTACATTTATTGCGCCGACTGAAAACAAAAATTCTTTTTTGTTTTGTTTAAATATTTCTGAGCCGAGAACTGCGGCGTGACCTGAACCAATGCCTGGAAGAAATGAGCATAATGGGGCTGAAATGAAAGAAGCTAAAGATGATTTTAAAAATTCTTTTTTAGACAATTTTATTTTTGATAAAGGGAGAATTTTCTGCTTTGGAATTTGAGTTTTATTTTTTATGCTAATTATTAGACTTGATAAACCAAAAAGTCCCGATAATAATGGAAGCAATGGCTCTTTGACTGGGGTGTTAAATGTTAGAAATCCTAAAAATCCTGAAAGAATAAAAACTGTTAGTGAAATTAAAAATTCTTTATCTCTAAAGATAATGTATATTGATAGAAAAATTAAAATTAAAGGAATTATTTTTTCTGTTGCATTATAAACTGATGGAAGAAATTTTATAAAAATAAAAGTTAAAATCAAAATTATTGGAAGAGCTGTTAGAGAGCCATATAAAGTATAAACAACTGCTGAATGAGCTTGACCTTTTCGGAGAAGCTGATGGCCTGGAAGAACAGAAAGAAAATTATCTTCTTCAGGGGCGCCGAGATATATTGAAGGAATAAAATCTAAAAAAGTGTGGGTGATTGCGATTGTTGTTATAAAAACAATTAATGACTCTGGAGAAAATTTTTCTAATAATGTTAGAGAGGATAAAATAATTGTAGAGATTAAATTTATATGAATTCCAGGGAAAACTCCTGTGAATGTTCCTACTAAAATTCCAATGAAAAAGGAGAGGGCGAGTTCAAAGAACATTTAATGTAATTATTTTTTAATATTTATTTTTTACGGGTGATTTTGTTTCTTTCAATTTCTAAACTTACTCTTTGAGCGACTGACGAGCAACCTTTATTTACATCTACTAAATTTATTAGATTTTCTATTTCTTTTAATCTTTTTTTTTATTTTCTATTTTTTTCATTATTTTTCTCCGACTAATAAAACAATTGTTGTTTGGTTGTGATATCTTGTTGATTGCAAACTTTTAATTCTTTTGTCTATTGGGCCGATTTCTCCGTATGTAAAGAATCCGATCATTGGAATGTTTTTTCCAATAATATTTTGAACAGCGTTTACTTCTTCTTGTGTTCTACTACCAAGAACTAATTTTCTACCTATGCAATCAAATAAAAGCATAAAATCTATTTTTTTTCCTTTGAACGAATCCCTTGCCTGCTTTGCTGCTGAGCCAGAGCCCGAGATAATTGAGTTTCTTGAAGCGGTTGTTATTGTGACATCTTTTCCTTCAGGGATTGAGGCGGCGAATGTTATGGATTTTGTTTTTCTGTCTATTGCAAGTGGGGCCCTTAGCTGAAAATACATTTCTTTTTTGTTTTTTGTTGCTTTTTCATCTATAACACCAAAAGGATATTCAAGAGCTATCGCTGGCAGTTGTTTTGACCTTTCTTTTCCTAAAACTTTTTCATAGAAATCAAGGGCTGGAGAATTGTCTAATTCATAGACGACATTTGATTTTGAGCTTGTTACTTTCATTTTATTTCCTATTGACTCCCAGCCAGAACGGATTCCTGTTGATGTGATTATGTTTCCTCCGATTAATAATCCTGGAACAGAATTTTCGTAGACTTTTCCATTATAATATTGATATGTTTTTTTGAAATTTGCTTTGTCACCTAATGATGCTCCAACAATCTCAAAATATTCTCCTAAAACTTTCTGCGCTCCGGAAATTATTTCTGTCCCATTTCCTGATAAGCCATCTGGTAATATTATTAATGTTTTAGCAATTTTTTTTGGAATTTTTTTCAGCGATTTTTCAGCAAGTTGTTTTCCTGCTTTTATTTCATCTTTAGAAATATTTTTACCAAGGGCAGTTGCGAATTTTATTTTGTCAGATTGAAGAGCCATTATTACAATAGAGTCATCTGAAATTTCTTGAGTAGAAATCTCTCCTGCTGTTGTTCCGCCAATTAGAGGGGTTTTTTTTGTTATAGATGTTATACCATTTAGAAGCTCTTGATGTTTAAAAATAGGTGATGCAAAAACAATTAAAACATCTGCTGTTTTCTTTCCTAAATTCTTTATTGCTTTAGTTGAAGCCTCTTTTCCTGCTTCAAAAGAATTTCTATTCAAACTTACACCAACACCAGCTGAAATTGACATTTATGCCTCTTTATTATTTGTTTATGTTTATATTTAAATGTTTTTAGAGAATAATTTTATTTAGAGCATTGTTTACTATTTTAATTAGCTCTTCGTTTTTGAAGGGTTTTTCTATCGCATCTATAACTCCTTCTAATCTTTTTGTTGCTTCTTTTGCACCGATTACTGCAGTCATGTAAACTATTCTTATTTTTCTTAACCTAGGACTTTCTTTTATTCTTCTTATTATTTCAATTGCGGGTGTTCCAGGCATTCTAATGTCAAATAAAATTAAATCAGGAATATCTTGTTGAATTTTTTCCCAACAATCGTCTGCATTTATAGCTTCCTTTACTACATACCCTTCTGATTCTAATAAAGAACGGACGGAAAATCTAATTGCAGACTCGTCATCAACAATCATTATTTTAGCCATATTTTTTTAATCACTTTAGGTATTTAAATTTTCATTTATTGGAAGAGATACATAAAATATCGAACCTTTTCCTAATTTACTTTTGACCCAGATTTTCCCATCATGTTTTTCAACTATTTTTTTAGAAATATATAATCCATAACCAAAACCACCTAATATTTTTTGATTATCAGTGTTTGTTTGGAAATTCATTCTGAATAAAAAAGGAATGTTTTCTTTTGAAATTCCTATTCCATTATCTTCTATAGAAATCAAGAGGTTATTTTTTTCTTTTTTAGTATTTATTTTTATAAGACCCTTATCTTTTCCATATTTTATTGCATTCGTTAGAAGATTTAATATCACTTGCTCTAATCTTGTTTTATCTCCATAAATAAAAAAATCTTCGTTATTTTTAATAATAAAATTGATTTTTTTATTATTTAAATTTAATTGAACGGTTTCTATAGATTCTTTAATTGATTCTGTTATGTTGAATTTTTGAAATTCATATATTATTCTATTTTCTTCTATCTTTGATAGCTCAACGACATTTTTTATTATTGCGTCTAAGCGAAGGGTATTATGAAACGCGATTTTTAAACTTTCTTCTTGTTTTTCATTTATTTCACCTATTTTTTTATCTAACATTAATTGTAATAAAGAAGTTATTGATGTTAATGGTGTTTTCATTTCATGACTTGCTACTGAAATTAACTCTATGTTTTTATCTTCTAATTTTCTTTTTGCTTCTGCTAAATCAATTGATGAAGAGACAAGAGTTTCATTTTGTTTTTTTAATTCATTTGTTAAGTAAGTTAATTTTTTATTTTTTTCCTTAATTTCTTCCTGAATTTTTTTATCTTTGGTTATGTCAAAAATTGCTCCCTCCAGCCAAATAACTTTTCCTTTCTTGTCGAATACACCACGACCTTTCTCATAAACCCATTTTATTTGATTTTTTGAAGTGACAATTCTGTATTCTAACACATATGGGTTTTTCTTTTTTATGGCTTCCAAAACTTTTTTTCCAACCATTTTTCTATCTTCTTTGTAGATTATGCTTGCATAAGTTCTTTTTTTATTTTTAATGAAGTCGGAACTTGGGTAGCCAGTTATTTCTTTTACTATATGAGAAATATATCCCATTGTCCATTTTTTGTTGCAAGCGCATCTGTAAACTATTCCAGGAATGTTATTTATTAATGAATGGTATTTTTCTTCACTTTTGTTTATTTTAGAATTTGTATTTTTCATTAATTAACCTCTTTTATTTTCAATACAATAATTTGATTTTTATTTAAATAATTATCCTTTATTCCTTCAATGTATATTTTTTTGTTTAAATAATTTTTACAATCGCAAATTAATTTTATGTTATTTTCTAAAGTTAGAATTCTTAAATTTCCTTGAATTTTTTCTGAAACAACTTTATCTATTATTTTTATTTTTTTATTTTCTGGGATTTTTTCTAAGTCTTCTTCCGAATTGATTTCAATTGGTTTTTGATTAAGAATTATTATTAATAATAAAATTCCTAGAATTGTTAAGATAAATGAAAACCTTCTCATTTTAGTTAGGTTTAAATAGAAAACCTAATTAATTAGTTTATGTATAAAAGAGGATTTGGGATTTTTGTTTTGGTTTTGTTTGTTATTAGTTTTTTTTCTTTTAGTGTTTTGGCTGATCATGATGGAGCTAATGAGATAAATGAGGAAGAAGTTGAGAGTGACATAAATGTTGGAGATGTTTTTTTAGATAAAGAAGATATAAATGAAGAAAAAATTTCAGAAAATAAAATTTTAGATGAGACTGCGAAAGAATTTTCTGATGCTGAACTTGGAACTAATGCAGGAATAACTCCAGATAGCGCTTTTTATTTTGTTGATGAGTTTTTTGATAGGTTTGGAAGCGATTTAGAGAATAGGGAGGAGAAAATTGCTGAGATTAAAGCGATGATTGAAGCAGGAAAATTTGAAGATGCAAAAAAAGCTTTGGAGAGTTATAAAGGATATGCTGATAATTTAGAAAGAGAAGCTGATCCTGAAAATAGAGAAGAGGCAAGGAGAAGTGCTGTTGCAATTAGAAATACTTTGAAAGGACTTGATAAAGATATTCCAGAAGAACATAAAAAAGATTTTGTTGATAATGTTTTAAAAAAAGAGGGAGAAATTATTACTGCTGTTGAAATTTCAAATAAAATAAAAGCTCTTTGTGAGCAGTTGGCTGATCTTGATCCTGTTGAGTATTCAAGAACTTGCAGTGCAAAAAATGATGCTCCTAATTGGCAAAGGAAATTAGATAAAAAATTGACTGAAGAGCAGAAAAAAGAAGCAGAGAAATTTTTTGGGATAATGTCTCAGTGTTTTAGGGATCCTTCTAAATGTAACTGTGATGATATTCCGGTAAAATCTTTTGCGGATAAATGTAATATTATTTCACCTTTGGCTGTTAAGTGTGAGCAGAAAGGCGATGAAGATGCTTGTGATTTAATGGATGAAGCTACAGAAGGTATTGAAGATTTATTGCCAGAGCATTTGCAAGCTGTTATGGAAGATGTTGAGAGAGAGTTTGGAGATGCAGAGTTTGATAATCATGCTCCAAGGGAATGCAGAGAAAAAGGAGCAAATGATAGAAAGAGCTGTATGAAGATTATGTTTGAATTGAATGCACCAGAAGAATGTGTTGAAGCTTTAAATAAGGGCGAAATTAATATTGATAATGAGAGAGATGCGAGAATGAAGTGTGAGGAGATTATGTTTAGAGAGAATGCACCAGAAGAATGTGTTGAAGCGGGATTGAAGGATCATAAGGAGTGCGGAAGATTTATGTTTAAAGAAAACGCGCCAGAAGAATGTATTGAGGCAGGATTGACTGGAGAGAATAGAAATGATCACAAAAAGTGTGAGGAGATTATGAGAAGTAAGGGAGGAGAGAGAGGGGGGGTTGGACATGGAGGATTTGGAGCAAATTGTAGGGATATACAAAATTCTGAGGAGAGATTGAAATGTTTTGATGGTGCGGGGCAGGGAATTGGACAGAAATATGAGCAGAGAGGACCGCCTGGAGGATGGCCTGATCCTTGCCAGAAAGCACAGGCATTTAGTAGAGAAAGTTGTGAAAGAATTATGAATGAATTTGGAAGTGGGCAGGGAGGGGATTTTGAGAAGAGGTATAGGGAAACAAAAGATAGTGAAAGGCAGTGTGCACAGAGTTGTCGTGATAAAGGTGGAGCATGGGACTTTTCTGGCGGTCAATGTAATTGTCGTATTGATGAACAGAGAGAAGAGTTTAGAGGTCCTGAAAATTTTGGAGGTTTCAGACCACCTGAAGGATTCGTTCCGCCTGAAGGATTTAGACCCCCAGAAGGCTTTGTTCCACCACAAGGACAATTTCCTCAACAACCTTCACCAATTGAAGGACAACAAGCTACACAACCACAACAAACCCCTTCAACTGAAAGTTCAACAACAACTCCAACGACGGAAAGTAGCGGAACAAGTTCTGGCACAACAACTTCTGGAAGTTCATCAACAAGTAGCGGGTCTTCTGGAGGGAGTGGTGGAGCTGGAATAACTGGGGGAGTTATTTCTGTAGACAATAAATTCTTTAATTATTTTTTTAAATAAATTTAATTTTTACAAAGATTTAAATTAATCCTTTTCTTTTTTTATTTATGAAAAAATTGATCAGTGTTGAGGAAAGATTTAATTTAATAAAAAAAGTTGCTGAGGGTGGGGAGATTATTGGAGAAGATGAGCTTCTTAAACTTTTGAAGTCTGGGAAAGAAATTGTTGCTTATGATGGTTTTGAACCATCTGGATTAGCACACATTCCTTTTGGTTTATTAAGGGCTGAAAATATCAAATTTTTACAAAGTGCTGGAATAAAATTTAAGCTTTGGCTCGCAGATTATTTTGCTTTTATAAATAATAAACTTGGTGGTGATTTAGAAAAAATAAAAAAAGCGGGAGAGTATTTTATTGAGGTTTGGAAAGCCTGCGGAGTTGATACTGAAAAAGTAGAAATTATTTGGGCTTCTGATAGAATGAATAAATTATCTTATTGGGATAGAGTTTTGAGAATTGCGAAGGAAACTACCTTGAATAGAAGTATGAGGGCTACAACTATTATGGGGCGAAAAGAGGGCGATTTGCAATCTACTGCACAATTGTTTTATCCGAGTATGCAGGTTTCAGATATTTTTGAATTAAATGTTGATGTTTGTCAATTGGGATTGGATCAAAGAAAGGCAAATGTTTTGGGAAGAGAAATCGCTGAAAAATTTAATTGGAAGAAGCCAATCATTGTTTCACATCATACTATTTTAGGATTACAAGGAATTCAACAAGGAGCAAGTAAGGAAGAAATAATGCTTGCTAGTAAAATGAGCAAAAGTAAACCTGAAAGTTGCATTTATATGCATGATAGTGAAACAGAGATAAGAAATAAAATTACTAGGGCTTTTTGTCCAGAGAAAGTAATTGAAGGCAACCCCCTATTTGATTATTTAAAATATTTGATTTTTAAGAGATATAACAAAATAAAAATTTCAAGAGCTGAAAAGTTTGGTGGAGACTTAGTTTTAGACTATGGAGAGCTTGAGAAGAAATATGGTGTCGGGGAAATTCATCCATTGGATTTGAAAAATGCTGTTATTTATTATCTTAATGAAATGATAAAACCAGTAAGAGAATACTTTGAGAAAAATAAAAAAGCTAAAGATTTATATCAAGAAGTTAAGAAATATTCAATTACGAGATGATATATATTTTCTGAGACAATAAAATTTAAGTATTCTTTATTTATCTTTTTTTCATGCATCCTATAGAAACTGATTTTCCTGCGCCAATTTTGGACTTTTTTAAGCCAAGAAAATTTTCAGATGTTGATTATATTAGAGGAGTAGAACTTCAAGATAAAAAAGTAGGTTTTTATATAATTTGTTATAAACCTATAAGGATTGAAACTAGATTTTTTCAGATAAATTCTCCAATTATTAATAAGCTTTGTTTAAATAATATCGATGGATTAAGATTATATTTTAATGAGGAGATTATATATTTTGGAAATTATGGTGGTGGGATTAATTTAAAATTTCCTCTTGATTCATCTCCAATACAATTTTCATATTATTCTGTTGCAAGAGTTGGGAGAGTGAACGATGGTCTTGATAAAATTGTTTGGGAGAATTTAGATGTTCCTCTAAAGAAAAGAGTTTTTTTGAAAAAATAAATAGGAATTTCATTTCGTATGAAACTCGATTGTGTCTAAATCTTTTAGAGTGTGGGCTAGACCAACTTTTTGATTTGGGAATTTTCCTGAAGGGCCTGTGAGACGAGTTAGTTTTATTTTTAATGAAAATCCTTTGAGGATTTTTTCAGCCACTTCTTTTATAGAAGAATTTTTAGGAAGAACTATGGGGATTGGTGATTTTTCTTTACCAGGCTCTTTTGTGTAAACTCTAATCGCAGACATTGAAAGAAATATTTTTTCTTTTAAATTATTTATGTTTTCATTTGTTATACTGGAAATTAACAAGCCGTTTATTTTTTTTGAGCTAATTGTTTCTTGGAGTTTTCTTTTTTCTGTTTCATTTAATAAATCTGATTTGTTAATTACAATTATTTTTTTTCCTAATGTTCTTTTAAGATGTTCTTTTATTTTTTCTAATTGGGATAAGTTTTCTAAAACTATAATCACACAATCTGCTGTATTGACGATGCTCGAGTCAAAATTTTCTGAGCCAATACTAGGTATTTCTATTATTTGGGCTTTTACTCCAAAGTAATCCATTGTGCCTATTTCAGGAGCTCTTGTTGTAAAAGGAAATTCTGATATTCTTGGATTGGCATTTGTTAATTTGGATAAAAGAGAAGATTTTCCTGAATTTGGAAAACCTATTAAAACACATTGGAAACCATCTTTTCTAATTCCTTTTTTTCCAGAAGAGGATTTTTTTATTTTTTCAGATTTTTCTTTCAGTTTTTTTAATCTTAGTTTTAATTCGGCGAGAAGATTTTCAGAACCCTTATGTTTTGGAGCAACACGGATTAATTCTTCTAAAGTGTGAATTTTTTCTTCTGTTGTTTTCGCATTTAGGTATTCTTTTTCTGCTGTAAAATATTCGTAGGATGCGTTTATTGGCATAAAATAATTATTAATTGAGGTTTATTAAGGATTTGATGTCACGAACGTTCAAACCTCGCCTTTTAAGGCGAGGCGTTTGTGAGCACAAGAGAATTGTTGACGAGGGCAATTCTCTGTGCAGAAAAATCTATAAAAGATTTTTCATGCATCCAAAAAACAAGCGCCGAACAAACCACGGCTTTTAAGTCGTGGTGGCGCATTGTTTTTTTGATTTATCTAATTTATTTTTTAAAATTTTCATTGTCTATATATGTTTTAGTGTAGCCACAATTTAGGTAGGCATAGACTTTTAATAGTATTGCTCCTTGGAAAATTTTAGATTTTTTATTGAGATTAGTGAAAGAAACCTTTATTAAGTTTTCTATTTATTGAGTGGATGGATTGGAAAAAGAGATTTTTTAGGAAGAAGTTAAAGAATGGGATGACTGTTGTTTTGGAGAAGAGAGACTTGCCTGTTGTTAGTGTTTCAATTACAAATAAATTTGGGGCAGCTTTTGAAGATTCTGATGTTAAGGGAATTGCACATGTAATCGAGCATTTGCTTTTTACTGGAACAAAAACAAGAACACATGAAGATATTTCAAGAGAAATTGAAAAGAAAGGGGGAATTTTAAACGCTTTTACTTCTCATGAAGTTACAAGTTATTGGTTTAAACTTCCTTCTGAACATTTGTTTTCTGGATTAGATATTTTGAGTGACATGTTAAATAATCCTATTTTTAGAGAGGATAAATTTGAGAAGGAAAAGAAAGTTATTCTGGAAGAAATAAAGATGTTGCATGATGATCCACAAAAAGATGTTCTTAATTTAATTGAGAAGAATTTATATGATGAGCCATTTGGAGAATTAGTTATTGGGAATAAGGAGTCTGTTTCTTCTTTGAAGAGAGATTTTGTTGTTGATTATTTTGATAAAAATTATGGGACAAATAATCTTTTTGTAGTTGCTGTTGGAGATGCTGATTTTGATAAACTTTGCGATTATTTTGAAAAGAAATTTGTTAAGAAAATTAGAGATATAAAAATTAAAAATATAAAACAGAAAAATAGCGAGTTTATTGAAACACGTGATGGAATTGACCAGGCTAATTTTGTTTTTGCTTTTCATTCACCTTTGATAAAAGATAAAGATTATGCTGCTATTGAGATTTTAAATTCTTATCTTGCTAGTGGAATGTCATCAAAATTGTTTTTGAAAATTAGAGAGGAAAAAGGGTTGGCTTATACTGTTAGGGGAAGTGTTAATGCTGAGAAAAATTACTCTTATTATTCAATTTATGTTGGAACTACAAAGGAGGCTGTTCCACTAGTTAAGAAAATTATTTTAGAAGAATTTTCTAAGGTTGAAAAAGAGATGAGTGAGAAAGATTTGGAAGAGGCGAAGAATGAGTTGATTGGAGAGAGACAGGTTAGAAGCGAGGAAAGTGTTGGTGTTATGAACAATTTAATTTTTTATGAATTAAATGGTGATGCTTCTAATTATTATAAATTTGATGAGCTTGTTAAAAAAGTTAAGTTGAGTGATGTTAAAAAGTTGTCTAAAATTAAAGAAGGAAAATATAGTATTGTGGCAATTGTTCCGAAATGATTTTAAACTATATTTGTTTATTTAATACTCGTTGAAAATCTCCAATCTTTAGATTGGAGTTGTATTCCTGTCGA
>CAZIFJ010000012.1:0-15620 GCA_964538235.1 Candidatus Woesearchaeota archaeon
CTGGAGTGCTCGCGAGGCCCATAACCTCGAGGTCGTGCGGTTCAAATCCCACCCCCGCTATTCATGGTCGAAGACCATGCAAATCACGTGAGTGATTTGAGGTCGCTGGATTCACCAAAAACCGCTGGAGGTTTTGGCTATCCCACCCCCGCTATCGCGGGTGGGATTTTTCAAATACTTGAACTCGTAAGAGTTTAAGTCGCCACAGCACAAAGTGCTGTGGGCGCCCACCCCCGCTATAAAATTTCAAAATGAAGAAAAAAGTTTTTATAATTCATCGATGGCACGGAAACCCAAAATTGGATTGGTATCAATGGATAAAAAAAGAATTAGAAAAAAGAAATTTTGAAGTAATTGTTCCTGAAATGCCAAACACAGATTCTCCAATAATAAAAGATTGGGTAGATCATTTAAAAAAATTAATTATAAATCTTAACGAAAAAGATTTTTTTATTGCGCATAGTATCGGATGCCAAACAGTTATGAGATTTCTTTCCATTCATTCAGAAAAAGAAAAATTAGGTGGAATAATTTTTGTAGCACCTTGGCTAAAATTAAAAAATCTTCCCAAAGAAGAAATTGAAATAGCAAAACCTTGGCTTGAAAATCCTATTGATTTTAAAAAAATAAAATCATTCACTAATAAAATAACTTGTATTTTTTCAGATAATGATAATTATGTTCCTATTGAAAATATAACTTTATTTAGAAAAAATCTAAATGCAGAAATTATTACTGAAAAAGATAAAGGACATTTTTCTGAAGATGATGGCATAAAAAAAGTTCCAGAAGTCTTGGAAAAATTTCTAAAAATATCTAATGGAAACTGAATTCGTAATAATTGGTGGAGGAATAATAGGTAGTTCAATAGCAAGAGAAATAGGAAAAAGAAAATTAGGAGAAGTAATAGTTTTAGAAAAAGAAGAAATTCTGGGAAAACACTCTAGTGGAAGAAATTCTGGAGTTATACATTCTGGAATAAATCAAGACCCAAATAAAAAAAAGTTGAAAGCTGAAATGTGTGTTAGAGGAAGTAGAATATTAAGAGAGTATTGCAAATCAAATAATGTTCCAATACTAGAGTGTGGAACTCTCGTTGTAGCCAATTCTCCTGAAGAATTAAGCGAATTAAATAAATTATTTTCTTGGGGAGTAGAATTAGGGGTTCCAGAATTAAAAATTATTGATTCTTTTGAATTAATAAGAATGGAACAAAACGCACTAGGTGTTCAAGCTCTTTATTCCCCATCTGGAGCAATAGTAGATTCATTGTCTCTTTTAAAGACAATTTCAAATGAATCAAATGAATTTGGAGCAAAATATTTTATGGGAGAAGAAGTTAAGAGTATAAATGAAAATATTGTTACAACTAATTCAAAATCTATAAGGGCAAAACATATTATTAATTGTGCAGGTTTATATGCTGATAAAATTGCACATATGGTTGGTGTAAGAAAAGATTTGAGAATAATACCTTTTAGAGGAGACTACCTTGAAGTTCCAGCAAAAATTAATTCTATGATATATCAAGTACCAGATTTGAGATTTCCATTTTTAGGAGTACATCTAACAAAAACACTAGAAGGAAAAGTTATTGCAGGACCAACAGCAACAATATCTTTTTTCGGAAGGGAGTCATATAATAATGAGTTTAGTTTAGAATCATTAGAAGATATTTTTTCTCCAAATTTTTTTAATATGTTAAATAGATTAATTTTTTCTAAAGATTCTTTAAGACAAGTTTATAATAATTTATTATTTTTAATAAATAAAAAATATACTTTAAAAGAAATTAAGAAAATATATAAAGAAGAAATAGATATCTCTAATGTGTCAAATTACAAGTCTGGAATAAGAGCGCAAATGGTTGACAAAGAAGGGAATTTTATTGATGATTTTTTAATAGAACAAACACAGAATTCTACCCACATTTTAAATGCCGTCTCTCCAGGGTTGACATGCAGTTTAGCTTTTGCAGAATATGTAGTTAATAATTATATAGAAAAATGAAAAAAACCTTCTCAGAAAAATGTTATGAATTATTAATAAAAGTTCCAAAAGGAAAAATTACAACCTATAAAATTCTTGCAGAAAAATTAAAAACAAAAGCCTATCGTGCAGTAGGAAATGCTATGAATAAAAATAAAAATGCTCCAAAAATTCCGTGCCATCGCGTTGTAAACTCAAATGGAAAAATTGGAGGATACGCATTTGGAATTAAAAAGAAAATTTCTCTTTTAAAAAAAGAAGGAATAGAAATTAAAAAAAATAAAATAAAAGACTTAAATAGATATTTATACAAATTCTAAATATTGTAGTAATTATAATAGAGTAACTTTTATAAACTCTTTATTTCATAAATTATTATGAAAATTCCAGAGATAGCTAAAAATCTAGCCTCAATAGCATTGCTCGCAACCCAAGTAGGATGTTTTTATTCAATCCATAACTATCACGGCTGGATCCGCAACGTGGAAAAAGGCAACGATTATGTAAAGGCATCTCTCTACGTAGCACCCATAAATTGGACAAGAGGAGGTTATCTAACTGATATTTACTTTTATGAAAAAGAGGGTTACAATCAAACTGAAATAATTAATAGTCTTAAAGAAGGTACTGAAGTCGATGTGATAGTTAAGGAGACACTTATTAAAAATGGATCAATAGTGGATTCTATTACGTACAGAGATAAAGAAGAAATACAACAATACAGCAATGAGCATCTAAGATTAACACGATTTGGTAAATGATCCCCAAAACAAATATATAGCCCTTTTTCTAATAAAGAAATGCTAACTCTCGGAATCGACGACGCAGGAAGAGGTCCTTTAATTGGACCAATTTTTTTAGCGGGAGTTTTATTGGATGAGAATGGAGAAACTTTTCTAAAAAAAAATAACGTAAGAGATTCAAAAATAGTTTCTCATAAAGAAAGAATAAAATTGGCAGAGTTAATTAAAGGAGCTTCTTTAAGTTACATAATCGTTCAATCATTTCCGGAAGAAATAGACAAAGCAATAAACTCAAAAATAAACCTTAATACTTTGGAAGCAATGAAAACAGCAGAAATAATTAATAAATTAATTGATGAAAATAAAAAAATAAAAATAATTGTTGATTGCCCATCAGTAAATATTTTTGCTTGGAGGAAAAAAGTTTTAGAGTTCATAAAAAATCCGAAAAATATAAATTTAATTTGCGAGCACAAAGCAGACGCAAATCACATTTCAGTTTCAGCAGCCTCAATTCTCGCAAAAGTTGCAAGAGAAGAAGCTGTTGGAGAATTAAAAAAGAAATTCGGAGAAATCGGTTCGGGTTATCCATCAGATCCAACAACAATAGAATTTCTAAAATCACAAGGAAAAAAATTATCAAATTCAGGAATATTCAGAAAATCTTGGGCAACATGGAAAGAAATCTTCCCAGAAAAACAACAGAAAACTTTAGGAGATTTTTAAGAAAAACCAACATCACCAATTTTCTTTAGAATTTCTTTAATCTCGTTAATGACTATCTGTTGATTCTTTTTATCAGACATCCGAACAAATTTAATCAATAAATTTTCAAGTTCTTTTTTAGAGAAGACCTTCAATTTGTTTCCTTCAAGGATAAAATAAAATCTAAAAACATTATATTTTAATTCCTTAATTAAAACTCCTCCAGCATTACCAACAATTTTATCTTTATGAGGATTATCTTCTAAAGTTTCAAGCAAATCAATAATATTATGAGACTCTCCTTTAAACTTCTTTTTGATTTCTTCTAATAAAGATCGAGCTATTTCGACCTTGGCCATTCTTTCTCAACCTCTTTCCTAGCCTCTTCTATTGTAATTGTATTTTCAGAGGACATTAAAAATTCTCTTAACTGAGTCTTAACAGCAATATTATAAATCCTTTCCAAAATTTGCTCATATGTTTCACTCTTTCTACCAAAAGAAGCAATCTTCTCTTTCAATCCTTCACTTAACTGAATTGTAGTTACCATCTATAATTACTATAGAGACTATAGTTTTAAAACTTTTTGACATTTTTGTAACAACTATTAAATTATAAAATAGGAAGATTTAAATAATAATTATTTCTTAAAAAATTATGAAAAAACCAAGTAAAATAAAAAGGAATCTATTAAGTCTTGCATTAGTTGCGACTCTTTCTGGTTGTGCAACTAATTATACAAGACCTAGTATAGGAGAACTAGAAAGTATTGACGTGAATAAATTTGTCGGAACAGAAGAGCAAATTGAAGAATATTTGCAATGGGCAAATAGAAGATATAGAATGAAAATTTTGGAAATATATGATGAAAATAATATTCAAGTTGGATTATATGGATATGGAAGAATGGAAGGTCTACATTATAGAGAATTTTCTACAAATGAAAAATACCTTGGAGAAGGTCGTAATGGTCCAAAAACTTTAGAAAATGAAAGAGCTATACTCTTATCTTCCGACTAGTATTCCTATTTTCTTATGAAGAATTTTCTTCATTCAATTTCAAGCTGATAATTTTACTCATTCCTTCTTGCATACTAACTCCATAAAGAACATTTGCGTTGTAAATTAAAGCGTCGTTGTGTGTAATCACAATATATTGCCCAGATTTCATATATCTATTAAGTAATCCAGCAAGTCTCTCGGAATTTCTTTTATCTAATGCTGCATCAATTTCATCAAAAATGTAAAAATGATATGGCTTATATTCCTGAATTGCAAAAAGTAAAGACAACGCAACTAAAGTCTGCTCTCCTCCTGATAAAGAAGTAACATCAAAATATTTTCCTTTTGCAAGTTTAACAGAAATAGTTACTCCTCCATCAAAAATATTTTCGGGATTTTCAAGTTCAAGCGAAGCAGCACCTTTAGAAGAAAGTTGAGCAAAATTATTCGTAAATATTTCGTTCATTGCCTTAAATGTTTTAACAAATTCTCTTTTTTTCTTATGATCAATTTCAGCAATAATTTTTAATATATCTTCTTTTTCAGCACGTAATTTATTTACTTTTTCCTCAACAGAGTCATAATCTTTTTTAACTTCGTCATAAACTTCTAATGCTCTCATATTTATTGAACCAATATTTCTTAATGCTTCCTGACTCTTAACAAGTTTTTCTTCAAGAAAATTAATACTACCTTGTAATAATTCAATTCCTATATAATCGCTCATTTCCATTTCAAGAGCCTCGTTCTCCGCGTCAAGCTTAGCCTTTCCAATTCTCAAATAATTAACTTGATCTTCTATTTGCCTGATTATATTTTGAATTTCACTTACTTCAAGATTAATTTCTTGAATATCTTTTTGTAATTTATCTCTTTCAGAAAACATTTTATTAAATTTTGCCTCTAATTCTTTCTCTTTAAAAATTTTTAATTCTAAAATCTTTGATTTTTCTTTTATTGTTTCAGAGATCTCTTCAATGTCTAAAGTTATCTCTTCGAAATCTTGCTCACTTCTCGAAATAATGTTTTTTGTATTTTCCAATTCTCTTTCTTTTAACACTAAATTTTGATCTAAATTGTCTTCTGTTCTAGATGAAATTTCTTCAATTTCTAACATTATATAATCATATTTAGTTTCAATATTTGAAAGTTCAGGAATCTTTTGCTCAAGATTTTTTCTTCTTTCTTCAAACATAGCAATTTCTTTTTTTAAGATGTTTTCTTCTTCAACTAAAACTTTCAAAAGCCTATTTTTTTCTTCAAGATTAGAATGTTTATTAAATTCTTTTTCAGAGTAATTTATATTTTCTTCAATAGAGTTTATCTCTTTTTGATGAAAATTATAGTTCTGGTTTAAATTTTTAATTTCATTTTCAAATTTTTCAAGGTTTTCTTTTGCAACTTTAATTTTCTCATCAGAATCTCTAAAA
This sequence comes from Candidatus Woesearchaeota archaeon, assembly GCA_964538235.1. Taxonomy (GTDB): domain Archaea; phylum Nanobdellota; class Nanobdellia; order Pacearchaeales; family GW2011-AR1; genus CAZIFJ01. Next base: position 5,870 of record CAZIFJ010000012.1, read on the forward strand.
ACATGTGCAACATGTTCCTCAGTAATTTTACTTAAACATAAAGGACATGTATCAATTTTATGAACTTGTTGTTTAATTTTTTCAGCTCTTGTAATTTCTAATTCATTTATAGAAATGTTCTTTTTATTTTCAAAAATTTCTTTTTCTAATTCTTTTATTAAATTTTTCTTAACAGCAAGTTCTTTTCTCAAAGATAAAATTGCGCTTGAACAATCTTTTTTATTTTTATATTTCAAGTCATAGGAATATTCTTCAATTTGTTTAAGGTAAGAATCAGATGAAAAAGTATTTCTATTTAACTGTCTCTCTTTATCCTTTATTCTTTCTTTGATAGAATTTAATTCGCTTTTCAAAGTTAATAATGTTTTTTTAGATTGCTCTATTTTTACAAGCTCTTCTTTTTTATTTTTCAAATCTTGAGCTTTCCTTTCCATAATTGGTGATTGCTCTCTCAAATCATATATCTCTCTTTCGAATTCGGGAATAGACTTATTCAATTCAGAAATTCTCCTTTCAATTTCATTCTTTCTATTTGTAAAAATATCTTTTCTAACTCTCAGACCCTCCAATAAAGCTTTTAAGTTTGTTATATCATCATGTAATATTTCTTGTTCTGTTCCGCTAGCTTTTTTTACATATAAATTTATAGAATCTATTTTATTTTTTAGAGTCTCAACTTCACTTTGTTTTTTTTCGCTCTCTAATTTAATTTTTTCTTTTTCCTCTGTTTTTTCATTTATAGATTTTACAATAGATTCTATCTCTTTTTCTTTTTCACTCTTCTTTTTATTTATTAATGAAGCCTTACATTTTTTTGTAGTGTTTTCAAGCTCTTTGAATTTTAAAGCTTGAGCCCTTTCATTATCCAGATTTCTCAAATAAGCAGATCTTTCTCTTAAAATCGCGGAAATTTCTTTTAATTTTTCCTCGCTTTTTTCAAGTTCATGTAATGCTTTTTCTTTTCTAGATTCGTAAATTGAAATTCCTGCAACTTCTTCAATAATTTTTCTTCTCTCTTCAGGATGCATTTTGACAATTGCTTGTATTTGTCCCTGCAAGACCATATTAAATCCATGCGGATCAATCCCTGCATGTGCCAACAATTCTATAACTTCTGTTCTTGTTTTTGTTTCGTTATTTATTTTGTAGATGCTCTGTCCATTTCTCCTCACAATTCTCGTTAAATGAATTTCATCTTTGTCAATAGCAAAGGTTCTATCATTATTAGAAAAAACAAGTTCAACATAGGCTTCTTGCGCCGGCTTTGAAAATTTTGAACCCATAAAAAGTAAATTTTTTGCCTTAGCCGCCCTCATTGATTTTATGCTCAATCTTCCAAGAACAAAACACAAAGCGTCAGATAAATTACTTTTCCCAGCGCCATTTGGCCCAATAACTACACTTATTCCCTCGTCAAAAATTATTTCTGTCTTTCTCGCAAAAGACTTAAACCCATTCACCACCAACTTTTTTATATGAGCCATATTTAATTTAATTAAGGAGATATTTAAGTATTTTCAATTAAAAAAACATCCGATTCTCAAGAGAACCTTTCAATTAGCTCATCTCTATCTGGCTCTATTTTTTTATATTCTAATTTATAAGGCAAAGGTATGTCTTTTAGGTAGCCTCCGTTAAGTATACCTCGGGCTAAAGAAACACCGCTCGTTATAGAAGAATAAATTGAATCTATTACTGAATTATAATTTCTTCTAAAATAATTATTTCCGAATTCATCAGATTTTTCTTCTCTTAAGTTATACCTTAAATTTTGATTATACATAAAATTATTTATTTAGTTGATTTTTAAATCTAATTTCTCGCAACTTTGTAAAAATTCTTAATCCCTTTATTCTGAATATGAAATTTCCCTTAGAAAATTATTTAAACACATATTAATTAAATAAATTATGGAAGTAACAATAAATACATTACATCAAGATTTGTTAAAATTACAAAGTCAAATAGAAATACTAAATAAAATATTATTAAATGAAGAAAAATTAACTTCGTGGGCAAGGAGAGAATTAGCTAAAGCAAGAGAAGAAAAAAAAGAAAGCTATACTTCATTAAATGACTTATGAAATAATTTTTTCAAGTCAAGCAACAAAATTTATTAGAAATCTTCAGTCAGATTTTAAAGAAAGAATAAAAAATAAATTTAAAGAAATATTAGAAAATCCATTTAGATTTCTTGAACATTATGAGGGAGAAAATTATAAAATAAGAATTGGAAAATTTAGAAGAAAGAAAAAATAATTATGCTTGTACTTTGAGTTCGTCTGTTTTAGTTTTTAATTTTCCGTAAATCCATCCAAATAAAGCGCCAAGTATTAGATAACGGAAAATTATTGCTAGGATCAAAATTGTCCCACCTATAAACCCAATAATGTTGTTATATAAAGGTTTACGATTTAATTCATGAAAAAATTGATTAAGAGTGATTTCAATCGGTCGGCAGTCAAAAGTTGAGCAAAATAGATTTTCGATATTTTTGATTAAACTAAATTCGTAAAAGGGAAATGGGCTTAATAATTCTATTGAAGTTAAAAACCAAATTCCAAGAAATACCGGTGGTGAAACAATCGCCCCACGTAACCAATAAGGTGCATCTTTCCATAACATGGTTTATTAAATGTGCTTACGTTTTTATAGTTTTCCCGTTGCGTTCCTTAATTCTTTATTCTGAATATGAAATAGCTCTTATAACTATTAATAAAATCTCCTATAACATTTCTTTCTCCAATTTAAATTTCTAAAAAAATATTAAAAAAATAAAAAAATTAATTTTTTTAGTAGTAGCTTTCGCCGAATTCTTCTTTCTTTTCAGGTTTGCGTGTTAACAAAACAATCAGTACAATAAGAAGTACAACAAAGATTATTGCAAGAATTACAGTTATTAAAACTGTAGCATTTGCAGAACTTCTGCCTTCAACATTGGCTGTGAATTCAGAGCTTTTAACCAATTGTCCATCAGAGTTGACATTTACAGCGAAGGTGTATTTACCAGCTTCGTCTGCGCTTGCGAAAACTTTTACTGTCTGGCTTGAACCAGCAGGAATAGCAATCACAGGCTCTTCAACTTCAAGATTTAATCCGCCAGCTGTTTCAAAAACAAGCTCGTACAGACCAATATTGTTTCCTGTATTGACAATGGTTACACTGAATGGTTGTTTCTCTCCAACAGCAAATGTTTTTGAGGTTGTTGAAGAAACAACTTTGTTTTGGTCAACTGCACTTGATACAGCAACTTTTCTCAAGATTTTACTTGAAGTGTCGCCGTTGTATGCTTCAAATTCTACAACATAGATGCCAGCAGGAGCGCTGTTAGGAATTCGCAGAGTCAATCTTCTTTCAGCTGCGTCTTCTTTGTCAGGGTTATCCTGGTCTTTAGGAGATAAATCGCCAAAGTATTTCTTTGCTGAAATTCCCAAAGCAGGGATACTTGCAACAACGAAGCTATCTTCAGAGAATTGTCTTCCTCTGTTCTTCAAAACAACATCCATAACAAAGTTTTCCCCAGCTTTTACACTAGGCTCCATTGCTACGTCAAGAACTTCAACCTCAAAAGAATTTCTTTGAACTAAAAGTTCAAATGTGCTTTCAGGCCCGTTCTTGTTTTTGCTGTCAAGAGAAATTGTTAAAAATCTTTTCTCTTCTCTATCATCAATATCAAATGGCATTTGCAGTTCTAATGTTTTCACATAAGTTTTTCCTGCAATTACATCAAATATATTTGATACAGCAGAAGAACCATCTCTTCCAGAAACTTCAGCTTCAATCTGCACTTCGTCAGCATTTTCAGTAGCTTTGAAAACAACTTCAACACTAACTACTTCTCCAGCAGTCAAAGACAGGTCTCCAGAGGATGCATCTACATCATTTACTTGAACATTTGAAATACTTCCAAAAGCACTTACAGCGCTAACAGAAAGTACAACAAGTGCAATCATTACAAAAACCAAATTAGTAAATTTTGTGTATGCCATGGTTGTCCTTTAATTTAATTATAAAAACCTATTTTTGATTATATATAAACTTTATGGTGATTACAATCAGATACTACTAATATAGAGTACAAGACCATACAAAAAGATATAAAGGTATACCCAAGTATATCTTAGTGGAAAATCATAAAATAACGACGATAAAATTATCTGAAGCAACAAAAAGTCGTTTAGACAAATTAAGATATTATAAAAGAGAAACCTACGAAGAAATTGTAGAAAGAATTTTAGGAATTTTGAATCTTTGTAAAATAAATCCAGAAAAAGCAAGAAGCAAATTAATTGCTTTGGATAAAGCTCATAGAAATATTGAGAAGATTGTGAAATAAAAATTTTTATTTTCCCTAACTAGTCTCAAAAAATAATATATATTATATGACAAAAATCTTTTTATAAAGTTAAATAATTATTAAATAAAATTAATAATATGATATTACCATTTACAAAAGATCAAATAGAACATTTAACTAAAAGTTATACAACTCCTTTTTATATTTATGACGAAGGGAGTATTAGAAATACCGCACGAGCTTTTAATGATGCTTTCAATTGGGTTCCAGGAGGATTCAAAAATTATTTTGCGGTAAAGGCTCTCCCAAATCCTTACATCTTAGAAATCCTAAAAGAAGAAAAATTTGGAGCAGATTGTAGCTCCCTTCCGGAATTAATAATCGCAGATGCTTCTGGAATGAAAGGTGAGGACATCATGTTTACTTCCAATAATACACCTTTAAAAGAATTTAGAAAAGCAAAAGAATTAGAAGCGATTATAAATCTTGATGATATAAAACACATTTCATTCTTAGAAAAACACGTCGGCATTCCAGAAGTAATATGCTTTCGCTACAATCCAGGTTCATTACGAGAGGGAAACGAAATAATAGGTAATCCTGTAGAAGCAAAATATGGATTAACTAAAGAACAAATTTTTTTCGCTTATGAAATCGTTAAAAATAAAGGAATAAAAAGATTTGGATTACACAACATGATCGTCTCAAATATGCTTGATATTAATTATCTAACAGAAACAGCAAATATGTCATTTGATCTTGTTGGTGAAATCTCATCTAAAACAAACATACGATTTGAATTTGTTAATCTTGGTGGGGGGATTGGCATACCTTACAAACCAGAAGACAAACCAATTAATTTAGATGAACTATCGTTAAGAATAAAGAAATCATATGAAGAAAAAATTCAAAATAAAGGACTTGGACCATTGCAAATATTTATGGAATGTGGAAGAGCAATAACAGGACCATATGGATTTTTAATCTCACGAGTTAGACATGTAACGCATAAATATAGAGATTTTATCGGATTGGATGCGAGCATGGCCGATTTGATGAGACCTGGAATGTATAGCAGACCTGGGAATGAGTGTTATCATCCAATTATAGTATTGGGAAAAGAAAATTGGGCGAAAAGTTATATTTATGATGTCACCGGAAGTCTCTGCGAAAATAACGATAAGTTTGCAATTCAAAGGGCACTTCCAAAAATAGAGGAAGATGATTTAGTAGCTATTGGTTGTGCAGGCGCCCATAGTCATGCAATGGGATTTCAATATAATGGAAAATTAAGGTCAGCAGAATTTTTACGCAAGCCAAATGGAAATTTTAAGATGATAAGAAGAGCTGAAGAGCCAGAGGATTATTTTACTACATTAAACTTTCCAGGATCTAAATTTTCAGAACTTTCCAAATAAATTTTTTATTTAATCTTCCCCCAAATCCTCAACTCCTCTTCATCTTTCTAAAAATCCTCAATCCCTCTTCACTATCCTGAATCATTTCCGGTGACTCATTAATAATTCTAATTTTTTTATCTCGTGGTAAATTTTCTAACAATTCTTTCCATTCTTCTTTAGTAGTTTTGCGATGATGCTTCTCTCCTTTCTCTCCATAAATAATTCCAGAAAAATGTAAATGCCAATCATTAGAAGGAAATAGTTTCTCAGCTTTCTTATAATCAACTTTTTTATCACGGGCAAGAATATGTGCAAAATCAATACAAAAAGAGCAGCCTGTTTCTTTAACTAATCTTGAAATTTCCTCAACACTCCCAAAAACATTTATCTTTCCCATTGTTTCAGGAGCAATTTTTATCTTCCATTCTTTCTTTTTAATTTCTTCAAGAATTTCTAAAATTCCTTTTTTTATAGTTTGAAAACTTTCTTCTTTATCCGAAGAATAATATCCAGGATGAAAAACAACAACTTTAGCCCCCAATAATTCTCCAATTTTACAGCAATCGAGAATTCTTTTTTTTGTCGCTTCTCTTTTTGATTTTTCAGAAGAATTTAAATTTAAAAAATAAGGCGCATGAATACTCAATTCAATTCCAAGCTCTTTTACTTTCTCTCCAATTAAAATCGCCTCTTGTTCTTTAATATAAACAGAATATGTAAATGCAATCTCACAGGCTTTTAATCCTTTTTTATGATACTCTTCCAAAACTTTTCCAGCAGTCTTTACGCCACCAAGTCCAGCAGGACCAAATTTTATTTCACTCATAGAAATTAATGAAAAACTAATTTAATAAATCTTTATATAGTAAACCAAAATAACTCAAAAATTTTTTCTTTGGTTTACTTATTAGCGGAGCAACTAAAAGCCAGGAAGAATTTAGTTGGTCTGCTATAGAAGATATTTAAACCAAATTTCTTAATATAATATATGGAATTTATGCATAAAAAAACTGGAAAGAAAATTCATTTTAAAGAAAATTTAAAATTGTATTATGAAATAGCGAAAAATTATAAGTGGCTTTTTATTGGAATATTTGCGCTTTCATTAGTCACAGTTACATCAAGATTAATTCAAAATATTTTATATAAAATAATAGTAGATAATGGAGAAATTTTTTCCAAAGGAGTATTAGCTTTGGAGCAATTCTCAAAAATTTTATTTATTATATCAATTATCTTTTCTTTAATCTTAATGAGCAGAACTTTCGCATCTTGGGTTTTAGTTAGATTAATTAATAAATTTTCCTTAAATGTAATGTACGATATAAAAAGAAAATTCTTTTCTCATATAATTAATTTACATCACGGATTTCATACATCTAATAAAACCGGCTCATTAATATCCAAATTAAATCGCGGTACTAGAGCAGTTTCAGGAATAAGCGATTTTATTTTTTACAGCGTTTTTTACACTTTATTTGAATTTCTATTTTTCACTAGCGCACTTTTCTATTTTGATTTATATTCTGGAGTAATAGTAGTATTTTGTATCGGCTCCTTTTTTATTATTAGTTTATATATAATAAAAATTCAGCAACCCGCCCAAATAGAATCTAACAGAGCAGAAGATATAGAAAAAGCAAACCTTTCAGATTCATTTACAAACATAGAACCAATAAAATATTTTGGAAAGGAAAAAATTGCCTTTGACAAATTTTCTATATTATCAAAAGAAAATATGGACAAATCTTTAATTTATTGGAATTTTCATAGATATATTAATTCTTCACAAGTTTTAATTAACGGATTAGGAGTTATATTAATATTTTATTTTAGCTTGAAAAGATTTTTATTAGGAGAAATCACCTTAGGAACATTAGTTTTTATTTATTCTTCATTTATGTCTGTAGTTATTCCTTTTCATCATTTTGTTTATACTCTAAAGGGTCTCTTTACGCATTTGGGCGACTTAGAATCTCTTTATGAATACGACAAAATAAAAAATGAAATAATAGATAAAGAAAATGCACAAGAAGCAAATATAAAAAATGGAGAAATAATTTTCAAAGACATCTCCTTTAACTATAATAAAAGAAAAATTATAGATAAATTTAATTTAACAATAAATCCAAAAGAAAAAATAGCTTTTGTTGGACATTCTGGCTCTGGAAAAACAACACTGATTAAGCTTCTTTACAGATTTTACGAAGTAGATTCCGGAGAAATTGATATAGATAAAAAGAACGTAAAAGATTTTAAACAGAAATCATTAAGAGAATCTTTAAGCATAGTTCCTCAAGAATGTATTTTATTTGATGACACATTATACAATAATATTTTATTCTCAAATCCAACAGCTTCAAGAGATCAAGTTCTCAAAGCAATAAAATTCGCGCAATTAGAAGAATTCATAAAAAAACTTCCAAATAAAGAAAATACAATTGTAGGAGAAAGAGGAATTAAATTATCTGGCGGAGAAAAACAAAGAGTTTCTATAGCAAGAGCAATTTTAGCAGATAAAAAAATTCTCGTTTTAGACGAAGCAACTTCTTCTTTAGATTCCAAAACAGAAGACGAAATAAAAAAGGGGTTATACAAACTTCTAGAAGGTAGAACAGCAATAGTCATCGCTCATAGATTATCTACAATTATGCAGGTAGATAGAATAGTTGTAATGGACAATGGAAAAATCGTCCAAATAGGAAAACATACAGATTTAATAAATAAAAAAGGCGTCTACAAAGAATTATGGAATCTACAAAAGGGCGGTTACATAGGAGAATAATCACAAGCTAATCAAATTAACTTTTGAGTTCTCTGGAACAGATGTAAAGTTAGTTGCACCCAAATATGAAATTCCTCTCTCATCGCAAATATTAATTAAAGTAGATGTTGCATTCCCATCAACAACAACTGCAAAAATTTCTTTTGTAGAATTTTCAACGCTTTTTGAAATTTCCCTTGAAGAAACAATTCTTATAACATCTAAATTAAAATCTATCATTGCAGCTTCTTTTGTCCCGTTTATTTTTTCATAAATTCTTCTCAATGAGGATTTAACTTCAGAAGAATTTACTTTAATTTCCGATTTTTCATAGTCATAATTATTTCTTTCTTTATTTAGAAAAACATTTACTGGAACTTTTTTTCTCAACGATAATAAAATTTCTTTTCCTGTTAGTTCTTCAACTTCTTTTCCATCAGGAGCAATAGCAACAAAAGCAACTCTCGCGTTTTCAATTACATTCTTAGCAATTAATTTTCCTCCTCTATCCCCATCAATAAATAAAGTCAATTCTTTTTCTTTCCCAAGTTTAGCAATTTCAGCAGGAAGTTTTGTTCCATTCATTCCAATAACATTATTTACTCTGTTTTTCAAAAGATTCACAACATCTGCTCTTCCTTCAACCACAATAACTTCTCTCTCACTTAAATCTCCAGCAGGTAATCTCTCATCTCCATATTCTTGAAGCTTAGCAACACGAGAATTTTCTTTCAATGTCTTGCTCATTTCTCCAAATTCTCCTCCTTCTTCCAAGCCAGCTAATAATTTCTTAGCCCTCTCCAAAATAAAATCTCTTTTGCTTCCTCTTACATCTTCTATTTTTGTAATTTTTATTTCAGCTTCTGTCGGCCCAATTCTGTCAATTGTTTCCAAAGCTGCTGCAATTAAAGTTGTTTCAGATTTATCAAGCGCAGTTGGAACAGTTATTTCTCCAATACTTTTCCCATCAACAGTTTCCAAGCTAACTTCAATTCTTCCTATTTTTCCTTCTTTTTGAAGTTCTCTCATTTCTAAATCTGCCCCTAAAAGTCCTTCTGTCTGCCCAAAGAGAGCTCCAATTACGTCGGGCTTTTCCAAAGGCCCTTCTGCCCTAAAAGAGGCATAAATCATATACTTTATTGATACCGGACTTATTTTTGCCATTCTATTTAAAAGAAGTTCTATATTTAATTAATGAATAATGTCCAACACGGACGTGATCATGAAATGATAATGATAACTTCTTCAAACAGAAAAATATTTTATCTATTTAAATCTTTCCTTGAAAAA
>CAZIFJ010000013.1:0-5716 GCA_964538235.1 Candidatus Woesearchaeota archaeon
CAGGTTCTTGACACATTCAACTCTATAAGAGTTGAAGTTTTTCTCGGTGGCCACAAAACCCGAATGTATAGTATAGGTTTCGCGACATTTAGATATACTAACTTCTTAGTTATTTTATGGAAATTGAGGTTAATGTTAGTAAAAAAAGATTTTTTATTTTATTAGCTTTATTAGCTGGGATTTTATTATTGATTGGTGTGATTGGAGTTTATGCTGTTTGGGATGACACTAAAAAAACTTATCATGATGCGAATGATGTTAAAGTTAGAATTTCTGGAATAGATTATTCTTTACAGGAAGTTTTGGATAACCCTAGTATTTCTTTAGAAAGTCAATTACCTTCGTCTGAACCAGGTTTTTCTGGTACATGCATTTGGCAAGATGCAGATAGGAATGGAAATAATAAGGTTTATGTTTCGGGCGGAGAAAATTATTATATTGGAGGAGTTGATTTGGGTGGTTGTGGACGTTCTAGTACTAGTGGTTGCATTAGTAGAATACTTTATTGTAAAAGATAATTTACAAACTTTTTTATAGCTATTTTATTTAGTATTTTATGGCGAGTTTAAATTTTAATATTGGAGACAATGTGGGCAGAGTCCACAAGTCACCCGCGAAGTATTCGCAGGGCGATAAAGTTAGATTGAGATTGGCTCTTGATGAATTAGATGGGAAAGTTTTGGAGAGTCCTGATTCTGAAATTGTTTTGATAAAACTTGATTCTGGATATAATATTGGGATTAAAAAAGAAAATATTTTGGCTTCAAGAGTTTTGAAAAAGTTTAATTTAGTTGAGGAAGAAAAATTTTTACCAAAGAAGAATAATGATTTGCCTTCAATAGGATTAGTTATTAGTGGTGGGACTATTGCTTCTAAGCTTGATGCTAAAACTGGGGGTGTTAAGCCTTTGACTTCTTTGAATGAATTCGCGAAATTTTATCCTGAAGTTTTTGAAAGTGTAAATGTAAAAAAAATTATTTCTTCATTTATGATCTCATCTGAGAGTATGAGCAGCGAGCATTGGATTGGAATTGCTAAAGCTGTGAAAGAGTTAGTTGATGATAATGAAATTCATGGAGTTGTTGTGACTCATGGAACAGATACGTTGAGCTATACTGCGAGCGCACTTTCATTTTTTTTGAGAAATTTAAATAAGCCGGTTGTTTTGACTTACAGCCAGAGAAGTATTGATAGGGCTAGTAGCGATGCACATTTGAATTTAGAGTGTGCTGTTAGATTTTCTTTAAGCGATTTTGCTGGCGTTGTTTTAGTTGGACATGGTTCAGTAAATGATGATTTTTGTTTTGCGCTTTCTGGAACAAAAGTTAGAAAAATGCATTCGTCAAGAAGAGATGCTTTTCAACCTATTAATTCTAAACCAGTTGCTAAAGTTTTTTCTGATAGTCCAGAGAATAGGAAATTCTCTGACCCTACAACTCTAGGTAGAGTTGAAGGTGTTGAATTTTTTGGAAAACATAAATTGAGAAGTAAAGAAAATTGCGAGTTGGATGTTTCTTATAGTGATAAAGTTGCGCTTGTCAAAATTTATCCTGGGCAAGATCCTTCAATATTGGATTTTTACGCCTTGAAATATAGGGGAATTGTTTTGGAAGGTACAGGATTAGGACATGTTCCTTCTTCTGATTCTTTACAAAACTGGATTCCTGCTTTGAAAAAACATATTAGGAATGGGCTTGTTGTTTGTATGACTACTCAATGTTTAAACGGAAAAGTTGATGGCTTTGTTTATGGTAATGGAAGAGAGCTAATTGATGCGGGTGTAATCTTTTTAGAAGATATATTACCAGAAACTGCTTTAGTGAAGTTAGGTTTTGTTCTTGGACATTATGGGTGGAAAAATAAAGTTAAAGAGAAAATGTTAGAGAATTTTTCTGGGGAAATTGGAGAGCGATTAGTGGTTTAACTTTAGAAAGAGTTATATACTAATACATATTCAATATATAAGTAATTATTGATATGACAAAAGAATCAACTATTTTGATAAAAAAAGAATTAATTGAAAAATTAAAAGAAGCTAGAGATTATCCTAGACAAACTTATAATGAACTTTTAGAAAAAATACTAAAAATTTATTTAACTATTAAAAAAAGAAATCAGTATGATGAATTTCTTCATAAGATACAACAGCCGAAGATGAAAGAGCTTTGGGATAATAAAGAGGACGAGGCTTGGGAGAATGTATAAATTTGGTTCGGTTGTTTTAGCTGAAGTTCAATTTACTGATAGTTTTGAGAGTAAAAGAAGACCGGTGGTTGTTCTTTTTGAAGAAGAAGGAAATGTTGTTGTAATGGGAATAACAAGCAATTTGAATATGAAAGGAATTTCTTTAACAAAAAAAGAAGGAGCAATTAGAGATAGTGTAATTAAATTAAATTATATTTTTACTATTTCTGAAAAAATGGTCCAAAAAGAGTTATTTAGTTTATCTGAAAATAAGAAAAAATTAATTTTAGAGGAATTAAATAAAAGATTAAAAATTTGATGGAAAAAGTTGTTGTTACAGGTGGAGCCGGATTTATAGGTGGACATTTAGTTGATGCTTTAGTTGAGAAAGAATTCTCGAGGCTGAGAAATTCTTTGAATTTCGATGTGCTCAGGAATTTCATTCCTGACATGCTCAAGAACCAATACGCCAGTTACTTTAGTGGCTGGTTCTTGACATAAAGTTGTGGAATTAATTGGAGGACCAATTGAATATATTCCTAAAAGATTAGAACCTAAAAATACTTTAGCTGACAATTCTCTTGCTTTGAAACTTTTAGGATGGAGACCAGAAATTGCATTTGAAGAAGGTATTTTGGAATTGAAAAAAATTTTGGGATTGGATTGATTTTATCTTAATTTTCTTTCAATTCTATCTAATTGTTTTTTTATTTCTTCAATTTCTTTTTCTGATTTTCTGTTAACTTGATAATCATATTCTGCTTTTAAGTTGTGTTTTTGGTTTGCGCGATTTTGCGACATTAAAATTATTGGGGTTTGGATTGCAGTTATCATTGCGAGAATGAGATTTAAGAGGATAAATGGGTAGGGATCCCATGTTTTAATCCAGGCATATAAATTTGCGAGAATCCAAAGAAAATTAAATAATAAAAAAGCAATCAAAAATTTCCATGAGCCGATAAATTCTGTGAATTTATTCGCGGTTTTTTGTTCGATAGTTTGTGTTGTTTCTATAGGATGTTCTAAAGAATGTACAATTGTTTTTTTAATTGTATTCTCTTTTTTATTTTCCATGTTTAATTATATGTTTATAAGGATTTAAAGGTTTCTTCTTTTTTTATTCTTCTTGAATTGAGAAAATTTTTAACGCTCGTTAAAATCCACAAAATTTATTTAGGTTTTTCACTGCGGATTTTCTCCGCGATCAAACCAGAGGGTTTTGTGATGTCACAGCACGTGAAAACCTCACCTTTTAAGGCGAGGCGTTCGTGAGCACAAGAGAATTGTTGACGAGGGCAATTCTCTGTGCAGAAAAATCCATAAAAGATTTTTCATGCATCCAAAAAACAAGTGCCAATCAAACCACACCTTAAAAGGTGTGGTGGCACATTGTTTTTTGATTTTTACACTTTTTGTTTATCTAATATTTATAGTGAAAGACATAAATAATTCAACAAATCGTATATCTTTCCCTTGATAGTCAAGACATAATTGAGGAAATATTAATGTCGTTGACTATAATCAGTTTGTTTTTAGCATTTCGTTTTCTTCGTATATTTGAGTTGCTTTTTGATATAGTCTATATAAGTCCCATCCGTTGATATTTATGGAGCAACGGTTAGAGTTCACTAAAAATGTAGTTATCGTCCATTCACTTGAGAAGTCTTTGTCTTTATATTCTTCTTCTGAAGTTATTACATCAAAAGTTCCTGTCTGTACAAACTTATTATATTCCCTACTTTTTTTAAAGACTATCTTTGTTACTTTTGTTTGTTCTCCCTCTCTTTTTTTAAGTAACATCTCTTTTTGGAGGATTTTTTTTATTAATTCTTCATTCGCTACTCTTATTTCTAAATTTTCTACCATGAAAATTATATTTTTATTTACTTTATAAGGATTTTGTTTGTTGAACTTGTAAATAAGTTAGATATGCTTCCTGTTCTAATCTTGACATTGTGTCGTTACTAAGAAAAGGTTTAAATAAGTTGGAAAATTGTAGTTTTTTATGAAAGAATTACTTGAGCAAATTGTAAGGAAAGTTAAGCAAAATGAAAATGTTGGATTGAATCCCTTAGTTTTTTTAGATAATTCTGCTGTTATTGATTTTGAACATTATGTAAAAAATCAAAGGTTAGGTAATTCTAAATATTGTGTTCATGAAGTATTTACATGTTTAACGAGCTACTTTCCAATTTTTGTTACCGATAACATTTTTATTGAAATTTGTTGTCATCATACAAATCATAAAATAAACGGAAAACCAGAAGTAGGAACCCAAACTGTTCAATTTACGAAGAAAAAGCACGAAGATTATCAAATATTTTTGGCGAGTAATTTAAATGAAAATTCCTTTCTTTATGATAAGATAAGGTATGATGTATATTGGACAAGTCTGAATATTTTTAATAGTCATCATAAAAAAAGAGAATTAGATCCTATGTCTTTAAATGATAGAGAATTAGTATCTGGAGCTATTTTCGCTAGATATTCTAATTATAATTCTATTCCAGTTTCTTCTAGTTTTGTGATTAGCGCTGATTCTCATATTTTAGAATCCTTAAGGTTATTAACAGATGAAGATAATGATTTTAAATCTAATAATGGAGAATTTGGATATAATCATGTTTATACAATTAATCCTAGAGAGTTAAAATGAATGACGAATTTATAAAATATGGAAAAATTCTTGCACTTGATGATTTTTCTGATATAAGAATATACTCTCAGAATGATTTTTTTGTTTTTGAAAAAATAGATGGTGGAAATTGTCAAGTTAGAAAAATTAATGGTTCTCTCGTTGCGGGAAGTAGAGCAAATTTTCTTAGAGGTAAAAAATTAAATCGTTTTGAATGGTTTAAAAAATTAAATGGTTGGATGCATTCTAATAAATCTCTTTATAATCTTTCTGAAGATGTTGTTTTATTTGGTGAATGGGCAGGAAACCATACAATAGATTATAATCAAGATAGTTCAAATAAATTTTATTTGATAGATTTGTTTGATATTAATAGCAGAACTTTTTTTGATTATGATTCTGCTTTTGATTATTCTAAAGAAATACAATTGCTAGATGTTAATATATTAAATGTTCTTCATCAAGGAGTTGTTGATAAAAAAATACTTGAAGAACTGTTAAATGAAAAAAGTTCTTATTATGATGGTCCAAAAGAAGGACTTGTTTTAAAGGATTATGAAAAAAATATTTTTTTAAAAATTTATCATGAAGATTTTGTTGAAAAGAGGAAAGGATTAGATGGAAGAATGGATTATCTTCCTAGGGCTAGGTTTAACAAGGCTTTCTTTCGGTTGCTTGATGAAAGAGAAGATGGAGTAAAACAAGAAGATTTAATTAATGCGGTTTATCAGGATGTTTTACAGGAAGAAAAAGCTAAATGTTCAATTCAAAAAGTTAAACAAAGATTTGAAAAATATTATAACAGGGGAGACTTACCAAAAGTTAGAGAGCATTTTGGAAGGCATTAATTTTAATAATCCTTTTATTTTCTATTTTAGATGGAAGAGAAAAAAGAAA
>CAZIFJ010000013.1:5816-14900 GCA_964538235.1 Candidatus Woesearchaeota archaeon
ATTCATCAGCAACTTGATGTTGGGAAAAAATTGTTTTGTAATTGCCAGAGTTTTTTGAGAAGTGATAAAGAGGATTTTGTTGTTAGAAGGAAATTACATTCTGTTGCTGGGGAGAGTGGGCAAGTTGATTCTGCGGTTGCTTACGAGGCTTCTTTGGAAAAAACTTTTTTATATCAAGGATATAATGATACTACTTGTCTTGTTGAAATAGATGAGGAGCCTCCACGTTTGATTAATGAGGATGCTTTGAATGAAACTTTAAAAATTGCTCTGCTTTTGAATTGTGAGATTTATTCTGCGACACAAATTATGAGGAAGACTGTTATTGATGGTAGTAATACTTCTGGATTTCAGAGAACTGTTTTAATTGGGCATGATGGTTTTATTGAGACGAGTTTTGGAAAAGTTAGGATTGCTACAATTGCTTTGGAGGAAGATGCTGCGAGATTAGTTGAAGGGAAAAAAGAAAAAGAAGTTGTTTATAGATTAGATAGATTGGGAATTCCGCTCGTTGAAATTTCAACTTATCCTGATTTGAAAACACCTGAGCAAATTAAAGAGTGTGCTTTAAAACTTGGAGATATTTTAAGATCTTGTAAAGTTAAGAGAGGATTAGGAACAATAAGACAAGATGTAAATATTTCTATTAAAGGACATGATAAAGTAGAGATTAAAGGATTTCAAGATCCAAAGATGATGAATAAAACTGTTGAATTTGAAATTGAGAGACAGATAGAGGATTTGGAAAATGGAAAAATTGAAGGAGAAGTTAGAAATGCTTTGAGCGATGGAAGAAGTGAATTTCTTAGACCGATTCCTGGAGCTGCAAGAATGTATCCTGAAACAGATTTGCCTTTATTATATTTTAAAAGAGAAAGATTAGATTCTTTGAAAAAACAACTTCCTAAACTTAGACATGAAATTAGAGATGAATTAAAAAAGAAGGGTGTTCAAGAAGATTTAATCTCTTTAGTTTTAGAGGAGCTTGAGGAATTTGAAGTTTTGTTGAAAGTTTATTCTAAGGATGCTAATTTAATTGCTAAGATGGTTAGTTTGTGGAGAAATGAAATTGCAACTAAATCTGGAAAAAATAATTTTGAAATTAAAGATATTTTAAGCGAGAGAGTTTTGGAGATTATTTTAGAAGCTGTTAGAGATAAGAAAATTTTAGAGAGCGATGTTAAGAAAGTAATGAGTGATGTTGCTTTTGGGATTGAAGTTGAAAAGGCGATTATAATTGAAAGAGCGAGTGAAGATGAATTAGAAGAGAAAATTCTTGGAATTATAAAAGAAAAGCCAGGATTAAGAGTGAATGCTTATATGGGAATGATTATTCAGAAGTTAGGAGCGGGAATTGATAAGAAAAAAACTATGGAGATTTTAGAAAGGATTTTGAAAAACTAATTATAATTTTTTATAAATTTTTTTACCATAGATTTCTCGGCGGTCACAAAACCTATCGCTTTTGTGATAAATTAAATTTTTATTCCAATTTTATTTACTATTATCCTTAGAATACTTATAACTTTTATGAAATTAGAATTTATGGAATTTTGATTTTTATCAATTTTTGTTTCAATTGATTTTAGTTTAGTTTGAGATTGTTTAAGTTGTTCTTGAGCGAATTTAAGTTCTTTACTTATTAAACTAATTTCTTTATTTATTTTATCAACGCTATTTTGCAAATTATCAATTTTCTCTAATAACAATTTTGTATTATCTGTTGGAGGTTCAGGATTATTATCTAAGACTTCTCTGATTGCGTCAATAAAACCTTCTGTTGATTCTGCTCCTCTAACTATTTTATCGTTATTAATGACAAATGTTGGAACACCAGAAATTTGGTATTTATTTTTTCCTTGTGAGATATCATCTTCAACTTCTTCTAATTGTTTTTTATTTTCAAGGCAGAATACCATTTTTTCTTTTGAAACCCCTGCTTTAATTCCTTCTTCAACAAGTCCTTCAAAAGATAACTGAGTTAAATCTTCTCTATCAAATACTAGATTTTCAAAAAATTCAAGGAATCCTTCATTGTTTTCAGAATCAAATACACATTCTCCTGCTTGTGCAGTTAGGTATCCTGGGTCTGAGAATTCAAGCGGGAAATTTGTGAAATAGATGTACAAACCATCGATATTATCTCTATATTTTAATTCATCGGTGCTATCAAGAAATTCAAGAGCATTTTCTAAATTTTCTAATCCTGGTTTTGTAAAGGGACTGTTGAAATCAAAAAATACTTGGATATAGATGACTTTTCTTTCTCCTCCAGATATTTTTAAAACTGGTTCTTTTGAGATTTCTGTTGGAATTTGAATTTGAGAACTTCCTCCGCTTCCTCCACCTCCTCCGCCACCTCCTCCGCTTGAACTGTTAGAGCTACTTCTTTCTCCATTAGAAACTAAATTTTTTATGTTGTCTTTTTCAGATATTAAATCAAATGAACTTCCAAATGAGATAAATAAAATTCCAAGCAATAAAATGCTTAATAATTTTGTTGATTGCATAGAATTTATTTAAAATGTTAGTATTTAAATCTTTGTTTTTATTACTTTAAAGTTATACTTGAAAATTAGTCAATGGAGCGATTGATGTGTTAGTTTTTGAGCATACTAATAAACTTTTAATACTCGTTGAAAATCTCCAATCTTTAGATTGGAGTTGTATTCCTGTCGATTTTCTACGGTACGAGAGAATTGCTTAAGAGTTGCAATTCTCTGTACGGAAAATTCCAAAAAATAATGAATTTTCCTGTAATCACATACAGAGAATAAAGTTCTCTGTTCCTCAAGCTCTCCACGAGCTCAAGGAAACCACGAACAAACTCCACACTTTAGTGTGGAGTAGAAAACCCGAAGGGTTTTGTGATTTTTCTCAAATATTCTGAGATAGTTCTTACTTTTAGATTGTGTTCTAATAAAATATCTTTCGGAAGGAATTCTTTATTTTCTTGCATAACTTTTTATTGTTTTAGAGCTTAAATATTTTTAGAGAACTTTGTAAATGGCAAATTTCTCTAATGATAAGTTTGAAACGACAAAATCTTGCTATTTTAAATGTTGCAAATTTTGTATATTGAATTTGAATAATTCAAACCCCTCTTTAGTAATGTTTTTATAGTATTTTTCTTTTTCATTGGAATGGATTGGAGATATGTTTTGTTGGTTTTTTTTTTAATTATAGCCTCTTTTTTACTTGGCTTATTTTTAAAAGATATTGTCTTGACAGGAAAAGTTATTGAGGAAAATAATAAAGGAAATTATACTTGGACAAAAGCAATTTGCAATGAAGAGAATAAATGCATTGATGTTTTAGTTGAATGTTCGGACGGAAAAGTTATTTCAATGAGCCCTGCCTCGGATTTGAAAGATTTTGATGATGGTTGGAAAGATCCGAGAGGGGATTTTGCGAAAACTTGGTGTGAGTGATGAGAATATTATTTGGCGTTAGTGGTTATGGAATGGGGCACGCAATCAGAAGTAAAGTTATATTAAATCACTTATCTAAAAAGCATAAGGTAAAAGTTGTTTGTGGAGGAACGGCTTTTTCTTTTTTGAGAAAATTTTTTGATTGTGAAGAAATAGGAGCTTTAAGAATAAAAATTTATAATAATAAGGTAACTAATATAGGAACTTTTTTTTATAATTTATTTTTACTCCCTTCAATTTTTTATAAAAGTTTTAAATTATTTAGAATTTTTAATGATTTCAAACCAGATATAATTATTAATGATTTCGAGCCATTCACTAGCTATTTTTCTTTTTTATATAATAGGAAAGTTATTTGTGTAGATAATCAGCACATCACATTGAATACTAAAATTGATAAAGTCGGAAATTTTTTTGAAAGATTTTTTGGAAAATTAATTTTGAATTTATTTTCTATAAAAAAAGATTATAATTTAATAACGACTTTTTTCTATCCGAAAATTAAAGAAAAAAATACTTTTCTTTTTCCTCCAATTTTAAGAGATGAAATAATTAAATCTAATGCTTTTTATGGAAATAGGATTTTAGTTTACTTAAGTGTTGATAATGAAAAATTAGTCTCTGTTTTAAGTAAAACAAATGAAAGTTTTATTGTTTATGGTTTGAATAAAAATATTTCTGAAAAAAATATTGAATTTAGAAAATTTGATGAAATAAAATTTATTGAAGATTTATCTTCTTGTAAAGCATTTATTTGCAATGGAGGGTTTACTGCGATTAGTGAGGCATTATATTTAAGAAAACCTATTTTAAGTTTTCCTATAGAAAAACATTTTGAGCAAATTTTAAATGCTTTTTATATTGAAAAATTGGGATATGGATCTTATGGGAAAAAATTAGATGAAAAAACGGTAAGTTTTTTTTTAAAGAAGTTAGATAAATATAGAATTAATTTATTAAAATATAAAAAAGAGGATAATAGAAAGATTTTGAAAAAATTAGATGAGATTATTTTAAATATAGTCTAGTTTTTATCAAAAACACTAAATAAATTTTTTCCTATTTCATATGTTCCGTAAGTTATAAAAAATGCGGCCAAAACATCTATTGTGTAGTGTTGATGTGTTAAAAGAGCCGTTATTCCCATTATTATAGATGAAATTAAAAAGAAATACTTAATTTTTGATTCTTTAAATAATAAATAACCTAAAAATGGGATTGCAGTATGACCTGAGAAAAATAAATCGTTTTCAAATTTTAATAATTGTAAGACGCTAGGGAATTTTACTGAAATTGCAGTTAATGGAGTTTCTAAATGAGTTAGAGTTATAAAAAAGCTCCTTACAATAGTAAGAAGACTAAAATGACTTAAAGTTGTGTGTATTTTTGAAACATTAAAAATTATTGGATATGCTAATAATACTACCACTACACTTAACCATCCATAAACAAATAAAAAATTTAAATTTATTGGAGGAATATTATCAATAAAAATGTCTGGAACTATTTGTGTTTTTGCTACATCTGTTACATATCTTCCTGCGTTGTAATCTATTACTGTTGAAAGAGCAATAAGAAAAAGAGAAAAAAGAATTAGTTTTTTATGCTCTATTAATTCATTTCCCCATTCGTTAATTATTCTTTTAATTTTTTTAAGAATCATATATGTTATTAGAATATATATTTTATAAAGCTTTCATTTATCATATAGGAAGAATTAAAAATATAGAACTTTTATTTGAATTATGGATCTTAAAGAACTTCAGAAATCCCGCGTTTTTATAGGAGATTTAAGCGATAAGGATGATGGGAAAAAAGTTAGTATTGTGGGTTTTCTTTATGATTCAAGAGATTTGGGAAAAATTAGATTTGTTATTTTGAGAGACATTTCTGGAGAGATACAAATAACTGCACATAAGGATAAAGTTGATAAGAAAATTTTTGAGCTGATGAATTCTACTAATAGAGAGAGTTCTGTTGTTATTTCTGGAAAAGTTAAGAAAAATAATAAAGCTCCATTTGGCAGAGAAATTATCCCTGAAAAATTTGAAGTTTTAGCCAATGCAGAAAGTCCGTTGCCCATAGATGTTTCTGATTTTTCAAAAACTGAATTACCTAAAAGATTGGATTATAGATTTTTAGATTTGCATAGAAGAAAAATTCAGGCGATATTTAAAGTTCAGAGTTCTATTTTAAATTTTTATAGAGAATTTATGATTAGAGAAGGAGCGATGGAAGTGCAATTTCCTTCTATTATTGGGAGTAGCAGTGAGGGTGGAACTGAATTATTTAGTGCGAAATATTTTGATAAAAATGCTTTTTTAAGTCAGAGTTGCCAATTGTATAAACAGATGCTGGCTTGTGCTGTTGAAAAAGTTTTTGCGGTTTTCACGGTTTGGAGAGCAGAGAAACATAATACGATTAGGCATCTTAATGAATCAAGACAATTTGATTATGAGCAGGCATTTGCAGATGAGTTTGTTGTGATGGATGTTTTAGGGAGAGCTGTCCAATTTATTGTTAAAAAATTAATAGAAGAAAATAAAAAAGAACTTGATGTTTTGGATGTTAAATTAAAAATTCCTTCTATAAAATATTTGACTTTTTCTGAAGTTAGGGGGCTGATGAAAAAAAATAAAGTTTATGTCGGCGAAGATGATTTGTCGGGAGAAGCTGAGAAAAAACTTGACGAGCTTTTTTTAGATACAATTGTTTTTGTTCATGATTGGCCTTTGTCTGGAAAGCCATTTTATATTATGCCTAAGGGAAAAGGAGCAAGTGCAGGATTTGATGCTATTTACAAGGGTATGGAAATTTCTTCTGGAGGACAGAGAGTTCATGCTCCTGAATTACTTATAGAAAGATTGAAGGCAAAGGGTTTGAATCCGAAAGATTTCAAATCTTATATTGACTCTTTTAGATATGGTGCTCCGCCACATGCCGGTTGGGGGATTGGTTTGGAGAGGTTGATTATGTTAATTTTGAATTTGGATAATATTAGAGAAGCTGTTTTATTTCCACGAGATAGAGATAGATTGACTCCGTGATTAAATTTATATATTCATTATTTTTTTAAGTAGATGGTTGTTATTTCTGAAAAAGATAGAAAATTAATTGCTGAAGAAGCGAAGGAAATTTTGAATAAGTTTCAAATTGCTTTGAATAGAGTTGATTTTAAACAAAAAAATAAAAACGAAAAAGTTGGGGGTTTTAGAGAGGAAGTAGAGGGAAATGTTTGTGATAATAATTTTAGGGAGATGATGTTTGAGAATGCACCTTTAAAGGATGGAAATTTTATTATTGCTGAGAAGAAAAAATGGCAGTAAAAAAAAATAAGAAATTGCAAGAAGATAATGAAGGTGTTTCTTTAGATGATGCTTTTGGAGATGAAGAGGATGTTGAATATGCGAAACCAAAGCCGAAGAAAATTAAAAAGAAAGATTTTGAAGAGAAAGAACCTAGTTTAGAAAGGCAGGATTTTAGAAAAGATTTTGACATTAAGATTAAATCTTCAAAGCTAATTTCAAAAATAAGGAAGGGAGATAAAATAAAAATTGATGGGAAAGAGTATGAAGTTGATGCTCATTATGTTTTAATTAATCATGGAACAACTAAGGAGATGGTCATTGAAATTTTTGATAAAAAATCAGATAAGGATTTTCAGTTGAGATATTTTGACGATCAGTTTGAAAATACATTGGAATTTTATGAGCTTCAGCAAATTGTTTATGTTAGAAAACATATGAGAAGTATTGAGTGGTAAATTAAATTATTTATTTTAAAGATACTGAAGGGAATATTGTTGGCGTTTGGTAAGATTTGAAAAATAACAAATCTTATTAATAGATGTTTTTTAGATAGAATATGGAGCTTGTTGAGAGAAAGGTAAAAAAATATTTAGAGAAAATAAAAAAAGAAGATAAACAAATAAATTCTTTTTTGCATTTGAATGAGAATGTTTTGAATGAGGCGAGAGAGATTGATAATAAAAAAATTAAGGGAAGATTGTATGGTTATGTTTTTGGAATTAAGAGTAATATAAATGTTAAAGGGATGATTTGTAATTGTGCATCTAGGGTTTTGGAAAATTATAGAGCAACTTTTAATGCTTCTGTGATTGAGAAAATAAAAAAAGAAGATGGAGTTATTATTGGGATGACGAATATGGATGAGCTTGCTTGTGGTGGAAGCGGAGAGCATAGTGCTTTTGGAGCAACGCAAAATCCTTTGGCTTTTGGAAGAATTCCTGGTGGAAGTAGTTCTGGGAGCGGGGCTTCAGTCGCAGCAGGTTTTTGCGATGTTAGTTTGGGAAGTGATACCGGAGGAAGTATAAGAAATCCTGCTGGACATTGCGGAATTGTTGGAGTTAAGCCGAGTTATGGATTAGTAAGTAGATATGGATTGATTGATTTGTCAATGAGCTTGGATCAAATTGGACCTTTTGCAAAAAATGTTGAAGATGCAATTTTAGTTTTAGATGTTATAAAAGGAAAAGATGAAAGAGATACAAAAACATTTGAATCTAGAAAAATTGAATTAAAGAAATTAAATAAGATAAAAATCGGGGTTGTTTATTTTAGTGGAGTTGACAAGAGAATACAAAATTTAGTTGATGAAAAAATAAAAAATATTGTTAAAAAAAATTCTTTGGAAATAAAAAATGTTTCAATTAGAAATATTGATTTGGCTGTTCAGACTTATTATCCTTTGGTTTATACTGAATTTTTTTCTGGGACAAGAAGATTTGATGGAAGAAGATATGGGAAAAAAATTGAGGAATATTGTGGAAGAGAAGTTTTGAGGAGAATTTTGGGAGGGAGTGAAATTACGAGAGCTGAGTTTGAGGGGACTTATTATAGGAGGGCTGTTGAAGTTAAGAATTTTATAAAATCGGAATTTGAAAGAGTTTTTGAAGAAGTTGATTGCGTTATTATTCCGACAAATCCTACTTTGCCTTGGAAAATTGGAGAAAAAATTTCTTTTGAAGAAGAGTATGCTGCAGATGCTTTGACAATTCCTGCTAATTTGGCGGAGATTTGTTCTGTTTCAATTCCTGTTGGAAAAATTGAAAGTATTCCTGTTGGAATGCAGATTATGTGTGGGAAAGGAGAGGAAAGTAAGATGTTTTCAATTGCTAAAAGTTTTGAGGAAGTTTTAAAGATATAATTATAAAATAGTAACAAATAGAAAAGTTTAAATAGGTATTTTTTATATTAATTAAATGAGAAACTTAATTAAAGATAGTCTATTAGTAGTTGCACTCTCTGCTATTGTTTCTGGCTGTGCCTTATTTAGTAATAGAAATATTATTTCTTTGGGTTATTTGGAGAAAAAAGGTCAATTGACTAGAGTAGATTTTGAGAAGTACGTTTTATCTGAAGAGGCATGGGATAGCACATTAACTTTTTATAATAACAAATATAACTTAAGAGATTTAGAAGTATTAGATGAAAATGGAAATGTTATTGGAAGATTTGCATATGGGAGGATGGAAGGTTTACACTATAGGCAGTTTGCTACTAATAAGGATCTCTTAATTGAAGAAAATGTTACTGAAGATACTCTACCTTATAATTACAGGCTTAGAAATTTTTAATGAATACTCGTTGAAAATCTCCAATCTTTAGATTGGAGTTGTATTCCTGTCGATTTT
>CAZIFJ010000014.1:0-14450 GCA_964538235.1 Candidatus Woesearchaeota archaeon
GAGAAATCCGCGACATACAAACCACTGGCTAAAGCCCGCGGATTTAACGAGTGTTAACCAATCTTCTCTCTTCTCAAAAAATTTGCATTCGTCACAACGGTTATTGAAGATAAAGCCATCGCAATTTCTGCTACAACAGGATGTAAAAAACCTCCAACAGCCAAAGGAATAGCAACAACATTATAAGCAAAAGCCCAAAATAAATTCTGTTTTATTTTTCTGAAAGTTGCCTTAGACAAATTAATTGCTTGAACAACTCCAATCAAAGAACTTTTAGCCAAAACAATATCCCCTGATTCTATAGCAATATCTGTTCCAGTTCCCATCGCAATTCCAACATTGCTTTGTTTTAATGCAGGAGCATCGTTTATTCCGTCGCCAACAAAAGCCACCATCCCAATTTTTTGTAGCTCCTCTACTTTTTTACTCTTATCTTCCGGAAGAACATTCGCAATGACTTCATAAATTCCAACTTGTTTCGCAATGGCTTTTGCAGTTTTTTCATTATCTCCAGTCAACATAATAGTTTTATATCTCATTTCATTTAATTTTTCAATCGCTTCTTTAGAATCTTCTTTTATTGAATCAGCTACGGCAATTACTCCAAGAACTTTTTTATTTCTAACAACAATCATAGTAGTTTTTCCTTCCCCTTCAAAATTCCCAATGTTTCTAATTAATTTTCCTAAATCAATCTTTCTTTCTTTCATCAAAGTTTGATTTCCAATGATGAAAAAATCATTCCCTATTTTTCCTTCAATTCCTCTTCCTCTTAGAACTTTAAATCCATTTACTTTTTTGTAAGATTTTAAATTTGCTTTATTAACAATTGCTTTCGCAATTGGATGTTCAGAAAATTTTTCTAAACTTGCAGAAATATTTAACAAGTCTTTTTCAGAAATAGAATCAATAGATTTTATATCAGTAACCTCTGGTTTCCCTTTTGTGATTGTTCCAGTTTTGTCAAAAACAACAATTTTAATTTCTTTCATTGTCTGAATTGCTTCTCCTTTCCTAATAAGAACCCCCCTATTCGCCCCCATTCCAGAACCAACCATCAAAGCAGTTGGAGTTGCCAAACCCAAAGCACATGGACAAGCAATAACTAAAACAGCAACACTAATTCCAATAGCCTTGCTTAAGTCTCCAGAAAAAAACCACCAATTTAAAAAAGTTAAAAATGCCAAAACTAAAATCACAGGAACAAAAACAGAAGTTATTTTATCTGCAAATTTTTGAATTGGAATTTTTGTTCCCTGAGCGTTTTCAATTAATTCTATTATATGAGATAAAAAAGTATCTTTTCCAATTTTAGTGGCTTTCACATACAAAATCCCGTCTTGATTTATAGTCGCCCCAATTACATTACTCCCTTTTAATTTATCAACAGGCAAACTCTCGCCACTAATCATCGATTCATCAACAGAACTCTCTCCTTTAAAGACAATCCCATCGGTTGGAATTTTCTCCCCAGGTTTAACAATCATTACATCACCAAGTCCAACTTCTTCGATAGTAATTTCAATTTCTTTATTATCTCTCAAAACTATTAACTTCTTTACTCCAAGTTCGAGGAGTTTCTTAATTTCATAACTTGCCCTTCCTCTTGCTTCTGCCTCAACGTATTTTCCCGTCGTAAAGAAAGCCATTATCATAGCTGAAATTCCAGAATAATCTTGAACAATATCTGTAAAATAAAATATCCCAGTTATATAAGCAACAATAGTTCCCAACGCGATTAAAGAATCCATATTAAAATAAAATGTAAACAATCCTCTTATTCCACTCTTTATGGTATTCCATCCCCAAATAAAAATTACCGGAAATCCGAGAATAAGTATAGTAATTGTTGAGTAAGGCATTTTAATAACCTCAAAACCAAAAATTCTTTCAGACAACATTATCAAAGCTATAGGAATTGTAAATACCCAAGACCAAATTAATTTCTTTCTCCAACTATTTATTTCTTCATCTTCTACTGGTTCTTCTTGATGATGTTCGTATTTCATTATTCTATTTTTGTAACTTTATACCCTACTCTTGAAACAGCTTTCTTTAATTCTTCTTCTGAAACAGAATCTTCTGCTTCTACATTTCCTTTTTTCAGCATCAAGCTAACATTAACTTCTTTCACACCTAAAGTTTTTTTTAAACTTCTCTCTACATTTGATGCGCATGAAGAACAATGCATTCCTTCAATACTCAATTTTATCTTTTTCATTTTTATTTCCTCCTTTCACAATCTCATAATCCCAATCTTTATTGGAATAAAAATTATCCATAATAAATTTTATTATTTCACTAATTATTTTTCTATCATCTACTATAAAATTTATATCTTTATCATGTTTTTCTCCTCTATGAAAATGAACTAAAATCTCAAATTTCCAAATTCTAAATTTTTTAAATAATTCTTCAATTACATCTTCTAATTCGCCCAGATAATCATTAGTACCACTAGTAAAAGTTATTTTATCATTCTCAAGCCAAATATAATATAATCCCTCTGGCTCTGGTGAAAATATTACTTTTCCTTCTTCTTTTATAATTTCATTGATTTCTTCTATGTTCATATTAATTTAGCAATTTGTTTTTATTTATTGCATATTTTGTTATTTCAAGATTACAAGACTTATTTTCCCTACACCACTTTTCACATTCAGAAGCCCTCTTATAATAGTAATATGCTAACTTGCATTCTTCACAATAATAACATTTCATTATTTTATCTTCTTTTACCATTTTATTTTCATTTCCTTGGACTTTGTAATTGTTTAATTAACCAAAATATAAATAAAGTTAAAGCTATTACAATTAAGCTCATAAATAACCATCCAAAAATCCACATGCTTCCAGAACCAGTTCCAAACATACAGTTCATCATTCCACCCGTTTCATAACCTGAAAACCCCATCATTCCAAATCCGCTGAAAAAAATAAGCAGAACAATTACTAAAACAATCACAACAATATTTTCATTTTCCATTTTTATTTATCTCCCTTCATAGCTCTTAAGATATGAATGCAATAATTAGACATATGCTTTTCAATTAGTCCCATTAAAGGTTTAATAGTTTTCTCATTTAAAGAATAATATTTATACTTTCCTTCATCCTCAACTTTTACAAACCCACATCTTTTTAATCTCGCCAAATCATGGGATACATGAGTTTGATTCATTTCTAATTCCTCAATAATTTCAGAAACATTTTTCTTTCCCATTCTTAAAAAATTAATTATTTTCAATCTTGATTCAGAAACTAAAGTCCCAAAAAATATTTTATATGCTTCATAAAATTCTTTCTCATCAAAACCTTCCTTGCAACATTCCTTCAATATGGTCTTATTTATCATATGATAATACAAGTCATATAACTATATAACTCTTTCTAAGTCATTTCTCCAAAGATAAATAACTAAAAATCAAAATCGCCAAAACAAAAAATTGGACTTCAATTCCATTAAAAGGCAAAGTTGCAAAAGAAAAAGAAACTCCAAAAATAGAAAGTATTAAAGGTAGAATTCCAGTTATACATAACGGACAAATTCCAACGATTAAACCACCAACAGCACCAACCCCTGTTAAAGAACTACCTTCCAAACATTTCTTCCTTTCTTTATATTTAATAAAAATCAAAACACTATTAACAGCAACTAAAACTCCAATTGCTAAAGAGAAAAAAATTGAAATTAACAAAGAAAACCAGTCAACACTTGAAGCATACTTAAAAATTAATATAATTGTCTCATAAAATCCAGAAAATAAAATATTCAAAATTAAATAGAAAATAAAAATTCCTAAAGTATAAAAAATATAGGGTCTCTTAAATATTTTTTCCATTTTATTCAACAATTAATTTTCCAAATCCCATACCCATACTGCAAGCAAATGTAAAAGTCCCTTTTTTACTTGGAACAAAATCTAAACTATCATCAGAATTTTGAAAGAATTTTGAAAGTCCTAAGTCCTTAATTTTAATAGACCTCAAACATCCCTTAACACCATCATCCAACTTCAAGCTAACTTTTTCGCCGGCTTTAATTTTAATTTCGGAAGGATAATAATTATAATTTTTCATGCCTAAAACAACTTCTCGAGCATTTCCGGATAAATCCTGAGAATCTTTAGCAACAACATTTCCATTTGTATTCAAACTCTCTGTTGGTTTAAGAAAAATAAAACCAGCCCCAACTATAAGCACAATAACAAATGCCAAATACAATGTTGATTTCTTTATTTCCATATTAATATATTAATTCTATAGTATTTAAAATTTTCATCATCCGAACAAAAAGCTCCTTGGTCCATAAACCATTAAATAAATTGTAATAATTGTTAAAATAAAACTTAAAATAATTGTCAAAAACTGGTCTTCTTCTCTTTCTCTCTTCGATTCTCTTGTTTCAAAATAAATCATATAATTCAATCCGAACAAAATCACTCCACAAACAACAAAAACAATTATCGTCGCTGTTTTCAAATTATCGTTTAACATCATCACAGCACTCATCGCCCCCATCAATCCACCCATAAATCCTGCCATCATCCCCTCCATAACTCCCATAATTCCGCAACAACTCCCTTTCCAAACACCAAAAAAAATTCCAACAACGATTCCAAAAACTCCTCCAACAAACATTCCATTTGTAGCTCCAACAAAAAATCCAGATAAAAATCCTAAAATCATTCCAATTGTCATTCCTATCATCATTCCATTCATACAAGAAAAATTTTTATAAGCTCTTACTTGTCTAACAGAACAACACAAAAACCCATAGCTTAAAATCGCAAAAAAAAGAAAAAAACCAGATTTATCAAAAAAATTTTCAATATTCTTTAATTTAAAATAATATAAAATTCCAAATAATAAAAAAGAAGTAAACAACGAATAAAAAAGAGTTTTAAACAATTCTCCTTCAACACCACCTTCATTCAAAGATTTTAAAAAATTCTTAAAGCTCATAGTTAAAGAAAATTAAAACAATATATAAATTTTTCTAATAAAGTAAAGTTTTAATTTAATTAAGTTTATTAGATATATTTTTAAGTTTCTATATTTTATCTTATTTATGAAAATAGAAGAAGTTAAGACCGCGATAAAAATAGGAGATTTTATATTAAAGAAAAATCATAGAAATAGAATAGACATAAAATATTTAGAAAATATAAGTAAAGATGTTCTTATAGATAATTCACCAAGAATATATCTTTTCATTCAAGATGGAATCATTAAAAAAATTGGTGGCTCTTCTGGAAAAGGAGGAATTAAGGCAACTATGAATTTTTATGTTTCTGCAATGACTGGAAGTCCTGGAGTTCCAAGATTTGTACTTCATTTGTTGATAGCGAGAGAATTAGAAAAGGGGTCAAAAATAGAATTATATATGATTACTTCTCCAAAAGTTTTAGCCACAATTAATGGACTATTTGGTTCTAAAAAAGTTGAGATTGCAAGTTTTAAAGAAATGGAAGATTTTTGTAAATCAGATTACTTCTCAAGAGAAAAAAGATACCCTGACTGGAACTTCCAAGAAAACCATGAACCATATCCAACAAATTTAGCAAAGCAACATAATCAATATCATAAAAAAAGACTTAAAAATAAACAAAAATAATTATTTTTTTGGCGGAGAAAAAATAATTATCTCGTGTGATTCTTTAACATGATCATCCCCATTTTCAATTCTATTTTTTCCTATTCTTATCTCTCCTTGACCCATAGTATATTGCCACGAAGGAAAAAATTGCTGAAATCCCCTATAATATTCTCTTATGGTTTGACAATCATTATAGGATAATATAAAACCACCTTTATGCATCTTTAATAAATCCTTTAAAATTTCATGTTTAAATCCATTATGGTGAACAGGTATATTCCTCATAGGATAAATTCCCTTGAACATTTTAGAATCTTCCCCAAGATAATAAGGAGGGTCACAATATAAAAATTCATTAGAATTATTTTTTATTACTTCTTGAAAATCTGCACACTCAACTTTAAGATTTTTTGGGTCAAAATCTCTAATTTTTTCTATTATTTTTTTATACCTACCCTCATCTAAATAAATATCTGAGCTCCACCCCATAAATCCTGGTCCATAAGATAAATTAAAATTATAAACAAAATAAACAGCAAGAGTTAAAGGATCTAATATAATTTCTTTCTTCCACACTTTATTTAATACTTTCCTAATCCTTTCAAATTCTTCCTTATTCGGTTTTAATTTTTTTAAATTTTCATAAAGTAGTTTGGGCTGTTCTATTTGAAATTTCCAATAATTACATAAAATATCAAAAACATCATAACCTACAACCTCTAAATCTAAATATTTACTCATAGCAATCTCAATAGAACCACCACCAAAAAAGGGAGATACGACTTTAGTTATGTTGTCTGGTAATAGTTCAATAATATGACCAACCGCCAAGGTTTTTCCGCCAGCATATCTTATAGTAGAAGAAGACACCCTTTTGTATCTATTAATACTATTAAAATTTTTACTTCTAACTGAACTTAAAAATTTTTCTTTCTTTTCTTTCAGTCCAATCTCTCTTTTATTAAGTAATAATTGTATTTCCATCTACCCTTTATCTACCTCTATTTATATTATTATGTTTAAAACATTTTATATACTTAAGTTTTATTCCTAACAACACAAAATATTCAGGTACCACCAATATATAAATCTTTCGGTACCATAAAATAATGCTTCCATGATAACTACTCTCTTTCTAATATAATTTTTTCTTTATCCATCTTTGCTTTCAAATTCTTACCTAAAAGTTTTGATCCCTCAACTAACTCTTTTGGAAGATTAATAATATATTTAGAATACTCTTTATCTCCCAATTTCTTAGACATAACTTTCATTATCTTCATCCAAAATTAAGGTACCGATTGATTTTAAATATTTCGATAAATAAATCAACAAATATATAAAACAAAAAATCAAATAAGAATATGGTAAAAGAGGTTTTGATAGCGACAAGCTTAATTATGACTATTGCTGCTGTTTTAACAATAATTGCAAAAATAATAAAACAACCGACAATAATAGCATATATAATTTCAGGAATAATAGTCGGCCCAATATTTCTTAATTTAATAAATCCAGCAGATTCAACAATTCAAATAATAGAAGTTCTCTCAAGTATCGGAATTTCATTTTTGCTTTTTATTGTTGGTTTAAGTTTAGACACAAAAATTCTAAAAGAAGTTGGAAAAATTTCTTTATTTGCAGGAATAAGTCAGGTCTTAATAACAACAATTATAGGATTTCTCATAGCAATTTCTCTAAATTTTAACAATATAGTTTCACTTTACATCGCAATTGCCTTAGCCTTCTCTTCAACAGTTATTGTAATAAAAATCCTCTCTGATAAAAAAGAAATCTCAACTTTGCATGGCAGAATCGCTTTAGGAATTTTAATTGTACAAGATTTTATGGCCGCCATTGCTCTTCTAATTATACCTTTAATAAAACAAAATTCTATTGAACTAATTTTTTTACAAGTAGGAAAAATAACTTCTATAATCATTTTAATTTTTATTTTCACAATTTTTATTTTAAATAAATTCTTAGACCAATTAGCAAAAAGTCAAGAAGTTCTTTTTATATTTTCAATCGCTTGGACGCTTTTAATTGCGACAACGTTTAATTCAGTAGGCCTTTCTTTAGAGATAGGTTCGCTAATTGCAGGAATGTCCTTAGCTTCAACAAAATATGCTTTAGAAATAAGTAGTAAAATCCGTCCATTAAGAGACTTTTTTATTGTTTTATTTTTCGTTTATTTCGGAAGCCAATTAACAAATCCAATAACTAGTAAATTAATCAAACAAGCAATTATATTTTCAGCTTTCGTCTTATTAATAAAACCACTTATAATAATGATTTCTATGAGACTGGGCGGGTACAAAAAAAGAACAAACTTTCTCACAGGAATAAGTCTTGCACAAATAAGCGAATTCTCATTGATACTAATAATCATAGGATTTAACCTCAACCATTTATCTTATGATATAATAAATTTAATAATCTTAGTGTCAATTATAACAGTTTTCATAAGCAGCTATAGTACATATTACTCTCACCGCATTTTTGAAAAATTCTCCCAATTCCTAAATATATTTGACGGAAAAAGAGAAGAATTCTCTAAATCTCCTGGAGAAATCTACGACGTAATTATATTCGGATACAACAGAATAGGATACGATATAACAGAAAAAATAAAAAAAATTGGAAAGCCATTTTTAGTTGTAGACTACAATCCAAAAAAAATAATAGAACTTACAAAAAAGAAAATAAATTGTGTTTATGGAGATGCAAAAGATAAAGATTTTGTAAATGATATTTCTTTAGGAAAAGCAAAATTAATTATTTCAACAATAACAGACATAGAAACAAACATAATAATAAAAAAAGCTCTTAAAAAAATAAATTCAAAAGCAACATTCATTGCAGTATCAGAGCAAATTCAAGAAACATTAGATTTATACAATGAAGACATTGACTATGTTATAATGCCCCATCTCCTTGGAGGAAAATATATGTCAGAAATGATTGAAAGAAATAAAATGGATAAAACATCATACCACGAAGAAGCCCGGAAACAAATTGAAGATATAAGAAAAAGGTTAGACAACTAAGATTTAAATAACTAATTCAATTAATAAAATTATGATAGACATTAAACTACTAAGAGAAAATCCAGATTTAGTAAAAGAAAACATAAAGAAAAAATTCCAGAATGAAAAATTAAAGTTAATTGATGAATTCATAAAAAAAGATGAGGAATGGAGAAAACTAAAAGGCGAAATAGATTCTTTAAGAGCAGAAAGAAATAAAATTTCTAAAGAAATTTCGGAATTAAAAAAATCAGGAAAAGACGCAAAATTATTATTAAAAAAAGCAAAAATTATTCCGAAACAAATTGAAAAAATTGAGAAAAAAGCGAATAAAATTCAAGAAGAAATCAATTCGTCACTGATTCAGATACCAAACATAATACACAAATCAGTTCCAATAGGAAAATCTCAAAAAGAAAATGTTGAGATAAAAAAATGGGGGAAGATAAAAAAATTTGATTTTGAAGTAAAAAGTCATCTTGAATTAGGAGAATCCCTAAACCTTTTTGATTTCAATTCATCAGCAGATACTTCAGGAAATGGATTTTATTATATGCAAGGAGATTTAGCTCTTCTCAATCAAGCACTAATAAGATTTGCAATAGAAAAAATGGTTTCAAAGGGATATCTTTATGTTGAAGTCCCTTTAATGATAAAAAAAGAAATCATAGACAATGTTGTTGATTTAAATGAAAAAGAAAATATGATATATAAAATAGAAAATGAAAATCTCTATCTAATTGGAACAAGCGAACATTCACTAATTGGAAGATATATAGATAAAATAATTCCAGAAAGCAAACTACCAATAAAACACACGTCGTATTCTATGTGCTTCAGAAAAGAAATTGGCTCACACGGAATAGACGAAAAAGGAATATTTAGAAATCACCAATTCAATAAAGTAGAAATGATAATCATTTGCCAAAAAGAAGAGTCTATGAAATTCTTTGAAGAAATGAAAAACATTACAATAGAAATTTTCAAAGATTTAGAAATTCAAATAAGGGAATTATTAATTTGCTCTGGAGATTTAGGAAATATGAAACATATTCAAGTTGATATTGAAGCATATAACCCAAGAAAAAAAGAATATTTTGAAGTCGGCTCTTGCTCAAATTTAACAGAAGCCCAATCAAGAAAATTAAAAATTCGAGTTGATGGAAGAGGAGAAAGATATTTTCCACATACATTAAACAACACTGCAATCGCAACATCTCGCGCATTAGTAGCAATCATGGAAAACTATCAAACAAAAGAAGGATTTATAGAAATTCCAAAAGTCCTCCAGAAATACATGTTCGGAAAAAAGATAATTAAAAACAATTGATTATTTTTTTAAAAAATTCAATTTCCCATTTAACCCTGATCTACTTCCTTTACTAATAATTTCTTCTAATCCTTTAGAAGGAAAAATACCATTTACTATCTCATAAGGCAGTTTAATAAGTTGTTCTTCTGATAAAGGTATTAAAGTAGATATTATATCAAACATTGTTCCATCCATAATAGGCAAATAGTAACCATTATACTTATTAGAAAGACCCACATTTATTTTATTTCCATCATTATTCATATACCAAATTACAGCATAAGAATCCAAAGGATTATAAAATTTAACAAACGCTAAAGAATCATTTTCCAAAAGATGAACACCTAACAATGTAGCTGTAACGTCAAAATGTTCATCGCTGTCTTCTAAACACCCAATAATTCTATTATCCGAAAAATAAGATAAGTTACCTACTTGAGTACCCATAATACCATCTAAAAAATAATTACCTTCTACATTATAATCCGCTATTTTTTCCATAGTAAGAAAATAAAAGAGGCTTATTAAATATTTAGTTGTAATACACAACTATTTTAATAAATATAATTTCCTTCCTGCAATTCCCTCACACCCTCCAAAACCCTAATATCTGGTGATAAAATATAAACATGATCTCCCTTAAATCTTAAAGCCCTAAAAATTCTCTGTAAAAATTCTCTCCAAGCCTTATCATTATAAAACTCCCAATAAAAATCAGGATGCGTTTTTTGCAAAACCTTCCAAAAAGTTCCTTGAACATTCGGATTTGGATATTTAGTAAAAATAATTGAATTACAAGTATCTCCAGGAAAATCAACCCCTCTTGAACACCTCGTTGAAAAAAGTTCATCAGACAATTTAGATTTAAACAAAGCAACCGCTCTTCCAGTTTTATCTTCTTGTTGAATTTTCCTTAATTTTTCAGAAGTCATAATTTTTCCCAATTCTAATCTAAAAATCTCTTCCTCATTAGGCAAATCTTCAAAAGCATTAACATGTACTAAAAATGGTTTCACTGCTTTTTGAATAACAAAAGAAAAAGCTTTTAGATATT
The DNA here is from genome assembly GCA_964538235.1 of Candidatus Woesearchaeota archaeon. Classification (GTDB taxonomy): domain Archaea; phylum Nanobdellota; class Nanobdellia; order Pacearchaeales; family GW2011-AR1; genus CAZIFJ01. Next base: position 10,994 of record CAZIFJ010000014.1, read on the forward strand.
GTTCTCGATTATATTTCCCAGAAGAAAAATTTGCATACTTGCAATCAAACTCTTTTCCAGTTTTTATAATTTCAATCGCCCCTTGTTGATAACTCTCTGCTTCAACCAAAGAATAATCTTCAATTCCAAAAATATTCTTTAAAACATTATCAGAATGTAATGTCCCAGACATTAAAACAAGCGCCCTATTTTTATTAACAATCTCCTGAAATTTTTTTGACAATTCAGTTGTAACTAAATTAACATAAAGCTCCTCCTCAAATTTCTTATAAGTCAAATAAGTGTCTTCAAAAAAATCAACAAAACTTTTTGCAGTGCTTAAAGCTTCATTAGCATAATTAATATCATCAATAACAATTTCAGATTCCAGTTCCAAACTGCTTAAAAGCAATTTCAGAATTTCTCCAATTTTAGTCTCATTTAATTTAAAGATATTCTTTTCATTTAATCCAATTGCTCTAATTCTTTTTTCCTCAATTTCAATAAGCTCTAAAATTTTATCTATTATTTTTTGTGTTTCAGAATTTTCAGGAAAAAGCATTTTCAAAGAATTATCTAATCTACTCAAATTCAAACTTTCTTGAGTAGAAAAACTATCTAAAAATTCATCCGCCTCGTCAATAATTTCAACATCAGTCAAAGGTTTTCTATTCAATTCAACTTCAATTTTATATTTCATAGAATTAAAAATAATCACATCAGCATCGAGATAAGATTGATACTGGTCATAATAAGAACATCCTCTTTTCCTATGATAAAAGATAAATTTTTCTCCTAAAAGTCCATCATATCTTTTCTTTGTCGCATCTTTTAATTGATTAAGCTCAATATCCGAAGACAAAATCGGGCTCCAATAAGGATTCGCAGGCGCAACTGAAATTCTTTTTAATAACCTAATATCAGGAAGAACTTTGTGTTTATTTGTAATAAACGGATTTTTTTCGTAATATTCCTTAAGTTTGTAAAGATTTTTCTCGCTAATTTTTATATTATCTGGAAGCAAAGGGTCTGCGCACGAACTGCCAGGTTTTATGACAGAATCATGATTTTCCCGTCCAGTAATCATCGCAATCCTCATTCTCTTTCCTTTATTTGAGAGATATTTTTTTGAAGAATAATCTTCCTCATATTGTCTCTGTAAAGCTTTCACAGGAACAACAACAGATGCTCTTCCTAAAACTCTAGCAATATTCAATGCAATTGCAGATTTTCCAGTCCCACAAACACCCTGAATAAAAATAATTTTTTTTCCGTTTCTAACAAGTTCAACAACTTCTTTGACAACATCTTCCTGAGTTTTTCCATTTGTAAATTTCAATGGCTCCAAAAAATTTCCTTCTCCATATAAACTCCAAAACTCCCTATCTTTCTTATCTAAAACAATATTTTCTTCCTGCAAAAAATTCAAATCTGAAATTTTTTTCAAATTATTTGGCTCAACAACTTCATCCTCTTCCAAAATAAAATTTCCAAGTTTCTGATTTAATTTTTGATTATTCATTTTTCTCTTTAAACTTTCTTAATCAGAATCATTAATTTAAAAGAATTTGCATGAATTTTAAAAAGCCGAAAACCACAATAAACTTATAAATTCTCATTCAAGAAATCTAAAATGATAAAATTCAGACCAGGAAACATAAGCAGAACTTACGAAAAACTAAAAAACGCTATTAATAGAAAAGATATAAAACCATCTTTTCAAAAAGAAAGGTCTATATGGAAAGAAGAAGAAGAAAATAATTCAATTTACCTTGAATCCTCTTATGAAACTTTTTTAGGAGGAGTAATGCCGCTCCCTTTTCCATTAAAAAATGCCCTGCTAGTAATGTACTCTGATGGAAGATATTATAATGGACAATTAGAAATAAGGTTTGTAGAAAGAAATGTAAAAGAAATATTAAAGGGGGAATATAAGAACTTCAAAAGATTTGGGAATTCTTTAATTAATTATTTTGGCGAAAATTCTTTATATATATTTCAGAAAACAGATATCGATTTCATAGCAACAATAAACTTTGGAGACTGCGGAACAATAGAAAGATGTTTAGAAAACCCTAGATGTTTATCATCTGACTTGGAAAGATTATCTGAAATAGCAACAGAAGTAATAAATAAAATAAGAATAAAAGAAAGAAAAGATATAGACTTTTTATTATATATCTAATTTTCTCGTATTTGAAACTATTTCGTCAATTGATTTTCTTATCTTGCTCACTTCAAAAAGATTCTCCACCTTTATTTCTGCGTTTACATAATGTGGATAAATATCTGAAGTTTTCTCCAAATAAGCCCCAATGCTATTACCAGACCAAAAAACGAAATTATCGTTTTCATAAAGAGGACTTCCACAAATTCTATTAAAAAATTTAGTAAACTCCTGAATAAGATATTTCCTCTGATCAATAGTAAATTGATTCCATCCACCTCTAATTCTATCTTCCATTGTAATAAAAAAACTATCCTATTGAATATTTACATATACTTAAAAATATCTTTTCTAATCCCTAACAACCCCAACACTCTTAGTAGAATCAAAAATCACAACCTTATTAGGAACTTCTCGTTTGATTACCTTATCAAGAGACGCAATATAAATTCCTTCTTTTCCTCTCTTAATTAAACCATCATCAACAGAATAATGCCCTAATTTAGTCTTCTTAAATTTTTTATTGCTAAACATTTCAAGAGCCAAATCAATTGAAACTCTGTCATCATGTGAAACCCTATTACTCTTCCTCAAATCTTTCAATTCATCTAAAATTTCATGAGCTAATAAAATTTTAAATCCTTGCTCTTCTAACTGAGAAACAAAATCTATATTTTTCTTAATGCAAGAAATAATAAATGAACTATCCAAAATAACTTCCATAATTCATTAAAGCAATTCAACTATTTTAACCTTTCCTAAACTATTATTAATATCACAAAAACCCTTCGGGTTTTCTACTCCACACTAAAGACTTCAACTCATAGAGTTGAATGTGTCAAGAACCATGCAACGTTGGTTCTTGAGCATGTCAGGAATGAAATTCCTGAGCACATCGAAATTCAAAGAATTTCTCAGCCTCGAGAATTCTATTCACAAAAAAAGAATTCTCTTAGTATCAGAGATTAAAATCTCTGAGTGTGGAGTTTGTTCGTGGTTTCCTTGAGCTCGTGGAGAGCTTGAGGAACAGAGAACTTTATTCTCTGTATGTGATTACAGGAAAATTCATTATTTTTTGGAATTTTCCGTACAGAGAATTGCAACTCCTAAGCAATTCTCTCGTACCGTGGAAAATCGACAGGAATACAACTCCAATCTAAAGATTGGAGATTTTCAACGAGTATTAAAAAAAGTATATAAACACAATACAAAAGTCTAACATATGTCAAGAACCAGCCACTAAAGTGGCTGGCGTGTTGGTTCTTGATCACCTCAAAAATTAAAAATTTTTGATGGCACAAAAATATATTG
>CAZIFJ010000015.1:0-13375 GCA_964538235.1 Candidatus Woesearchaeota archaeon
GATTTTATGGGAAGACGACACGAGCGATAATGTCGCTTAGTATAAATGTGATCAGCAGTAGAACTACCGCAATCCAACCGGTAACCGTGCTGAAAATAAGCGCCAAAAAAATTAAATCTAGTGTGACGCTTAATGCAAATCTGCTCATAAATAAATCAGTGTCCAATCTTCTTAAATCTTCTCTGGGGGAAATGTCTTGTATCATGATCCCGCGGAGATTTGAACTCCGGACCCCCGCCTTTCCTAGCATTTCTGCACGAAATTTTGCTTCTAACGAAACAAACTCATATAAGAGCGGTGCTCTAAACCGGGCTGAGCTACGGGATCAAAAATAAAGATATTTCTGGCTATAAAAAGATTTCTCCAAAATCTTTAGAGAACTTTGCAAAAATCAAAGTTCTCTAATAAGAAGTTTGAAAATTCTCTAGTAGGATTGATTATTCAAACTTCTCTTTAATCTTCGCTCCAGAAAGAGCTTCAGATAAAAAGATTCTGATATGTCAAGAACTATCCATTGAAGTGTTGGTTCTTGAGCATACTCAAGAATTATTTTTTGCGCAAAAAATAATTCTTGACATATGAAAAATAATAAAGATAAATAAAAAAAGAAAAAAAGAAAAATTTGTTTTTATCTTCTTGCTAAAGAAAATACATTTCTTATTGCGACTACAATTGTAGCTGGAACGAAAATTGCAAGAAGTGAATTTAGAATTCCACTTACCCACCCAATGCTTCCTAATGAATCATTTCCTAATGAACTAGCAATTATTAAAATTACTCCGGACATAAGAAATGGCGTTGTTTCCTCGTCTGCAATATTAAGAAGACCTATAATTAAACCAATTACAAGAAAGCCGATTGTCCATCCATTTGATGCTTTAATCCAACCCGCCCCAATAATAATTGCGAGTAAAACTCCAATTAGAAAAGCCCAGCCTCCAATAGTGTTTCCGTATTTAGAATTTCCCATTTTACAACCTCCTTTTGAATGTTAATATAATGAAGAAAAAAGAATATTTAAGTGTTGTGTTTGAAATATATTTCTCATCATAAGAATTAATAAAAAGATTGTTAATTTTTTATGAAAATGATTATTGGATTAACTGGGACAATTGCTTCTGGGAAAGTGTTATTGTTGAAATGTTTATTGAAAGAGAATTTGAATATCTAAGATTTTCTGATGAAATTAGAGAAGAAGCGAGAAAAAGAGGAATTTTTGAAGAAAGAAAAAATTTACAGGATCTTGGAAATGAAATGAGAAAATTATATGGGAATGGGTATTGGGCAAAGAGAATTTGCGAAAAAATTATTTTAGAAAGGAGTTATGTTATTGATGGAATTAGAAATCTGGGAGAAGTTGATGAACTAAGAAAAATGAAAAATTTTATTTTAATTGGAATTGATGCTCCTTATGAAAAAAGAGTAGAAAGAATAATTAGTAGAGAAAGAAATTTAGATCCTAGAAGAATTGAAGATATTAAAAAAATGGATGGGCGCGATAGAGGAATTGGAGAAGATTCTTCTGGACAGCAAGTTATGCAATGTTATAATGCTGCTGATAAATATATACTTAATGATCGAAGTGTTGATGATTTAAAGAATAAAGTTAAAAGTTTATTAGAATCATTAGTTTTATAACTAATATTTTTTTAATTTATTTATGTTAATTGGATTAGTTGGAAGACCGAGCTCTGGGAAAAGCACTTTTTTTAAAGCTGCGACTTTGATGGATGTGTTGATTGCAGATTATCCGTTTGCTACAATAAAACCAAATCATGGAATTGGATATGTTAAAATAAAAGATTTAGCGAGTGATTTTGGAAAAGTTTCAAATCCGAGAGAGGGTTATGTTAAAGATGGTTTTAGATTTGTTCCGTTTGAATTAATGGATGTTGCAGGATTAGTTGAGGGAGCTAGTGAGGGAAGGGGATTGGGAAATGAATTTTTAAACGACTTATCTTCTGCTGACGCTTTTATTCATATTGTTGATATGTCTGGAGAAAGCGATGGAGAAGGAAAGCCTGCACAAAATTATCTGCCTGAAAAAGATATTGAAATAATTGAAAAAGAATTAGATTTATGGTATTTGAGCATTTTACAAAAAGCCTGGAAAATTTTTTCAAGAACAGTTGAAATACAAAAGAAAAAATTTGAAGAAGCCATTGCTAATCAATTTTCTGGATTGAAAGTTTCTGTTGAAGATGTAAAAGAAGTTTTATTAAAAAATAAATTCAATGTTGAAAAACCAACTTTGTGGAACAATGAAGAGATTTTTAATTTTGCAAAAGCATTGAGAAAATCAACAAAGCCGATGATTATTGCAGCAAATAAAATGGACAGACCGAATAGCAAAAATAATTTTGAGAGAATTAAAAAAATGTTTGATTATCCTATTATTCCTTGCTTTGCCGACGGAGAATTAAGCTTAAGGCAAGCAGACAAGGCAGGACTAATTAATTATGTTCCTGGAGATAACTTATCTAAAATTATTGGAAAATTAAATGAAAAACAAACTTCTGCTTTGGATTCAATAAAAAATATTATGAAAGAATATAATGGAACCGGTGTTCAAAATGTTTTGAATTTTGTTGTCTTGGAAATTTTGAAATGCATTTGTATTTTTCCTGCAGGAGAAAAATTAACAGACAGCAAGGGAAATGTTTTGCCTGATTGTTATTTAATGAAACAAGGTTCAACTGCTTTGGATTTTGCATTTAGAATCCACACCGATATTGGGAAAAATTTCGTTAAGGCAATACATGTAAAAACAAAACAAGCTGTTGGAAAAGATTATATTTTGAAACATATGGATGGTCTAGAGATTATGACAAAGTGATTCTGAAGTATAGAAATTCTTATAAAACGATTCAGGCTTATTTTATGATGAGATTACCCTATTCACTCGGTTTAGGTTTAATTTGCTTGAGCTATGGATGTGGAACACCAAAAAATTACTATGATGGCGTTTCTTCAAGTGGTTATAGAGAAACTACTGAAAGAATTCGTAATGAATTAATGACTCAACGTTCAACAACTATAACATCAGAAGAATTATCTAAGGTGGAAATAAAAAATCCACTTGAGAGAAGTTTGTTAGAAGAAAATGTTAGGAAAACTGAACAGGAATTAACTAATAGTGCTTTTGAAAAGTAGTTAGTAGATATTATAAACATTAATTATTTCTTTACAATATGAAATATGTTGATGCTTCTGATTTGCAAGAGAGGATGATTGAAATTGCGACTTTGTTAAATATGGAACATGTTGATTTAGAAAGAGTTCAGTGTTTGAGGGGATTTGGCTCTTCTTCAAGAAGAACAATTGCTAGGTGTCATGCCTTAGGTAAACTACTTCAAAGAGCGATGAAAACTAAAGCATTTTATGCAATTGAATTTCTTGAGAGATTTGATAAAATGCCAAAACACGAACAAGATAAAGTTATAATTCATGAATTGATGCATATTCCAAAAACTTTCGGCGGAGGATTTAGGCAACACGACTATGTTTGTGAAAAAAATATTGAGATAATGCATGAAAAATTTCTTTCTATGAAAGAAAAGGATAAAATAAATGATAATAAAACTTGGTGGTAGGAAAATTAAAATAACTTTTAGGAAAGTTTCTTTTCTTGAAGGAATTAGAGGGTTAATGTTTAGAAATAAAGAAACAGAAAATTTATTGTTTGAATATACTGGAGGCATACATTCTTTTTTTGTTTTTTTTCCTTTTTTAATCGCTTGGCTTGATTCTAAAAATAAAGTTGTTGATTTTAAAATTGTAAAACCTTTTCAATTTCATGTAAAAACGGGTAAAAAATTTGGAAGCTTTTTGGAAATTCCCCTAAATTTACAGAATAAAAAAATAATTAATTTTTTCCGTCGATATAAAAAGATTTAAATAGGAAGTATGTTATTGAATCTTAATATTTTTATAAGGAGGTGTTAAATGGGAAAAATTATCGTACCGAATGTTGTTAAAAGAAAGCCAGGACATTTATATTATGTTGATGGAAAAGGGAATGTTTGCGAGGCTGTAATGGCAAGAGGCGGAAGAAAGAAAAAGAAGAAGTAAAATCTTCTTAATTTATTTTTTTATTTTTTTAACATTTATGAAAGGAACTTGATTTATACAATGATATTTAAGTATATATAGACTTTTTTTGGAGTGGAGAATAAAAGTTTATCATATTGGTTGAAAGGTGGAATTATCTTATTGATTATTCACACAATTATCTTTTTAAGTTATTTTGTTTTTGTTTATTCGCCGAATATCAATGAAGGAGAGAATTTTCGCGGATTATTTTTTGTTTTCTTAGGATTTCCTATCACGTTAATTATTTCACCAATTGTAAATTTATTACCTTATTCATTAGCAAATTTTTTTGATCATTCTAAAATCGCTACTATAATTCTTATATTTATTGTAAGTTCTATTCAATGGTTTTTTATTGGTTCAATAATAGGATTAATTTACGGAAAAGTAAAATTTAAAATAAATAATCAAATTAAAAATTCTTAAACTAATCATTTATACTTCTTAAAGTCTATTTTATCGTCGGGAAAATATAAATTGGGGGAGAAAGATATTTAAAGGACACTTAATTTTAAAGAGAGATTTTTATGGGAGATGAAAATAAATCTAGTAAAGAATATGATTCAAAGAATATTAAAGTTCTTGAAGGGTTAGAGGGTGTTAGACTTAGGCCCGCGATGTATATTGGAAGTACAGGAAAACAAGGATTGCATCATTTAGTTTATGAACTTGTTGATAACTCTGTCGATGAGGCTATGGCAGGGCATTGTAATTTGATAGAAATTTATTTGAATAAAGACGGAAGCGTGACTGTTATTGACAACGGAAGAGGAATTCCAGTTGATTTACATCATGTTTACAAAAGACCTGCTGTAGAAATTGTTGTTACAAAATTACACGCTGGAGGAAAATTCGATAAAGGAAGTTACGCTGTTTCGGGAGGATTACATGGAGTTGGAATAAGTGTTGTTGCGGCCTTATCTTCTAATATGAATGTAAAAATAAAAAGAGATGGAAAAATTTACCAACAAGAATACAAAATTGGAAAACCTATTTATGATTTGAAAATAATTGGAAAAACAGAATCAAAAGAAACTGGAACTGAAATTATTTTTTCCCCTGATAAAACAATTTTCTCAACAGCTAAATTTGATTTTTCTGTTCTTGAAACAAGATTTAGAGAAATTGCATTTTTGAACAAAGGATTAAAAATTATTTTGGATGATGAAGAATCAAAAAAGAAAGAAATATTCTTTTATGAAGGTGGTTTAATAGAATTTGTTAAATGGGTAAATAAATCAAAAGAACCGTTACATAAACCAATTTACTTTTTTAAAGAAGATTCTAAAGTTATTGTTGAGTGCTCTATTCAATACAACGACGGCTATCAAGAAAATGTTTTGAGTTTTGTAAACACTATTAACACAGTTGAAGGAGGAACTCATGTTGTCGGTTTGAAAACTGCTTTGACAAGAGCAATTAATGATTATGCAAATAAAAATAATATGATTAATAAAGGAAACGATAATTTAACAGGGGATGATGTTAGAGAGGGATTTACTACTGTTTTATCTCTGAAAGTTCCAGAGCCACAGTTTGAGGGACAAACAAAAACAAAACTTGGTAATTCTGAAATTAAAGGAATTGTTGATAGCGTTTGTATGAATGCATTGATGCAATTCTTTGAAGAAAATCCTCCTATTGCTAAAAGAATTGTTGCTAAAGCTTTGGAAGCACAGAAAGCAAGATACGCTGCGAAAAAAGCGAAAGAACTTGTCAGGAGAAAAAGTGCATTTGGATTTGGTGGACTTCCTGGAAAATTAGCTGACTGCTCAAGAAAAACTTCCGAAGAAACTGAATTATATCTTGTCGAAGGAGAATCTGCGGGTGGTAGCGCAAAGATGGCAAGAAATAAAGAAACTCAAGCTATTTTACCATTGAAAGGAAAAATAATAAATGTTGAAAAATCAAACCAGTTAAAAGTTTTGTCTAATGAAGAAATTTCAAATTTAATTACGGCAATTGGAACAGGGATCGGTGAACAATTTGAGCCAGAAAAAATAAGATATTCTAAAGTTATTATTATGACTGATGCTGACGTTGATGGAGCTCATATTAGAACTTTACTTTTAACTTTCTTCTTTAGATTTATGTCTAAGTTAATTGAGCAAGGAAACATTTACATTGCTGTTTCTCCACTTTACAAAGTAAAAAAGAAAAAAATCCATTATGTTTATTCTGATGATGAATTGAAAAAATTTGTGCAGAAATTTGGAGACAATTTTGAGGTTACGAGATTTAAAGGTTTGGGTGAAATGAATGCAGAGCAATTATGGGACACTACAATGGACCCTAAAAATAGAATATTAAAAAAAGTTACAATTGAAGACGCTGTGAAAGCAGATGAAGTTTTTTCAAAATTAATGGGAGACGATGTTGAAGCAAGAAGGCAATTTATTTCAGAAAGAGCGCAGGAGGCAGAGATTGATGTCTAAAATGATAAGAAAATTACATCCAACAACAAAGGTAGTAGAAAAATCTTGGGGAAGAGAAGAATGGATTGTAAATAACGAAATGTATTGTGGGAAATTTTTATATTTAAATAAATTTCATCAATCCAGTATGCACTATCATAAAATAAAACACGAAACTTTTTATTTAGATGAAGGAATAATTATTTTTGAAATTGATGGACTTTCTCCGAGAGTGATGACTCCAGGCAATGTTCAAGAAATTCTCCCTAATAAAAAACATAGATATACTGGAATTAAAAAAAGTAGAATAATTGAATTTTCAACACATCATGAAGATGAAGATAGTTATAGAATTGAAGGAATGTTGGGCGGAAAAGTAGAAGATATTAGAGGATTCGTTAGATCTTTGGGGCTTGAAGAAGAAGTTAAACCTTATTTAGTAGATTTAAAGAGGAGGAAATAAAAAATGTCAAACGAAGAAGATAAACTTGAAGAAGAATTTGAGAAATCTGAGAGGCATAGAAGAGAGAAGGATCAAATCGGTGATGAAAAAGGAGTTATTGGTGCGGAAATTGTTGATGAGATGGAGAAAGCGTATATCGATTATGCTATGTCTGTAATTGTCCAAAGAGCTCTGCCTTCTGTTGAGGATGGTTTGAAACCTGTTCATAGAAGAATTTTATATGCGATGCACTCAGTTGGATTAGATGCGAGTAAGCCAACAAAAAAATGTGCTACAATAGTTGGAGAAGTTATAGGAAAATATCATCCACATGGGGATGTTGCAATTTATGATTCACTTGTTAGATTAGCTCAGGACTTTTCTTTGAGATATCCTCTTGTTCATGGGCAAGGAAATTTTGGTAGTATGGATGGGGATTCTGCAGCAGCTTATAGATACACTGAAGCAAAATTAAGTAAAATTTCTGAAGAACTTTTAGAAGATATTGAAAAAGAAACTGTTAAGATGAATCCTAACTTTGACAATACTACAAAAGAACCGGAAAATTTGCCAGCTAAATTACCTAATTTATTATTGAACGGTGCGACGGGAATTGCGGTTGGAATGGCGACTAATATTCCTCCACATAATTTAACAGAATTATGCGATGCAATTGTTGCTTATATTGAAAAACCAACTATTGAAATTGAGTCTTTAATGCATATTGTTACTGGCCCTGATTTTCCGACAGGAGGATTTGTTACAGGAGCTGGAATTCAAGAAATGTACAGAACAGGGAAGGGAAAAATTATAATGAGGGCAAAAACCGAAATTGAAGAAAATAAGGGGCGCGAGTCAATTATTGTTACAGAAATTCCATATATGGTAAATAAGGCCGACCTTGTAAAAGAAATAGCCCAACTTGTTACAGAAAAAAAATTAACTGATGTTTCAGATTTAAGGGATGAAAGCGCAAAGGGAAAAGTTAGAATTGTTATTGAATTAAAAAAAGATACTGACAGCAAATATACGTTAAACAAATTGTATAAATTAACTAGACTACAAGAAAATTTTGATGCTAATATTTTGGCGATCGTTGGAAAACAGCCGAGGATTTTGAATTTGAAACAAGTAATCGAAGAGTATGTAAAATATAGAAAAATTATTGTTGAAAAAAGAAGCAAATTTGAATTAAAGAAGGCGGAAGATAGATTGGAAATTGTTTTGGGTATGCTTACTGCATTGAAACATATTGATGAAATTGTTGCTTTGATTAAAAAGTCTAGAGAAGCAAAAGATGCCCTAGAAAATTTAGTTCATGAATTTAAACTTAGTGAGAGACAAGCAAAAGCAATTTTAGAAATGAGATTGCAACAATTAACAAGTTTAGAAAATTCTAAATTGAAAAATGAAGAAAGTGAATTGGGAGAAACGATTAAAAAATTGAAATTTATTTTAAGCGGTGAAAGAGAAATTTTGAGTGTTATTAAAAAAGAAGTTAATGAACTTAAGAAAAAATATGGAGACGAAAGAAGAACTAAAGTTTTGAAACGTGTCGCTGAAATTTCTGAGGAAGATTTAGTTGAGAAAAAAGATGTTGTTATTTTGATTACTGGAAGCGGTTACGTTAAAAGAATGGATATTGAATCTTACAGAGAGCAAAAACGCGGCGGAGCAGGAGTTACAGGTGCTGGATTAAAAGAAGAAGATTTTGTTAAAAATCTTATTTCCTGTTCAACACATGATTATCTTTTGTTCTTTACATCAAGGGGGAGAGTTTTCTGGCTTAAAGCACACGATATTCCAACAAGTGAGAGACAAGGAAAAGGAAAAGCGATAATTAATTTATTGAATTTAAGAGAAGAAAATGTTGCTAATATATTGGCTGTAAAAGATTTTGAAAAAGATTATCTTCTTTTTGCAACAAAACTTGGGCAGGTAAAGAAACTTCCATTGATTGATTTAGCAAAACCTAGAAATGCAGGGGTTAGAATTATGAATCTTCCTGTTGATGGAAGCGATGAAATAATTAATGTGAGAAGAGTTGAAGACAAACAAGAAGTTCTGTTAAGCTCTAAGAAAGGGCAGGCAATTAGATTTAATTCTCATGAAGTCAGACCGATGGGAAGGGCGAGTTATGGAGTGAGAGGAATTGAACTTGAGAAAGACGATAGTGTTGTTTCTTTGGAGACAATTCCACTTGATGGAAAGGCAACAATTTTGACAGTTACAAATAAAGGCTTTGGAAAAAGAACTGATGTGAATGAATATAGAAAAACAGCCAGAGGGGGAAAAGGAGTTATTAATTTGAAAACAGGAGTTAAAACAGGAGATGTTATTGCTTCTTTATCTGTTGATGATAAAGATTCGGTTATAGCAACTACAACAAAAGGAATGGTTTTGAGAACTAATATGAAACATCTGAGAGTTATGGGAAGAGCTACACAAGGAGTTCATGTTATAAGATTAAAAGATGGTGATAGAGTTGCTGATATTGTTAAACTTCCAAAGGGGGAAATTTAAATGAAAAAATACATTGGAGCTTTTGGTTTGATAGGACTTTTTTATTTGGGAATAGATTCTGAAAGAAAAAATATTTTTTATGAAGAAGGTGAAAGAACTAGACCTATTATTCAAGCTCGCGCAATTTGTAAATCAGAAGAAAATGGTTTGTCATTGGAAGGATTAGTTGGAATTGATTTTTTTAATGGAAACCAATTTTTTAATAGATATAAAAGAAGACATAATGGGACAGATAAGCCAGATTATTTTGAAAAAAACTTTAGAAAAGTGTATTATAAAACGAAAATAGTTTGAAAAGGATTTATAAATTTCCTTTTCCTTATTAATTTATGAAAAAAGGTGTGAAAATATTTTTGGGAGCTGACCATGCAGGATTTTCTGTCAAAGAAAAAATTAAAAAGTATTTTGATAAAAAAGAATTTTTATACGAAGATTTAGGGGCTTTTAGCGATAAAGATAAAGATGATTACCCTGATTTTGCTTTCGAAGTTGGAGAAAAAGTTTCAAAAGAAAAAGATTCCTTGGGAATTTTAATTTGTGGGACTGGGACTGGAATGTGCATTGCTGTAAATAAAGTTAAAGGTATTCGGGCTGTTTCTGCTTACGATTCTTACGGCGCGAAAATGTCTAAAGAACATAATGATACAAATGTCTTATGTTTAAGAGGAAGAGAATTTTCTTTTTCTAAAATTCTTTATATAATAAAAGTTTGGCTTAATGCAAAATTTTCTGGAGAAGAAAGACATAAGAGAAGAATTAAGAAAATTGAAAATTATGAAAAATAAAATGACTTTGATTATTCCGACTGTTTTCGCTAAAACAAAAAAAGAATTTGAGAAAAGATTTTCTAAATTAATAGGAATTTCTAGAAATTTTCAAATTGATTTTATGGATGGAAAATTTGTCGCCTCACAAGGAATTTCTTTAAAAGATATTCCTAACTTAAAAAAATTTAAGGGAAAAAATTTTGAAGCACATTTAATGGTTTCAAATCCTTCTGATTGGATTTCTGATTTAAAAAATAAAGGTTTTAAAAAAATAATTTTTCATTATGAAGCTTGTAGCGATGTTAATGAAATAAAACAAATTATAGATAAAATAGGGAAAGGGGGCGTGGTTGCGTTTAATCCTTCTACTTCTATAAATGAAATAATTTCTATTTTAAAAGAAACTAAAATTAAAAATATTTTATTAATGGGCGTTAAGCCTGGAAAAGAAGGACAGAAAATTGACTCTAATATTTATAAAAGAATAAGTAATATTAAAAGATTTGATAAAGAAATTAGAATTCAAGTTGATGGAGGAGTTAATGATAAGACAATTAAAAATCTGGCTGAGGCAGGTGCAGATTATTTTAATGTCGGGAGTTTCTTTTCAAGAACAAGAAATCCAAAAGAAGTTTTTAAAAAATTAGAAAATAAATTATAATTCTATTTTGGCTTGTAAAAAAGAAATATTTATTGATGTCACAGCACGTGAAAACCTTACCTTTTAAGGCGAGGCGTGCCGTGAGCACAAGAAAATCTAAAAGATTTTCTGTTCAGAAAAGACTTACATCTTTTCTGCATCCAAAAAACAAGTGCCAATTAAACCATACCTTAAAAGGTGTGGTGGCACATTGTTTTTTTGATGTAGAGAATAATTATATTTTTAAATGAAAAAAATTTTATTTTAAATGGAAAGAATCTATGATTATGTGATTCTTGGAGGAGGAATTGGTGGACTTGCTATTGGATCTCTGTTAGCTAAAGAGGACAAATCTATTTGTCTTATAGAAGCAAATAATAAATTAGGAGGGCATGCTTATACTATTGAGATTGGAAAATATAAGTTCAGCCACGATATACATTATATAATGGGTTGTCAGGAAGGAGGTCCGATAAATAAATTTCTTAAAAAAATTGGTTTAAACTCAAAAATTGAATTTAATGAATTTGATTCTAAATGCTATGATTTAATTAATGTTAATGGTAGGAAAGTTTATGTTCCTTTAGGTATAGATAATTACCTAAAAGTCTTAATTGACTTGTATCCAAAATATAAGATTCCTCTTAAAGAATATTTTGAATTAGAAAAAAAAATAATTTACGCATCAAGAAAGATTAATAGGGCTATAAAAAAAACAACTATTCTTAAAAATCCCTTGTCTTTTCTAACTATCTTAAAATATCTTAATTATACCCTTGAAGATATTCTTAATAAATTTAATTTTCCATTGGAGCTTAGAGCTATCTTAGCAGGTAGAATTGGCAACCTTTCTGCTTGTCCAAAAGAAGTTTCTTTTTTAATGTATGCAGCAATGGATATAGGGTATTCTGAATCTGCTTCATATCCTAAAAAAGGAGTTCAATATCTAATAGAAGAAATTACGAAAGTTATTAGCAAGAAAATTAACTGTAAAATTTTTACTAAGGTAAAAGCTGAAGAAATAATTATGGAGAACAATAGAATTAAAAGTATAAAGACAAATAAAGATGAAATTATAGGGAAAAATTTTATTTCCAACTTAGACCCTGCTGAAACATTTAAAATGATAAAAAATTTGGAAATACCTTCATCATATAAGAAAAAATTAAATTATCAATATTCTGACTCTGTTATTTGTATTTATTTGGGATTGAAAGGAATTGATTTAAAAGAGCATGGGTTCAAGAGAGGAAATATATGGCACCATTCAGATATGGATTTGAACAGAGAGTATTTGAGAGAAATTGAAGAAAATGATTTTTCTAAACCATGGTTATTTATTTCAGCACCCTCCTTATCTACTGATAAAGGTGTCTTGTGCCCAAAAAATCATGAGACTCTTGAAATACTTACTTTTGCAAATTATGATTATTTTAAAGGATTGTTTGAGAAAGACAAAATAAAATATAGAAAAAAAATAAAAGAAATTTATGATAAAATATTAGATATTGTTGATAAAAATTATTTACCTAATATTAGAAAATATATTGATAAATCTATTGTGCATACTCCTTTAGACATGGGTGAAATTCTTAATGCACCTTATGGAAATGTTTATGGCGCCAGACTTACTCCTGAATTGCTGATAAAACATAGAATAACTAATACTACACCAATTAAGAATTTGTATTTGGTGGGTGCAAGCTCTTCTTATCCTGGAATAATGGGAGTTATTAAGGGTGTATTGAATCTATTTAATGAATTAGGATATTAGTCACTTATTTTATCTCCAGACAAAATCTCATATAATCTAACTCCTGTTCCAATAGAGCCTGCAAAACCAGGATATCCTGATGATGCATTGCAAAAGTAAAGATTTTTTAGAGATGTTTCATGGTTTAATCTGTTTGGTCCAAAATTTCTTGGAGTTAAATCTGATCCATATGAGTTTCCATGTGGACTTGAACAGAATCTCTCGTTTGTTGATGGAGTGCCAGTTATCTTTAAGACTATTTTTTCTCTTATATTTGGAACGTAATCCCTTTCAATTATATTTAATAACGAATCTAAGATTTCTCTCTTTTTATCTATATAATCTACAGTGCTTGTTTGTTCTAATGTTTTAAAATATTTATAATTTGCAACAGTTAATAACTCCACTATCTGTTGATTGTCTGGACAATCTCCTCTTTCTTTAGTCAAAAGTGTTGGAACTGTCATGGCAAAACTTGGCTTAGAGTAATCAGCTATATTGTACATTTTATTAAAGACATTATTTAGGTCTGGTTCCTCTGTATGAAACAAGTTTGATTTTCCGAAACCATAATTCCTAAGGTCTATTCCTTCAACAACAAGATAAGCCATGAAATTTGAAGGTGAATAATCATAATCTAATTTTCTAAGAACTTTTTTTGAGAAGATGTCTGAACCAATCATTTCAACTGTTCTTTTAGGATCAATATTTGATACTATATTTTTTCCAAGATATTCTTCAATT
>CAZIFJ010000016.1:0-3650 GCA_964538235.1 Candidatus Woesearchaeota archaeon
CACACCCTGACTAATAGTTCCTACTTCAGGACATTCTGCAACAAACATATCTTCATCTTTTTTTATGACAACACTTAATGTTCTTGTTTCCATAATTTAAAAAATCTCCAAGACTATAAAAATCTATCTTTTTTATCCACAATATCTCCAAATAAAATACTGAAAGAAAAAATTCCAACAATCAAAATAAAAATATGAAAAATTACAGAACTAAAATTAATTTCTCATTTCTCTTTTTTATCATAAACCAAAAAATAAAATAAAAATCTTCAATTAACTTTATAAATTCTTTTTTGTTAGAAAAAAAATGAAGAGTGTTATTTTAAAAATATTTTCAGATGAAATTGATTTAGAAGTCCACGATGCTTTTGTAAAATTTAGCAAAGGAATTTTTCAAGGCAAATATTTAATAGAATGTAAAAAGCAAAAAGATTTGTGGAACATAAAAACAAGTGCAGAGTTTGTAAATTTCTTCGTTAGAAGAGGGCTAGAAAAATTAAAAGAACCAATAGATATTTCAGGAGTTATAGTTTCAACATTAGATTTGAAAAGCAATTTGGAATTTGAATTTGAAAAAATAAAACAATTTGCAGGAGTTAAACAGATTGTCATCAATTCAAAAATCTCTCCAGAAAAAATAATTTCTTTAATGGATAAATTTCCCAAAGCCATTTTTGCCCTATCTTTTTCCTTAGATAATTATATTTTAAAAACAAAAGCAAAATCTCCAAAAAACGGAAAACCATCAACAAAGGGTGATGAAGATGTGAAAGCAGATTTTTGTTCATTAAAAACTTCAGATACATCTATAATTGATGATTTATTTTTTGATAATAAATCTTTCAAAGAAATCAAAATAAAGCACACAATAAACATAAACGAAATTATTCTTCCAGAAGGAATTTCAGATCCAGTTAAAATGAGGGGGTTGGCAAAAAGAAAAGGTATAATTACAAGAATAATAAAAATTGATGGAAATCCAACTACAAAAGAAAAGGAATTTGAGGCTTAGTTATATAAAATAATAATTTTCTAAATAAGGTAATATTTAAATATGACCAATCATATCATTAAAGATATTATTAATGATATGGTAAAAGATAAAATAAAAATACTTGAATTTATTAAAAAGAATAAAGTAGTTACCAGTGCAGAAATTTCTTCTTTATTAAAAATTTCCTGGAACACTGCAGATAGCTGGCTGAAGGATTTAGCTCTTGAAAATAAAATCATAAGAATAAAAAAAGCAGGAGGATTAAATCTATGGATGATAAAATAAATAGCAGAGCCCAAGTTAGTATTTGGATTATGCTTGGAATCTTTCTAGTTTTTGCTTTTGGATTATTTTTCTTTTTGAAAACTTCACCAGAAATAAAATTAGCACAAAATTTTGAACCGAAAGTTTTTATCTCCCAATGCACAAGAAATTATGTTAATGAAGCAATAGACAAAATGCTTCCACAAGGAGGTTTTATCTCTCCAAAAAACTCTGTTCTTTATAAGGATATTAATGTAACTTATTTATGTGAAACAACCGGAAATTACAAATCATGTATTTCTCAACATCCACTATTTTTATCAGAAATGGAAAAAGAAATAGAAAATTACATCTCTCCAAAAATTGAAGAATGTTTTTTAGAATTAATCTTAGATTTAAAAGAAAAAAATTACGAAGTTTCTTTAGAAGCTCAAAAAATAAATGTTTCACTTTATCCAAATAAAGTTTCCTTGAACATAAATAAAAAAATAACTTTAAAAAAAGGTGATGAAGTTAGAAATTTTGAGAATTTCAATTTTGACGTAAAAAGTCCAGTTTATAATTTGGGCTCTTTAGCAATTGAAATAGCAAACAGCGAAGCAAAATATTGTTATTTTGAATATATAGGGTATAATATTTTATATCCAGAAGTTAAAGTAAAACTTTTCACGAATTCAGACTCAAATAGAATTTATACTTTAATAGATAAAAAAACAAATAAAGAGATGAATATAGCTATAAGGAGTTGTTATATTCCTCCAGGAATATGAAAAATTTAAATAAAAAATTAGGAGCTTATTTCCAAATTTACTTGATGATAACTTTAAGTTTTTCATTCGCATATTTTTTAGGAGAAATTTTTAAATCTCAAAATTCGCAAAACGTTTTTTTTGAAGAGAAGAAAAGTTCATTATCCGAGATTGTAAAATTATTTATTAAATTAATTTTTTCAGATAAAAATTTAGTTTCAGCTTTAGACTCATCTGATTTTTCAGGTCTTTTAACTTGCCCTTTAACAAATGATGGAAAACTTTGTAGAGAATTTTTATCTCCGGATTGTTCTCAAAATTGTAAAGAATCTTGTGTTCCCTCTCAATCTGCAGATATGTGCAGATTAGGAACATGTTTTAATCCAACCGAAGGAACTTGCTCGTTAAATTCTCCAAAAGGTCAATGTGAAGATTTTCAAGGTCAATGGTTTAATGATATATTCGGGAACATTCCACAATGTCAAAAAGGATGTTGTTTAGTAAATGACGAAGCACATTTTTCAACAAGGACACAATGTGACAAAATTTCCCAAGGCGTAGAAAATCAATTTCTTCCAGAAGTAAATACCGAATTAGCATGTTTAGTTTTGAAAAAATCTCAAGAGGAAGGGGCATGCGTGTTTCAATCAGATTCATCTTTAAATTCCTGCAGATTTACAACAAAAGATTCTTGCAATACTCTAAGAGGAAATTTTTATTCAGGATTTTTATGTTCCAATCCTAATTTGAAAACAAATTGCAAAGCTCAAACAACAACAAATTGTGTTGAAGGAGAAGATGAAATTTACTGGTTTGATAGTTGCGGAAATAAAGAAAATATTTATTCATCAAACAAAATTGAAAGTTTAAATAATTATAGAATTCTTCCCAAATCACAAAGCTGTCAGTTGGGAGATTTATCAAATCCTTTAAAAAATCAAAACTCTTGTGGAAATTGCAATAGAATTTTAGGAAATGTTTGTGGAGAAAAAACTTCTTCAGAAAAACTTTCAGATTCATCTCAAAATTTTGTTTGTAAAGACTTATCTTGTGTTGATAGAAATGGAAAAGAAAGAAGAAACGGAGAATCTTGGTGTTCATATCAAGGAGCAATTGGCTTGGATGAAAAAGAAAATCGCGCAAGAGACACACCAGGAAGCAGACATTTTAGAGAATCTTGCTTTGATGGAGAAATAATTACAGAGTCTTGTGGAGATTATAGAAATAAAATTTGCGTTGAGGAACAAACATTAATTCCGGGCGCAGGCTCAAATTATTTATCTGCTTCTTCATGCAGAATAAATCGTTGGCAAGAATGTTTAGAATATAACACTCAAGAAAAAAGTTCCCCTGAAGAAATAACAGAGTTGTGTAATAAAAATCCAGATTGTTTTGTAAAGTCTGTTAATATAGATGAAACTTTTAAGTTTAATATTTGCGCTCCAAAATATGCTGGGGGTTCTAATTTAGAATTAAATCCTGAAGGTGCAAAAGCAGTTTGTGCTTTCGCCTCACAAAAATGCACAGTTGTTTATGTAAAAAAAATCTCTGGTTGGGATTGCGAGGCAAATTGCCATTGCGAGGATGCAGTCTTTACAGAACAAATGAATAATTTATGCACAAGCTTAGGCGATTGCGGAGCA
>CAZIFJ010000016.1:3750-13218 GCA_964538235.1 Candidatus Woesearchaeota archaeon
GGAGTCGGAAAATCAAAAAAGAAAATAGTTGAATTCACATGCAAGCCATGGCAAGCACCATTAGGCGGAGATAAATGTTCTCAATGCGGAGCAGACGGATTTCCTTGTTCAGAATATTCCTGTAATTCTTTAGGACAAAGATGCAAATTCATAAATAAAGGAACAGCAAATGAATTATGTTCAGAAGTAAGTCCAGACGATGTTTCTCCGCCTTCACTTTCTCAAAACGGAATCTCATCATCAGGAATTTATACAGCAGAAAAAATTTCCGATTCAGGAATAAAAATAAAATCTCAAGATTTAGATACCTGTATTCAAGAATACTCTCAAGTTCCAATTAGTTTATCTTTCTCCGAACCATCAGAATGTTCTTTTGATTTCATACACACAAACTCCTTTGAAGAAATGTCAGAAGATTTCGGAGAGCAATTTTTCTTATACAACCAAACAGAAATATTAAGAATTCCAACATTAGAATCTTTAGGAGTTTCAGGCGTTGATCCAAATCGCAGAGGAGAACTAAACATTTATGTTAGATGTCAAGACCAATCAGGAAATTTTGATGTTGCAGAAAAAGTTATACAAATATGTGTTAAACCATCAAATGATTTATCTCCTCCAATAATTTCAAGAGGTACACCAAGATCTGAAAATATAAAAATAGGCTCAACAAGAAAAAACATTTCAGTTTTCACAAGCGAGCCTGCAGATTGTAAATGGTCTTTATCAGATAAATTATATTCTTCAATGGAAAATAATTTTCTATGTGCAAATGATATTGATGAGCAAACATTTTTCGGCTGGCAATGTTTCACAGAAGTTCCAATAGTTCAAAATACAACCATCATAAAAGTAAGATGTCTTGATCAGCCTTGGCTTGAAGAGCAAAACAAATCTGAAAAAAGAAATGCAAACACACAAAGTATTAACTTTACTTTAAAACAAAGTTCGCAAATTCTAAAAATAGATTCTCTTTCTCCAAATAATCAAACTTTATCATTCAAAACAGAACCAGCAACAGTAAGTATAACATTAAAAACTTCTGGCGGAGTTGACGGAAATGCAGATTGCTCTTATAAATTTGGAGACAAATACCAATTATTTACAGAAACATTTGGAAAAAATCATAAAGTATCATTCAATCAATTTACTCGCGGAGAAATGTTAGTTCCAATACAATGCGTAGATTCTGCAGGAAATGTTGCTGAAGCAACAGCAAAATTCACAATTGAAATTGACGAATCGCCGCCATTAGTAACAAGAGCATACATACAATCTGGAAGTTTAGTGATTATCACAAACGAAGATTCTCAATGCGGTTTCACAACAACAGAAAGAGCGAAAGGTTCGTCATGTAATTTTGACTTAGCAGAATCAACTTTATTTTCAGGTGCAGAAAAACACCATTCAACTTCTCTAATTCCAGGAAAAGTTTATCACATAAAATGCGAGGATAAATTCAAAAACTCTCCAGGAAGCTGTAATATAGTTGTAAAAGAGGGATTTTAAATGCTCCAAAAAAGTTATAAACGAATTTATTCTAATTTTAGCATGGAAAAAAGAGCACAAGTGACAATTTACGTTATTTTAGCGTTAGTCATTATTGGAGTTGTAATATTTTTTATTTTATCAAGACAAAGCATTTCTTTAATTCAATCAAAAGAAACCTCTCCACAATTATTTTTAAAAAATTGTATTTCTCCAGAAATAAATAAAAAAATAAAAACTTTATCTGAACAAGGAGGCTCATTTGCTCCAGAATCCTTTTTATTTTTCAACGATAAAAAAGTAAAATATTTATGCTATACTTCTTCAGATTACAAAACATGTATAGTTCAAGAGCCATTGTTAATTGAATCTTTTGAAAAAGAATTATCAGATTCATTATCCAAAATTGTTGATAACTGCTTTTCAGATTTCAAAGAGAATTTTGAATCAGAAGGATATACAATTTCAGGTGGAAATTCAAGAGTTAACACTACAATAGTTCCAGGAAAAATTCAAATAACTTTCTTAAATCCAATGACAATTTCAAAAGGCGAAGAATCAAGAAACTATAAAAATTTAGAAATTTCTTTCGAGAGTCAAATTTATGACTTACTTTCAATCGCAACAAGCATTATAGATTTCGAATCTAAATTAGGAGATTCAGAAACAACTTTATATATGCGATACTATCCAAATTTAAAAATACAAAAAATAAATAAAGATGAAGGTAGTACAATTTATATCGTTGAAGATGTTACAACAAAAGAGCAGTTTATTTTCGCTTCAAGGAGCCTTGTCTGGCCTCCAGGATATGGATTAAAATGAGAAAAAATATTTTTATTTCTCTTTTGTTTTCACTTTTAATTTTATTTTCATTTCCAGTTTTTTCAGCAGAGCCAACAGTTTGCTGTGAAAAGGTAAACGTAGATTTATATTGTCAAGATATTCCTTCATCTCAATGCCCAGCAACTTCAACTCAATCTCCAACTTCCTGTGATACAACTTCATATTGCAAGCCAGGAGTTTGTTTCAACTCAATTAAAGGAACATGTTTAGATAACACACCTAAATTAGTCTGTAATCAAGATGGAGGTATTTGGAGTGAAGATTCTCCTCCTCAATGCGAATTAGGTTGTTGTATTTTAGGAGACCAAGCAGCATTTGTAACACAAACACGATGTAAAAGTTTATCAGCAAATTTTGGTTTAACAACAAATTACGATTCCTCAATTAAGGATGAGATCCAATGTATTTTAACAGTCCAAAATCAAGATAAAGGAGCTTGCGTTTACGATTCTATTGGAATACGAACATGCAAATTCACAACACGTTCAGAATGTTCATCATCTGAAGGAAAAGCTCAAATTAAAGGAGAATTTTTCAAAGACAGATTATGCTCTGATGAATCTTTAAAAACAAATTGCGGAAGAACAGAAAATACAATTTGCGTTCCAGGAAAAGATGAAGTTTATTTTGTTGACACTTGTGGAAATCCAGCAAATATTTACGATTCTTCAAAAGTTGGAAATAATAATTTAAATTATTGGTCAGAAGTTGCAGACATTTCAGAAGTTTGTAAAGCAAAACCAAATGATCCAAATTGCGGAAATTGCAATTATCTCGAAGGAAGTTTCTGCCGTGATTGGTCGAAGCAATTAAACCCAAAAAGACCAACTTATGGAACAAACATATGTGCAGATTTAAATTGTAAAGAGACTTCAGCAGGATTCAAAAGACACGGAGAATCTTGGTGTATTTACAAAGACAAAGGTGAAAAAGATAAAAGTAATAACGCGGTCGGAAGTAGATTTTACAAACATATTTGTGTTAACGGAGAAGAAATTTTAGAACAATGTGCTGAATTCCGTCAAGAAGAATGTATAGAAGATTCAATTGAAACAACGTTAGGAAAATTCTCCCAAGCAGCATGCCGTGTTAATCGCTGGCAGGATTGTACAGCTCAATCAGAGAAAGCTGATTGTGAAAATTTAGATAGAAGAGATTGTTCATGGAAAGACGGAATAACTTTAGGAGCAAATGCTTCAATAGGAGGAGTTTGTCTTCCTAAAAATTCTCCAGGATTAAAATTCTGGGAAAGCGAAGAAGCAAAATCAATTTGCGCACAAGCAAATGATAATTGTGTTGTAACATACGAAAAAAAAATAGGAGGAGATTGGAAATGCTCAGATAATTGTCATTGTCTAAAAGAAAATTGGAAAAAAGATCGCTCATTAGTCTGCACAGCCCTTGGTGACTGCGGTCCAAAAATAAATTGGGTCGGTGAAGAAGGTTACAAACCAGGCTTTAGAGTTACAACAGAAAAAGTAAAATCTAAATAATAATTTATTTACTTAACTTAATAAATAACACTTATTGGGAAAAGATATGCTAGTAAAAAGAAAAATAAAATTGTCGTAACAATTTGAATAAAAAATATAAGATAAAAAGGAAGTTTAATTTTTTCATTTTTTCTTAAATATAATAAAATTCCAGACAAAATTAATCCAAAAATTATAGATATAAAAATATGCCATCCTAGAAATCTTAATTCTGTTCCAAAAACAGTATAAAATTCTCCATAAGGACCAAAACACCCTTCAGAAATTGTAGGGCAACCTTGATTTTTTTCTATAATTCTCATATTATATCAAATCAGGACAATTTTTAACTCTTTTCTTTTATTTCTTTATCATACAAATGTTCACTTAATTTTAATCTTTTCCAGAAAAAATCTTCATTTTTATACTTAATTAAAATATCAAGTCCATCTCCTTTATTTCTTGAAAAAATCCAGTTCTAGAAGGTTTTAATACAATATCTACAACAGAAAAAATTCATTTATCCCTTTATCAAGAAAAGATTTATTTTTTAAAGTTCTATCTAATAGAAAGTCTTTAAGACACTTGCCACCGACAACTCTCTAAATAATTATTCATTTTATTAATTAAAATTCATCTATTATAAACTTATCTCCCATTTAGAATTTATTTCTTTTTCTTCTTATTTCTCTTTGCTAATTTAATAAGTTTTTTAATTTTACTTTCTTTAGATTTATTACTAGGCTTTCTACCACCTTTCTTAATAACTTTCTTTTTTATTTTCTTTGGCATTGTAAAGGGCTCGGTGAGAAAGTTCCACAAACAACCACTGAAATCAATCTTAACCTATCAGCTCGTTTTAATGGTTATCTTCCTCGTGCAGTAAATAAGCTTAAGGGGTACAGATTTCGTACAGTGAGTTATAGCCCTTCCACCGTATTAATAGCTGAATAACCTACAGAGGCTTTTACAGTCACATCCTTTCCAGGACAACCGATAATATTTTAAATTAAATCTATATAAAAATATTTGTATTAACTTTTTAGTTAAAATTATAATCTATTCATTCCTCAAAATACATTTATCAATCTCTTTCTTAATTTTTTCTTTATTCTTTCTATGCTTCTCAAGAAATTCATTTATTTTCTTTATTGTAATTTCTTTTAATTCTAAAGTTAACATTTTTCCAGATTTATAATCAGATTCTATTTTAGAAAGTTTTT
This sequence comes from Candidatus Woesearchaeota archaeon, assembly GCA_964538235.1. Classification (GTDB taxonomy): domain Archaea; phylum Nanobdellota; class Nanobdellia; order Pacearchaeales; family GW2011-AR1; genus CAZIFJ01. The sequence continues at coordinate 8,780 of CAZIFJ010000016.1, forward strand.
TGTCATCTTCTTCAAAAAATGCTTTTAAATATTGAAATGAAACATCAACTTCAGGACTTCCTCCAAATTTTCTATGTTCTTCCAAGCTATTTTTCCCTCCAGAAAAAGCATATTTTTTTATTTTTCTTTCAACTTCTTTAGAAGAATCATCTAAGAATATAACTCCTTCTTCGCTTGCAGACATTTTAGAATCTCCATACAAAGAAGGAATAAACTTAGAATGAATTGCGCAAGGTTTTCTAAAATTAAAACTTTTATTTTCAGCTATATCTCTTGTCAATCTAATAAAAGGGTCTTGATCAATTCCAATTGGAACTAAAGAAAGATGTGCCCCCCACTTAAACTGAGGGAATAAAATATGTGCCGCTTGCATTGCAGGATAAAAACTCCACCCAATATTACTTTCATTTTTTAGTCCAAAAATCGCTCTAGCAGTTGAATAATTTATTTTCTTGGCAATCTGGGCTCCGTATTTGTACATATCGGTATAAACAAAATCTTGCATCACAAAAGTTTTTTTCAAATTAAATCCTAAAGCCAGTATATCGATAATGTTTTCTTTGGAAAATCTCAAAGAATCGTCAAAACTCAACTTCTCTTTAACATAAAATTTTTCATCATCCGATATAGCAATAAAAACTTCACAATTAAAAATATCCTGAAAGTTTTTTGCAATTAAAAAAGGTACTAAATGTCCGACGTGCATTTTCTCCGAAGGACCTCTTCCAGTTATAACTGATACTCTCTCTCCCTTTTTTTGTGCTTGAAGCCATAAATCAAAATCTCTATGTGAAAAATAAAATCCTCTTCTAATCAATGAATGGACTTTTCCAAGTTTAGACAAAATTTCTTTATTAATTAAATTAGTTCCAAATTCCTTAACAATTTTATCATAATCAACATTCCCCTTAACTTCCCAAGGCGTCAATACACTTTCTTTTTCCATCTTCAATTCAAGATAAAGGTAGTTTTAAAACTTTTTATATAACTGCTTACACGATAGATAGTTTTAAACTTCAAATTTTTATAAACTTTTATAAAATACTCATGATAATAAATTTTACATGTGAAAATAAGATTTATATATACCTTCTCTCCCCCCCAATATGATTTCAAAGAGGTTTTTCGTTTTTGGAATAATTTTTTTATTTGCTTTTAGTTTTGTTTCTGTTAGTTTTTTTGATTGGTTTAATAAAAAAGAAATTACTGGGAATGCTGTTTCAGTAAAGAAATCTTGCAGAGATTCCGACGGAAATTTAGGTTTGGAAGATTCTAAGTTTATTAAAGGGACTACAATTATAAAAAAGATAATTACTATTAAAAAGAGTATTGATTATTGTATTAATGATATAAAACTAAAAGAACATTATTGTGTGAGTAATACTATAAAGAATGAATATTTTGATTGTGTGAATGGTTGTGTAAATGGCAAATGCAAAAGAGACTCTGAAATTAAATGTTTAGAAAATGAAAAGTCAGGATTATGTGGACCAACGGATAAGATATTTCCTCTAAATAACTTTATTGAAGGAGATACTATAAATATTTATTCTCCAGGTATAATTTTTGAAGATGATAACTTCAAAATTTCTTTTGAAGGACCTGAAGAATTTATTCAATTTCAAGATCATCAACTAAGAATAATAGTAGAAAATAAAAAATCGGCGAATAAAGAATTTGATTATCGTTATATCTTTGACACTAATAAATGCTATAGTGGTATACATGATTCTCAATATTCTTCTTTTAAAAATTTACCAGAATCAATTTTAATTGAAGAAGGAAAAGATGAATTTTATAGAGCTGCTTTTAACCCTCTAGAAAAAAAAGAGTTTATAATAAATTTCAGACCAAATAGTCCAACAATTGCTGCAGAATCTATTTTGTCTTACTTAAGCTTTTATTATTTAAATTATACAATTTCATTTATAGGATTAGTAAAACCTGGAACAGAAATTTATATAAAAGAGGGTCGAACTATTATAAGAGAACCAGAACTTATCCTTTCAGGAAATAATAATTTTTCTAAAGGTTTCTGGCTTTCATGCCCTGCAGAACTTGGAAGTATGAATTATGGTTATTCTACTTCTAAATCTTGTAATAATATTTTTTACCCCGACTTTGAATGTTGTAATAATTTAGATTGTAATTCTCGAGATAATACAGATGGTTTTTGTGTTGATGGATTATGCATGCCTAATACAAAACCACAAAATAAACTTTTCGGAAATAAGAAATTATTAATTGGAGAGTTTACTGGAAAAGCAGATTGCAGAATAACAACCTCTAATAGTCTTAGTATAGAAACTTCAAATTCTTTAAATAAATTAGAAGAATATTATGATCATATGGCTAAAACTTTATTAAATGAAACTAACAATTTTATCAATTTTGAAGTTATAAATGTATTAGAACTTCCAGATGACCTTAAAGGCTTTTACGATAATACAAAAACAGAACAGATATTTCTTAATGAAATTGAAGACAGATGTAATATTAATCCTTCAAATTATGATATTTTGATGTTTCCAATAGAAACAACAACACATATAGGAGGAGCAGGATTTGCTTTAGGTATAGGTAATTCTAAAGTTGTTTTTTCTGATTCACGTAATACTCCAACTCTAATTCATGAGGTGGGTCATCTTTTTGGATGTATTGATTTATATCAAATGACAGGAGGAAGATTACAATGGGCAAGTACAATGTATGGTGAAGATAGAGTTAAGAATCCTTTATTTGGTGATACTCAAGTTGGTCCTTATAACTTAATAGAGGAAAACAGAATTAGGGAATTATCTCTGAAAAACTTCCAAGTTTGTAGAGGTCATTTAGGTTGGACAGATAATAATAAGAATGGAGTTGTAGATGTCAAAGAATGGTAATCTTTTTTTAGAAAAAGAGGAAAAAATAAAATTTGGAGATATTCATTATTTTAAATCTTCTCAATTTCTAATTGTTTATCTAAAAGTTTAAATAATATACAGGCATATACAATTATATATGGAAACAACAATAAGAATAAATCCAACTACAAAAAAAGAACTTGATTATTTCAGGCAATACAAAAGTGAAAGCTATGATGAGCTAGTAAGAAAACTTATTTTTTTAGCTAAACTTTCAGAAAAAAAACCAAAACTAAGTCAAAAAACAATTCAAGAGATTAAAGAAGCGCGAGAAAGAATTAAAAAAGGGGAATTCTATACAGAAGAAGAAGCTAAGAAAATTCTTGGCTTGTAAAAATGTATAATATTATTTTTGAAAAAAGTGCTTTAGATTTTTTAAATAAATTAGAAAAAGAGACAAAAGAAAGAATTTGGAAAAAATTACAGCAGTGTAAAGAAGAACCATTTAGATTTCTTGAGCATCTCGAAGATATTGATGGATTTAAGTTGAGAGTTGGAGATTATAGATTAATTATTGATGTTGATAAAATTAATAATATGTTAAATGTGGTGAAAATAGGACATAGAAAAAACATTTATGAAAATTAATTCCCGTTCTCAAAAAATTGCCCGAATTTTTTTCCTTTTTCTTTTGCATTATCCAAAGAAACAGCCCAATTTTTTCCTGAATCTCTAAGTTCTTTTGGCTCTAAAAAAATCCACCCTTCATAATTAAACCTAACAGCAATCACAGGAATTAATCCAATAATTTGCGAGAAAGTTACAAAATCATTTATTTGCTTTTTTGAAATATAAATATGGGATTTTTTACTTGACTTAGCTTCAATCGCAAAACCTTTTCCAGAAAATTTTCCGACAATTAAATCGCAAGGCGAGTCATCATTAACTCCAGAGCCAGCAACCCTTACCGCTCTCCAATCATTTTCAGTAAATTTTCTGACTAATTCTCTCTCTGCCTTGGAACCCTTCGCTTTGTTTGACATTTTATTTACAAATCTCTCGCCTGCAATGTTCTTCTGCCATTTGCCTTTGCTCTTTCCCGAGCCTTTTCCAAAATCTCAAAAACTTTTTTATCAAGCGCCTCCACAACTTCTTCAGCAACATTCATGTCAGGCACAGCAGATTTTATTTTGCTCTTTATAATTAGCTCACTCATTTTACCTCCTTTCCTCTTTTAAAATTTCTTTAATCTTGATTTCTAATTCTTCTAAAGAATTTACAATCGGCATTGAAGCAATTAAAATTGCACTCAAATAATCTAATGCGTCTTCTATTTTCTCATCGGTTTTTATTCCGATAGCCGGAATTTTTTTTGCATATGCATATCCCAACTCCCAAGATGTTCCTGCACCGACATGTAGACCATTCAAATTTGCAATTACTAATTTGCAATCTTTAAATCCTTTTATTATATCTCCTTCAAAAATTCTTTTTACATCTTTAATGTCTTTACAAATTCCAACATCTCTGTGCGGAAGAAAAGTTTTTAATCCAAAATATTTACATAACTCATCTACTTCCTCAAGAAATTTT
>CAZIFJ010000017.1:0-10004 GCA_964538235.1 Candidatus Woesearchaeota archaeon
TAGTTTATTCAAAAGTTAGAGTTTTGGGAAGATTTGAAATTCCTGCTACTATGGCATTATATGACTGCGAAGGTAAAACGCATGAATCATTTTCAAATAAAACTTTTTTTGTTTCAGAGACGACTCAAAATAAATAATTTCATATTTTGAACACTCGTTAAATCCGTGGGCTTTAGCCCGTGATTTGTATGTCGCGGACTCAGAGATTAAAAATCTCTGATACTAAGAGAATTCTTTTTTTGTGAATAGAATTCTCGAGGCTGAGAAATTCTTTGAATTTCGATGTGCTCAGGAATTTTATTCCTGACATGCTCAAGAACCAACGTGTTGCAGGTTCTTGACACATTCAACTCTATAAGAATTGAAGTTTTCTCGGTGGCCACAAAATCTAAACAAGCCCCGCACTTCAGTACGGGGTTAAAACCCGCAGGTTTTGTGACTTATTATTAATATACAAGAAAAATAAAATACAAACCTTTAAATATTCATTATTCTATCATTATCTATTATTTAATTTTGGATTAATCCAAAATTAAATAAGTATAAATTTTAGAATATGATAGTGAAGAGAAAAATATTTGAAAAATTAATGGTACAATCAAAAGATAGAAAGATATCTATTTTAATTGGAGCAAGGCAAGTTGGGAAAACTACTCTTCTAAAAAGTTTATTTGAGGATTTATCAGTTAAAAATAAATGTTTGTTTCTTGATTTGGATGTTTTGACTAACTACGAAAAAGTTAGTTCATTTGAAAATGCCTTAAATTTATTGGAATTTAATGGTTATGATAAAAAAATTAATTTTTTTTATTTGTTTTTAGACGAATTTCAGAAGTATCCAGATGTTGTAAAAGTAATGAAGAATATTTATGATAATTTTAATAATATTAAGATATTTGCTTCAGGCTCTTCTTCACTGACTATAAAAAATCAGATTCAAGAATCTTTAGCAGGAAGAAAAATAATTAATGAAATTTTTCCTTTGGATTTTGAAGAGTTTTTATTATTTAATGGAGAAAATAAACTTCTTGAAAATTTAAATTCTGTTAAAAAATTAAAAGGAGATAATTTAAGTTCTTCTTTAATTGATTTAAGGAAGTATTTAGAAGAATTTATAATTTTTGGAGGATATCCTGAAGTAGTTTTAAAGAAACATAAAGAAGAAAAAAGACAAATTTTAGAGAGTATTTTTGATTTATATGTGAAAAAAGATTTAGTGGAATACTTAAATATAAAAAAAATTCTTAACGTAAAAAGAATCGTTGAGTTTTTAGCAGTAAATAATGGTCAGAAAATAAAGTATGAAGAAATTTCTAAGGTTTCTTCTTTAGACTTTAATGAAATAAGAAAATATTTGGAGATTCTTTCAGAAACTTATTTAATAGAAATATTAAAACCATTTTATTCTAATAAAAATAAGGAATTGGTTAAAATACCAAAAATATATTTTATTGATAATGGTGTAAGAAATTATTTCATAAATAATTTTAACGAATTAAAACTAAGAAATGATGTTGGCTATTTGTTTGAGGGATTTGTTTTATCAGAATTGTTAAAAAGTGGGAAGAAAGAAATTAGATTTTGGCAGAATAAAAATTTTAATGAAGTTGATTTTGTTTTAGAGGGGGATGGGAAAATTATACCGATTGAAGTTAAATTTAAAGAAAAATTAAAATCTGAGGACTCAAAGAGTTTGGAACTATTTTTTAGTTCTTATAAAAATTCTAAAGTTGGATATTTAATTAATCTTTCTTGTCAAAAAAATTCTAAAAAGATTAAATTTTTATTGCCTTATTTAGCGAAGACTGAAATTCGTTGAAATACAAAGAAAATTATTTATTTGAAAATTAAAAAGAAATGTTTGAAATTTTTTAAGGTAAAGTTTATAAGTTATTGAATTTACTAAAGATAATGAATAAGAGAGTGATTTTTAGTTTTTTTTTGGTGGGATTATTTGTTTTTAGTTTTAATGTTGTTGGCGCTGTTAAATATAAAATTTGTGATGAGAGATATGAGGATTGTATAATTAGCACAAGTTTGACAGGAACAACTCATTTTAGAACGTTTGGAAAAGGAAATGGTGGAACTCTCTCTTCAGTTAGATTTAATGATGTAAAAATTTTGAAAGCAAGAGGGTGTAATAACAATAATGCGGGTTCTTGCTCTCAAAGTGCTTTAACTTCGTTATTATTTACAGGTTCAGATGGCAAGAGTTATTATCCTGGTGGAAGTTATAGAGATATAAATTTTTTAACTGGCGTGAATACTTTAAGAATACAATCTGATAGTGATTGTGATATTTTTGGTTGTGAATGTGATGGAGTTTATGTACATTCTTATTTTTCTTATAATGCTGGTAGAAAAGAGTTTTATATAACTTCTATAAATGATGAGAATCTTAGAAAAGCTTGTTCAATTACTACTTTTGGTGGAACTGCATCGGCTACTACTAATCCTTTTTTTTATGGAAATAGAAATGATTTGATTGATATAACTAAAAAAATTTCTGTAGTTGAATTGCCTGCTGGAGCTTCAGAGCTAAACCCTTCTTGTGGTATTTGGTTTGATGGAAGTTTGATGAGTGGAGGTGAAGGAATTGGTTTTAGTAATGACTTTAGAGCAGTGGAACCCTATACTGCTAATGAGGCATTTGATGAAGTTCTTGCTGATAGTAATGGATGGTCCACTGCACAATTAAGTTTTAGTAGTAATAATTGGATCATTATGGATCTAGGAATTTCTCAAACTTTTGATGGTATTCGTCTTCATCGTAGGTGGAACAGTCAATATCCGCAAGGAATTACTCCTACCGATTTTAGTGTTGATGTGAGTGACAATCCTTCTGGTCCTTGGACTAATGTTTTAACAAAAAATGGCGTTACAATTCCTCCAGTAGGAGAGTGGTATGTGGGTTCCTTTTCAGAGGTTACTAAGAGATATGTTCGACTCACTGCGACGACTGTACCACTTCCAGATAATCCTAATAGGTATGCTGTTCAATTAGGAGAGATGCAAGTAGGAAGTGGGATTAATCAATGTTTATCTGGAGGAGTATCTTCTCCTTCGCTTTCTTGTTCTCCAAATGATATAATTCTAAAATTGTCTGCTAATGCAAACGCGTATGGAGAAATTTATAATGGGGCTGGAAATTACAATCAAGAAATTTGTTATTCTAAAATTTTTGGTAAGCATTATGTTCCTGCTACTGGTGTTGATGTTCATGCTTGTACTGGAAATGCAAATAAAGTTGTTGGGCTTTTTGGAACAACAAACGCGCACGCTGAAGTTCCAGGTCAATCTAATTACGCTACTAATGTTTGTTATGGAGATTTAGTTTGCGTGGCGAGAGATAATTCTTGTGTAGTTGGTGAGACAGAAGTTCTTAGATTATCTGGAAATACAAATGCGCATCTTGCTTTGACTGGGACAATTGATTATACAAAATTAATTTGTTGCTCAAGCGCTTTTTCTGGAGGAGGAATAATTACAGATATTTTTTGGAGTCAGAATAATCCAGATCCTGTTGCTGGAGCTGGAGGAACAGAAATAATTAAGGTAAGTGGAGAGAATAATTATTGTGTTGGGCTTGGGACAACTGTAAAACTTGTTGCTGTTGGTGGTGCTGATGGAAGTGTTGTTAAGTTTGAAATTTTTGAGGATGATGGTCTTACTTTAGATGATGAAATAAGAACTGTTTCTTTGGGAAATGCTTTGACTGCGACTTTTGTTAATGGTATTGCTTCTGCTCAATGGACTATAACACAGGAAGATTTGGATAAGACAAATGATTTTAGTGATTTTTATTTTAAAGTTGTAGATGGAGATGAGAGCGATAGAATTGTAGTAAAAGAAGAATCTTGTCCTAACTCAAATTCTCCTGTTGCAGTTATTTCTAATCCAAGACATAAAGGAGCTTATTTTATTGGAACTAATATTAATCTTCAACATAATAGTTATGATTCTGATGGAACTATTTCTGAAGCTAAGTGGACAATTTTAAATAAAAATGGGGTTGAAAAAGAATTTTCTGAAGCCAGCCCGAATTATTTGTTATCAACGCCAGGACAAAAAACAATTAAGTTAAAAGTTAAAGATAATAATGGGATTTGGGATGAAGATGAGATTTCTATTGTTGGTATTGCAAGTCCTGGGGCAATTGCATTTATTAATGATCCTTATCAAGGGCAAGTTGTTAAAAGTGATGGTTGGGAAGTAAGTTATAGCGCCGAGGATAGTTTTGTTATTAATAGCACTTTCGATACTGTTACTTGTTTTGGTAGTGCAAATTGTGTGGCTGGAATTTGTCCGCAGTTTATTTACGGACCTCCTTCTGGGAAATGTAGGGACCTTAATGCAAATCCTGTTCCTATACCTCCTGGAGATGGTAAATTTACAAATGTTAAATTTAGTTGGGAATTTGACGATGGAGAGAAAAAAGAAAATGTTGATTTTGTTAAAGGAGTAAAAAAATACATTTCAACTTCAAGTTTGGAGAATGATAAAACAATTAAAGTTGAAATTAAATATGATTATACTGAGGCGGGAACGCAGAAAACTTTGTCAGAAACTAATTTAAGGAGTTTTACTTTAGTTGGAAATAATTATTGTGTTGCTGATAATTTTAAAGCTACTTTAATTTATAGGGAGGGTAGTGGACAAATAGTGAGTGTTAATGTTTTTGATAGACCTGATGCTTGTTCTGTTGTTGGATTTACAAATCTTGCTAATTCCAGTGGGGTTTGTTGTCCAATAGGGTATGAATGTTCAACTGAAGATGATGATGGAAATGGAATTATTAATGGATGTATTCCTACTGAAATTAGTTCTTGTGCTGAATATACAAATGAAGTTGATTGTAATAAAGATTTTACTGTGAATGGGTCTGGAGTTTATAAAAATCATATTAAGCAAAAAGCTATTGTTGGAGGTGAAAAATGTGGGGAGGTAAATTCTAAAAGACAATTAGTTGGGTGTAAGTGTTCTTGGGTGCTTGGAGATGCAAGTAATCTTGGAAAGTGCGGGATTGAAACTTATTATGTTAATAGTTTTGAAGATATAAACTGTGATAATGGAGTTTGTTCTGCAGGTTCTTGTTCTAATCCTCAACTTCAAAATACTTGTGTTTATACTTCTGATGTTGTTGATACTTGTGATGCAACGGGGCAAAAATTGATTACTCAGACTGGACAACTTCAATCTTCTTCGGTTGCTTTTTGTTTACCAGTAGGAGAATTTGTAGGTTGTGTAACGGACGCTAAATCTTTTCCTGTTCCTTGTGGCGGAAGGTCGAAAGCAATTTTACCTTTTTTTGATTGGAAGAATTTTGTTTTTGCTTTAGTAGGAGTTTTATTTATTTATTTTATTCTTTATTCAAATAGGAAGAAAAAACTTTTCCCAGATTTTATGTCTAATTATTCCAAAGCCCAAGAAATTCAAACAAAATAGAAAGGTTAATAAATGTTATTTGATTTTTTACATTCATGAATAGACAAATAGAAGTAATTATTTATTTTATTCCAATCATCTTATCTATATTAGCAACACTTTTTTATGGTCTTAATGGAATAAATAAAAATCAAAAAACCAAAAATCTTCTTATTCAGATAGGAATAATAAACTTAGTAATATTTTTGTTAGGGGGGATTTTTTGGTTTTTTTTCGCTAGCGATGGGTTTAGCCAAATTAACGGTGTTGCCTTGTATGGTGGAGTTTTTATTGTTATAGAAATAATTGCTTCTTTAATATTCTATTTTGTTTCCAAGCATTAAGGCTTAAACAAAAATCTCTTGCAGAAATTTCTCAAATACTACTACATTCATAATTCGTTTAAGCTGATACATTGAATTACATAAGTTTTAAAAAAGCAGGAATTTTCTTATAGATACCTCCCATAGCTCAACGGTAGAGCACTCGGCTGTAGCATTATGTGGACATTGCTCTTTGCGAGCATAAGGATGAAACATTATCGGAAAGTATTCAAAAGAATATTTTGTTATGTAGAACCCGAGGCACCCAAGTTCGACTCTTGGTGGGGGGATAGAGCAATACTGCTCATTTTATAAAGAGTAAATTCCTTTATAAAGCATGAATTTAAAGATAAATATTCATGAACCTAACTCTAATGTGGAAAGTAGGCTTGTTTATATTGATAGATGGAATATTTCAGAGAAAGTAAAAAAAGATTTGAGAATTTTTCTACAAGATTTAGGCAGAGGAAAAGTCAATAAAGGAGTTCAAATTTCTCAAAGAACGCAAGTTAAATATATTTCATTATTGAGAAGTCCTTTATTATATTTCAATAAGCCTATTGAAAAGATAACTAAAAAAGATTTAGAAAAATATGACAAAGATTTAAGCACAGATAGTTTTTTATAGCAAATCTGTGTAATTATAGAGATAGATAAAATGGCAAAAATACAAATTTGGGCAATTTTATGTGTTCTTTTTATTTTAGGAATTTTATTTTTTTACAATAGAGACAATAGTTCAGAAAAAATGACAAATATTCCGCCAGAAACACAATTTATAGAACAGAAAAAATCCATAGAAAAAGCTTCTGATTTAGCATTATCTTTGTCTGATTTGCCTTCTGGTTGGGAAATTTCTACACGTGGAGAATTAACTCTTTCTGATATGAATGAATACGAATTAAATTTAGGATGGAAAGAAGGATATAACATTGTTTTTAAAAAATTAGTTGGTGCTCAAGATATTGAGGTCTCACATTTTACAGAAATTTATCCCGCAGAAAGTATTTCTTTTACTCTTGATGAGAGTAAGGAAACTTTAAAGGCATTTAGAGAAAGTATCAATGGAGCTAAGATAAAATACAGATTAGATGGAAATGATTATAGATATAAATTTGAAGAGCTTTCTAATCCCAATATAGGAGATGACTCTATTGCCTATAAGGCAATTTATTTGGATTATTCTAATGTTATTTATTACATAGAGTTTCGGAAGAGTAACTATAGAGAAATTCTATTTGGAAGCGATTATGAATTAATAAAGGATTTAGCTAAGAAAGCAGAAGATAAGATATAAAATTTGTTCTTAGAAAATAAGGTTTTCATATGGATTTTTATGGCTTGAGATAAATTTTTAAGTTTCAAAACTCTTATTTTAGAATGAATAAGGAAATAGAGAGAATAAAGGAAATCATAGAAGAAGAATTGGAAAGAGACTTTAACACGAAAAGATTGAAACCCGTTTCAAGACTTAAACATCTTAAAGAGCATATCTTCTTTAAAATTGATAATCCTCTTTGCATTATTGATAAGTGAGCGGTATTGATACACACTTGGTGGGGGGATTTTAATACTCGTTAAATCCGCGGGCTTTAGCCCGTGATTTAAATTGTCGCGGATTTCTCGGTGGCCACGAAACCTAAACAAGCCCCGCACTAAAGTGCGGGGTTAAAACCCGAAGGGTTTTGTGACATATAATAATTAGTGGTTTTCTAAAAGTTCAAATGAGTTTTTAGAGAACCAATTGGTAATGGAAAAGTTTATATAGTTCTGGAAAAGGTTTATAATATGAAAACTCAATTAAAGAATGTTAAAGTAGATGAGCTTGAAAGGGCTTATGATAAATGTTTATTTTGGTTTTTTTCTTATCCTAAGAGAAAAATAGGATTGAATGATTTGGCTAAACTAATTCGTTCATCTAAAACAGCAGTAAAACAAGCAGTAGAAAAATTAATTGAGATTCAATTTCTTTTAAAGGAGGTTGCTGGGAAAACATGGATTCTTTCTCTGAATTTTAGTCATCCTTATCTTATTACAAAGAAAGTTCCTTATCATATTGATAAAATTTATGAATCTGGAATTTTAGAAGCAATACATAACAAGTATTCTAATGTTAGAGTAATTGTTTTATTTGGAAGTTATAGATGGGGTAGCGATGATGAAGATAGTGATATTGATATTGCTGTTGAAGTTTTAGATAATAAAGCACTTAGAATTGAGGAGCTTGGAATAATTTCACAATTTGGTTATAGAAAGAATGTTCATGTTAATCTACATATTTTTTCTAGAAATAAAATTGATTTGAATTTATTTTCTAATATTGCCAACGGATTTGTTTTAGAAGGTTTTCTTGAGGTTAGGCCATGAGTTTTAGAATTAAACATTTAGATAAGAAAAATGCTTTAAGTATTTTGAATGCTTCAGAAAGGGAATTGAAGTATACTTTAAAATTATCTGTAAATGATGAATCTGCTTTTACCATAATCAGAAATATTTACGAATGTTTTAGAATGCTTGGAGATGCGAGAATGATTTCAAAAGGTTTTGTTTCACAGGAACATTTTGAACAAATAAAAGAACTTGAAAAAATTTCTGTGAAAACTGAAAGACCAATTAAGCTCATAGATTCATTAAGAAGGCTTAGACATAACATTAATTATTATGGCTATATTCCTTCTAAAATTGAAGCTGAAGATGCGATTTCAATTGCAAAATCTTGTTTTTATCCTCTGTTTGAAGCAATAAAGAAAGAAGTTTTTAATTAATACATTTCTTCTCTACAATCAGGGCATATAAGTCTGTTATCAACTTTTAAAAGCTCTGAAAATGCCCCGCAGTTATCGCAAAGACCTTCTGAAGACCATTCTGCATTTTTTTGTTTTAATTTTATTTCTTCTTCTCTAATTTTTACCAACTCGCCAGTTTCAGAATATAGAGAAGGGTCAATTCTTAAAATATCTTTTAAGGTTATAACTCCAATTATTTCTCCGTTTGATAAAACTGGTAGTCTTCTGAAATTATATTCTTTCATTTTTTGAAGAGCCTGGTTTATATCAGCTGATGGTTTTATCACTGCTATTTTTTTTGTAGAAATTTCCAAAGCTTTTACTTCTTTTAAATTTAAATTTGGCTTTTTTGTTATTGCCCATAAAATATCTTTTGCTGTGATTATTCCGACTAATTTATTTTCTTTTTTTATTATTAAACTATTTACATCTTCTTTCACCATTTTTTTTGAGCAAGAAAGTAAGTCTTCTTCTGGATATACAGAAGAGAAATTTCTTGTCATTATATCGCCGACAGATATTCTTTGCATTATTTTAGATGGAAAATTAACTTATAAGGATTTATGTGATTTTTTCTATATTTCTTTAAAAGATTGTTTTTAATCATACATATCTTTAAAAATTTATTTGGCGGACTTTTTTTATGAGCGATAAAAATTCTGTTTATGTTATGCCTGAAAATGTTTCAAGGACTTTAGGGAGAGAGGCGCAGAGAAATAATATTCTTGCTGCGAAGATTGTTGCTGATATTGTTAAGACGACTTTAGGGCCGAGAGGAATGGATAAAATGCTTGTTGATTCTTCTGGAAATATTGTTGTTACAAATGACGGAGTTACGATTCTTGAAGAAATGGAGCTTGATCATCCTGCTGCGAAGATGTTGGTTGATATTGCTAAGACTCAAGAAAGCGAAGTTGGAGATGGAACTACGAGTGTTGCTTTGCTTGCTGGAAAATTATTAGAGCAGGCGGAATTTTTGTTAGATAAAAAAATTCATCCAACTGTGATTGTTAAAGGGTATAGGCTTGCTTCTGAAAAATCTTTAGAGATTGCTAATAATTTGGCTTCTCAATTAGACAATAAAAAAATTTTGAAACAAATCGCGATGACTGCGATGACTGGAAAAGGCGCCGAGGGAAATAAAGAACATTTGGCTGAGCTTGTTGTTGGCGCTGTTGATGAAACAGCAACTGGAAAATATTTAAGTGCTGAAGTAATCAAGATTGAAAAAATTAAAGGAGAATCTGTTAATGATAGTTCTTTGATTAAAGGAATTGTTTTGGATAAAGAGAGAGCAAATGATGCGATGCCTGAGAAAATTATAGATGCAAAAATTTTATTGATTGATTGTTCTTTAGAATTAAGAAATCCTGAAATTGAAACAAAGATTTCTGTCACAAGTCCTGAACAACTTGAGCAATTTATTGACTCTGAGGAGAGATATTTAAAAAATATGACTGATAAAATTGTT
>CAZIFJ010000017.1:10014-12470 GCA_964538235.1 Candidatus Woesearchaeota archaeon
GCAGAAGAGGCAACTCTAAAGAATATAACTAATGATATAATAAAAAGCAAAGCAAATGTTGTTTTTTGCCAGAAAGGAATTGATGATGTTGCGCAGTATTATCTTGCTCAGAATGGAATTTATGCCTGCAGGAGAATTTCAAAATCAGATATGGAAAAACTTTCTCTTGCGACTTATGGAAAAATTATTTCTAATATTAATGATTTAACTCCTGAAATTTTAGGATATGCACAAGTTGTTGAAGAAATAAAACACGGCGCTGATTCTGTGACTTATGTTAGAGGATGTGAAAATCCAAAGGCAGTTACAATTGTGATTAGAGGTGGAACAACACATGTTATTGATGAAGTTGAGAGAGCAGTTCAAGATGGTTTGGGTGATGTTATTGCTGCGGTGAATAGCGGAAAAGTTGTTTCTGGAGGCGGAGCTGTTGAAATAGAAATTGCAAAACAATTAAGGGAATTTGCAAAGCAACAAACTGGGAGAGAGCAATTGGCTGTTGAGTCCTTTGCTAATGCACTTGAAAGTATTCCTGAAGCATTGGCTGAAAATGCTGGAATGGATCCTATTGATGTTTTGACTGAATTAAGGCAGAAACATGAAAAGGGTCTGATTAGATATGGTTTGAATTTATTTAATAATTCAATTGAGGATACATTCGCTGCAGGAATTATTGAGCCGTTGAAAGTGAAAACTCAAGCAATAAGTTCTGCGACAGAATTTGCAACAATGATTTTAAGAATTGATGATGTTTTAATTAGTTCTGGAAATTCTTCTGAAAAAAATAAAAGTTTGAATAAGTATGAGGGGATGGATTAAGCAGCCCTTAAATGAGGATAGATAGGAGGAGTTGGATCATGATCTAATTCTTTTATAATGTGTTCTATTAGTTCTCTTTTTGCTGTTATATTGCTTTGATCTTCTAGCTCAAAACCTTCTATTTTTTTAGCATAATTTTTTATTCTTGTTAATAAATAAGATTCTTTTATATATCCACACCTTCCAGTTATATTACATTCACAAATCTTTTCTAGCCTTTCTTCAATTCCTAGAAGGCTGTAAATTATTAAAGGAATATAACCTCTTGTTAAATTTCGCATTTGTTCTTCGAATTCTCTTTCTGAGATTGGTTGTTTGTATAATACAGAAAGATTGTTATTACTGTATTTTATTGAACTAATGTTGTTCATTTTTAAAATAGGAAAATATGGTTTTTAAAGTTTATTGATTTAAAATGTTTAAGATAGAAAGGTTTAAATTAGAATATTTTAATTTTGTTTTATGAAAAATAAATCTTCTTCCATTAAAAAATTTATTTTTGGAGTAGCTGTTGTTTCTTTATTATTTGGCGGATTTTTTATTAAAAAAGATTCTTTCTTCTCCAAAAAACAAAATAATAATTTTATTACCTCGGATTTTGTTAGTTTTGAAAATGCAAGGGAAGATTGGGCAAAAAGGCAAAATTTTTTGAATCGAATTTTAAAAGATTATACTATTCCATATTGTAGCGGAGTTTTTTATGACCACGAAGGAAAACTTATTGTTGATTATGTAAAGTCTGAACTATTTAATTCAGGTTTAGAAGGAAAATCTTTAGACGATTATGTTAGGAATTATGCTTCTGTTTATATAGGTGGAGATTTTGATGCAAAAACTCCTGAAATTTTTGAGCTTAGTGGCGAAGGAAGACATTCAAAAATTTTTATAGGAAGAAAAATCTTTGGAAATGAATTTAATTTTTTAACTGAGAACGATCTTATTGCAATGATCGTTGGGCATGAAGGAAGACATGTTCAGCAACATGCAGAAGGCTTTTCTTATTATGATAAATATCAAATTATAAATGGTCTTAGAGAAAATAAAATTAGAAATGATGTTTTATATTTGGCAATGGAACATGATGCGGAATATAGAGAATTATCACGCATTCTTTTAGGGGAATTTGATGTTAGTAATTATTATAAAAATCTGACTACTTTAAGAGCAATGCAATATTCTCAAGCATTAATTAAGTTTAATGTAAACGCGGCTTCTTCTATTGAAGAAGGATTAATTTTTAATGCACATCAATCTGTTTTTAGAGATCTAATTTTGCAGGACATTAAAGTAGATGAGTCTTTTTATCAAAGAAAATAATGCGGTATGGGGGAATCGGACCCCCGTCTTAACATTGGCAATGTCATGTTCTACCACTTAACTAATACCGCTCTTTTATTTTTAGATTATAAGTTATAGCAGACTAATTTAATTTTTTGGTAAAATAATTTGTCCGCTAACGTCAAAAATCTCTGATTTTTGAGCGCCTCAAAAACCTACGACGAGAAGGTTTTTGAAGTAGTAAACCAACACTCCGTACATAATGAATTAGTTGGTTTACTATATTTAAATTTATTCTATCTATTGGCTCTGTTGAAAATGTCCTCAGGGAAAAATAGATAATCCCTGAGAACTATATT
>CAZIFJ010000018.1:0-10954 GCA_964538235.1 Candidatus Woesearchaeota archaeon
TTTCCCTCTTAATTTTTGAGGGAATTTTTATTTTTCTTGACAAAGCAAAGTTTAAATAATAAAATATTTAATTATTAATATGGAATCAAATTCATTTACCGCAATAATAAGAAAAGGCGAGAAACAATTTATAGCTCTCTATCCAGAATTAGATGTCGTAAGTCAAGGATATACAATAGAAGAAGAACTAACTAATTTAAAAGAGGCAATTGAACTTTATATTGAAGAAATGGGTTTAACTAATTAAAATTATTTTATTTATTTGATTTCATAAAAGGAAAAAGAATAACATCTCTAATTGAAGGTTGGTCTGCAAATAACATAACTAATCTTTCAATTCCAATTCCAACACCACATGCAGGAGGCATTCCATGTTCAAGAGCAGTCACAAAATCCATATCCCTCGGCATTGCTTCTTTATTTCCTTTTTTTCTTTCTTCTTCTTGCTCAAGAAAAGCTTTTTTTTGTAAAATCGGGTCGTTCAACTCTGAATAAGCTCTCGCTAATTCCAAACCTCCTATAAAGGGCTGAAAAACTTCTGCTTTTGAAGGATCAGATTCTTTAGGTTTTGCCAGAGGAGAAGATTCTATAGGATAATCAGTCAAGAAAGTCGGCTGAATTAATTTATCTCTAAATAATTTAATCAGCTCATCAGGAAGATTTATTTTTGTAATTTCGTTTGGATTAAGCCCATGTTTCTTTGCAATTTCTTTCGCTTCAAAGTCTGTTTTTATTTTTTCAACATTTTCATTTAAATATTCTTTAATCGCCTTATTCAAAGGAAGAATTTTCCACTTTCTTAAATCAATTTTATTTCCTTGATAAACAAATTCTAATTTTCCAAATAATCTCTTTGCAATTTTTTGAATTAATTCTTTAAACAATTCCATCCCATCTTCATAATTTGCATAAGCTTGATACCATTCAATTGAAGTATGCTCTGGATTGTGCGCCCTATCAACTCCTTCATTTCTAAATTTTTTTGTAATTTCATAAACCCTATCAAATCCTCCAACAAGACACCTTTTCAAATATAATTCCGGAGCAATACTTAGAAAAATATCAGAATCAAAAGCATCTATATGTGTTTTAAAAGGTTTAGCAACAGCACCTCCATAAACAGATTGTAATAAAGGCGTTTCGACCTCAATAAAATTCTTGGTGGACATAAACTCTCTTATCACTTCCAATATTTTTGCTCTTATCCTAAATATATTCCGAACATCATTGTTCATAATCAAATCCAAATATCTTTTTCTATATCTCTCTTCTTTGTCTTGAAGTCCGTGCCATTTTTCAGGCAAGGGATTTATTGACTTAGTTAAAATTTTTAAATCTTTAACAAGAATTGAAAGCTCACCTCTTTCAGTTCTAAGAATACTTCCTTCAACACCAATAATATCTCCAATATCAACAAACTTTTTGAAAAATTCAATTGTTTTTTTAGGAGTTAGTTTTTCTTGTAAATTTATCTGAATTTTTCCAGAACCATCTTGTAAAACAGAAAAAGAAATTTTTCCAAAATCTCTTAAACTCATTAATCTACCAGCAACTTTTACTTTAACATCAGAATTTTTTCCAGCTTTCAAAGATTTAAATTTCTCTTGTAAATCATTAGCATAATTTTTAACATCAAACTTATTTGGATAAGGATTAATTCCTTCTTTTTTCAACTCATTAATTTTCTTTAATCTTTCTCCAACAATAAGTTCTTCTCTTCCCATAAGAAAATAAAAAACCAAAGGTATATATATATATCCCTTAAAAATTTGAGTTTGAAAAACTTATTTGAAAATGAAAGGAGGTATGAAATAAATGGAAAAAAATTGGACAGCTATTATTCTTACAGCAATCGTTGTTGCCTTTATTGCTTCTTTGATAACTGCGAATATAACTGGAAATGTTATAAAAGTTAAGCTTGATAAAAGAGGAGAAGAAGTTTATACTAAAAAAGAGGTTGATAGTAAGTTAAAAGATTTTACGACAAATAGGGATGTTTTGAATATGTTGAGTAGTTGTAGCGCCGCAGGCACTTGGAATGATGGGGGGAGCAAGACTTGTAATAATAGATGTGATGAATTTGGAAAAGATGAAGGTAAAGACTATACATGTATAGCAACACTTGTAAAAGATAATGAAGGAATTACGGATTTCGTTGAGTCTTGTAGTTCTAAGAATGGACTTCCTTATAATTGTTATTGTTGTTTGCTTCCTTTAAGTTAAATAAATTTTTCCCCTTATTTTATCGCGTTGAAAAGCGCGATTTTTTATTTTTCTTTTTTTAAATTCTTTAATATTTCTTCCCCACATTTATTCCAAAAATCTAAGATTTCTTCTGTCTGAGAAATTGTAGCTCTAAATCCTCTATAATTTATATCGTGCCTCATTCTTTTAAATCTATCAAGAGAGTTTAGTTTAATTTTATCTTTAATGTCAAGTTCTTTCAGGATTTCAATACTTACTTCATGATTTAATGGCTCGTATCCAAGAAGCCACCATTTAGCGTCGCCAAGTTGTCTTATTGACTCATAAATCTCTCTAAATATCAAAGTTGCTGTATCTTCGTTGAGTTTAATTCCAATTGCAACTTTCGCATTAATTTCCGCAGAATTTATCATTGAATTTATTTTTTCTATATCTTTTTGTCGGTTTCTTATAGCTTTTGTTTTAAGCCAAATTTCTATCAGTTCTTTTTTCATTTTTTGACTTCTAAAAACCCCCATAAAATAATACCATTTGCAATATTATTAAAAAGATTTATATTTATATTTTTTCTATTAAACAAATGTATTTCTATCCTTCTTCCAATTATTTCTTCAAATTCAGATAATTCTTTCAATTCAATAATTTTATATTCTTCTATTTCATCACTTTCTATAGCAATATCTATATCAGAATTTGAAATATCTTCTCCCTTTCTAAAACTTCCAAATAAGCTTATAACTTTTGGATTTTTAAAATGCTCAACAAGAAATTCAACTAATCCACTTCTATAAATAAAACTAAGATTATTTGCGATTTTATTTTTAACGAAAATCCAATTTGTTTGATTGGATTTTATCCTCCAAATTTTGCTTAATTTTTCAATAGTTATTAGATTATCTTTTTGAAACTCATCCAAAATTTTTCCAATGTTTGCCTTTGCCACACAGCTTTCTTTTGCTAAATCGCTTAAACTAAATTCTTTTTCAGGATATCTAAATAAAATATTAATTATTTTATTTTTAGAAGTTTCTTCATATAATTTAAGTAAATTTTTATGAACAATTGGTTTTATCATATAACATATGTTATAAAATAGAACTATTTAAACATTTGCCCAACATTTCCAAATCAAATCCTCATTATCTTGAAATCCTTGAAATCTTGCAAGCGCTCTTCTTTCTCTTCAATATTTCTTATCTGTGCATGTGGCGGTCCTTTCCTGCAAATATCTAACATTAGATTAACATTGTCTCCATCTCCTTCAAAAAAAATTTCAACTCTTCCATCTTCAAGATTTCTAATATATCCTTTAACATTATTTTTGTCAGCATTATCTTTAACAAACTGTCTAAAAAAAACTCCTTGAACACTCCCGCTTATAAAAATTCTAACAGATTTTTTCATTGAATTATTAAATTTCTTTTGTTAATATACTTTACTGAACAATCTCTTCTTTTTTCTTTTCAGTCGGCATTTGAGCTAAAGACTCATCAATAAATTTCAAATGCTTGACTTGCTTCCATTCTTTTCCCAACAATTTAGCCAATTGTTTATCAATCTCTAAAGGCAGTCCTGCTAAAATAATTCCTTTACTAGAGGTGTCTGCAATTGCAAAATTGGGCATTTTACAAACACTAACATCATGAATAGAATATTCTATAGGCCAATTCCTTATTTTATTTTTAATTCTTGATAAAAAGCTCTTATAATGTTTTTTCGGAAAAGCCCCAATCATACTTGCCAAAGAGCCATAAACTCCTGTTTCATAATCTTCAGACAAAGTTGGAAGAGAAATTACAAAACTATCTTTAAGAATTTTAGGAAAAATTACTTGCTCAAATCTTGAAAACTTCACAGAATTAACTTCTTCTGTTTCAGTGTCATTCAAATCAACAAGCCCGACATTATATTGCTCAGCCAATTTTTTATATCCTAAATTTTCAAAAAGTTCTGTTGTATCATCGCTTTCAGCACCCTCAACAATAAAAATCTCTGTAGATGGATTTTTATTGTTGATACAATATTTTAAAACTTCTTCGGCGAATGCAACAGGAGTATTATCTGAACTTAAAAAATCATCGTCTCTCAAACTAACTTTCAAAACAATTGTATTATGTTTTTTCAGTTCTCTATCCAAATGAACAACTTCCAAAAGTCGCGGAATAGTCTCAGAATACGACTTAAACTTTATTGAAATCCCCTTTACCATTTCTCCCAAGAGAAATCACTCTTTTTAATTATTATTATAGTCAAACAAATAGTTTTCCAATTGATTATTTTTGTTTAACTATGTCAAAGATTTATAATCTTTGAGCACGCTCAAGAACCACAGTTCTTGACGTTAGCGGAGCAATTAAAAATTACTAAGAAATTTAATTGGTCTGCTATATTCTCTAATAATTGTTTTCAAATTTTATAATAAGTTTATTTTTAATACATTAAATGCAAAATGAAAGTGTTTTATCTCAAGCATGTAGAATACATAAAGAAAGCGGAGAGCCGTGCACAGGATTAATTGATGCCAAACCAATTTCTTTAGAGGAATTATCTGGATTAAAGGAGGGAGATTTATATGAAAAGCAAATTTTATTACTAAATCATTTCAAGATTGATATTTCATATAGCCCCCTAGGGGTTGAAGTCTTCCGGAATTGCGCAGGAATACCTCCGTATGGAAGAGAAAACAGTGCAATTTCATCAATAAATTCAACTTTAGATTTATTACTATCACAGTCTCAATTTTAAATCTTTACTAAATTAAGTTATATCTTATTCCCTTCATTACTTAGTATTAAGAAGTTTTACTAATATATTCCTTCTGTGCGTTATCTATTATTTTATTTCCCTTCTCAATTAGTCTTTCTAAGTTTATTGTCTTGCCTATAGCAACTTCTATAGCTCCTGTAGAAAACTTTGCAATATAGTTTCCATAGGCAGGATCACATGAAGGCAAGTAACGAGTTAATTGAGCAATGGGCCAGATAATCCCTACTAAACAAACACCAACTCCCGCAACAATATTATCTTTTAACATTTATTTTACTATATTTCAATTAATTTAAATTTATCTATCTTCTCTTCTGTCAATTTCATTATTAACAATAGCAATAGTCTGTGAAGCAAAATAAGTTCTTTTTCCAATAGAAACCGGCTTGCATATTTTTTTTAATCTTTTTAATTCTTTGTCAGGAAGACCTTTATGGTCTCCCAAAATAAAAATTGGATTTTCCTTAATTTCAGCGTTTCTAATATCTTCTCCGTCCAAATCTAAAATATAAATATTTTTACCATTCTCAACTTCTTCTTCAACAACCTGCAAAAATCCCCTTTTTTCAATCCAAAAACCTGGGAAAACTTCGTTTTTTCTACCTTCCTTATATTTATACAACATCTTTTTCAAAACAGCTGAAATATTTTTTTTACTTAAATATATTTTATCAATACCTGTTTTTCCTTCAGTGACTGGATGAATTTCCAAATGTTTTGTTGGATCAGGAGGCCCTGCAAAAACCAAATGTAATTTAGAATCTGTTCTAATTTTATTACTCAAAAAAAATGTCGCAATAACAGTATGAATAGCAATATCAATTCTTCCAGATTTTTGCAGGTCTTCCCTTATATAAGAACCGGAAGTTGGAGCAGTTCTTGAATAATAGATAAATTCTCTCATCTAACAGAAGAAGATACGCAGTTTTTAAGAGTTTTTGTTATTTCTTAATTTATTTTAATAAATTATTTATGAGGAAAAGTATAAAAAGAGAAGTCTTTTCTTAAATGTATGAAGATAGAGGTGTCTATAACTAAGAAACGATTTTTCACCATTTCCTTAGGAATTTTATTATTAGTAAGCTTAGTCATTGTAATTGCTTATGGCACAAATAATCCTTCAGTCATGGGGCATTCAGGATTAGAAATTGATGCTACATTAAATGGTCAAACTAAAAATATAAATGCCCATCTTAACGACTTATATGGTAACGTTGTAACATTACAATCCGATGTTTCTATTTTACAATCTGGAGCAGGGTCGGTTGGATGCTCTCTCGCAGGAGAAGTTATAGGTACGGGAGCAAGTAGTTCATATGGTTTTAAAACAATAGTTATTCCCTCCAAATGTATTGATACTCCTTGTAGATTGGTTCTGATAGCAAGAAGTAGTGGTTCACTTGGTGAAATGACCGAGGCAAAGTTCTTTCAAGAAAGTGGTACAAATAAATGGACAACTTCTATAAAAACATCTGGAACAAATGATAATGTTAACCCTACTTTTATACTTAATTTGTTTCAAACCACCACTGTTCCTGCTGCCGGAACTACTGCCGGTCTATGGGATATAGGCTCTTCTCTTAGCGGAGGAGCAAGTTGTGGAACAGCTTCTAACGATTTTTGTTTGGCGGTTTGGAACCAAGGTTCTGCAAAGTTATTTATCTGTAATTAATATCTATTTTTTTAAGTAAAAATTAAATAATCTCAATTCAACACAAATTCAGGCACAGCAAAAATATCTTTACCATTTATAACTTTGTAAACTCCAACAAATCTTCCTTCACAAAAAGCGCATGTTTTCTCATCTTTTTCAAATTTTTTATTTTCTCCAGTTAAAAAATTATTAAATATTGGTGAGCCAGTCAAAACTTTTTTCAAAACATCTCTTTTAATAAAAAAATATTTCAATAAATTAGCAACTATTTCTCCAGGAATTAAAATTTCTCTTAGTGGTTTTTCGTTCCCTATTTTATACTCTTCAACAATTTTCTCAAATTTGTATAAATCAACCAAGTTTTTTTCATCAAAAATACCTGCTTTTGTTCTCCTCAATTCTAACATATGCGCTCCACCAATTTTCTCTCCTAAATCATGAATTAATTTTCTAACATATGTTCCTGCCTGAACTTCTGTTTCAAACAAAACATCTTTTGCATCAATTTCTAAAATCTTAAATGATTTAATTTCTCTTTCTCTAAACACTCTTTTTACCCTTGAACGAATAGGAGGAAGTTGTTTTATTTTTCCAATAAAATTTTTTATTTCATCTGTTAACTTTTTTTCTTCAATATAATTATGTAATCTCATAATTCCAACATATTTTTTATCTCTATGCATCAAATATTCATTTAATCTACACGCTCTTGAGATAGCAACAGGTAAAACTCCAGTCACCATAGGGTCTAAAGTTCCAAGATGACTTGTTTTTGAAACTCCAAGATTTTTTTTAACAAACTGCGATACTAAAAAACTCGTCGGTCCAGAAGGTTTATCAATATTTATTATAGAAAACTCTAACAATTCTTTCATTGATTTTTCTTTTTTTCTTTTTTTAATGTCTATCATTTAAATCTCTCCATTCAAATATTTCTTTCTTTTCTCTTCAGGAAATTTTTCTATTGCATACCTTAACATTGTGCGAGGCATTTTTTTATAATATTTTTTTAAGAAATTTTCTTCATATTTAACATTTTTCTTTCCAACCTCTCTTAACATCCATCCAACAGCCTTATGAATTAAATCGTGTTTATCATTCAACAAAATTTCAGAAATTTTAAATGTTTCTTTAAATTCATTATTTTTTATAAAATAATAAGTTGAAATTATAGATATTCTTCTTTCCCACAGATTTTCCGATTTAGAAAATTTATATAAAATAGATTTATCTTTATCAAATAAAAAATCTCCCGCAATTTTCGGAGCAGACAAATCAACCAAATCCCAATTATTTATCTTTTTTGCATTTTTCAGATAAAAATCAAAAATTTTATTTTTATCACTAGAATTTTTATATTTTTCAACAAGAATTAAAACTGCAACAAGTCTTTCTTCATGAATTTTAGAATCCAATAATTTTTCAACATCTTCAAGTTCAATCTCAAAATATTTTTTTGTAACTTTTCTTGAATCAGGAACATTCAACCCAATAAAAATATCTCCCTCTCCATATTCTCCCTTTCCAGTTTTGAAGAAATTCTGTAAAATTGGAATTTTCTCTGGTTTAGCATAACTTCTCAATTCTTTTTTTAAATTTTCTAATATAAACATATATTTTTTTAAATAGCAAAATTTATAAGACTATTTGTTAAACCTAAAATATGACTAAGATAGGAATAGTAGGTTACGGTGTTGTTGGTCAAGCCTTAGCTTATGGCTTTAGTAAAAAAGGAGATGAAGTCATATATTATGATAAATTCAAAGATGGAAAATCTCTAGAAGAAGTTGTTACTTCATCTGAATTTATTTTTGTTTGTTTACCAACTCCGTTTGATAAAGTAAATAAGAGAATTGATTTAAGTATTATGGATGAGAATATAAACGAGATTGATACATATTCTTCTAATAAAGCTAAAGTAGTTATTATTAAGTCTACAGTTCTTCCAGGTACAACAAGAAATTATTGCAAGAAATATACAAATACCCGATTTTGCTTTAATCCAGAATTTTTAGTTGAAAGTTCTAGTCAAGAAGATTTTTTAAATCAAGATAGAATAGTCATTGGAGCATACAACCAACAAACTACTTGGAAAGTTGCAGACTTATATCGAAATAGATTTCAAGGAATACCATTATTTTTAACAGATCCGCAAACTGCTGAAATGGTGAAATATATGGCTAATGCTGCTTTAGCAACTAAAGTAATTCTTGGAAATGAAATTTACGATCTTTGCTCCAAAATGGGTATTAGTTATGAAGAAGTTAAAAAAATAGTTATTGCAGATAAAAGAATTGGTTCACATTTAGATGTTACTAGTCTACGAGGATTTGGGGGTAAATGTTTTCCAAAGGATCTTGTGGCTTTTATCGGTTTGTTTGAAGATTTAGGTGTAGATGCTTCTTTATTGAAAACAGTTTGGGATAAAAACTTAAAAATTCGTAAAGTAAAAGATTGGGAAGCAATTCCATTCGCGCAAAGTAATTACTAAGTTATTATTTCTTTAAAGCCATTCTATTAATTTTTGGCTCTTTTATTTTTGTTAAATGCTTTTGAATTTTAGCTTCTTGAGAAGCTTCTTTTTCATGTTGAATTGCAACAGACTTTTCTTTTTCAGCTTCTTCTTTTTTATCTTCTTGAGTTTTCTCTTTCTCAACAATTTCTTCTTTCTTTTTTTCAACATCTTCAGATTTTTTATTATATCTTTCATGTTTCTGTTTTAAAAATTCAATGTGTTTAGGAACCTCATTAAACGTCACAAAAATATTTTCTTCATTCTTAATAACTTTCACTTTCACTTTTGATGGAGGATTTTTCACTCCTCTAAACCAAATTTCATTATTTAGATATTTATCCAACTTTATTTTAGAAGTATCTCTGTCCTGAACTTTCATATGTTTTGCAACAAAAATTTTAATTGCTTTTACTGCTCTTCCTGCTCTTCTATATTTTGCAACTTTAATAAACGCTCTTCTAAGTGGTATAACATACTCTCGCTCAATTATTTTTGTTTCTGTCATTTTATCCTAAATGTTGTTTCCTATTTCTCCTTGGTTTAATTTTTAGCTTTGTTCTTCTCCAATGTCTTCTATGCTGAGTTAGTTCAGAAGGATGTTTCTTTTTTCCTACACCAAATTTTCTAATAACTGCCCAAACAGGCGCCCATTTTGTTTTTTTTGTCTGAACACCAAGTTTTATTTTTTTCTGATAATATTTTTTCATTTTAATATACTCTCCAAAAATTTCTTTCCATTTTCAGTCAACCTTCTTCCAGACTTTTTTCCCTTAACTTTTTCTGTAAATCCAGCTTTGTCACATTGCTGTAAAATTGTTCTTATAATTTTTCCTCCGGATTTTCTAAATTCCGCAGGTTTTTTTCCACGATTAATTCTTCCACCATATCTCGTTCTTAATCTTTCAACACCAACAATCTCCCTGATATAAATTTGTCTTAATATGCTTGCAGTTCTTTTTTGCCAAAAATCTTTATTAATATTAGGCCTCATCCTATTAGCACCAGTTTTAACAAAATCTACCCACTCAGGTTTTTCAAATTCCTCTTCTTTGCTTAGCGCTTCTGCAAGTAGATTGTTATACTTCCCAGCCTCAATTGAACGTATATCTTTCATGTGAAATTAGGTAAAAAACACAGCTTATAAATCTTGCTTCTTTGCGCCCTTTGCATATAAAATAATAGTAAATCCTATAACTTTGTAGCTCGCTTTTCTTTCCATCTTATCAACAATTTTTTCAGCCGTCTCAATAATTTTTTCTTTTTCTCTCCCTGCAGATTTTAAAACAGAAATTCTTATTTGTTTATGCGTCTTTGAAACTAAATTTAATCCATTAATGAATCCTTCTGTCAAACCAGATTTCCCTATTTGTAGTTTGGCAATTCCAATTCTCATTTCGTTATGTCGAAGTTCTTGACAAACCCCCCACTTTAGTTATAGGAGAACTTCGAGCATCCCAAAGTCCCAAGCGCAAGGACTTTTTGATTCTTATTCCTCCCGAAGGCAGGGCGCTCGTCAGCTCTTCCTGATTCAATTTTTTATTTGTTTCAATTTGAATTTTCAAAATCGCATCTTTTTTTTCCAAATTTCCAGGAAGAATTTTAACTATAATTTCTTTTTTGTTTTTAACACTCGTTTTGGGAACAGCTCTAAGGATTCCTTTTTGTTTAATTAAAAAAAGTTCTTTTTCAACTTCCAATCTCTCAACTTTTTTCTTTACGCCCCAAGTTCCAACACTCATTTCTTTATTTTTATAAAGCGAAGAAATTCTAAATATATCAATAACAACTTTATTTTTTTTATCTTTCCAAGTTTT
>CAZIFJ010000019.1:0-10909 GCA_964538235.1 Candidatus Woesearchaeota archaeon
GACAGGAATACAACTCCAATCTAAAGATTGGAGATTTTCAACGAGTATTAAAAAACTAAAAATTATTTAGTCTCTTTAGCTTGCTTTCCAAGATTATGTAATAAATTAGCTCCCTCTTTCATCGTATTAATAACATGTTGGGTTTTTTGAGCATTTTTAAGTTCTCTCAAATCAAAACCCTTTACAATTAAAAGATAATTAAACAAACCAAATAAAGCAAAGGGTGTAAGAATAGCAAGAATAGTAGATACAATTCCAACTCCTCCAACAAGACCAAATCCAAACAAACTTAAATAAACTAAAACTTTAAAATTAACAGCAATAATTGTAAGTAAAAACCCAATTGTCCAAGCAACAGGTTTAGAAAATGGGCTTAAAGCATAAAGAATATCCCCAAAAGAAAGTAAAAGAATAAGAAACATTGAAATCATTATAACAAGCGCCGCTTCATCACCAGATCTCTCTATAAGAGACAGAGGAACTTGTCCAAGAATATAAGTTAAAAAAAACAAACTAGGACCTTCAGCCATAGGCAAAATAGATTTAATATTTACTGTTTCAGGTTCTACCTCAGATTCATATTCTGTAAAATTACTATATCCATAAACAACTAATGAAATAAGAATAACAACTGCTATAAAAATTAAAGCAATTGTCCCGCCAGAGTCAAGTTGTCCTCTTTTAGCCAATAACCTCATTTTTTATTAAAACAAAGTTAGTATTTAAATATTTCTTCAAAGATTTTAATTCCCTTTCACACAATCGTCTTGCTAAAAACTTTTCTTCCTATTTCTCTTCTTTAAAGAATCTCCAACTTCTAAACCTTCTTTATTTTCTAAATATTTTATTTCCTGTTTATATCTCCTCAAAACAACATCCCTATATCTTATTTTTTCTCCGCTTTCCAAAGTGTAATTCTGTTTTCTTAAAACATAAAACTTAACTAAACTAAAAAATAAATAACTTCCAAATAAAATAACCAAACAAACTCCAATAAAAACAAAAGGGAAATAAATTAAAGTTAAATTAGGAAAATATTTTTTAGCCAAGTCAAAACTAAAGTCAAAAACATAATCTGAAAAACTCAAAACATAAGAGTATAAATTGGTCGGAACAACAATAAAAAAGTATAAAACAAAAAAGAAAAGAAAAGTTATTCTGCTGTCTGCAAAAAACCTGCTAGTCCATTCCAAAAATAAATTTTTATCTCTTCCCACAAGATACTTAAAAAAATTTCCAAATAAAATCTGAAAAATTTGTGCAAGAATTACAGGAGCAACAATCCATGTGAAAAAATAAGACATCCATGTGAAAAATTTTAGATTTTTTTCTCCTAATTCAGAACCATCATGCCCACTAACAAAAAAAATAAAAAAAAATAATATAGCAAATAAAATAAAGCTTCTCTTTAAATTCATAAAAAATTAAAATATAAGTTAGTTAAATATCTTTCTAAAAAAGCGTCTGTTGAGAACTTTTCTTTTTAACTTCATTTAATTTAGCAAGCTGATTCTCAACTCTTTCCAAAGAAAAATCGTGTCTTTGAACTAAAATTTCTTTTATTTTATTCTCATCAATTTTAGGAAAAGAAATTTTCATTTTAGAAACATTTGGTTTTTTAAAAATTTCAAAAACTTCCTGCCAATTAAAATCAACTTTTCCTTGTTCTTCTAAATATCTAAAAATATCAACAGGATATTTTTTCTCTTTTACTAAAGACAATGCTTTTTTAGGCCCAATTCCCTTAACTCCTCCAGGATTAAAATCAGTTCCAACAAGAATTGCCAGACAAATAAGCTGGTCAGAATTAATATCCAATTCATTCAAAACCTTTTCATAAGAAATAATCTCTGGAGAAATAAAAATATATCCTGAAGGAGTTTTTCTCTTCCTAGCCAGAGTTAAATTTTGAATTAATCTATTCCCTCCAACAACTAAAGCATCATAATCTTGACTTGCAACAGCATAAGCCTCACTTAATTTAACCAAATAAGCACATTGCATTTCTCCTTCTCCAGGAGCTTGAACAACGCAAACCCCCATCGCTTCCAAAAGCTCCTTGCTCTCTTCAATCATTTCTTTATTTAATTTAACAAAACCCCGAGCATATTTTCCCATCGCATCAATATCCTGCTCCTCCAAAGCAAGAGAATATTTTTCCTCTGCATTATCCTTCGCTTCTTGTCTAATTCCATGCGTTTTATTTTTTAAAGAATGATACTCTCCATCAAAAACATAAATCAACTTAACCCCCTCAACAATCAAAGCAACATTTCTATAAAAAAGACCTGAAAGATGAGAAGTAATTCTATTTTTAGAATCCATTAAAGGAGTTCCGTCTGGCTGTCTAACAGAAGTCAAAAACTGATACAACGCATTAAACGCATCAACAGCAATAATCTTCCCTTTCAAATCTGAAAAAGAAACCTCTGTCCTATTAACAATATTTCCAATCTGCAATCCCATAAAATTCAAATAAATTAAAGTATAAAAAATTAAGTATTATGATGTTTGGAACTCTTTTCCCTATATGTAACACCATGATATTCTAAATGAGACCTAACTCCACTAACAACACCATGACAATAGCTTCTCAATTCTTCAATAGAATAATCATCCAAATCATTTCTAACATTCTTATATCCTGCACCAGATAAATTACCAAGATACTCAAGCAAATCTTCCCGAGAAGAACGTTTTAATCTGCTTAATTCATTATGTGAAACCAATTTACACAAACTTGAAAAACGTTTAACTTCTTTTCCATTTGTTCCTTTAGAAATAAGGCTAGATAAATAACTAAAGGGAATTTCAAAATCACCAAAATCTAATTTCTCCTCATCTACAAACAAACCCTCTCCAGATATTTTAAGGCTCATATAATCAAAAAAAACATTTCCTTATAAAGATTTCTAATATCTGTTCATTTCAGGAAAAAGATATTCGCCTTCTCTAATATCAGGACTATAGCTAATAGAAACATTGAATCTATTTCCATGTTCTCTAACATTTACAAGATCAAAGGGTAAATGAATTCTAAAATCGTCAAATAAAATTTTTCTTGCTTCATTATTAAATTCTCTACGATTATCAAACCTTCTAAATAAAACTAAATCATTATGAAAAAAACAATAATGATAATTAACTTCAATGTGCCCATCGCCAGAAGATGAAAATTCATAAAAAGCCGTTCCGTTAACAAAAAAAGGTCCATCTACCTCATCATTATAACGCAACTTTATAAAATCATGAATTTTAGAAAAATAATCTTCCAATTGATTAGAACTAACAAATAAGTTACTCATCAGAAGAATGTTTTTGTCAGAGTTTTTAAAGATTTGTACATTAAAAAATAACAAACAAAGCAATTATAAAATCATAATTACTAACAATAAAATGAAAGGCTATATCGTTTATATAAACAGCACAATAATAGAAAATCAAACTTATGTACAAATTTTTGGTAGATTAGAAAATGGACAATCATTTATAACTTTAAACAAAATGAACCCCTACTTTTTCTTAGAAGAAAAAGATTTAGAAAAGATAAAAAAAGTATTAGAAAAATACAAAATAGAAAAAACAAATTTAAAAAATTTTCATGAAGAAGAGCTAATAAAAATTTCTTCTGAAAATCAAGAATCAATAAATAAATTAACAGAATTTCTTCATTCACAAAAAATTAATACCTATGAAGCTGACATAAAACCACATATAAGATTTCTAATAGATAAAGATATTTTAGGAACAATAAACATTGAAGGCGACTATGAAACAGCAGAAAGAGTTGAAAGATTCTATAAAAATCCTGAAATAACTCCTGTCTATTTTAAACCAACACTAAAAATCGTTTCAATCGATATAGAAACAAGCAAAAATTCTTCGCAATTATTTTGCATAGGAGTCTATTCAGATAAGGAAAAAAAGAATTTTCTAATAGGAAAAGAAAAAGAAGAAAATATTGTTAATTGCTCTTCAGAAGAAGATTGCTTGGAAAAATTTAAATCTTATATTATTAAATTGGACCCTGACATAATTACTGGCTGGAACATAATAAACTTTGATTTAAAATATCTCCAAGAAAAACACAAAAAATATAAGATTTCTTTTGACATAGGAAGAAATAACTCAGAGATTAAAATAAGAATAGAAAAAAATTTCTTCCGCTCCTCATCGGCAGAAATTATAGGTAGGCAAGTTTTAGATGGACTAACTTTAATCAAAGACCCATTTATTCAAGAAGCCCCAACTATAAAAAACGCAAAATTTGATTCATACACTTTAGAAAACGTCTCTCAAGAAATATTAAAAACTGGAAAATTAATAAAGGGAAAATCTCGCCACGATGAAATTGAAGAGCTTTACAAAAAAGACAAAAAAAAATTAGTAGAATATAATTTATTAGATTGTGAATTAGCTTACAAAATATTAGAAAAAACAGGAATATTAAATCTTGCGATAGAAAGGTCGCAGTTAACAGGTCTCCCATTGGATAAACTAACGGCCTCAATCGCAGCATTTGATTCTCTATATATAAGAAAAGCCCACAAAAAAAATCTCGCCTCTCCAACAACAAGATATTCAAGTAAAGAAGAAAAAATTAAAGGCGGTTACGTTCAGCAAGCAAATCCAGGAATTTATCACAATGTTTTAGTTTTAGACTTCAAATCTCTATATCCATCAATTATAAGAACATTTAATATAGATCCCTCATCATTTTTAGAAAAAAAAGCTCCAAATACAATTGAATCCCCAAACAAAGCATATTTCAAAAATACAGATGGAATTCTTCCAGAAATTATAGAATCGTTGCATAAAGAAAGAGAAAAAGCAAAAAGTGAAAAAAGAGAACTTTCTTCCTATGCAATTAAAATAATAATGAACTCATTCTTCGGTGTTTTAGCCTCTCCAAATTGCAGGTATTTTAATTTTGATATGGCAAACGCAATTACACATTTCGGTCAATACCTAATAAAACTCACAGCAGAGAAAATTAATAAAAAAGGATTTAATGTAATTTACTCTGACACAGACTCTGTTTTTGTAGAAACAAACTTAGAAAAAATAAAAGCAAATAAATTAGGAGAAGAAATCCAAAAAGAAATAAATGATTTCTACAAAATATTCACGAAAAAAGAATACAATAGAGAATCATTTTTAGAATTAGAATTTGAAAAACAATATTTATCTTTAATGATTCCAAAAGTCCGTAATTTAGAAAATGAAAAAGGCGCGAAAAAAAGATACGCTGGGTTAATAGAAAAAAATGGTAAAGAAGAATTAGAAATAGTTGGTTTAGAGGCAATTCGGGGAGATTGGACAGAAGCAGCGCAAGAATTTCAAAAAGAATTATTAATAAAAGCATTCCACAAAGAGCCTATAGAAAAATTTATTCAAGATTACATAAAAAAAATAAAATCAGGAAAATTAGATTCTCAATTAATTTATAAAAAATCAATAAGAAAAAATCTTAATGATTACACAAAAACAACCCCTCCTCATGTTAAAGCAGCAAGACAATTAGACTCATTAGATTCAAACATAATTCAATATTACATAACAACAAAAGGTCCAGAGCCAATTCAAAAATTAAAAAATAAATTAGACTATGAACATTACATAGAAAAACAGATAAAACCAATCGCAAATCAAATTCTCCATTTAGTAAACAAAGAATTTGAAGATATTGAGAAAAATTCAAAACAAGCGAAGTTATTCTAAATAAAACTAAATTCTAAATAATTATTTCGTTTAATCATTATTAAACGAACTTTATAACAAATCTTCCGTCAATAATTTTGTAGTTTTTCTTACTACCTAGAGCTTCTTTTTTCTAAAAAGAAACTGTAGGGCGCGTTCGGCGCTTCGCGCCTCACTAAATATTAAAGCTATTTATTTTCGTAAACTATCCTAAAAAATTTCAATCAGAAGAATATTTTTTGTAAATATTTTTTCTATGTCCAACAGACTGAATTTTCAAAATTTTATTAGTTTTATCAATCAATAAAATAATCCTATAATCTCCAACACGAACTTTAAACTCCAACATTCCTTTAAGTTTCTCAATAAAATGTTCTGGATTTTCCTTAATAAAATCAAGTTTATCTAAAATTCTAACAGATATTTCTTTAGGCAATTTCTCCAATTCGTTAAAAGAATTTAATTCCCATATAATAGAATAGCTCATTTTTTATCAAAAATTCTTTTTTTAACTTCCTCATGAGAAATATAATTCTTAGAATATCTTCTTTTTTCTATTTCGACCTTAACATTCTCCTTAAGTTCACCCTCATCATCTTCAACAATTATACCTTTTTCCCTTAAAGCATTTTCTAACGCAATCAATCTTGCATAAACTTCTCTTAAAGAAACTTCTTTTTGTTCCATACATAAATTATAAAAAAGTATTATAAATATCTTTCTATCGTGCGTTCGGCGCTTCGCGCCTCACTAAATATTAAAGCTATTATATTTTATAGAAACCGCCAAACTTAAAACCTCAACTAAATATAAAATAACATGTACGAAATGAAAGAAATTTTTAAAGAAAGAATACAAAAACTTCTTCCAGAAGAAAACGATTTTAAAAATTTTGAAAAAATAATTCACACTTCCCCAAGAAATTTCATACGTTGTAACACAATCAAAATTTCTACAGAAGAACTTTTCAATCGTTTAGAAAAAAAATGGAAAGTTTCCCAACCATTTAAAAATTTCAAAGAAATTATGTTAGTAAATTCAAATTTAAACCCTGGGGAATTAGGAAATTCAATTGAACATATTTTAGGATATTACTACATTCAAGAAATTGTAAGTATGTTACCTCCAATTGCTCTTTCTCCAAAACCAAACGAACTAGTTCTAGACCTATGCTCTTCTCCTGGAAGCAAAACAACCCAAATGGCTGCAATGATGAAAAATCAAGGAACAATAATCGCAAATGATCTAAAAATTGACAGAATAAAAATCCTTAGTGGAAATTTAGAAAGATGCGGTGTTTCAAACACAATAATAACTCAAACTGACGCAATCTCTCTTTGCTCTAAATTTGCAAAAGAAAATTTAAAATTTGACAAAATACTTTTAGACGCCCCGTGTTCAGGTGAAGGAACCTTAAGATCCTCTCCAAAAACATTTAACATGTGGAATTTAAAAGTTATAGAAAAACTTTCAAGACAGCAAAAAAAATTTTTCGCTTTCGCATTAAAATGTCTAAAAGTGGAAGGAGAAATAGTTTACTCAACATGCACACACGCACCAGAAGAAAACGAAGAAATAGTAAATTTTGCTCTGCAAAATTTCCCAGTAAAAATTGAACCACTTTTTCTTCCAATAAAATGTCGTCCAGGTTTAACATCGTGGAAAAACGAGAAATTCCAAGAAGAAACAAAAAAATCTTGTAGAATCTATCCCCAAGACAACGACTCAGAAGGATTTTTTGTATCTAAATTTAAATTATTAAAGGAGATAAAATGAAATTCAGATTTATAAAAACCCCAGAAAAAAGAAAAATAATTGAAGAATTAGAAAAACAATTTGGAATAAAAGAATTAAACTATTTATTAATTGAAACAGGAAAAGAAAAATATCGTGGATTTACAGGTCATTTATCAAAAGAAGAAATAGCAAAAATAGATTCAATAGCAAGAATACAATTTATGGGAGTCTATCTAATAAGAAAAGAAGATAACCTCAGATTAAGTTTTGACGCAACTCAAATCCTAAAAGAGCAAATAACAAAAAATATAATAGAAATAAATAAAGAAGAATATGAAAAATGGATTCGTGGATATGATTTAGAAATTCAAAAAGAATCTGGAACTTATGTAATAAAATACGAAGACGACTTTATAGGTTGCGCAAAATCAAATACAAAAAAACTTTTAAATCACACCCCAAAAGAAAGAAGAATAAAATCAAGATTATAAAAATATATATAGAGTCTTAAATTTAAACAACTATGACAGAAAAACAATATGGAGGAAAAAATCCGTTTGATTTTAAAAATAAATTTTCAGAAAATCCAAACAATATAAAAAAAGAAATTAAAATTAATCAAGAAAAAGAAAAGCAAACAGAAAATCCAAAATATGAAATAGAAAAATTAATTCAAGCAGGAAAAATCGCTTCTCAAGTTAAAGAATATTCTCGCTCAATTATAAAAAAAGATATTCCTCTTTTAGAAATAGCTGAGAAAATAGAGTCAAAAATTTTTGAACTTGGAGGAAAACCAGCTTTTCCAATAAACATTTCAATAAATGAAACAGCCGCCCACGACAACCCATCACACGACGATAAAAGACTTGCCTATGGATTACTAAAAGTCGATTTAGGCGTACACATTAATGGATTTATCGCAGACACAGCACTCTCAATTGATTTAGAAAATTCAGAAGAAAATAAAAATTTAATTTTGTCAGCAGAAAAAGCATTAGAAAAAGCATTAGAAAAAATTTCTTTAGGAATAGAATTATATAAAATCGGACAAGAAATAGAATCCACAATAAAATCATTCGGTTTTGTCCCAATTCATAACTTATCTGGTCACGCAATTGAAAATTATGAATTACATTCTGGTCTAACAATTCCAAATATAAATAATTCACAAAACAAAAAAATAATTGAAGGAATTTATGCAATAGAACCTTTTTCAACAAACGGATTTGGAGAAGTAAAAGACGGAAAACCTTCTGGAATATATGAAATAATTAAAGAAGGAAATGTTAGAGATGCTTTTGCAAGAGAAGTTTTATTATACATCAAAGAAAATTATAAAACTCTCCCATTCTGCTCAAGATGGCTTTATAAAAAATTCGACTCACGTTGCTTAATTTCTCTAAAAAGAATTGAAGAAGCAGGAATAATAAGACAATTCAATCAATTAATAGAAAAAAATTCCGGCAAAGTCGCCCAAGCCGAACACACAATAATTATCCTAAAAGATAAAAAAATTATTACAACAAAGTAATTTTCCACAAATAGAAAAAACTAGTAAGCAATTTTAAAAAATATTACTTTAGAATTCTTTGACACTGATGACCTAGCGTCATGCTTAAATTGTCTAGACCAACCAACTAGCTTTATATAGTAATTCCACTATCTAGAAACAATAAAAGGAGATCAAGGAATATGCCAAGTCAAGATACAGTTGCAGCGCGATTAGAACGGATCGTTGAAAACGGCATCCGAAATATCAAACTAAATAAGGATCTCGAAGTTACGTACCGAAACAGACCGCCGGCTGGTGTTTCCACAGCACAGTATGCTCACGAAACGGTTCTTCATGATGCTGAGGCATATCAGCAGATTCGCAATACAAAAATCTTTGGATGAGGGCGTTCCTAATCCCACCCGCTCCTTCCGGTACTTTTTGCCTCTTCCTGTGACCCTACATTTCCTACCACATAACTACTAAATGCTTACACTTCATCTGTGCCAGTTTTTGAAATCAGCACAAGAGCGCTATTTCAATGTTAGAAGATAAAAATATTACTTTCTCTCCAAATTTTAATCATAACTATTAAAAATTTTTATATTTATTTTATACCCATCAATTACAACGAAATAATTTTTTATTGATTATTTTTTCTTACAAAATAAAATACTGCTAATAAAGCTAACAAAACTAATAAAATAATAATTACTTTCTTCCAAATTCCTGAAGAACTTTCTTTTTCTTCTGCAGGAATCTCTTCTCCACTTTCATCAGTTTCTCCTTCTTGTGAAGTCCCATCATCTGGTTGTTCAGCAACAGGCAAAGCTTCATGAATTGCAATAACATTAATATTAGCTTTATTATTTAATATATTCAAAAGAGTTACTTTCAAATCATAATAATTATCATCTGTAACTTCCACATTCTTTGATTCTCCAACTTTCAAAGTTATTTTTTGAGGAGTTGAAGAAATCTCTATACTTACTTCTTGCTTAGTAGAATCCAAACTAACAACTCCAACATGATGAGTTTCTGTTGTTTGCTGATTATTAGATGAAGTTACTGAAACAGGGACACTAATTCTTTCTTGTGGTGCTAATGTAACTTCTTTTCCTTCAGAACCTGAAACTTGCTCTGTTGTAACTGGGGTTGTTTTTTTCCAAGTAACTGTTTTTGAAGGGGATATTACAGAATTTCCGCTAACACCAGAACCCGCTCCATATCCAGGACAATCATCTGTAGAGAATGAACTTGTTTTAGTACCAACATTTCCAGCAGTATCAGTGCAAGTAGCCAAATAAGAATAAGAATAACCACAACCTAATCCTGATTCAATAAAGCGCTGAGATAAACCACTTTCACTAACTACAGCAGCAGTCCTACTTGAAGTACAAAGCGATGAGATTCCTGCGGTAGCATCAACAATGCTTATAGATAAATTAAGAGAAGTTTGTGATGATGAGGTTTGTCTTGTTAAAGTTATGGAAGGAACAGTATTATCAAATCTTAATGAGAATACTCTAGCAGAACTGTTTAGATTTCCTGCTGTGTCATTAACATACACAGTTACATTATAAATTCCGTCTGGAAATTGTGATGTAGTTACAGTTGCATTCCAATTAACTCCGAAATTATTTGCAGTAATACTAAAGTTCTGTCCTCCTGAAGAATTTGTGATGTTAAAATAAACAGCATCAATACTAGTTGTAATATCTGATAAAGATACATTAAGAGAAAGTGTTGAGGATTTATTCTGTCCATTTACTAATGCTGTAAAGTTAGTAGCGTTAACATTTGGAGCAGTATTATCAAATCTTAATGAAAATACTCTTGCAGAACTGTTTAGATTTCCTGCTGTATCATTAACATACACAGTTACATTGTAAATTCCATCAGGGAATTGTGATGTAGTTATAGTTGCATTCCAATTAACTCCGAAATTATTTGCAGTAATACTAAAGTTCTGTCCTCCTG
>CAZIFJ010000020.1:0-10825 GCA_964538235.1 Candidatus Woesearchaeota archaeon
ACGAACAAGCCCCGCACTTTAGTGCGGGGTTAAAACCCGCAGGTTTTGTGACTTTAATTTATGACATACTTAAATAAACTAAAATTATAAATTAAATAGTTTTACCCAGTAGCTTGCTGTGGTTGGGTTGATTTTGACATAACATTTATATATAAATTAGATCACCATTTTTAATGGATAAAGTTTATTGGTCTTCTGTATTAAGTTTTCTTGTTCCTGGTCTTGGGCAAATAAGTAAATCGCAAGTTCTTGCTGGTTATGTTTGGTTTATTAGTTATGCTTTTTCAATATTTTTTGTGATAAAATATTCTATTGGTTGGTTGATTTTGACATAACATTTATACAAATTTGTAGCGTTCTTGATACATTGGGAATAGGTTATACTAAATAATTTTTTATTAATAAATAATTCTTTTCTACCAAAAATTTAAAAGGCTCATTTTTATTTTGTTTTTATAATATTCACCTCACATGGCTGAGGTGAAGGAGCCTGGCGCACGCGGCGTGTCCAGGCTCATTCATTTTTATTGTGTCAAGAATTATTTTTACGCAAAAATAATTCTTGAGCATGCTCAAGAACTAATAAAATATTTTTTATGACTAGTTCTTGACATAAATATATTCGTTGCAGAATTCACAATTTTTTTCTATTGGGCATGGGGAGAATCCTTCTTTATAGCAGGATAAAATTTCTTTTGCGGTTTCTACTAATTCTTTTTTTATTTCGTGGATGTTGAATCCTGATAAGTAGTAAGAGTTTGTCGCTTTGGCGTTTCCCAAACTATCAATTTCAAATTCTAATGGTTTTTCCTGCTGGAGCATTTCAAGAGTTATCTTTCTTACTTTTCCAAATTTATTTGAGGAGATTGCGTAGTATCCTAACTGCCAATTTCTTTGCTGTAGTGGCACATAAGTTTTTCCTGTTTTGTAATCGATTATTTCTAAACCGTCTTCATTGAAATCTATTCTGTCTGCGAAACCGATAAATTTTATTCCCTCTATTTCTGTTTTTAACATTTGTTCTGTTAGAGATTTTTCATTATATTTATTTTTGTTTCTTTCAAAAAATATTGTAATTAGATTCTTTCCTGTTTCAAAATCAACTGAATTCCATTCTTCTTTAAGATGTAATTCTTTTGCGTATTCTAAATATTTTTCTATTTCCTTGAAGTTTTCTTTAACACCTTTTTCTAATACTAAATGGACAAATGAGCCTAATTGAATTGCCTCCCAAGAAATTGTTTTTTTCTCAGGCATATTGTAGACGTATTTGTATTCGTATTTCTTTTTACATTCTTTAAATAATAATAGTGCGGATGGAGAGAAATGTATTTCATCTGGAATAATATTTTGTGGGATTGTTTTTTTGTTAGTTAATATTTCATTTTCTTTATATTTTTCTTCTAAATCTATATCAAATATTATGTCTAGATTATTTTGATAATCTATTTCTAGAAGAAATTGCGAAGGAGAAAAATATTTATTTGAATATTCTTTTGCGTATGTTAGAATGAGGTTTTCTTTTGCTCTTGTGAATGCGACATAACACAATCTTCTTTCTTCTGATAAATTATTTATTGTTTCGTATTCTTTTATTTCTGAAATATTTTTATTAATTGATTCTGGATAAAGTTTAGAAGGAATTAAATTATTTTTTTGTGCTTTTTCTATGGGAAATCTTCCTTGAGATAAATTTGAAATAATTACTGTTTTGAATTCAAGCCCTTTTGTTGCATGGAGCGTCATTAATTTCACACCTTTATCTTCTATTTTTGAGGATTCTATTTCTATTCCTAAATTGTTTAGTGAGTCTATGTAATGTAAAAAACTTTCAACATCTTCATAATATAGTTCGCTTTGTTGTTCGGCTAATTCTAAAAATTTTTTAAGGTCTGCAAGAATTATTTTTTCTCTTGTTGTATCTCCTTCCGGAATTATTCCTGAAATTTTGTATATTTCTTCAATAATTTCTTTTAAATCTTTGCTTAAAATAGGCATAATTTTTTTTATCTTTTCTATTAATATTTCTGCAGAAATTTTTCCTTTTTCTGATAGATTTATTTCTTTTATAGAGGAAATTATTTTTTCACTTATGTTTTCAGAATCTTTATTTTCTTTGAGGAATTTTCCAATTAGAATTATATCTTCTTCGATAAATCCTGCCTGATAAATTAAATCCCACCAAGCTTGCTCGCCGCCTTTTGATTTTTTTCGTAATTTATTTAATATTGTTAGGTAGTCTATTACTATTTTAATTTCGGGTTTTTGTAGAAGAGAATTTTTTGTGATGGATGAATAGGAAATATTATTATTTTCAAGATGTTTTTTTATTATTCTTCCTTGTTGATGGGCTCTAAATAAAACACATATTTCTTCTGGAGATGTTCCTGAATTTATTTGCTCTTTAATTATTTCAACTATTTTTCTTGCTTCTTCTTTCGCGTTTTTTAATTCAAAAACTTTTATTCTATTCCCTTCTTTTTTGTAATAATTTTTTATTGAAAATATATCCTCTTTTTTTTCATGATTTTTTTCTATTAGTTTATTTGATATTTTTAGTATTTTATCTGGGCATCTAAATGAATTTTCTAAAATAAAAGTATTCTCTTTTTTGATATTGAAATGTTCTATAAAATCTTCAAAGTTTTTTTTGTATGCTCCTCTGAATCTATAAATTGATTGATTCATATCACCAACAACTGTTATGTTATTAGTGCAGAGTTTTTTTAAAAAATCAATTTGTATTTTATTTGTGTCTTGAAATTCGTCAACGATAAAATAATCAAACTCTTGCGCTATTTCTGGATTTTTTGAAATTAATTCGTAAGATTTGTTGTTCAAATCTGAATAGTCTAAATAATTGTATTTTTCTTTTATTTTTTCGTATGCAGACCATGTATTTACAAATCTTTGCAGTTCGAATATTTCACTTGCTGATTTTATTCTTTCTACTAATTCTTTTTTCTTTGTTTTATCTTTTTTTAAATATAGGGTGTGCAATTCAAATTTTAAATTTTCTAAATATTTTTTTAAATCTTCTGGAAGA
Organism: Candidatus Woesearchaeota archaeon; assembly: GCA_964538235.1. Taxonomy (GTDB): domain Archaea; phylum Nanobdellota; class Nanobdellia; order Pacearchaeales; family GW2011-AR1; genus CAZIFJ01. The sequence continues at coordinate 3,047 of CAZIFJ010000020.1, forward strand.
TTTTCTGATATTTTTTTTATGTAATTTTTTAAATTATCAATTGATATACCAAAGTCTTTTGAAATACCTATTGAATTTATGTATTGATGACAATAGTATGGAATTATTTTTAGATTCCTATGGAGAATAACTTTTGCTTCTTCAGGAGTTAATATTTTGAATTTTTCTTTTAGAGAGATTTTATACGCGTATTTTTTTAATAAGTCTGCTGAAAAAGAATGAAATGTTTTTATTATTGGCTCTTTTTCTTCTGATAAAAAAGATTTTTTTATTCTTAATAGAATATTGTTTGAGGCTTCGTTTGAAAATGTTATGCAAACTATTTTTTCTGGAGAATAAATTTTTTCTTTTATTAAATATTTTATTTTTTCAACAATTGTATGGGTTTTTCCTGTGCCTGCCCCTGCAAGAATCATACATGGGGTGGATATGTTTTTTATTGATTCTTCTATTTTTGAATTCATCTATTTTTTTGTTTTAACTAGATTAAAAATATTGTTGCGTTAGATTATTTCCCCGTAACCTATAAGTCTCCAGTGATTATTTATGTTTCTAGCTATGCCGACTGTATCACCCTTTGTTGGGACTATTGGAACTTTTAATGATATTTCGGATTCATTGCCTTTTATTTTTTTTATTATTCCTCCAGTAGTTAGTGTGTTTATACTAAACATGAGAATTTCTGAAACTTTTACTTCTGAGATTTCTTCTTTATCCACGTTTTTAAATAATGTGAATTTTATTTTTAGATTTGTTGTTGTTTCTGGGAGAGAATTTACTAAAGAAACTATTCTGCCAGATAATAAATCGTTTTTTCCAAGAGACATGTCCAATTCTGTTTCAATTGAGCTACTTCCACCAGGAGTTAGAATTTTTACTTCTTTTGACCCCTCAAATAATTTTACGACTTTTGTTGTTAGTTTTTTATAATGATATTGATTTGCTTCTTTTGTAATTCTTCCAGGTTTTATTTCAATTTCCTCGCCTATTTTTAGTAGGCCTTGCTTTAATGTCCCCCCTAATACTACTCCATGCAAGTTTTCTGGAGATGTTCCTGGACGGTTTATATCAAAACTTCTTGCTACGATAAATATTGGAATTCCTTCTTTTTTTCTTTCAATTATGGGAATTTCTGCAAGAACTTTTAGTAAAATATCTAAGTTTATCTTCTGCTGTGCTGAAAATGGAATTATTACTGCATCATCAAAACGATTTTTTAATAGTTCTTTTATTTCTTTATAATTTTCTAATGCCTTTTTTTTGTCAACTAAATCTATTTTATTTTGGACGACAATTAATTTTTTTATTTTTTTTGCTTGAAGTGCAAGAAGGTGCTCTTTTGTTTGTGGTTTTATTCCTTCATTTACAGCCACTACTAAAATTGCAGCGTCTATTATCGCGGCTCCTGAAAGCATTGTTGCCATTAACATTTCGTGTCCTGGGGCATCAACGAATGAAATGTGTTTTATTGAAATTCCTTTTTTAGAGACATTATATTTTTCTCCGTCTTTGTAAATTATTGTATCTGCGTAACCTAGTTTTATTGTTATTCCTCTTTTTAGTTCTTCAGAATGTCTTGAAGCCCAAATTCCTGTAAGCGCGTGAAGCAAAGTTGTTTTTCCGTGGTCAATATGCCCGACAATTCCAACATTTATTTTTTCTAAATTATTTTCTTTTTCCATTAAAATTCTTAGTTTAATTGATTTTAAAAGCTATTGATTTGATGAACTGTAGAATTGGAGTTACCTAGAGTTTAAGTAATTATAAAAAACTTAATAAGTTAACCTAAACTAATCTGGTTATTGAACTTGTATTCAGGATACGATGAAGGCAGGCATTTTCCCCTTCCCTTTATGCTATTATTAATTTTTCCTTTATTTCTTTCAATTATTGGTCTATTATAGAAAATTATCTCCTCTCTTAAATGGTTTGTACATCTATCAACTATATATTCTTCTATGTCTTGATATAGATTTATATTTGTTTTTTCACAACCGGTATTAAGAAATGAACAAGCAAATATTCCGCCCAGCATAATTTTCTTTAACAGCATTTTTTGTTTTATTGAGTTTGTGGAGTTTGTTCGACTTTTTTTTCTTTTGGTTGATTTTGTTCTGGGAAAATTTGTTCCAAATTTTTATGGCCTTCTTTTAGGACTTTAATATTTATTTGAGATGTTTTATCTGCAATGTTTTTTCCTCTTACTGTTTTTCTTAGTCTCAAGCCACTTGTATTGTTCCTCATTCCAAAACCTTTTTTTAAAAGCATTTTTTTTAGACCGATGCCCTCAACTTTTGAATATAGAGGAAATCCCGACAAGTCACTTCCTCCAGTTATTTGCAATTCGTATCCTTCTAAATCGTGACTTATTTCTTTTCCAGAAAATTTATCTCCTATTGATTTTCCAACTATGAACTCGAATTCTTTTTCTATTTTCCAAGCTTTTCCTTTATTTGATATGTTTAATTTAAATGGCATTTTACTTTCTTTTATAGCAGACAACAAATTTTTCGGCTATTTGTTGTTCCGCTAATAGTCAACCAATCGTTTTTTGTTAGCCGAAGAACTTAATTGGTTGACAATATAGGAAAAAAGAGGTTTTTAAAACTTGCGGGGGAAATTTAAACATGTTGATTGTTATAATAGTAAATGTATTAATAATCTTTTTATAAGATTCTGCTAAATCGTAGAACTTCTGCCAATCTTCTGTAATCCAAGAAGGAAAATCATAAAAGTCATAAAATTTATCTACCATCTTTATTAGAATTATAAGCATCATAAATATTCCAAATCCATAAAACTGGTGTAGTAATAATTCCTATTAAAGCAAAAATCATTATAACACTAATAATCATTCCAAGAATTATTAGAATACCTTTACCAACCTCTCCCTTTATTAATTGTCCTAAACCTGGTATTAAGAATGACAGTAATGCAGGCATACCATGTTTTTGGTTATGTTTTGTCATACTTAAAACATAATTTAATTTGTATATAAATATTACTTTCTGCTTATTTTCTAAATACCTAAATTTTCATTTTCTTTTTAAGCGGAGGTTTTTTAAAGTATTAGAATATTATAATGTTAATAACTTTCCCAGTATGGTCTTCGGACAATACCGGACTTTATATTTATTTTTCTAATTTTATTAATACTATTAATTAGAATATATATAATAAATTATCTTTCCTACAATCCCCAATTTTCATTTCCTTTTCTTTTTATGTCTGCGATTTCTTGAAGGACTTTTAATTCGCTTGAAGATAAAAGGTCTTTGTGTTTTTTGAATTCTTTAAATTGTTTTTCCGATAAATCTGCGTAAAGGAAATTTTTTTCTTTTAGTTTTCTGTCAAATGCAATTCCTGGGAGAGAGATTGCGAGTTCTGCTCCTTCTAATGCTTCTTTGACAGATTCTTTTTCTACTTGGAGAGATTTTAATCTTGCTACTGATTCACCTGAATTGTCTATTAATGGAATTCCAGTTTTTATTTTTCCCGTGATGACTCTAACCCCGAAAATTGCTGGAGCTGAATTTCTGAAAATATATTGGTGGAGAATTTCTAATTTTGAGATTGTTGCTAAGCCAAGTATTTTGTCTCTTTCTATTTCCGAGAGCTTTTCTTTCCTCCATTTTTGCAAGTCTTCAATTAATTTATAGATAATAGGATTTGTAATTATTTTTATTGATTGAGTGTCTAACTCTTCTTCTTTTTCGATGTTAAACCCGATAATCACAGAATCTAATTCGTTTATTTCTTTGTTTGCTTTTGCAGATAATACATCTATTTTTGTTATTTGACCAATTCCTGCTTTTAGAACTTTGATGTTTTCTTGTTTTAATAGAATCATTAAAGCTTCTAAACTTCCGAGAGAATTTGCTTTTATTATTATTCCTTGTTTGTCTAATTTTATTGCACCTGAAATTTCTTTTTTGAATTCTTTTTTTATTTTTTCCAAGTTGTTGTCAATTTTTTGGAAAAGCATTCCTGGAAGAATATCTTCTTTGTTTGTTAGATGTAATTTTAATCCTGTTGCCGCGTTTGCTTTTTTTACTGGGAAATATTTATTTGTTAAAGGTTTTATTTCTTCTAATGCTCGGATTTTTGTTATAATCGCTTCGTTAAAACTCGCAATCGCGATTTCATCTCCTTCTTTTAATGAGCCGTCGTACAAAATTGCTTCAATACTTTCTTGAGATTTTGTTTTTTTTATTTCTAAAATTACCCCTCTTGCTTCTTCTGAAATTTTTAATCTTTCTCTTAGAAATTTTTGGCATAAACCAACTAGAACAAATAATAATTCTTGAATTCCTTCTTTTGTTCTTGCAGAGCATGGAACTATTGCGACTTCTTTTGTGAAATCTTTTATTGAGAAAAATAATTCTGATTGAAATCCGTGCTCTTGTAATGAGCCTTGAAATGTTAGGAGAGATTCTTCAAATTCATTATAGACATTTATGTTTTGTTGTTTAATTGACTCTTTTAAATTTTCTGATTTTTTATGCCAACCGGAAATTGAGTCTATTTTATTTAGAGCTATTAGAAATGGTGTTTTATTTGCTTTTAAAATTTGCAGGACTTCTGCTGTTTGCGGTTTTATTCCTTCTTTAATACTTATGACTAAAATTGCTAGGTCTGCTAATGAGCCGCCTCTTTTTCTTAAACTTATGAAAGCCGCGTGTCCTGGAGTGTCAATAAATAAAAATCCTGGAATGTCCAATTTTATGTTTTGTTTTTTTATTAATGGGCAGGATTTTTCTATTTGTTCTATTGGATATTTTGTGAATGAAATTTTTTGTGTTATTCCACCAGCTTCTGTGTCTTGAACAGAGGTTTCTCTAAAACAATCTAAAATGCTTGTTTTTCCGTGGTCAACGTGACCGACGACGGTTACGATTGGACTTCTTAATTGGGTTTGATTGAACATATTCTTTACTCCTAAACATAGACTAGCTAAGAATAAAACTAATTAAAAGCTTTGTGTTAATGTAAATATTCTTAAATTAGATAGATTTATTCTTATTATGTTAAATGCAAAAGTAAAACAACAAATAAAAAATCATTATGATATTATCTCTCCTTATTATCAAAAATTATGGGGAAACCATATCCATCATGGATATTATCTTACAGGTGAAGAAACAAAAGAAGAAGCAACAGAAAATTTAATTAAATTACTTGTTGAGAGGTCTGGGATAGAGAGAAATTCTGATGTGCTTGATATTGGATGTGGTATTGGTGGCACATCCATATGGCTAGCAAAAAATTATGGATGTAATGTTACTGGAATTACTATAAGCCCTGTACAAGTTGAAATGGCTGAAGAACAATGTAAAAAAGAAAAATTGAATCGCAAACCAACATTCTTTGTTTCTGACGCTAATTACCTTAACTTAACAAGAAAGTATAATATTATATGGTCTATTGAAATGATTTCCCATTTAGAGAATAGAAAAGAGTTTCTTGAAAAGTGTGCAGAAGGTTTGGAGATAGATGGCAAACTGATTATAGCTGATTGGTTTAAGGATTCAGGATTAAATGAAGAAAAAATTAAAAATTATATTAAACCTATAGAAGAGGGGATGATGGTATCTCTATGGACTTCTGAAGAATATAGAGAAATTTTAGAAAAAAATAAATTAAAATTAAGGTATCATAAAGACATAAGCGAGAATGTAAAGAAAACTTGGGACGTTTGTCTGGATATTATTAAAAAGAAAGAATTTTGGAGTTTAGTAGTTAAATATAAAAAAGAATTTGTGCATTTTCTCAAGGCGTTTAATTCAATGAAAAAAGGATTTGATTCTAAGGCATTTAGATATGAAGTGATGGTTTTTGAGAAGTGAAGTATAAATATAGGCACTTTTATTTTTTAATCTGATTAATACAGCAATATGCTCTTGATTGGCGAAATTTGTTTTCTTTTTTATTCATTATAATAACATAAGAAGTATATTTAAAAATATTAAGTCCCATTAAGAAACTATGAAGTTAGTTAGAATCAGAAAGGCAACTCAAAAAGATATTAAAGAATTAGAGAAAATAAATAAAATAGCCAACGAAGAATTGAAATGGTGGGTGCCATTAGAGCCTAAATTTTATAAAAAATTATTAAGAAATAAATACAAAGATTGTTTTTTGGCTTTTGAAAATAATAAATTAATTGGCTTTCTTAGTTTAGAATATAATAAGAATAATGGGCGAATGATAATAGAAGATATTTATGTCTTGTCTAAAATGCGAGCAAGAGGTATTGCTAGAAAGTTAATTAATGAGTGTGTTAGAATTTGGAAGAAAAAATCTAAATCTATTGTTTTATTAACTGCTGATAAAAATTTAAGAATTTTTGAAAGGTTAGGCTTCAAAAAGACTATGAATTACATGGAAATGAAATAATTTTTTAATAAATTTCTTCATTATCTTCAATTTAAAATTATTTTTAGACAACACAAATATTTATATAATTCTTATGATGAATTTTTCTATGAAAATTTTTAAATTGGTGAGTTTGTTTTTTGTTTTAGTTTTTTTATTTGGTTTTACTAGTGGAATTGATTTAGAAGTTGAGAAAAATTCTAAAGGCAATGTTGTAATAAGTGAATTGAGAAATCCAGCGATTTTTGATCTTGAAATTCATAATAAGGGTGGGGAAGATAACTTTGAAATTTATTCTCTTGTTGGAGTTTCTATGTCGCCTAAAGGAACTTTTATTTTGCCAGCTGGAAAAAGTACTATTGAAGTTCAAGCAACTCCAAGTGAAAGCGCTTTGAAAAATCAAGGTCCATATTATTTTGAGTATTATATTAGGGGACAAAATTCTGGGACGTTCAAGGATAATTTATTAATTCAGATTGTTAGGCTACAAGATGTTTTTGAAATTCCTACTTCTGCTCTGCATCCGGATGACTTATTTTTTAATTTAAGTATTAAGAATACACAAAACGCTAAGATTGAAAAAGTCAAAATTCATTTTAATTCTGAATTTTTTGACTTTACGAGAATTTTATCTTTTAAACCATTTGAAAATGTTCAGGTTCCTGTTGTTTTAGATAAAGAAAAATTGAAATCTTTGAATGCTGGACCTTATGTTATCAGCGTTGAGATTGAAGTTGAAAACGTGAAAAAGCAAATTGAGGGTATTGTTGATTATTTGGAGAAGACAGGTGTTTCTGTGAGAAAGGAAAATAAAGGTTTTATTTTAAGAGAGACTATTGTTACAAAAAAGAACGAGGGAAATGTCAAATCTGTTGGAGAAATTTTAATTACTAAGAATATTTTAACAAGATTATTTACAACTTATTCTGTTGAGCCAGATAAAGTTAATAGAAAAGGATTTTTTGTTGAATATGTTTGGGAAGAAGAATTGGCTCCTTCTGAATCTTTGACAATTTCAATGACAACAAATTATACATTGCCCTTTATTTTAATCATTTTGATTGTAGTCGGAGGACTATTTGCAAAAATCTATTCACAAAATAATTTAGTTTTAAAAAAGAGTGTTTCCCTTGTTAGAACTAAAGGCGGAGAATTTGCTTTGAAAGTTATGATAAATGTTAGAGCGAGAAAACATGTTGATTCTGTTCAGATTATTGATAGACTTCCTGGAATGACTAAACTCTATGAGAAATTTGGAAGAAGACCAGATAGAATTGACGAGATGACAAGAAGATTATTTTGGAATATTGATAGATTGAATGCTGGAGAAGAAAGAATGTTTTCTTATATAGTTTATTCAAAAGTTAGAGTTTTGGGAAGATTTGAAATTCCTGCTACTATGGC
>CAZIFJ010000021.1:0-10443 GCA_964538235.1 Candidatus Woesearchaeota archaeon
GTCTCACGAACTAAAGTAGGGAGTTTACGCAAAAAATAATTCTTGACATATTAAAGAATATACCAGAAATTTTTTTTATTATGGGAATTCTTCCAGTATTTGTTCCAAGACAAGATAGATTTATAGAACATTATTTTTTTATCTTTAGATGATAAACAGGCCAGGGAAATATATTGCACTTCTGATCTAGAAGATTTGAAGCGAGAGGGAGAAGAAATGATACTTAAATTTAATAGAGAAAAGATGAATTAGTAAACGATAAAAATGCGCCAGCCGGGAGTCGAACCCGGGCCGCCTGCGTGGAAGGCAAGCATACTAACCACTATACTACCGGCGCACAACAATATTATTTTATCTTTTCTTCTATTTTAAATATTGCTGTTTCTCAAAATTTTCTTTCAGCGCGCCCGATAGGATTTGAACCTACGACCTGCGGGTTAGGACCCCGACGCTCTATCCAGGCTGAGCTACGGGCGCATAATTTTATTTGAATTTTTTAAGATTTAAAGTTATGTTTGTTTACTAAAGAAATTAATTAAAAATAAGTCTAAACAATCTTCGTCTTGCTCTTGCTGCGAAGCTCCTCGTCTTAAGGCTGCGGGCTTTCTCGCTGCGGCAAGCGAAGATGTGGGCGAAAGGATTCGAACCTTTGAAAGCACTAAGCTACGGGTTCTTGAGACCCGCCCGTTTGACCACTCCGGCACGCCCACTTAAGATTATCAACTTTGCTCTAATTAAAAAGGTTTTTATACCCTATTATTTCTAATAAATTGAAGACGGCCACAGTAATTAGGAAACACCTGTTCCCATTCCGAACACAGAAGTTAAGCTGGTTACGTCGGTCGCATTAGTCTCCAACAAGAGGCAAAACGTCGATGCCGTCTTCTTAATTTTCAAATTGGGCTTAATACATGGTTTGTTGCGTCTCCAATTTGACAATTAGAGATTGCTGGTTGCATAGTAAAATTTTAGGCAATCTCTTTATTTTCTAAATATATTTATATGCAACTAATTTAGTAAAACAATGAAAAAAGAGTTATCAAAAACACAAGCTCAAGAAAAAATAAATAATTTTTTCAAAGAAGATTTCACTTCAGATGAAATGAAAAAAATTAAAAGATTAGCAATGAAGTATAAAATTCGTCTTGGAAATTTAAGAAAAAATTTCTGCAAAAAATGCCTCTCAAAAATTAAAGGAGAAATTTCAATAAATAAAGGATACAAAACAATTATTTGTTCAAGCTGTAGTTATAAAAATAGATATAAAATAAATTAATCTTTACACTTTTTTGAAACCTTCAAACCGTTAGGTTTGAATGGACTTAAGAAAGCTATGCTTTCTTAAATTCAGTAATTTCAGGAAGCAAATCAGTATGTCCTAACAAACTTGCTCTGCAACAATATCTTTCCAATCCAAGTTCATCTAAAACTTTTTTAGAATTTTCTCCAGACTTAATTCTTTTTTCATATTGCTCCCATAAGTGACCAATAGGTTTTCCGCATCCCATACATCTAACCGGTATTATCATATATTTATTTCTTAAAACAGCTTTTTAAACTTTCCTCTAATTAAACCATTGCACGAATTTTATTATGATAGGAATTATTTGAATTATACCTACAAATATAGTAATAATCGTTAACCCTATTATGAAATTAGTAAGCAAATGTATATTCTTGTTGTAGTTAGAGGTTTCTTCGCTATAGTCCCAGTTAATCATGGAAATAGCCATGCTTATCCCTTCACCAGTGAGGCGGTATCTGATTGGTTCATTTTCCTTTTTTGGAAATATCTTAAGAAGCCCATCCTCATGTAATACCTTAACTATCTCTTCTCCAAACTCCTTTCCAAAATAAGATTCGAAGATTCCAAAGTATTGGAATGCAGGGTACCCTTTTAATAGTTCTATCATTACACCTTTAAACTTGGTAATAACAGGTACCCCATTTATCTCCCCCCTATATACTTTCTTTAAATCCATGAAAATCACAAAATAACAATATTAAAATACATTTCTGATTAAGTAATTTCATCGTAAACTTCTTAAACACTCAATTGTAAAAATCTCTATGAGAAAAGTTATAGAATTAAGTTCAGCAGAAAAACATTATCAAATGGGTGATAATGTTGTAAAAGCTTTAGATGGAATTGACATTCAAGTTGAACTCGGAGATTTTGTCGCAATCATGGGTCCATCTGGCTCAGGAAAATCAACATCAATGAATTTAATCGGAAGTTTAGACTTACCGACAAAGGGGAAAGTTTTTCTCGATGGAATTGACATTTCTCATTTAGAAGAATCTGAATTAGCGCAAATCAGAGGAAGAAAAATAGGATTTATTTTTCAAAGTTTCAACTTAATAAAAAATCTCACAGCAAAGGAAAATGTCATGCTTCCAATGTTGTTTCAAGGAATTGAAAAAGAAGAAAGAGAGTCAAGAGCAGAAAAAATTCTAGCTTTAGTAAATTTAGAAGATAGAATGGACCATTATCCAAATCAACTTTCTGGCGGTCAACAACAAAGAGTTGCAATCGCACGAGCATTAGCCAACGAGCCAGAAGTAATTTTAGCTGACGAACCAACAGGAAATCTCGACACAAAAACAGGAGAAAAAGTTTTATCTTTTTTAGAAGATTTAAACAAAAAAGGTAAAACAATTATTATGGTCACTCACGACGCAGAATTAGCAAAAGCCCACGCAAAAACAATTTATTGGATTAAAGACGGAAAAGTAGAAAAAGTCACAAGAAACAATAAAAAAAGTTTTTAACTAAAATAAAATTGTATCTCCTATTAAGTTAATACAAAGCAAACATTTTTAAATAACAGACAATAAAAATAAACATGAATAAAAAAATAATTTCATTTATACTATCATTTTTTTTATTGCTAAATGTAGCTTCAGCTATAGTAATTAAAAATGTCAATATTGCAGATTTAACTCCAGGAAGTGAATCTCAATTAAGAATCTCAATTGAAAACGATGAAAATGCGGACATTGAAGATGTTTCTTTATCTTTGGATTTTTCAGATTTGCCTTTAAGCACAATTGGAAGTTCAGAAGATACAATTGACGAATTAGAAGAAGACGAATCAAAGACTTTCGGATATTTGTTAAGAGCAAGCAACAATGCAAAACCAGGAGATTATAATATTCCTTACAAGATAAAATATGAAGACAAAACAAAAGAAGGAACAATTGGAATCAGAATAAACGCAAAAACAGATTTAACATTTTCTTTAGATTCAGATAACGCAATTATCGGCTCAAAGGGAAAAGTAACTTTAAAAATTATAAATAAGGGTTTTGCCGACGCCAAATTTGTTTTAGTAAGAGTCTTTCCAGAAGGTTTAACTTTGCTTTCAGAAAAAGAAGTTTATATCGGAAATGTAAATTCAGACGATTTTGAAACAGCTTCATTCGATGTAATTTTCAAATCTGTGAATTCAAAATTGAATGCAATCGTTGACTACAAAGATTTTGACAACGTTCAAAAAACGAAAAACGTTGATTTGTCTTTAAAAGTTTATACAACAGAAGAGGCAATTGAATTAGGAATTGTTCAAAAAAGCAAAACACCTTTATATTCTTCTATTATTATAGTTTTAATAATTATATGGCTAATTTGGAGAGCAATAAAAAAGAGACAAAGAATGAAAAATAGTATTTCACAAGAGAGGTAATCTCTATGAAAACCGATTATTTTGTGTTGGCATTTTCAAATCTTAAACATCAAGGTCTTCGTTCCTTATTAACAATGCTCGGAATTTTTATTGGTATTGCAGCAGTTGTGTCTTTAATTTCTTTAGGCAATGGTCTACAAAATGCAATCACAGGGCAATTTTCAACATTAGATGCAGACAAATTAATTGTCCAAAATGCAGGAACAGGTTTCGGCCCGCCAGGAAGTACAGTTGTAAGAAAATTAACAGAACATGATTTAGATTTAATAAAAAAAACTCAAGGAGTTGATTTAGTAGTCCCAAGATTATTAAGATTTGTTCGTGTTGAATTTAATAAAAACATACACTTCAATTTTGTTGCAAGCATTCCAGAAGGAAATGAAGAAAGAGAATTAGTTTATGATGTGTTAAACATAAAATTACTTGAAGGAAAATTAATTAATTCAGATGAAAAAGGAAAAATAATTTTAGGAAACAATTTTATTAGAGATGATGAGTTTGAAAAAAAAATTCGTGTAGGTACAATTTTAAAAATTCAAGGAGAAGAATTTGAAGTTGCAGGAATTTTAGCTCCGGCAAGCACATTTCAAATTAATAGTGTAATTTCAATGCAGGAAGAAGATTTAAAAAAAATTTTAAACATTGATGATGAAATTGATTTAATTGTTGTTCAAGTTTTAGAAAAAGAAAAAACAGAAGAAATATCAAATTCAATTGAAAGAGTACTAAGAAGAGATAGAAATCTTGATATTGGCGAGGAAGATTTTTCTGTTCAAACTCCTGTTCAAGGCATTCAAACAATTAACACAATTCTAAATATAATCAATATAATAGTCGCAGGTATCGCAGCAGTATCTTTATTAGTTGGGAGTATCGGAATCGCCAACACAATGTACACATCAGTTTTAGAAAGAACAAAAGAAATTGGAATTATGAAAGCAATTGGAGCGAAAAATTCCGACATCTTAATAATTTTCTTAATTGAATCAGGATTATTAGGATTAGTAGGTGGAATTATTGGAACGGCAATTGGGTTAGGTTTAGCTTACTTTTCTTCATATCTTGTAAGTATTACATTTTCAGGATTAAGTTTAGGAGTTCAAACTTCTCAACCACTGTTAATTTCCGCAATAATTTTATCTTTTCTTTTAGGAATAATTTCCGGAACACTCCCAGCATTCCAAGCAGCAAAATTAAACACAGTTGAGGCATTAAGAAAATGAAAAAAGAATATTTTAATTTAGCTTTAAAAAATCTGCAAAACAGAAAACTTCGTTCCTTATTAACAATGCTCGGAATTTTTATTGCAATCGCAACGATTTTTATTTTAATAAGTTTATCAATTGGGTTGCAGGATGCGGTCAAAGAACAATTTAGATTATTAGGTGCAGATAAATTTTTTATTCAGCCAAGGGGGCAAGCAGGCCCGCCATCTTCCGGAGCAGCAGCACAACTGACTTTAGATGACGTAGAAACAATAAGAAAAATTCCAGGCGTAAAAGATTTATCTTATTTTTTAATTGGCAACGCTGAAGTTGTTTTTGAAAAACAAAAAAGATTTTTCCCAGTAGTTGCATATCCATTAGACGGAAATAAAGTTTTTCAAGAAGTTGAATCTTACAAACCAGAAGATGGTAGAGATTTAGAAAAAGGGGATAGAGGAGAAGTTCTTCTTGGTAGTCAATACAAACACAACAATGTTTTTAAAACACCTGTAAAAGTAAACGATAAAATAAAAATTAATGATGTTGAATTCAAAGTCAAAGCAATTTTAAAAACAGTCGGCAATCCAGGTGATGATAGATTAGTTTATATGTCTTACGAAGATTTCAAGGATTTGTTCAAGTCAGAAGATAGAGTTGACCAAATTATGGTTCAGATTAGCCAAGGCGAAGACATAAAAGAAATATCTGAAAAAACAGAAAAGCGTTTAATAAGTTCAAGAGGTCTAACAAAAAAAACAAGAGATTTTAATATTTTAACTCCTGAAGAAGTTTTGTCAAGTTTCGGAGCAGTTCTAAATATTTTAACAGGATTTTTATTCAGCATAGCCACAATTTCACTTTTAGTCGGCGGAATAGGAATCGCCAACACAATGTACACATCAGTTTTAGAAAGAACAAAAGAAATTGGAATTATGAAAGCAATTGGAGCGAAAAATTCCGACATCTTAATAATTTTCTTAATTGAATCAGGATTATTAGGATTAGTCGGCGGAGTTGTTGGAGTTTTATTAGGAATTGGAATTTCAAAATCAATAGAATTTATTGCAGTACATTATTTAGCAACAACTTTATTGAAAGCTTCAGCTCCCCCATATTTAATTTTCGGCTGTTTATTATTTGCATTTTTAATCGGCGCAATTTCCGGAACACTCCCAGCATTCCAAGCCGCAAAAATAAAAATCACAGATGCTTTAAGATATGAATAAGTTAACTACTTTATAGTTATTACTAAAGAAAGGTTTAAATAGTCTATTTTATCTATAAAATTATGGAAAGATTAACAGCCCAACTAAAAAAAGGACTATTAACGCTGGTCTCTTCATTAGCTTTAGCTAATCCTTATAATACCTTAGCAGAAGATTATCAAACTAAAAAAGAAACAGTTCAAGTAGCAAATACAGAATGGTATGTAGAAAATGTAAACCCAAATTCCGATATAACTATTTATTACGTACCAAATTCTCATATAAGAGAAGATATGCAAAGAGATTATAATTTATTGGAACAATTAGTTTCTTCAGGAAACATTGATGCAATAGTTTTTGAAAGTTTAGTAAGAAAAGAAAATGATTTTCCTTATACTCAAGATGAAACTGATACCATAGTTACAGAAGAAAATAGAAAATTAATAGAATCTACATTAAATAAAGGAGTAAAAGTTTATGGCAGTCAAGATGTAGAAGTATATAGAAAAGCTGTAAGTGAAGTATATGCTATTGAGTCAAAAGTCTTATTTAGATTGTATTTTGATTTAGAAAATTCAATATTGAAATTAGAAAAAAGGAAATCTGATCTTGGATATGCAGAAAATGAAGAATTTCCAAGCGAAGAATATAATCATAGGACATTTAATGAAACTTTAACTCCAATTTATTTAAGAACAAGAGCCAATCTATCTCAAATTATTGGTAGACAAATTTCTGATAATGAAGCGCAACAGCTTTCTAATGGAGTTTTAGATACTGGATTAATAGATTTAGATAGATTAACAAAAGAAGTATTAATGCAAGAGCGTGATAAATTGTTATATCAAGTAACAGGAGAAATAACAAAAAAACATAAAAGAATAGCAGTAGAATATGGTGAAGCTCATTTTGATTCACACTCAAATAATTTTTCTAATAATGGATTTAATGTTTTAAAAGCGAAACAAGAAGAACTTCAAATTGATATATCAAAAAAATTAAAGGAAGGAACCCTATATGTGCCTGAAAAAATTTCTGAAATTATGCTAAGTTTGGGAACATTTTCAGATTTTATTCATAATTATAAAAATGCTGTGGTAACTGCAACACGAAAAGCATTATTAAAGAATCTTGAAAAAATGAGAGACTCAATGGAGAAAATAAAAAATAGTGTAGATAATTCGCATTAGATAATTTTTATTCATAAATATAATCTCCCAACAATTTATTTAACAACAATAACACCACTAATTCCAGGATTTAAATGGTCGTGGTAACTCCAAGCACCATTTTCTATAAAAACAAAAGCATATTCCTCATTTTGCTCCAATCCTTTACAAGCATCAAAGATTTTATTTTTTTTATCACCATTACACTTGTTTATATCGGAGCTAGGATATTTTTTATGCGTTGGATGAAAGTCACTTGCAGGCCAATGCTTAGAAGAATCTTTATTTACAAATTTTACCTCGCTTCCAACTTCAATAATTAAATTTTCAGGCGAGAAACCATTTGAATTTATATTAACAACATTAATTTTTTTATTTTCTTCAATTTTTGTTTCATTTACTTCAATAATCGCGGTTTGAACCTCGTTCTCAATGTTTGTATCTAAAATCTCAATTTTTTTCTCTTTAGAATTGCTTTTAGAATTAGAAATTGCATTAAAACCAATATAAATTATCAATAAAGAAAAAATTACAACTACTCCGACAACAAGAGGTTTAGGCATATTTTATCAAGGTATTTATTATATATAAGTCTTATCAATCAACACATTTATATCTCAATTAAAATATCTGACTTATGGAATTATCAAATAAAAAACTAAAAATATTTTTTTTAATATGTCAAGAATTATTTTTTGCGTAACACAAAGCAACCTTCGGTTCTTTGTGCCCCAAAATCCTTAGGATTTTTAGGACGCCCTACTTTAGTTCGTGAGACTTCAAGATTTAAAAATCTTGATAGCGCTCAAGAACCAAACACGCCAGTCACTTTAGTGGCTGGTTCTTGACATTCCTAATTTTCCTAACAATTTTATTTTTTAATGATATAAAAAATTACTACACAAATCTTGAATCAATCTTAAATAATTATACTTATCTGGCTCCGATTATTTACATTCTTTTATTGACGTTTGCGATTATTATCGTTCCGATTCCAGGTTCTCCTTTAGCAATTTCAGCAGGAATTATTTTTGGTCCATGGAAAGCATTATTATATACTCTTATTGGAGGAACAATAGGTGGGGCCATTACATTTTCAATTTAGAGATTTTTCTTCAAGGATTATTTTAAAGAAATGATCAAAGGAACAGAAATTTATTTTAAATTAGAAGGAAAAAGCAATCAAGACATTGCACTTATAGTCTTCTTTACAAGATTAATGCCTCAAGTTTCTTTTGACATTGTAAGCTACGCTACTGGTTTGACAAGTCTTAACATTTTTTCTTTCTCAATTGCAACCTTTTTAGGAATGATTCCAATGGTCTCTCTTTATTCTTTTTTTGGCCACTCAATTCAGCCACATATAACTCTTTACCTAACAATTTTGTCAATTTCTTTTATAGCATATTTAATTTACAGAATTTTTAAATAATAATTAATTAGACCTATACTCAATTAAAATTTTATCGTGGTCTTTCAAAGCAAGTTTATCAAAATCAAAATTTTCTTTCCCATTAACACTCATTTTTAATTTCCCTTTATCAGTGCAATGCTCAAATATACAATTAGAATCAAATCTTTTATCCCATATTACAAAAAAATCTCCTAAAGTAAAGTCTCTTTTACATTGCCCTTCAACATGTAATTCTCCTGTTGCATCATGAGTATGTATTGGTCTCATTATATTTGGTGCAATTCCAATATTCGGTGGAATTGTTTCTTCTTTTCCATCTATAATAATTTTTAAGTCTTGATGAATATGTAAAGCAAGGTTTGTATGTCCTCCAATATTCATCTCATTTGCAGGAGTATTTTTACAGCTCTGCGCTCCAGAAAACAAAGCATAAGCTCCTCCAGCAATTAATAAAATAACAACAAAATAAATTCCATATTTTTTAATTTCTTTATTTTCTATTCTTTCAACTTTTTTTTCAACATGATGTTTAGCAAGATTATGTTTTTCCAAACCATCCAAATCTTTAAATGTTCTATTACAGATTTCACATTTAGGTTTTTCCATTAGACCAATTCAGCATCAATTAGTTGTTTAAATGTTGAGAAAGGATAAGCTCCACTTATCAATTTTCCATTGACAAAAAATGCAGGAGTTCCTTGAACGCCATAAGAACTTCCATCAGATAAATCTTTTTTAACTTCTGACTTGTATTTTTCAGAGTCTAAACAACTTTTAATATCATATTCTAATTCTTTTGCCCAAGAAACTAAATTGTCTTTAGATAAACTTGCTTGATTTTCAAATATTTTATCATGTATCTTGAAATATGCAGAATCTCCTCCTTTCTCTTTTACACATTCAGCTGCAATCGCTGCAGGCAAAGCCATCGGATGAATACTCTCCAAAGGAAAGTCTCTAAAAACTAGTTTTACTTTTCCAGTATCAATATATTCTTTTTTAATAGAAGGCAAAGTTTGGCTCCAAAATCTCGCACAGAAAGGACATTGATAATCAGAAAATTCAACAATTGTTACAGGAGCATTTTTATCTCCAAGAACAGCATCATCATCTAAGTTAACATCAACTTTTCCAGCAGGAGCAGAAGGAATTTCATCATCACCATCATTAACAGCTCCACCAGTCACACCTTTTTTATCTCCAGTAAAAAATACAAAAAAAACAATTACTAACAAGGCTAAAAGTATAAATGTTGAATACTTCCAAAGACTTTCTTTTTTTATTGTGATTGTCTCACTCTCTTCCATTTTATTTTACAAATATTATTCTATTTAAATCTTTTGTCAGACAAAATTATTTCTTTAATGAAAGACCGCATTCAAAAATTTCAGAAGAAATTTTTCCTATCACAAAAATTAAAATAAAAATTGAAGCAACTGCAATCTCATTTCCTTGGAAAGGCAGAAAAGCAATGCTAGAAGTTAATCCTAAAACTCCAATTAATCCAACTCCGCAAGCCGCACATCCCGGAGCAAGAATTCCAAAAAATATTCCTAAACTCATTGCTAATCCTTCACCCATTCTTATACTCCTATTCAAATTAAATTTATAGAAAATTAGACTAAATAAAATTCCAGTTAATATGCTTATAATTATTACAAAATAAAAAGTGATGCTTTTTACACTTTCATTAAACTTTAAAGCCAAATTAAAAAAAGAAATTAAAAAATTTTTAAAATCAAAAATCAAATAAAAAGTTTTCAA
>CAZIFJ010000022.1:0-10310 GCA_964538235.1 Candidatus Woesearchaeota archaeon
TTATTGTACCATAATACATTTCATCTACAATTTTAGCAGCCCTAAACACTTCTTTTCCTAATTCCATAGAGAGTTCCCGTATAACTTTTTTATACATTCCTTCCGCAATCAAAACAGCATCTCTTCCGTAAGCCTTTAGAAAAGTTGGTTTTCCATTTTTATACAAATGGTTATCTGAAAGAATATCATAAATAGAAATAGCATAGGATAAAAATGCCTGTAAAGGAGGAGAAATTTCAAGTAAATGCATATTTCCAGAGAGAACACAATACTGGGCGGATAGAATCTCAGGCATTGCAACAAAACCCAAATCTTCTTTTATAATTTCATTATCACTTACACCCAATCTTCTAGAAACAAATTCTCTCGTTCTCTTTAATTTAGAAGATTCTTCATTTACTAAATCTTCAATCTCCTTACTAGCCCAGCTAAAAGAATTATTCATTTTTGCTCTAAGGACAGATTTACATCCAATACCTAACGCCAGTACCACCAAGGTAAGGCTTGTCTTCTATTCTTTGGAGTCCTTTGTAAAGAGGTTTCTCCTCAAGTAAAGGCCTTGCTTCTTCCATTCTTGGCTTAACTTTTTCCAAAGTTTTTTCAAGGTTTTCCATACTTAATATATAATACTCTCCTTTATATAATTTATTGTTCTGATGTATTGTTACATCTTCAGGTGATAATCCTCTGAAAATAATCATTTCTTCCTATTAACTCTTAATCCAATCCAAACAAGTAAAACTAAAGCAACTAACAAAAGTAGAAATCTTAAAATATCGCTTAAGTTTTGCCAATTTCTAACAGAACCAAAAAATATTGCTCCAACTCCTGCAGCCATCAAAGAGCTTCCAACAGGCTCAACAGATAAAATAAAATATCCAACTAACAAAGTAACAATTCCTAAAATTAAAGAAATCAAAAAATAATTTTTATTATATTTTGCAAGAGAATCATTGTATTCTTTATTGCAATAATCACATTTTTCTATAGCAACATTACATCCATTATTATCGTAATCAAAAATAGGATTCCCTCCTTCTTGATAACACAAGTCAACTTGGTTTTGTAGTTCTTTTGAGAAAGTGCAATTAACAGAAGGATAATTATAATCTTGTTTTACAGGATATCTCCCATAATCCCCAGAACAAAATTTCTCGTACTTTGGTTCAGGATAAAATGCCTGAATTCCATAATTTACAGCCAATAAATAAATTACAAAAATACTAATTCCAATAACTAAATTTTTCACATTCATATTATATTAAATCAAAAGAAGATTATAAATGTTTTGACAAAACTATTTATCCGAGCTTTCAATTAATATCTTATAATTAAAGAGATTTTTCATTTTTTTCTATTTAGTTTCTTCATAAGATTCTACTTATTAGCAGAGCTTATCTTACTTGTTGAAATAACCTTATTTTAAGATAAGACAAATAAAATGTTATATGCTCTGTCCGGAGTTCCATTTTTTAGAAAATTATGACAAAAAGTTTCAAGAAATGTTAAAAGTATTTAATGAATAATTATTTATTTTAATCAGATTTTTTAATTCCGGACAAAGCTAAATTGGAGAAAGATTTAAATATTGACTCTCTCTCTCTCTCTCAAATATGATTTCAAAGAGGTTTTTTGTTTTTGGAATAATTTTTTTATTTGCTTTTAGTTTTGCTTCTGCTGGATGGTTTTCTGATTTGTTTAAGAAAAAAGAAATTACTGGGAATGCTATTTCATTGAAAAGATCTTGCGAAGATTCCGACGGAAATTTAGGTTTGGAAGATTCTAAGTTTATTAAAGGCACTACAATTATTAGAGATAAGAAGGGTATTATCAAAACTAAAATTGATAAATGCATCAAAAATAAAAAACTAAGAGAATATTATTGTGGGATTAATAAAATAAAGGATAAATATTTTAGTTGTACTAATGGTTGCGTTGATGGTAAATGCAAAACAGAAAAAGGAAAATTATTATTAATTGTTAAGGATTTACTTATTCTAGAATTACAAACAGATTTAGATATTTGGAAACAAGATGTTAAAAATGAATATGATTATGAAATTATACAAAAAACAATATCCATAGAGACTCCGGATCAAATTAAAAATTTCATAAAATCACAAGATAAATCGGGAAATCTAAAAGGAGTTTTATTTATAGGGAATATCCCAACAGTATTATCTAACTTATGTATGGAAGAATATGATTACTGCCATTCTGACCATTACTATACTGATTTGGATGACTCTTGTTTTAGTATATTAAAAACAGGAAACAGGTGTGATGGCTATACATGTAATGAAGTCAGTTATTATGACCTATCTAATGAAACTAAATGTAATGATTTTAAAGAAAGTGCTAAGGACTTTTGGATTGCAAGACTTACAACACCAAATGATCAGGGAAATAATATAAGTATGTTATCTTCATATTTTAAAAGAAATAATGAATACAGAACAGGGAAAAAACTGTATAACCATAAAATGCTTGCTTTTTATCCAATTGTTGATAGTGATTCTCCTTCTGAAGCTGAGATCATTCGACGAATATTTTTAAATCAAGGATCAACAATTGAAAAATTAAATTATTATTCTGGAGATGTAAATCTTATAACAGATCCCAACGAAAGTATTTCTAAAGTATATTCTGAAGAATTAAGAAAACCCTACGAGTATGTTGTTTATAATGGTCATGGCTCTCCTACTTCTCAACAAGGCATGATTAGTGATAAATTAATGATTATTAAACCAAATGCATTATTTTATCAGTTATTATCCTGTTCTGTTGGAGATTTTACAACGGATAATTATCTTGCTGGAAACTATTTGTTTGCTGGGAATGGATTATTTGTAGTTGCTGCAACAACTCCTGTTCTGGTAATAAGTCAATTTCCAGCTATAGAATCTTTTAAGTTAGACAATGGATTTAATTTTGAAGAAACCTTTTTTAATCATAATTTTGCCGTTCATCTTTTTGGCGATCCAACTTTAAGGTTAAGTGAAAGAACAAATTCTGATGTTAAGATAACAAATATTGATTTAGGACAAATGCAAATTCCTAAGGATATCAATGATTTTTATTATAAATATTTTAATATTACGATTAAAAATTTAGGTAATGAAAAGATAAATTTGATTAATGAAAAGAGGGAGGGGACTAACTTTAATGAAATCTCTCCTTATATTAATATGGTTAATATTGATGCTGACTTCACAAAACCAGTTTCTTTAGAGTCTGGAGAAGAAAAAATATTCCAATTAAAACTTTTTGTCCATGGTTCTTTACAACCAATTAAATTTTCTGCAGATTACATATTTTATTCAAATGCTAAAAGCCCAAGGCCAAATTTTAGTTTGTCTGGAGAATTAATCTAAAAGAATAAAATCCAAAAAATTAGAGATTTAGACAAATTCTGTCCAAGGTATTAAAATGAGCTTTTCTCAAAAGATTATTAACCTTAGGTAACAAAACACCACGATTACTTAATCTTAAGAATTAACGCTAAACATTTTCGTTTGCAATATAAAGAATAGGATTTTGTGTAAATTATTTTACGATTTTAAAACCCAAATAGCCTTTCATAATCTTTATGATTCATCCAATCAAGAACAATAGACAAAATCTCAATTTTTTCATCTCTTGTAATAGTATAAAACAATCTCCAGCCACTTCTTAAATTGTAAATCCATAAATTATCCAAAAAATATTTTTGGATGTATTCTTTAGGTATTAATTTCTTTTTCACATTTCTACCACAAAAAACGTTTCTGCTTATTTCATCTCTGGCTTTTTGCAATTGAGAGTGTAAATCTGGATCATATTCTTCTAATTTTTCAAAAGACTCCTTCAACTTCTCATCTCGAAAGATTACTTTGCTTTCCATTCTAAATTATTTCTATCCTTAATTTTTTCAAGAAGAGAAGGATTCCAAATATAAACGACAAAACCCTCATTATCATAAACAATCTTTAATGTGCTTTCTAAATATTCCATAATAACTTGAAATGTTTGCCACATTACTTTTTTCGGTAAATTATTGAAAAGTTCTGTCTTCTTGTATTCTCCAGAATTTTCCTTAATAAATTTCTCAACCATTAAAACTGTTTGAAGCGTTGGAGACCTAGCTACTTCATTACTTTCGAAATAAGTTTTTTTATTCTTTTGTGTTATTGTTTCCATATCAAATATTATATCAATTGATATTATTTAAATTTATCTATCTTTGGTTTAAGTTATTACGACACTCATCTTCATAACCTAAAAGCAAGGGGGGGGTTTGCTAGATAATGAGTTATAAAAGAAAACTCTTCGTTAATTGGTTTTCTTTTTAATAAATCCCCTATCTTATAAATTTTTCATTAACAAATAATTATCCAATAAGTTAAATTATTTCAAACTCTCCTCAATAATACGTTCTTGCTGTTTTTTCATTTTATCTAATAATTCTTTCAAAATCTTAGTTTCCTTCAGTATATCTTCAATAAATTTGATATCTATTTTAATTCTACGTTCTTTCTTCCACCCATGAATATATAAAAAGGCATCCGAAGAATCGAATTTTATTTCCCTATGAGCAAAATAATGCCTATATATCTCTATTTTTACAATATAACTCTCCATCACTTTTTTTTCTTTATCATTAAAGTACTTTTTTCGTATTGTTCCCAACTCTTTAATTTTATTTTCAAATTTATTTTCTTTTGCTTCCTTTCTTCTTAATTTATTCTCCCTATATTCATCTCTTTCAGACTTTGTTCCATTAGAATCAACTCCAAATTTATCATTAAGTATAATATCCTCTATTTCTGTTTCAATTTCTATTAATTCATCAATTATCAAGCCCCTATAAAAAATTGTTACAAATTTTTTGTGAATAAGTTCATCATTGTTCGGATTCTTTCCTAAGTAAACTATTTTCTTCATTATATATGGTATTAACTGATTAATTGTATTTTTTAAGTCAATCATCTTAAACTTTCCTCAATTAAGCTTATAATTTTATTTTTAATCTCACTAATATTTACAATTTCTGTCCAATTCATTTCAAATTCACAGCAGTCCCATAAGCAACTACTTCCGCCGCTCCTTGAACAACTTGCGAAGTCGTCAATCTAACTCCAATAATTGCATCTGCATTCAACTTCTTCCCTTCTTCAACCATTCTACCAATAGCTTCATCTCTCGCTTCATTTATCATCTCAGTATATCCTTTCAGCTCTCCACCAATAATACTTGTCAATCCAGCCATAATATCCCGACCTATATGTTTAGAACGAATAGTGCTTCCCTTTACAATCCCCAAAATCTTCTTGATTTTTTTATCAGGAACATTTTCAAGAGTAGAAATTATCATAACTTTTAAAACAGAAACTTCTTTAAATACATTTCTCTGAAAATAAACATGAATTATGAAGAACTTTTGGAAAAAGCGTACAAGGAAGTAAAAATTATAGATAAATCTTCAGAAAGATTTGAAATTCCAAAAGTTGCAGGAGAAATCTCTGGAAAAAATACAATAATAACAAATTTTTCATTAATTGCACAATACATTAGAAGACCATTAGAACATTTAGCAAAATTTCTCCAAAAAGAACTAGCAGTTTCTGTAAAAGTAGAAAAAGAATTTTTAGTTTTGAAAACAAAATTAGGCTCGGAAAAAGTCAATGAGAAAATAGCGCAATACACCAAAGAATTTGTCATATGTAATGAATGTAAAAAACCAGACACTGAAATAATTTCAGAAAAGGGAATAAAATTCAAAAATTGTCTTGCTTGCGGAGCGAAATCCCCTGTAAAAAACATCTAATGATATCAATAAAAATACATAAATCTTATAGAACAATAGTTGCTGTTGCTGATTCAAATTTATTAGGGAAAAAATTTGAAGAAGGAAATTTACAAATAGATATAAGAGAAAAATTTTTTAAAGGCGATGAATACTTAATAGAAAAAGCAAAAGAAATTATGATTCAACAAAAAAGAGAAGACTCAACTTTTAACATCGTCGGAGAAAACTCAATCAAAACAGCATTAAAAGCCGGAATAATCGCAGAACAAGGAATAATAAAAATAAATAATATCCCAATTGCGCTTGTCTTGCTATAAAATGGAAGAAATTTATTTTAAAAAAACAAAAGAATTGAAATCAAACTTAAATTTATTAAAAGAAAAACTAAAAGTAAAAATTACTCTTGCAGGAAAAAAAGCAATAATTGAAGGAAATTCTTTTGAAGAATATGAAGCACAGCAGGTTTTAGATGCAATAAACTTTGGTTTTTCCGCAAAAAAAGCCCTCCTATTAAAAAATGAAGAGTTTATTTTCAAAATGATTCATATAAAAGACATTACAAAAAGAAAAAATCTTAGAGAAATAAAATCCAGAATTATCGGAACAGAAGGTAAAACTAAAAGGACAATTGAAAATATTTCAGAATGTTTTATAGAAGTGATAGACAATGAAGTAGGAGTAATTGTTCCTGCAGAAAAATTTGAAGACGCAATAACAGGAATTAAAAACCTCATTAAAGGCTCAAAACAATCAAATGTTTATCACTATTTGGAAAAAATGAACAAAAACCATAGGGGCATAATTTAATAAAAATAAAAATAATAATTAAGATTATTTATCTTTTTCTCTTTGAACTCTTTTTTTTCTTAGCAGCCATTTTGCACCTCTTAATTATAATATCATTTATTCTTTATAAACTTAACGCAAATTTTTTATTTCTTTAAAAAAATAAAAAAATTTCCTAAATTTTCCCGTCGAGAAAAAAATTCTCAAAAATCTAAAAATGTCAAGAACCAGCCACTAAAGTAACTGGCGTGTTTGGTTCTTGATCACCTCAAAAATTAAAAATTTTTGATGGCACAAAAATATATTGTATTTTTGTTGTGCTCAAGAATTATTTTTCCTTCGTCAAGAATCTTATTCTTGAGCGCTATCAAGATTTTTAAATCTTGAAGTCTCACGAACTAAAGTAAGGAGTTTACGCAAAAAATAATTCTTGACATATAAAAAATCTTTAAAATTTTAAGATTAAAATTATCTAAATAAAAAATTCTACATTTGAAAATCTAAATATAATTAGTAAATACTCTTAACAACAACGTTTAAATAACTGAAATTTTTAAAACTTTAAACATAGTAAACCAATTTAATTTTCCGGTTGTTTGTTAGTTTACTATTTAGGGAACCATTAGTTGGTTCACTATGTGTCCCGGTAGCTCAGCTGGTAGAGCACACGGCTGTTAACCGTGGGGTCAGAGGTCCGAGTCCTCTCCGGGACGTTCAGAAAAAATTCATCTCCAGAAAAACCAAATAGTAAAAAGCCCAATAAAAATTAATAAAATTATCCCAATCCAAAAAATAATTCTATTTTTTCTTTCTTCTTCTCTCCGAACATAATATTTCTCATAGGCCTCTGAAATATCTTTTTTTCTTTTTGGATCTAATTTTAAATCTCCTTGAGATTTATGCTCAAAACTTACAACTCCTCCTGTTTGAACCCTTTCTACCATAAATAAATATAACAAATAACTAATTTAAACATTTCCAATTATTTTTTATTCAAAAATCAACAACACAACCACAGCAAGCTGCGGGATAAAACGATTTAATTTAGCTTTAGGGAAGTTAATAAGTAGCTTGATTTTATCAGGTTAAGTAATTCATAATAAGAATGTTATTCCATCATAAATAAATTTCAAGCTTATTATTGCAATCACAGTGAGTACAAACTTTCTAAATGAACTTTGCGGGATTTTATTAACAATTTTTTTGCCCGTATAAGAACCAGCAATGGCGATTATAAAAAGTAATGGGATATAAAGATAGAATTGTGGTTCAAGGAATCCATTTCCAAAATAGATTGGAATTCTAGTTATATCTACTACCAATGCAATAACTGCCGCCGTTGCAATATAAACATTTTTTTCCAAGTTAAAAGCTGTAAGGAAAGCGCCCCTCAAAGCACCGCCAGTGCCAATCAAACCAGCTAAAAATCCTGATAAAGCACCACCAATAACTGCATTTTTATTTGAAGATCTGAATTTGAAATCTGGTTTTACAATTGATGAGATTGAGAAGATAAGTAAAAAGATACCTAAAACTAATTTTAATAAATTTTGTGGTATATAATTCACTAACAGAGCGCCGACTATAGTTAAGATTACGCTTGGGACACCAAAAATTAAAATCAACTTTTTGTTTAGCCCATGTTTGAAAAATGTTATTCTACCTAGATTACCAAATATATGGAAAAAAGCCACAAGGATTAAGGCAGTTTTGAAATCAACAAAAAATAAAGATAATGGTAAAAAGATTGTAGAAGAACCAAAACCCGCAATGGTTCCGATAACTTCTGATATAAATGCTAAAATAAAGAATAATAATTCTGCCATGTAGGATATATCTCAAATGTTCTATAAAAGCATTTACTTTGTAATTTTTACACGACATTTAGTTCACATCTCATTATAAAATTAGCTTTTTATACCCAAAATACTTGCTTGATTAAATGAATCAAAAAATAGTAGTTATTGGCTTATCTGGGGGAGTAGACTCAAGTGTGGCGGCGCTTTTACTAAAAAAACAAGGATATAAAGTAATTGGAGCATTTATGAAAAACTTTTCTGACACAAAAAATCCTCTAACAAATGAATGCTCCTGGGTTGAAGAAAAAATTATGGCTCAAAAAATTGCAAATATTCTAAAAATTCCTTTAGTAACTTTCGATTTTGAAAAAGAATATAAAAAAATAGTTTTAGAAAAAATGTTTAAAGATTATTCAAATGGTTTAACTCCAAATCCAGACATTGACTGCAACACAATAATAAAATTTCCATTGTTCTGGAAAAAAGCAAAAGCAATAGGAGCAGATTACATTGCAATGGGACATTATGCAAGAATAAAAAAATCAAATTTAGGATACAACTTATTAAAAGGAAAAGACGAAAAAAAAGACCAGTCATATTTTCTTTATGGCTTATCTCAAGAAGATTTATCTCATACACTATTTCCATTAGGTAATTTCAAAAAATCGCAAATTAGAGAAATTGCAAAGAAAAATAAATTTCCAAATTGGGATAAAAAAAGCACAAGAGGAATTTGTTTTGTCGGAAAAACAAATATTAAATCATTTCTTGAAAAAAAAATAAAAAACAAGACAGGAAAAATAATCTCTCCAGAAAAAGAAATCCTTGGATATCATAAAGGAATCTATTATTACACTACTGGTCAAAGAATAGGAACAAAAGAAGGTTTGGAAAAACAAACTTCTCAAAAAATGTATGTCGCTGAAAAATTAAAAAACAACTCACTCATCGTAGTCCAAAAAAATCACCCTTTATTAAAAAAACAAAAGATAATTATTAAAAATTTACATATAATAAATAAAAAAGAAAAATTTCTGAATGAAAATATAAAAGTAAGAATAAGACATTTAGGAAGTTTTCTTCCAGGAAAATTAAAAATTAAAAAAAGAAAATTCGTTTTTTACTTGTCAAAACCAGAAATAGGAATAGCAGAAGGTCAGTCAATAGTCCTTTATAAAAAAGAAATTGTCTTAGGTGGGGGAGAAATAAGACTTAAATAAAGAAGAATCTATTAAATTAAATGGAATTTGACAGTGTAATTAAAAAAAGAACATCAGTAAATTCTTTCAAAGACAAAAAACCAAGTTGGAAAGCTGTTTTAGAAGCAATTGACTTTGCAAATCAAGCTCCATTTGCAGGCAACAACAATAATCTAAAATTTATAATAATAGAAAACGAAGAAACAATAAACAAAATAGCAAAACATACCGAACAGCTCTGGATAAACAAAGTAAAAATTTTAGTAGTTATCTGTTCAAACATAAAAATTGTAGAAAAACTTTATCACGAACGAGGAAAAATTTACGCAAAACAACAAGCTGGCGCAGCAATTGAAAATCTTTTATTAAAAATAACTGACTTAAATTTATCTGCTTGTTGGGTTGGTGCATTCAAGGATTTAATGATAAAAAGAATTTTAAAAATTCCAAAAGACACAGAAGTTGAAGCAATAATTCCAATAGGCTACGAAGAAACAAAAACGCAGAAAAAAAGAAAAATGGATTTAGAAAACACAATTTTCTGGGAGCATTGGGGAACTAGTAGAAGACCGCCATTAGCTCAAGATAGAAATTTAGAATCTTTGTAGAAAATTCTATTTGTGTTTAACAATTCAGAAATAGAAAATAAATATAAGTGAATATTCGTATTTTTTTCCACTCAATAAGATTATCAATACTATTTATACCTATCAAAAAAACAATGTGCCACCACACCTT
>CAZIFJ010000023.1:0-9982 GCA_964538235.1 Candidatus Woesearchaeota archaeon
CAGAAGAATGTATAATGATAGGAGATAGCGATAACGATATGGCTGCAAAAGATATTGGAATAAAAACAATTTTCATAGGAAAAAATAAAGATTTTAAATGGAAACCAGACTACATTGTAAATAATTTTAAAGAAATTAATAAAATTGTAGAAACATTAATCTTAAACAAAACACAATCTTTAAATATACACAATCCAATAAATTAAAATGATATTCACCTGGATAGGTTTAGGAATTTTAATTGTAATTGCTCTAATGTTTATTATTTACTATAATAGATTTGTTTCCCTTGAAAATAACATTGATAATTCCCTTTCTCAAATTGATGTTCAATTAAAGAAAAGAGCAGAGTTAGTTCCAAACTTAATTGAAACAGTTAAAGGATACGCAAAACACGAAAAGGGAATTATGAAAGAAGTTACAGACGCAAGAAAAGCTCTTATGTCAGCAAAAACTCTTCCTCAAAAAATGAAAGCCGGTGCAGAACTTCAATCAGCCTTGAAATCAATTTTTGCAATCGCTGAAAATTATCCTGACTTAAAAGCAAATCAAAACTTTCTGCAATTACAGCAAGAGTTATCAGCAATAGAAGATAAAGTTGCATATTCAAGACAATATTACAACGATTCAATTCTATCCTTCAACAATTCAGTAGAAACTTTCCCAGGAAATTTCTTCGCAAAACTCTACAATAAAAAAGAAAGAGAATTCTTGCAAATTCCAGCAGAGCAAAAAGCTGTGCCAAAAGTTAGTTTTTAATTTTTAACTATTAAATAAAATTCTTAATTTTTCAAATCATCATTCAACCTTAATCCCTTTTCTAAACTGGAATTTAAATGTCGCATTCTTTTAAATTACAGTCAGAGATTTTGGTTTCTTACAAAATGCTCTAAAATTCATATTCCCAATTAAATTTCTATCCCTCATCATTTCCTCAAAACATCTCTTAGAACAACATCCTCCAAATTCTTTTTCACATTCAGCACAAACAATACAAAATTTGTCACAAGAATTATTTTTACAATTTCTATACAAATCACATTTCTCCTCGCAAATTTCGCAGTTTCCAACAAGTTCATCTCCAGAATTGACTTTGCTCAAAAGCCTTTTGTCAAAAACAAAACATTTTCCTTCCCAAATACTATCTGGAAATTCTTTTCCAAAATTCAAAATTCCTCCATCCAATTGAGAAACATCAATAAATCCATTCTTTATAAGAAGAGCAGAGGCCTTCTCGCATCTTATTCCTCCTGTGCAGTACATAACAATTTTTTTATTTTCTTTTCCCTTTAATTTCTCAATTGCTTTAGGAAATTCCTTAAAAGTTTTTATTCCCAACTCAATTGCATCTTTGAATTTTCCAACTTTATATTCATAATCATTTCTCGCATCAAGAACAATCATCTCTTCTTTATTTTCATACAAATCTAAAAATTCTTTAGGTGATAATCTTTTTCCTCTCTCTTCTTTCCAATCAAATTCAATCCCAAGATTAATTAATTGATTTCTAATTAAAACCTTCAACTTATTAAACGGATGCGCAACTCCCAGATCTTCCTTAAAAACTATATCTCTAAATCTCTCATCATTACTCAATAATTTTTTAAATTTCTCAGTTTCTTCCTCAAAACCGGAAACACTCCCATTTATTCCTTCTTTCGCAACTAAAATTCTCCCCCTTACATTAGAATCCTCGCAAATTTTAATAATTTCCTCTCTAAATTTTTCAACATCTACAACATCCACATACTTATAAAATAGTAATACTTTTATTTCTTCCATATAATTAAATAAATTAAACGCTTATAAAACTAACTCTCAATAAATTTATAAAACAAAAAAGCTAATATAGTATATGAATAAAAACACAGAAAGAATTTCTTTTCACGATGAAATATCAAGAAACAAAGCAAAATCTATAATTCTAATGTCTATAATTTTTATAACTTTTTTGATAATAGGATACATAATTTCCATAATTTTAGACCCATCTTATTTTTTTATAATTATGATTTTCTCAATAATATTTTCTTTATCTTATATACTAATTAGTTATTACAATTCAGACAAAATAGCTTTGGCTTCTGTAAATGCACAACAAGCTTCTCAAATAAAACATCGGCTTTTGTATAATGTAGTTGAAGGTATTTCTCTCGCTTCAGGATTGCCAATGCCAAAATTATATGTTATGAATTCTCCAGAAATAAACGCATTCGCTTCAGGAAGAGACCCAAAAAATTCTGTAATCTGTGTAACAACTGGATGTTTGGAAAAATTAAATAAACAAGAGTTAGAAGGAGTTATAGCTCACGAAATGTCGCACATAGCAAATTATGACATTAGATTTATGACTTTAACAGCAATTTTAGTTGGAATGGTCTCAATAATAGCTGAAATTTTCCTAAGGTCGCTCTGGCATTCTAACATTTCATCAGATAGAAAAAGCGGAAGATTGCAAGTAATTTTAATTTTAATAGGAATAATTTTCGCGATTCTCGCACCAATTTTCACTCAATTAGTCTCATTAACAATATCAAGAAAAAGAGAATTTACCGCAGACGCAACAGCAGTTAAATTCACAAGATATTCTCCAGGATTGCTTTCAGCTCTTGAAAAAATAAAAAATGAACATTTATCACAAGAAGAAATAAAAGAAATTAAACACACCCATTCTAAAGCCCTCACCCCATTATTTATCTCAGACCCATATAAGAAAAAAATTCAAAATCTATTTTCAACACATCCAGACATAAATGAAAGAATAGATAAATTAAGAAGGATGTAGTTCAAAAACAAAAGATATATAAATAAAGGCGTATTATAAAAAATATGAAAAAGAATAGTAATC
Source organism: Candidatus Woesearchaeota archaeon (assembly GCA_964538235.1). Taxonomy (GTDB): domain Archaea; phylum Nanobdellota; class Nanobdellia; order Pacearchaeales; family GW2011-AR1; genus CAZIFJ01. The sequence continues at coordinate 2,849 of CAZIFJ010000023.1, forward strand.
TTTTTTTTCTAAGAAGCCATCTTTCTAGTTTTAGCCTTGTCCAAATGAAATGTGTGTGGGCAAATAAAATTATTTCTTTATGCAATTAATCTAAGAAATCTTTTTTAGTTTCTTGCATTATAACAACATGATAAAAAAAATTTCTATAACCGCTTCTGAAATGAAAAAGATAATTAGAAAAATATTAAAATTAAACAAAAAGGGAGATGTTTATTTAAATTTTATAAACGAAATGGAATCTTTCATTTTAAGAAATATTATAGAAAAAAAAGAATGTTGCGCTAAATGTTTAAAGGCATATTTAGTTGACACCCTAAAAAAGAGCGACAGTACTTTATTAATAGAAAAATTATTTAATTTTATAGAAGGAGAAACAGGACATCAAGGATACTATTTAGACAAAGAGAAATTAATTAAGATTTCTTAATCTTCTTCCTGCCTCTCTAAAAATCCTTTTATAAATTTGTCATGAGACTCTCTATTTGCAACTCTTTTAACTCTCCAGAATCCTGTTCTAGCATCTCTATCAACAATAACACTTCCTAAAACTTTTTTGTATGCATTATCTGACAAAAGAACTTCTGAAATTCCCCTTTGCGACATTCTCTTAGAATTCATAATAACTCCACCAACAGAAGTAAAGGAAAAATTGCCTCCACGATTATCAATAACTAAGCTACCAACATTTACAGAAATTCCAAATTTTATTTTTCTTGAATTTCTTTCATTAAACTCTCTTAATTTCTGTGCAGAGCTCTGAGCAAATTTAACTGAATTCAAAACATTGTCTAAACTATTTGTTATTTTAGGAGCAAAAACAATTATTCTATAATCTTCTTCAACATAAATTTTAGCCTTTGAATTTTTAGCATTTAATAAAATATTATTGATTAAATTATTTACTGAATCAACTTTAGAAAGTCTCTCAGAATTTTCTAAATACAAAGAAACTATACCACATTCTTGCTTCTCCCCCTTATCTAAGGAAGAAAGAGAATTAGAAAAATCACTTTTTCTCAAGGGTGAAACTGAAGATACTCTTGAAAAACCCTCTTTAGAAAATTTTCTATAATAATAAGAAGCGACAAATCCTGCAAAAATTATAATAACTATCCAAAGAAAATTCTTCAAAAAATTGTAAAGAACAGTTTTATTATTTTCACTCACAGAAATAGCTTTTCCAGTTAAAAAAGAACTTCCAAATCCGCTTTCAGTTTTTCCGTCAGAAACATATATTTCATATTCTCCATCAGGAGCACTTAAAGTCAAAATCTTTTTCTGTCCAACATCAAGTTCAACTTCAACAACTTCGTTAACTCCACCTATAGAAACTTCAACAGGTTTTTTATAAATAACATTTCCTGTATTTAAAATAATCAAAGTATTATTAATCAGCTCAAAAGAAGCTCTTTCCAATTCTTCAACATAAAATGATTTTTTTTCTAAAAAATTGTCTGTCTTCGCTTCAATTGTCCAATATCCTGGAGTATAATTAGAAAGAATTAATAAATTATGAAACTCTCCTGAATAAAATAAATCTTTCTTAAATGGTTTTCCAGATGGATCATAAACAACAAAACTTACTTCACTTCTTGCCTCGTTTCCTGCTTGATCATGTAAAATAGCAGTATAAACAATTTCTTCTTCAGGATTAACATTTTGTGATTTCAAAGCAATATTCAATCCTCTAACAACCTGTCTTATTCTAACAGACACCTCAGAAATTCCCTCATTTGTAATTTCCCCAGAAGAATCTTTTTCATAAACTTTGACTTTAATTAAATAATTCTCAGACGCAAGATTTTCAGGAACAACTAAATTGCTTTTAAAAACACCAGAAACAACGCTAGCCAAATTTTTAATATCTTGTCCATCAATAAAAACTTCAACAAAGCCATTAACAGCATCACCGTTTTTCTTAAATCCTTTTCCACTTATGCTAATATTCTGTCCAGGAGAAAATAAAACTCCGGAAACATCTAAACTAACTTCAATCTCCCTTGAAATTTTAAATTTCTGACTTGTTGATTTTTCATCGCTATAAATAGCTTCAACAAAACACTCTCCAGTTGCATTTTTAGTAATAAAATTATCAAAATTCCCAGAAATAGAAAAATCCTTTATTTCATTTGCATTTAAAGAATATGGGCTTCTAAAAAGTTCAATATTTCTTGAATCACATATTATATTTGAAGTAAAAAATCCGCTTGTTTTTTTCAAAGATTGAATAGAAATATCAAACTTAAAATCATCGCCAAAATTATATATTTCTTCAACTCCACGAATAAAAATTTCAGCAGAAACAAAGTTAACAAAAAATAAAAAAGACAAAGCCAAAATTACAGAAAATCTATCAAACCTCATAAAAACTCTAGCGCTTTAATCTATTTAAATATTATCAAACTAATTTTTCTCGTCAAAAAAAGTTGTTTTTCCTTAGGATTATTATAATTTCTTTCTCCTTTAACTCTAAAAGCTTCAACAGGAATTAATCCGCTATCTTGCCAAAATTCACTATCCGCAACATCAACTCTTCCACCATTATAATTATGTGCAATTAAAGGTCCTTCATTAGAATTTCCACAATATCTAGCCAAATGAGTATACATTACTTTATTCCCAGTTTCATCTTTTCTAGAATTATGTTTACTATTAGGATTACGAATTCCAATAACCATTCCCTCTTCTAATTTTCCACTTTTAGATAATTCCAAAAAAGAATCAACATTTAAAGAAACAAAATATTCTAATTCTAAATATCTAACATTCCATGCATGAGTTGGCGGAAAAGACCTGCCATCTAAATCTTCAGACAACTTTCTTATATATTGAGCACAATATCCTGGTCTTGTATCATCATACACTGGAATTCTTACAGTTTGTTCCTGATTATCTTCAATAATCTCTTTCTGAATTATTCTTTCAATTCCTGTTGGAAATAAAGAAGCGTTTTCAGAAAAATTATCTTTTTTATTAAAATTAGAAAAATATACAATTGCTCCAGCTAAAGCAACACCTATTAAAGGCATGCCAAATTTCTTAAGTTTTTTATTCATATTCTCTCTCATATAACTTCAATAAAATAAACCTATTTAAATCTTTCTAATATGTAAGTATCTAATAGTAACAACAATTATTAAATTAATTAAAAAAATTCCATAAAACAAATTTATAAACGAAACACTCTTAAAATAATCATGAAAATATTAATGATTCATTGCGATTATATAAAATTTCAGACATTAAAAAAAGCGCTAAAGTCTTCTCAAGATAATGAACAAAAAGAAGAATTATCAGTAAAAGAACCATTAGTTGTTTTTACAGCAATAGAAAAAGAAGATTCAGAATCAACAATAAAAGAAATGTTAGATTCTGTTAAAAAAAATATGTCAGACGTTAAAGCAAAAAAAATTGTCCTTTATCCTTATGCACATCTATCTTCAAACCTTTCTTCTCCGGATAAAGCATTAGAATATCTAAAAAAAATAGAATCTGAATTAAAAAAATATTTTGAAGTTGTAAGAGCCCCATTTGGATATTACAAATCTTTTGAATTAAAATGTAAAGGGCACCCTTTATCAGAATTATCAAAAGAATTCTCAAATAAAGAAAGCAAACAAGAAATTAAAGAACAAGAATCTTCTCCTGAACAATTATTAAAAGAATTATCAAGAACAAAATTAGACACATCAAAATTAAAAGAAAATGATCATAGAATCATCGGACAGAAATTAGATTTATTTAGTTTTCACGAATCATCTCCTGGAGCAGTTTTCTGGCACAATAATGGTTTAATTCTATATAATGAGCTGATTAGATTTTGGAGAGAGATACATAATAAAGAAAGCTATCAAGAAATTTCAACTCCGCAAATTTTAGATAATAGGATTTGGAAAATATCTGGTCATTGGGATCTTTACAGAGAGAATATGTTTTTAACTTCTTATGATAAAAGAGATTTTGGAGTTAAGCCGATGAATTGTCCAGGAGCAATGTTAGTCTACAAATCAAGGTCTCGTTCTTACAAAGAATTACCTTTAAGATTAGCTGAACTTGGAACAGTTCACAGACAAGAACTATCAGGAGTTTTGTCGGGCTTATTCAGAGTGATAAAATTCACCCAAGACGATGCACATATATTTTGCGCAGAAGAGCAATTAGAGAACGAAATAACTAGAGTGATAAAATTGTTTAAAGATATTTTATATAAATTTAATTTTAAAGATTTTCGTTTCACTATTAGCGTTAGAAGTAAAGAGAAGAAAGATAAATATCTTGGCGACGATAAACTTTGGAAGAAATCCGAAGAATCTTTAGCTAATGCTCTTAAGAAATTAAAAATAAAGTTTGATATTGAAGAGGGCGAGGCTAAATTTTATGGACCTTCATTAGATGTTCAAATAAAAGATTCCTTAGGAAGAGAATGGCAATGTGCAACAATTCAACTAGATATGCAACTACCATTAAGATTTGGATTAACATATACAGGAAAAGATAACAAAGAACACACACCATTATTATTGCACAGAGTAATTTTCGGCTCAATAGAAAGATTTATTGGAGTTTTATTAGAACACCTCAACGGAAATCTTCCATTATGGTTATCACCAATCCAAGTCAGAGTAATTAACTTCACAGATAAAAATTCTTCTTCCTCAGAAAAATTAATTTTAGAATTGAAAAAAGAGCTTTCAGATTTAAGAATAGATTCAGATTTAAGATCAACAACAATAAATGAAAAAATCCACGACGCTGAAATTCAAAAAATTCCATACATCATTGTAATCGGAAACAAAGAAGAAGAATCAAATACATTAGCAGTAAGAAAACACTCCGAGAAGCCAAAATTCGGAGTAAAATTTTTAGATTTAGTAAAAGAAATAAAAGAAAAGACAGACAAAAGAATATAAAGGCTTATAAACTAAAAAATTATTAAAATAAAAAGAGAAAATGAAAATTCAACCTTATATAAAAAAGCTAAATTCATCAACAGAATTTAAAAATTTTAAAGAGAAATTTAAAGATTCATTTTTAATGGCGGGTTTTTTTGTTATTGATTTTGAAACAAATAAAAATCTTCACCAAGTAGATTATTATGTTCCTTCTAAAAAAAGAATCGCTGCATTTACTTTAGACGCTCAAATTCATATGCAGTTATTAGAATCTATTTCAAAAAAGAAGCCTGAAAAATTAGAAATAAAAAATACAACTGACCTAGACGCACTTCATGGAATTCTACAAGATGAAATGAGAAACCGAAACATGAGTGAAGAAATAAAAAAATTAATCGCGGTAATACAAAATATAGATGGGAAAAAAGTCTGGAATATTAGTTGTGTCCTTTCAGGAATGGAAATCTTAAAAGCCCATATTGAAGATGAAACGCAGTCTGTCCTAAAAATGGAAAAAATCTCTGCCTCTGAAATAATTAAAAAAATGCCTGTAGAGGCAATTCATGCCATTCAACAAGCACAATCCCAAGCACAATCCCAAACACAAAACAATATCAACATTTCAGAAAATAAACAAGAGATAAATCCAGAAGTTCCTATTCAAACAACTCAATCTCCTGAAAAAATAAACATAAAAGAAGAACAAAAAGCAATTCAAGCCTTAAAAAAAGAAAAAATTGAATTTGAAAAGAAAAGTTCTAAAAAGAAATAAATTAGTTTAAAGTAAATATGTTTATATTCTCTAAAAAATTATAAGTAATGTTTAATCCAAACTGGAAGCATTATAGACCAGAAGAAATTGAAATTAGAAATAATCCACTAACTAAAGAAAAATTCTATACTTTAGGTTTTACGAAAAGAATAGATATTATCTTTTTAGAAATGGAAAATAATGGACCAGGTCTTACATTTTATTGTGATCCAAATAATAAAGAACATTATTATAAAACAATCATAAATTCTTTATATTCTGAAAAAGAGCAAAAAATAACTCTTATTCATGAATTTATCCACATTTATTATAATTGTAGAGGAGGAAATCCTTATGTTTCTGATGAGCGAGGCGTTGAAAAAATTATTGAAAAAGAAACTTCTAGAATGTCAAGAACCAGCCACTAAAGTGACTGGCGTGTTTGGTTCTTGATCACCTCAAAAAGTCACAAAACCTGCGGGTTTTAACCCCGCACTAAAGTGCGGGGCTTGTTCGTGGTTTCTTTAAACTCGTAAGAGTTTGAAGGACAGAGAACTTTGTTCTCTGTATGTGGCCACCGAGAAATCCGCGACATACAAACCACAGGCTAAAGCCCGCGGATTTAACGAGTGTTAAAAATTTTTGATGGCACAAAAATATATTGTATTTTTGTTGTGCTCAAGAATTATTTTTCCTTCGTCAAGAATCTTATTCTTGAGCGCTATCAAGATTTAAAAATCTTGAAGTCTCACGAACTAAAGTAGGGAGTTTACGCAAAAAATAATTCTTAACATATTAAAAGAATTCCCTTACCTCAGTGATTGGATTTTCAGATGTTGTAAAAATAAAATTTAATTCCTATCTAAAAAATTAAAGAAAGAAAAATAGAGAAAACAAAAAGTTTCTTCCTCTCTTTATTCAACAATGGTACAAGCAATAGGTTGTGAAGATGGTGAACAATCTCTTACAGCACCAGTTAGATCTACCTTAATTGTCCCTGCAAAACTAATTTGCTCAGGTGTTGAGGTTGCAATAAGTTTTACATTATCTACTGTAGCTATATCAACACGACCAATACCATTTTTAACAGGGATAGTTGCAAGTTTTTTAACTGCTCTCTCACCGTCAAAATCAAGTAGTGCTCTAATTTCAATCAGTTCTGCATTACCAGCCGCATATTCAACACTAACGGTTGCTTTTGCATCACTCTTATCAAAAACGCAACTCTTTGCGTTAAGCTCAAGTCCTAAACATTCTGAAGCACCAGCAATATCTTCGCTACCCTTTTGAATTTCTCCTCTCAGAAAAGTCCACAAGATAACAACTGCCGCTAATGCCAACAAAATAATCAGAACCGTTGTAACAACGTCGCTTATACCTCTTTTTAATTGTGTACCCATAATTAATTGAACTAAAACTTATTTATAAATGTTTCTCTTAAGGTAGCTCTGTTGAAAATGTCCTCAGGGAAAAATAGATAATCCCTGAGAA
>CAZIFJ010000024.1:0-5123 GCA_964538235.1 Candidatus Woesearchaeota archaeon
AATTTTTCATCAATTATAAGTAGAAAAATCAGATAAATTTATATATTAAAAATCATGATGATTAATATGTTCTGGAATAAAAAAGAGGAAAAGAAAAGTTTGCCTGATTTGCCTGAATCAGATTTTAATTCACAAGCAAGTATTCCTAAGTTTCCAGAAGAAAAAGAAGAACACTTAGAAAAAAACGCACTCCCATCTTTTCCAGATTCTCCAATAAAAAAAGGATTCTCGCAAGCAGCGATTAAAGATGCAGTTTCAGCAAAAGATGAAGAAGATGAAGATGGTGAAAAATTTGACGATGAAGTAGATCAAATACAAAATCAAAAACAATTCAAAACAATAGAAATGCACGAATGGTCTCCAAGACAAGAACAAAGTTCTCAATTAATAAATAGAATCGCAGAGCAAAAACAAATTCCTCTTCCTCCTCCAGTTTTCTCAACACAAAAACAGCAGGAAATTTATGTAAAAATAGATAAATTCCATTTAGCAAAAAAATCTTTAGAAGGAATAGGACAAAAATTAGATGAAATAGATGAATTATTGAAAAAAATCCGTGAAACAAAACTCCGTGAAGAGCAAGAATTAACATCTTGGGAAAAAGAAATCTCTGCTGCAAAATCAAGAATTCAAGACGTTAGAGAAAATATTTTTGAAAGAAAAATATGATACTGGAATATGTCAGAATCTCGCCCCAAGAAAAGTTTTATTCTGAAAGAAATCTTCTTCAAGCCCAATTAGAAATTCTCAGTTTTAATAAACATTACTTTAACTTTCAAGAACTAAGAAATGAAGAATTAGTTTTAAGAATAATTTTGAGAAAAAAATTAATTGAAGCTAAAGAGCTTCTAAAAATAACTGACAACCTTCTTCCAAAAATAAAAATGAAAAACAAAACTCGAGAAGAATTTATTGAAGAAGAAATTGAATCTCTAAAAAGCTCTTCATCTTTAGATAAAGAAATAGATGATATTAGAAGAAAATTATCAAGATTACAAGGCTAAAATTACAAAAAATAAGTTTTTATAATCTCCATACCTATCTTTAGTATGAAAAAGAGTATAATTTTTTCAATAATCATTATAGTCCTTATATTTCTTATTATTCTAATTACAAAATTTTCTATAATTGATACTAATGAGTTTAAGGAAGTAAATTATGATAAATATTCTAATAAATCGTCCACAGAAAAAACAGAAGAAGAAATAAAAAAAGATAAGTGTGAAGGAACCAAAATAAAATTTGATTTTGCCCCAGTTAATTTAGATAAAACAAAAGTCTTCTTACCTTTAGGATTAATGATTGAAAGTCATGTAACTCCAATTGATCACCATTACTTCCAAAATTTTGATAACGAAGAATACAACATTGAAATTTATTCTCCAGGCAAAGGAAGAATTACAAACATTCAACATATGCCTGGTGCAAAGGATGGAGAAGATTACAGAATAGTAATAGAACATACCTGCACTATTTCAAGTATTTATATCCACGTCGGAATTCTTGCTGAAAAATTCAAAAAATACTCTCCAGAAAGGGGATATCGTGGTGAAAGTATCCCTATCGAAGCAGGAGAATTAATAGGTTATTATGAAAAAAATGTTGATTATAATTTAGTTGATAAAGAAATTGTTTTAGACGGTTTTGTAACTCCAGAATTTTATAAAGGAGAAGAATGGAAAATCCATGTCCCAAACACTTACGAATACTTTAACGAACCAATAAAAAGCAAACTTATTGAAAAAAGCATACGAACAACTGAACCAATCGCTGGAAAGATTGATTATGACATTGACGGAAAATTAGTCGGAAATTGGTTTCTTGAAGGAACAAATGGTTATTCAGATGATATAACGAATAAAGGAAAATACTGGCTCGGACATTTATCTATAGTGTACGATGCTTACGACCCAGAAAGAATAGTCATTTCAATAGGAAACTACAATAACGAAGATTCAAAACAATTTGGTGTTAAAACAAATTCACCTGATCCTGCTAACGTCGGAATTGAAAGTGGTTTAGTAAAATACGAACTTGTAGACTTTGATTATGTTACTTCAAATGGAACTCCATGGGATAAAATATCTTTAACAAAGGGTCTCAAAACACTAAGTAGAAAAAATGTAGAAGGAATTGTTCTTATTCAAATGATTGAAAACAGAAAAATCAAATTTGAAGCTTTCCCAAAAAAAACCTCTTCGCAAGTTTCTGAATTTACAGAAAACGCAAAGATATATGAAAGATAAATCACATATTTTAAATATATCATATATTATTTCTCTATATGCAAAAAGAAATTACCCGCCAAGATCTAATAAAATTTTTTATAGAATTTTTTAAATCTAAACATCATAAGCATATTCCATCAGCTTCATTAATTCCAGAAAACGACCCAACCGTTTTATTCACAACAGCGGGAATGCATCCACTGGTTCCTTATCTTCAAGGACAAAAACATCCATTAGGCAATCGTTTAGTAAATGTCCAAAAGTGTATAAGAACACAAGACATAGATGAAGTAGGTGATGAGTTCCACCATACATTTTTTGAAATGCTTGGTAATTGGTCTTTAAATGATTACAAAAAAGAAGAAGCAATAAAATTTAGTTTTGAATTCCTAACAAAAATTTTAAAAATTCCAAAAGAAAGATTAGGAATCTCCTGTTTCGCAGGAGATAAAGATTCTCTAAAAACTTCAACTTCCTCTGAAGTTGAACGGACTAGGAATTCATTAGAAATTCCTAGAGACAAAGAATCATTTTTAATTTGGAAATCTCTTGGAATTTCTGAAAAGAAAATAATATTCCTTCCAAAACAAAATAATTGGTGGGGCCCAGCAGGAGAAACAGGTCCTTGTGGTCCAGACACAGAAATGTTTTTTTATATAGGAAAAAAAGTTCCTGAAAAATTTGATTCAAAAAATAAAAATTGGGTAGAAATCTGGAATAACGTATTCATAGAATATACAAAAACAAAAGAAGGAAAATTTATTAAATCAGAACAAAAAAACATAGACACAGGAATGGGAATAGAAAGAACCCTCGCAGTTCTAAATAACTTACAAGATAATTATCAAGCTTCTGTCTTTCTCCCAATAATAAAAGAAATAGAAAAAATTTCAGGAAAAAAATACAAAGGAAATGAAAAAAAAATGAGAATTATCGCAGATCATATTAAATCAGCCGTATTTATTTTAGGAGATGAAAGAGCAATAAAACCTTCTAACATCGGGCAAGGATACGTCCTTAGAAGATTAATTCGTAGAGCAATCCGCTATGGAAAAATGTTGAACATAAAAGAAAACTTCACATCAAAAATCGCAAAGGCAATTCTTCTAATTTATCCAGATTATCAAGAGCTACATCGCAATCATAAATTTATTGAAGAACAACTAAATGAAGAAGAAAATAAATTCTCGCAAACTTTAGAAAAAGGGTTAAAAGAATTTGCAAAAATAGCAACAGACAAAATAATTACAGGAAAAGAAGCATTCTTATTATTCCAATCATACGGATTTCCAATTGAAATGACACAAGAGATAGCAGAAGAAAAAAATATTAAAATTGATTTAGAAGAATACAATCAAGAATTCAAAAAACATCAAGACTTATCAAGGACACTCTCTTCAGGATTATTCAAATCCGGTCTAGCAGATAATTCAGAACAAACAAAAAAATTACATACTGCAACACATCTTTTAAACGAAGCCCTGAGAAAAATTCTCTCCCAAAATATAAAACAAAAAGGCTCAAATATAAATTCGGAAAGATTAAGATTTGATTTTAATTTTACAAGAAAACTTACAGAAGATGAAATAAAAAAAATTGAAGATTTAATAAATGAAAAAATAAAAGAAGCCCTTCCAATAACAAGAGAAGAAATACCTCTTCAAGATGCAATAAACTCAAAAGCCCAATCAGAATTCAGTGTAAAATATCCCGAATTAGTTTCAGTATATACTATAGGAAATAAAAAATCCTGGTTCTCAAAAGAAATTTGCACAGGACCACATGTCAATAACACCTCAGAATTAAAAAAATTCAAAATAATTAAAGAAGAATCAGTTTCCACAGGAATACGCCGAATTAAAGCTATTGTTGAAGATAAATGAAACAGCACAAATTACAAAAAGATACTCACAAAAGAAGCATAATAAAAGCAATAACATAAAGAATCTCTGCAACTCTAACAACAACAATAATTTACTTAATTACAAAAAAACAATCAGCCCAATAATCAATAAAATAATAACAATCCAAATCAACCAACGGAAATCTCTCATTCTCTTAATCATATTAAAACATAGAAAGAGCAATATATAAATATTACACAATCTTAAAATAAAAATGTCAACCAAAATAATAACAGCCACTACAATGCTACTAATAATATTCTTAATGTTAACAACCACAACTTCATCTCTTTCATTAAAAGATTTCTTTAATTTTCTAAAAAAAGATTCTCAAAAAAGTTCAATAACTGGAAAAGTAATAGAGGGTGTCTGTCAAAATTACTCTCTTAAAACTCCAATAAATGCAACCGCAAGTTCAAGCGAAGTTCCACAAAGAGGACCGAATAAAACTGTAGATAGTTATATAGGTAAATATTCTGCAGACGGATGGAGAAGCAAATACGAAAGATTTACAGGACCTTGGATTAAATTTGATTTAGAAGAAATTAAATGCATAAATGAAATCTGGCAATATAGTGATCCATTTGCAGGTGCTGCTGAAAAACTTAGTATAGAAACTTCAACCGATGGAGAAAATTGGGAAGAAAGGGTTCCAATGTCTCCTATACAAAACTATTATACCTCTCTTTATGGATATAATATCAAAGTATACAAAACAAAATTTGAAGAAACATTAGCGAAATATATTAGAATCAATTTTACTGGCTCAACACCAAATTATCTTATATCTGCGTCTATCAATGAAGTTAAAGTTAATGTAGCAACATACACTTCTGCACAAAATGAAGGAGCAAAAGAAGACATTCCATCAAATAGTCCAATAGATTCAACTGAGACGATAGATAATGAAGATCCTTTAAACATTGAAGAAGATGATCCTTTAGACATTGAAGAAGATGATCCTTTAAACATTGAAGAAGATGATCCTTTA
>CAZIFJ010000024.1:5223-9237 GCA_964538235.1 Candidatus Woesearchaeota archaeon
ACATTGAAGAAGATGATCCTTTAAACATTGAAGAAGATGATCCTTTAGACATTGAAGAAGATTGTGAGCTATCTTTGGACTGCTTCTTCGAACCGCCCCTATGCCCTCCATCAGGAAAACAAAACAAAATTTGTATAGTCCAAAATCAATGCGAAACTAAAAAAACAACAATATCTGTTCCTTGTGTTCCAGGATTATGCAAAGGATGTGAATTCGAAGGAGGATGTATTCCTTACGGATTAAGATTCAAAAAAGAAAAAAAAGTCCCTGTCTATTGCAGTCAAGATGGAGAAATAAAAGAACAAAAACCAACATTAATCAAAATAGAAACAGAAAAATTAGATATACCCGCTACCACAGAATCTCTAACAGAAAAACAATGTAACAGAGGATACGAATGCGAGAGCAATGTTTGCCTTGAAAATCAATGTATAAATAAAGAAGAAATAATTAACATAGTATTACAAGAAGAAAGCAAGTTCAAAAAAATAATTACAAAATTCTTCTGCCAATTCTTCCATCCAATTAATAAAAATAAACTTATTCAATGTGTAATCAAAAGTGTAGACAAAAAAGTTCCAGAAATTTTCTTGGAAGAATAAAATTACTCAACACCCCTTATCAATTTCCTCCTCTAATTTCTTAACACTCTTCAACCCTTCAGAAAGCTTCCTAAAATTTCCATCCTCACAAATTAAAATCATCGGAACACTTAGAGCTGAAACAATTCCACTACCAAACTCATCAACTAAAGCTTCAGTCATTTCTGTAGAAGAAATAGCATACTTCCATCCAAAACCATTTCTAGAAATATAATCTCGAATCGCCTTTTTATCTTCATTTGGATCAATATCTAAAGAAATAAAAATAAAATTCCTTCTCTTTTTGCTAAACTCTCTAATAATCTGTTGCTGCTCAAAACAAATAGGGCACCAAACAGCAAAGTTCTCCAACAAAATCTTCTTTCCTTTAAAATCTAAAATTTTAAATCTCGCATCAGTCCGTAAATCCTTAAGTTCAATGCGCGACCAAATAGGAACCTTCTCTCTCGAATAGTTAGACTCAACTATCTTATCAAGAACATTAAATTCATTATCACCTACAGAATAAGCAAACATAATAGCCAATATAAAAACAATAGTCCCTACCAAGAGAGCGACATTATCAGTCCAGTCAAACATCTAAACAATAACAAATTATAAATTATAAACCTTCCGTAAAACACCTCTAAAGAAGCCGATTATAAATCCACGCAAAAATAACCCCAAAAATAAAACCCTTTACAAAACCAGAAACAGAATTTATAATTGCTCCAAAAAAACCAAGATTATTCAACTCCGATTCAATAAAAGGAAAAATCCAAAAAATTCTACTATAATCTCCTACAACAATAACCAAAACAAAATTATAAATTGCAAAAACCAATCCAAGCGCAACACCAAAATTACCTACATGTAATATCTTTAAAGAGCTCTTGGTCATAAAAAACAATAGTCAAACGGATATATAAACATTGCTTACACTTTAAAAAAAATCACAAAACCCTTCGGGTTTTTAACCTCGGCTTTAAAGCCGAGGTTTGTTAGTGGTTTTGTGATTACCGTGGAAAATCGACAGGAATACAACTCCAATCTAAAGATTGGAGATTTTTCACGAGTATTTATAAATAGAAGGTAATATAATAAGAGATGAATATACAAAAGAGATTTGGAAAATTTTTATTTTGGGGTGGAACAATCGGCGTTATTTTAATCCACATCATGCTTTTAGTTTCTGGTATACCTATGACATCAGAACAGGTTAAAATACACTCTATTATTAATATAATTCTTCCAAGTTTAGCAGTTATAGGAGGATTATTAATGAATAAAGAAAACACAATAAATAAAAAAAATAAAAAATCAATTTAATATCCGCTCTTATCTATCTCATAAGCATTCTACATTCCCAACAAAAAAATTTTTTCTTTAAAAAAACTCTGGCAACTTCAACAGCCCCAAGTTCTTTTTCTAAGTTCTCATCAAGATCATAATTCAAATCAAAAACTCTTCCACACGATTTACACTGGGACGGAAGAATAATATTTTGACTTTGCATAATAAGTAATATATCTTTTTCTTTAAATATTAATAACACTCTAAAATATATCTTTTACAAAACAATCTTGCTTTTAAGCCTGTCACAAAATTTCAAAACAAGCATATATTACTAAAAAAAGATAATTCCCTGTCACTCAATGTATTGTTGCATTGTCGGTTGGTAAAAGAAAAAGGTTAAGATTTTCTTTCGGGCACCGACAGATTTAAAAAGTTCGGTAACCTAAATCATTTATGAAGATTATGAAAGCGGTAGATAAAAAAGTTGGTGAAACTATTTATTATAAATATAAAATTAATTTGCCGAAGAGGATTGTTGAAGAATCTAAATTTTTAAATAGAGAATTACAAATAAGATTTGATAAAGATAAAATAGTAATTGAAAGAAATAATAATCAAGGCAATCAAAGAGCCAACTCCTAAACAAATGGAGTTGGTCTCCCTTGACGGATTGGACTTCACCTTTACAAACGGCGTGGAGTCCTTTCCTACACCTATTTTTTATCTATAATTATTTATAAGTGATTATGAATCTTTTTGTGAAAATACAAAACTCAAATAAGTATTCTGTGATAATCTTACTAATTTACTTCTTTTATCTTCGGGATTTTCCCTTATCGCTATAAATGTTTTTGCTTTTAATTCTCTTAAATCCTTTTGTAAATTTTGAGGTTTTATATCAACTTTATCCGATAATTCTGTTAAAGTTAATTCTCCTCTTTCAATCAGTAATGCAATTATTCTTTGTTGATTTTCATTTAAACGACTTAAAATTTTATTCTTTTCTTTTTCTTGTATTGCGTTAATTTCGTGAATGGTGGCTTTAGAATTTGAAGATGGTAAAAAGCTTGTTGTATCTTCAAGTAATTTAAAAATAAATCTTATATTTCCATTAAGTTTTTTATGCAATTCTCTAATAGTATTATCGTCATATGGTCTAATATAAGTTACATCTCTTTCTTTTAGAGCTTCACATCTCTTTTCAAGAATTTTTAATATTTCATTTTCAGATAATGGTTCTAACATTAAATGATGATGGAAGATTGAATATATTTGAGATTTGTTTTCAATTGTTGAAAGAATTTCCGCAGAGCCAAGAAAAAGCCAATGTGTTTTTGGGATTTGTATTAATTCTTTAATTGACATGAATAAATTACTTAATTTTTCAGGATGTATAGATTCAAGATTGTTATAATGAAAAATTAAAGTTTTATTATACCCCCTAACTTCCTCACATAATTTTAAGAACCAATTTCTTAAAAGTTCGGATGGAATATCATTTTTTATCTTGTTTTCTTCGCTATTAAATTTAATTTCCTTCTCGGTTAATTCAATATTTCTTGTTGAAAATAAATCAAGATTATCTCTAATTGTATCAAGAGTTTTAAGTTTTATTCCATGTGTTTCCCAATTAAATATTTTTGAAGAGTTATAAATCTCAAAAAGAGTTTCTCTCAAAAATTTATTGTAATCCCAATCCTCCCTTACTTTCATTTCTTCAACGATAGTTAAAAACTTTGTTTCGGTTGGTTTTTTTCTTGTTAATAACCATCTTAAATAATTTGCAAAAGTTGTTTTTCCTGTCCCTATCTCTCCGACAATTGCTGTTCTTGAAGATTCTGTTGAATAAATTCTATCTCCCATAATTTTCAATTCTTCTTCTCTACCACAAAAAACTTGTTGAATATCAAAGTTTCCAATTAAACTTAATGCTTTTACATTATAAGGACTATCTTTAAGACCATATCTTGCCCAGATATTTTCAAATTCTATTTCTTGTTTGTCCATTTTATTTATTAAATATACTTATATATTATATATAATTATATTAGATATATTAGTATATAAAGATTTCTATATATGGTCACAAAACCTGCGGGTTTTAACCCCGCACTAAAGTGCGGGGCTTGTTCGTGGT
>CAZIFJ010000025.1:0-9011 GCA_964538235.1 Candidatus Woesearchaeota archaeon
GAATTAATTAACTCCCAGATTAGTATTGTGGGTATTAGCAATAATTTGACTTTTTTAGATGATTTAGATCCTAGGGTAAGGAGTTCTTTAAGTGAAGAAGAGCTTGTTTTTCCGCCTTATAATGCTCTTCAATTAAGAGATATTTTAACTGAAAGAGCTAAAAGAGCATTTAAAGAAAATACTTTAGATGATGGAGTTGTTGCTATATGTGCAGCGTTTGCATCTAGAGGTCATGGAGATGCTCGCCGAGCTTTAGATTTATTAAGAATAGCAGGAGAAGTTGCAGAAAGAAAGAATCTTAAAAAAGTTTCTTTAGGAGATATTGATTTAGCTAATGAAAAAATTGAGCGGGAAAAAATATTAGATATTGTGAAGACAGAACCCAAACAATTTCAAATAGTTCTTTTGGCTATTATGAAATTAATTGACGAGCATAAGTTAGAAGAAATTTTTACAGGAGATGATTATAATACTTACCAAAGTTTATGCGAACAAACTAAAAATGAAGTTTTGACTCAAAGAAGAATTGGCGATATTTTATCGGAGTTTGATATGATGGGTTTAATTAATTCAAGCGTTATTTCAAAAGGAAGACAGGGAAGAACAAGAAAAATAAAATTAGCGATTCCAAACCAATTAAAACCCCAAGTTAGAGAAATACTCTCAGACTCACTTTCACTTTAATTCATTTTCATATTGCGAAAACATGGATGTCGAACTTTTACAATTTTGCTCTAGTCGAAGGATTCTTGTAGATAAAAAAGTATTAGAAGTTTTAGAAAAGTTGGGAGATTTAAATTTTGCCAAGAATTTTTTAGATAAAATTGTTTTTCAGTTTAATCAAAGAATAATTACTAAAGGTTTTTTTTCTGATAATAAGTACCAATTGAATGACTTGCTTTCATACCATACTGGAAAAAGCAAGGAATTAATTAAGAAATTTTTTGATGAGTTAAATATCGAAATTCTTGAAAATAATTATTTGACAAATGCTAATAAAGAATCTGTCGAAAAAACTGTAAATTTATTCAAGATTTACCAAAATACTCCAAAAAAATTAGATGTTAAAGATTTTGTTTCTAATTTTCGAAATAGATTTAATTTTCTTAAGGGAGTTTTAATGGAAAGGCTTTCTTTAGATAATTTAACCTCTATTAATAAATTATTTGGCAAAGGAACTTGCTCTATTATTGCCATGGTTTATAACAAAAAAGCTACTAAGAATGGAAATCTTCTCCTGGAAATTGAAGATTTAACAGGCAGGATTAGTGCCATAGTTAATAAAGACAGAAAAGAAGTTTATGAGAAGGCTAAAGAGATAATTTTAGATGAAGTTATTGGTTTGAAATGCTCTGGAAATGGAGATATTGTTTTTGTTAATGACATTATCTTTCCTGAATGTAAGATTATTGAAAAGAAATATTCAAAGAATGAGGAATATGCAGCATTTATTTCAGATATTCATGTCGGGAGTAATAAATTTTTGGAAAATGAATTTTTAAAATTTATAGCTTGGATAAATGGCGAAATTGGCGATAATAAACAGAGAGACGAAGCTTTGAAAATTAAATATCTTTTTATTACAGGAGACTCTATTGATGGTGTTGGAGTTTATCCAGGACAGGAATCTCAATTAGTTTTAAAAGATGTTAATCAGCAATATGATAAATTAAAAGAGTTATTGTTTAAAATTCGCAGCGATGTTCAAATAATTCACTGTCCAGGACAGCATGATGCTGTTAGAGTTGCTGAACCCCAACCAATTGTCGGCGAGTTTTATGGAAGTTCTTTAAAAGATTTAAAGAATTTATATAGGGTTACTAATCCTTCAATAATAGAAATTGGCAGAGATGTTAAATTTAAGGTTTTAATGTATCACGGAGCAAGTATGCATGGAATTATTAACAGCATTGATTCTTTACGCTTAGCTAAAAGCCATAATTCTCCCACAAGTGTTGTTAAATATATGATAAAAAAAAGACATTTGGCTCCAACACATTCTTTAGTTACTTACACTCCTTTAGATAAAGAAGATGCTTTACTTATTAAAGATATTCCAGATATTATTACAACCGGCGATTTACACAGGCCGGAAATATCAGATTATAATGGTATTTTGCTGATAGCCAGCAGTTGCTGGCAGTCAAGAACTCTGTTTGAAGAAAAAGTAGGCAACAATCCTGATCCTTGTAAAGTGCCAATTTTTAACTTAAAAACGAGAGAAATAAAAATTTTAGATTTTTCAGAAAATGAAAATAGCAGTTGATATAGACGAAGTTATTGTTAGTTTAGTTGAATTATATTTAGTTTTTTTTAATAGAAAATATAATAAAAATGTTAAATTTGTGGATATTGCTTCTTATAATTTGCGTGAAGTCTTAGGTATATCTAAGAAAGAAGAGAAAGAGTTATTTGAGGAAATTTATTCCTCGCCTGAATTTGAGACCCTTCCTTTAATACATGGTGCTTATGAAGGCCTTATTCAATTAGCTAAGCGTAATGAGGTTATTTTAGCTACACATAGACCTTTAAGTGTTGAATTTGAAACTAGAGAGTATTTTAAAACTCATTTTCCCAATAATTGTTTTAATATTGTCCATTCTTATAATGGCAGAAAATCTGAGATTTGTAGTAGTTTAGGAATTGAATTGATTGTAGAAGATCATCCGGGCTGTGCTTTTGATTGTGCTAATTTAGGTATAACTGCTGTTTTATTTGATAAGCCGTGGAATAAAGATTACCAAAAACATAGCTTGCTTAAAAAAGTAAATGGTTGGAAGGAATTTATGTCTATAGGTCTTTAAAATGCAAACTGAAAAATATTTTTATTATCTTGACAAACAAATTAAAGAAGTTTATGAAGTAGCTGAAAGCGCCAGGATTAAGGGAATTGATCCAATTTCAAGAGTTGAGGTTCCATTAGCTCACAATTTAGCTGAAAAATGTGTAAGTTTAATTTCAATAATTTATCCGCAAGTTAATGATCCGCAAATTGTAAAAAGAATTATTGAATTAGAGAAAGAGTATGGAAATTTAGATGTTGCTGTTTCTTTGAAAATTTCAGAGGAAATTTCTAAAGAAAAATTTTGCAAGTTCTCATCACATTTGGAAGCTATTGATGCAGGAATTAGAATAGCCTTTGCTTATATTACTTTAGGTGTTGTTTCTTCTCCAATAGAGGGATATACTTTTTTTAAACTGTCGAAAACTAAAGATGGAAAAGATTATTTTCAGCCATATTTTTCTGGACCAATAAGAAGCGCCGGAACAACAGCTATTTGCATAGCTCTTTTTATTATAGATAATTTAAGAGAAATTTTTGGCTATTCAAAATATGATCCGGATGAAAAAGAAATTAAAAGAACTGCCACAGAGATTTTGGATTTTCATGAGAGGGTTACTAATTTGCAATACTGCCCAACTGAAGAAGAAGCAGAATTTTTAGCAAGAAATATTCCAATACAAATTTCTGGAGAGCCGTCAGAGAAATTAGAAGTAAGCAATTATAAGGATTTAGAGAGAGTAGATACAAATTTTATTCGTGGCGGTTTTTGTCTTGTTTATGGAGAAGGGCTGGCGCAAAAAGCTCCTAAGGCTTTAAGAATTTTAAAGAATTTAAGAGCCAAGGGTTTTAAGCTGACTGATTGGGATTTTTTAGAAAGATATTGCAAAATTCATGAAAAACGCATTTCTGGTTCTGAAGATACTGCTGCAACTTATTTGAAAGATTTGGTGGCAGGAAGGCCTATTTTTGGGCATCCTTCAATGTCTGGAGGATTTAGATTTCGTTATGGCAGGTCTAGAACAAATGGTTTTTCAGCTGTTTCAGTACATTCTGCTACAATGGCTATATCAAATGGATTTTTAGCTATAGGCACCCAATTAAAGCTTGAAAAACCAACGAAAGGATGTGTTGTAAGTGTTTGTGATAGTATTGATGGTCCTATTGTTAAATTAAAAGATGGAAGTGTAAAAAAAATTCTTTCTTTTGATGAAGCTAAAAAACTTTATCCAGAGGTAGAAGAAATAATTTATTTAGGGGATATTTTATTTCCCTTTGGAGATGTTGCTAATAGAAATTCTAATTTATTAAAGCCAGGATATGTTGAAGAATGGTGGGCTTTAAATTTGGAAAAGGCTGGAAAATATATTGAAGACCCTTTTAATGTCTCTCTTTATGATGCTGTAAATTTTTCTCAAGAATTTAAAATTCCTTTACATCCAAGTTATATTTTTTATTGGAGTCAAATTTCTTATGAGCAAATTTTAGCTTTTCTTCATTGGCTTTCTTATGCCAGAATAAATAAAAAAATTATTCTTCCATGGAGCCATATTGAAATGGAAAAATTTTCTAAAGCTAAAACTGCTTTGGAGGTTTTAGGAGTACCTCATAAAGTTTCTACAGAAAATGTTTTAGTTTCAGAAAGTGATAGCGGAGCTTTATTTGCTAATTTAGGACTAGATTTAAGCATTTTAGATGAAGAAGAGGTGTTTATTGAAAAAGAAATTAATGAAGTTGTAGAAAAAGTTATTTCATTTAAAGA
The DNA here is from genome assembly GCA_964538235.1 of Candidatus Woesearchaeota archaeon. Classification (GTDB taxonomy): domain Archaea; phylum Nanobdellota; class Nanobdellia; order Pacearchaeales; family GW2011-AR1; genus CAZIFJ01. The sequence goes on from CAZIFJ010000025.1 coordinate 4,545, forward strand.
AAAATTTAAAGAAAAAAGTGTTTTGGATATTTTAAATCATCTTTCAAGTTATGTTATTAAAGATAAAGCAGGAGATTTTATTGGTTGCCGTATGGGCAGGCCTGAAAAGGCAAAGCTTAGAAAATTGACAGGAAATCCACATGTTTTGTTTCCAGTAGGCGAGGAGGGCGGAAGATTTAGAAGTATTCAAGAGGCTTGTAATTTTGGCAGTGTTAAAGCAGATTTTCCAGTCAGATTTTGTCCTAAATGTGTTAAAGATGCAATTTACAATATTTGCGACGAATGTAATGGAGAAACAGTTCAAAGATATTATTGTTCAAATTGCAATATTGTCATGGATAATAGCCAATGTGAAAAACATGGGAAGAATAAATTATTTTCTTTAAGGTCTATTGATGTCAATTCTTATTTTAATAACGCATCAAAAATTTTAGGTTTACATAACAATGTGCCTGATTTGGTCAAAGGAGTTAAAGGTACTTCTTCTGAAAATCATAATATTGAACATTTAGCTAAAGGCTTTTTGAGGGCTAAGTTTAATCTTAATGTGAATAAAGATGGCACAATTCGCTATGATATGACAGAGCTTCCGATAACACATTTTAAATCAAAAGAGATTGGAACTTCTATTGAAAAATTAAAAGAGCTGGGATATACTTTAGATGTTTATGGAAAAGAGTTGAAAAATGAAGACCAAATTTTGGAGTTAATGCCACATGATATTATTATTCCATGCTGTAATGAATCTGGAGATGAGCGGGCAGATGAGGTTTTTTTTAATGTAGCAAATTTTTTAGATGTTCTTTTAGAAAAATTGTATAAAGTAGATAGATTTTATAAGCTTAAGAATAAATTTGATCTTGTTGGACATTTATCTGTTTGCATGGCTCCCCATAATTGTGCTGGGGTAATATCTAGAATAATTGGTTTTTCAAAAACTCAGGGATTATTAGCAAGTCCTTATATGCATGCAGCTATGAGGAGAGATTGCGACGGCGATGAAGCTGCTATAATGCTTTTATTGGATGTTTTAATTAATTTTTCTGTAAAATATTTACCGTCTCATCGTGGAGGAGCACAAGATGCTCCTCTAGTTTTAAATGGTCATATAGTTGCAGGAGAAGTTGATGAACAAATTTTAGATTTTGAAGTTTGTGAAAAATATCCTCTAGAATTATATGAAAAAGCAGAGCAGAGGAAACATTCTTCTGAAGTGCATATTGAAATGGTAAGAGATAGGATAAAAAATAATTTAGATGCTTTTAAAAATATTCATTACACGCATGAAACTGATGATTTTAATTTAGGGATTTTATGCAGTTCTTATAAAAAACTTCCAACTATGATTGATAAAGTTGATAAGGAAATGGAGCTAGTTACAAAACTAAGGTCTGTTGATACAAGTGATGTTGCTAGGCTTATAATTGATAGACATTTTATTAGAGATATTAGAGGTAATTTAAGAAAATTTTCTATGCAGGGATTTAGATGTGTTAAATGCAATGAAAAATTTAGAAGACCTCCATTACAAGGAAATTGTTATAGATGCCAAGGAAGAATAATTTTTACAATTTCTGAAGGCGGTATTGTCAAATATTTAGAGCCGGCTTTAGAATTAGCTAAAAAATACAATATTCCTGTTTACGTAAAACAAAATCTAGAGCTTACAAAAAAATATATAGAAAGTATTTTTGGAAGAGAGGAAACTAAGCAGACCCAATTGGAGAAGTGGTTTTGAATTGTTAGATAATTTTTTAAATAGCTTTACTCTATAGTTGTATGAAAAGAAATAGCATAATTATTTTGACTTTAGCCATAATTATTTTCGTTTCAATTTTTAGTTGGGTTCTTATAAATAAAGAAGCTAAAAATGAAAATGGTTTAATAAATGAGGGAGCTTATTTTGATGACAATCAAAACTTATTAGGAAAATGCATCAAAGAAGAGGTTCTTAGTCAAGATGGATATGGAGTTTGGACTTATGATACTTTTTATGATAATAAAGGTAATTTAGCTGGTTCTTGTTCATCATATTCTGGCCCTGGTTCTTCTGGATGGAAAGGCGGATGTGATGAAAATGCCGTCCAGAATGGTATTGGTACAAAAATTGAAAGCGACGATCCAGGGTATACGGAAAGAGTATCTCAAAAATATTTTTGTATAATTAATTAATTTTTATCAATTTGAAACTTTTCTTTTCTAATAAGACCTTCACTTTAAAGTCATTCTTATGATATTATTCTATAAAAATGGCAAACCTACTATAACTTCAATCTTTCTTCTAAGAATTTTAAAGATTTTCTTTTGATTATTGGCATAGCAATTATTGCAGAATAATGTGTAAGTCCGTTTAAGTGTTCTACTTTTGCCTTTGGAAGACGCTCTGCAAGCTCAATGCCGTTTTTATACGGAACTGTGCTATCATTTCCTGCTATAAATAACATCATTTTTTTTGAATCTATATATTTTGCTAGATTTGCTGGATCAAGCGGAATCTTGCCTCTTAAAGCTTCTTTAAACTCTTCATCACTAATCTTTAATTTTTTCTTAATTTTTTCCCTTTCTCTTTTTATTCCAGGTTCTGTTGAATTTGAAATAATTTCTGGCAAATTGCCGCCAGCTAATAAAGAAATTCCAGCTTTAATTCTTTCATCAACACCTATTAATGATGTTAAAATTATGCCTCCTATACTTATTCCCTGAGCTCCAATATTGCTTGTTCTAAAACTTTCATTTTCTAAAATAGTATCTAATGTTTGCATATAATCAAATAAAACTTGCTGAAAAACATTGTTAAATTTATCTACAAAGATTTCTATATCACCGCTTTTTTCAATTTTTTCTAATCCTCTTTTAATGCTTATTCTATAATCTGCACTTATATCAGTTATTGCAGAGTTTAAATTATTTTGTTGATAAAAATGAGCGAGGCCTCTTTCTACAAAAGTTTCTCCAGCTATCATTGGAAGTATAATCACCATGGGTTTTTCTTCTTCTGAATTTGGTTTTTCAGAGAAATATTTTGCTGGAAAATATTTTATAATTATTTCATGATCTGAAATTCCATCTTTAATTATTGATGGTTTTAGAGAATATAAGCGGTGTTTTTCATCATTTTTTACTAAAGTTAATTTGGGCTTTTGTGCATTTTTATACATTTCTATTAACTTATTTCTTTCAATTTCTGTATCATCTTGATAATAAGCTGTTGAACTCAAACAATTTATTGAACCTAAACAATTTGTTAAAGTTAATGCTGAAACATATTCCAAAAAATCCCTTCTTGATAAATTTGGCAAGCCCATTTAGTTTTAAAAAATCTTTTGTTTATAAATTGATAGAATTGATTTTTAGTAGTAATTTTTTAAAATAGATATATTAAAACAGTTGGAATAATTAAACAGCCCATTAATAAAATTCTTTTATTTCCAGATAAGATGCAATAAATTCCTATAAAAGTTGAAACTGCTAATACTAAAATTCCATTAATGCCGGAAAAAATAAAAACAAATAATAAAATTAAAATTATTACGATTATAGAAATTTTCTGGTAATTTATTTTTGAAATTAATCTGCAGAATATTTTTGATAATTTCAAAGTTAAAAAAAATGCGATAATACTTGTTAAAATTATTGCTGTTAAAATTATGGACAAATGATTTATTGTTAGTTTTTCTAAAATTTCTTTTACAAATACTGCAGATCCTGTGCGGGTTTTTTCTATTACATATAAAACACTAAAACTTAAACCCATTACTAAAAGATTTGTGATTCCAATTAAAATTAAAAAGCCTTTGTTTGTTAATTTTGTTATGCTTGCTCCTATCGTGGCTGCTTGTCCGCTTCCTAATCCAGGAAGGAAGCTACATAATGGAGAGGCAATTAATGATGCAAAAATCGGCTTGATTAATTCATATTTTTTTATTTTTTCTATTTCGTAAATTTGATTTGGAATTTTTGTTTTTGATTTTATGCTTATTAATAAACTTGAAACTCCAAATAATCCAGATAACATTGGCAGTAAAGACTCTTTTATTGATGAATTTAAAGTAAAAATTCCCAAAAATCCTGCTAATATAAAAACAATAACTCCAGAAGTTTTATTTTTTTCTTTTATTAATATGAAAACACTTGATAAAATTAATAAAAATGGTATCAAGAATTTTATTGTATTTTCAATTTGTTTTAATATAGAAATAAAAACTATAGTTAATATTATTAACATAGGGATTGCAATTATACATCCTAAAACTGACAAGAAAATAGCTTCATAACCTCTCCCATTTTTCAGCAATTCGTGGCCTGGAAGAACTGAAAGAGCTGTTTCTTCGTCAGGAGCTCCAAGAAAAATACTTGGAATAAAATCAACAAATATATGTGTTATTGATAAAGAAACAATAAAAATTACCAAAATTATTGGAGAAGTTATTCCAAGAAAAAATCCAGACAAAGAAATTAAAATTGCCC
>CAZIFJ010000026.1:0-3434 GCA_964538235.1 Candidatus Woesearchaeota archaeon
CAGGAACTCCAGAAGAACTTTTAGAAAAATATAGAATTGATAGTAAAGCGATTGTAAAATCTGCTTTATCTTTTAGATAACTATTTAAAATTAAATTTCTTTAATAAAATATGAACTGGTTTACTCTTGCAATTTTCGCTCTACCTTTGTTTGCAGTAATGACTTTAATTCAAAAACATGTTTTAAATCAGGGCACAACACCAATTGTAGTAGGAGTTTATCTTCAAGGAATAAGTTTTATATTTTTTCTAATAATGGCATTAATAAAAAAAGAATCTCTTAAACTTTCTTTTTCCTCAATATCTTTTATGATTTTAGCAGGTTTATTTGCACTAATTGCAATGATTCTCACAATAACTTCTTTTCAAACATCTCCAAATCCAGGATACACACAAGCAATTATTTCAGCAAATGCAATTCTTGTTTTATTTTGTTCTTGGATTTTATTCTCTTCAGAAATTTCATCAATAAAATTAGTAGGAGTTTTATTAACAATTATTGGAGTTGTTTTAATTGGGTGGAAATAGAATTTATTGTAATTAAGAAGTAATCACAATAGAAAGGTTTAAATATATAAATTTTCTAAATTTTTTATGATTGGAAATAATCATAAAGATGTTGTTAGCGAAAGAAGATATGAAAGGATTATTAATGACTCAGATAGTGAAATTAGCTTTGCTGCAGCATTAACATTTCTAACTATAGCTTCAGTTGGTTTATTTTCCTTCAACTTATACTTCTTAGCCAGAGAAAAACTTTCTAAGTTAACTCATCCTTTAAAAAAAGGAAATAAAAGAGCAGTAATAAACTATAGTGTTAATGATTCTAATTTGGTTCGTAAATTAAGTATAGATTCTGATAATTATTTATTTAAATTAAATAGAAAAAAAGGTATAAACGAAAGATATGGTCTTTTAAACGTTGAGCAAGAAAATTCTGTGATGGTTCTTGGAAGAATCGAAAAAGAAGGAGAAATTTATGTCCATGAAAAATTTGGTTATGGGGATAAATCTCCATATTTTGATTATGTACCAGTTTCTGGAGATGAAAGAAAAAGCATAGATGATTATCTTAAGCAAATTAATCCAAACTTAGAATTAACACAGGAGATAAAATTATGAAATTGGAAGAAAAAATTGAAGAATTAGAAGATGATTTACTAGAAGATGATTTAGCCTTTATATGTGCACTCTTGCCTGAATCTTGTGCAAGAGGTATGAAATTTGATAAATGGAAAAGTATATCATTTCAAAATTATCCACGTAAATATCTTAATGAATATTCTGACGCAATTTTAAGTTATCTTGACAATAAATATAATGGTGGATTTTCAACTCAAGATGAAAGTCTTGACGGTTCTAGCGACGGTAGAGTGGCAGGTCATGATCATGATTGGATATATCATTGTGGGTGTTGTGTTGGAGATATTATTCATGGACACTCTTATAGTGGCCCAGGCAGTATTAGTATATATCTCGATGATAAATTTTTTTGTAGAGAAGAAATAGAAGAGGTTGTTAAAAAAGTGAATCCAAAAATAAGTTTGAATCCTAAAAAATCCTAAAAAATTTATTTAATAATTCCCAATTTTTTTCCTAAACTTTCAAAAACAACTTGAAAAGCATGTTTGTACAATGCAAGATGTCCAAATTTATGTGCATGAAGTTTAATTCCATTTTTTAATTCTTTCTTTAAAGAAATCTTAAAATTTTTAGGATTGCTAAAATCTAAATTGTCAACTTCATACCAAGAAGTAAAAATTTCATCTATAAAATGTGCGTCATCATCGCTAACAACAGGCAATTTATTCTTTTTTGCAAATTCTTTAATTTTTTTCCAGTCTTCTGGGAAATAGGAATTTAATTCTAGTGCATCTATATTTTTTTTATCATGAATAAGTTCTTTTTTTGATAAACTTATTTCCTTTGCTCCTCCAAGCAATTTCTTTACTAAAATATAGGAGATTCCAAAAATATGTAGTGGATGATTTGCAAAAATCAAGCAATTTTGTTTATGTGCCTCTTTCAAAACCCCATGAAATTCTCTTTGGTTAATATCTCCTTTAAATCCTACAATTAAAGTATGTCCTTCGCTCGTCTCTATTTCGTCAGTTTTTACAAAAATAATTTCCTTTCCTTTAATTTTTAAAATAAAATAAAAATTAGAATATTTATCATCAAGATAAAATTTCCCCTTAAAACCACGAGCAATTGTCAAAAGGTTTTCATATCTTTTATCATTGTTAAAATTAGTTATTCCTAAAACTAAATTTCCTTTTTTCTTCTTTAATATTTCTAATAATTTTAAAAAATAATCTTTTTTATTTACGGTCCAAAATAAAAAATGTGAAAAATCAGAGGTATGAGAATGAAGGCTTATTTTATACATTTTCATAGAAAGAAAGTTATATATTTTAATTTAAGACACCATTATAAAATGGTAAGTTTTAAATAGTATAAAATTTTTAAATAAATATGAAAATAGATTTTAGTGCATGCGCACACTTTAAGGGAACAAATCAAAAACCTTTAATTCTTGCAGAAGGAGCCGGTTTATTTAGACCTACAATTCAAAGAATTGCAGAAAAATCAATAAAAAAAGATTTAGATGCAATTGTTTTACGTTCATATTCGCATCCAGAAGGAACAGATAATCGTTGGAAGGGTTATCTTGAACAAATGGAAAGTTATGAGAATTTTACTAAATTAGGCAATGGAATAGGTTTATACGTGGATGAAAATAGAAAAGAAAGACCATTATATCTTATACACGGCCAAGGGTTAATGACGGAAAAGGGAAATATTCAAATTTTTTTTACAGACAAAGAAATAGGAAAAAGAGGAGAATATTTTAAAAAAGATTTTGATTATCTCATTGAAAGAGCCAGAGAACAGGGAGAACAGGTCTTAATAACCGCTTCAAGACCCTACTTATGGAATATAAGAGATTTAGATAAAATTGACGCAATTGAAGTTCATAATGGAATTGATACTAAAGAAAATAATAGAAAATCTCAAGACTTAGCATTAAAAATTAATAAACCAGGAGTTATTGTTTCGTCTAGTAAAATATTATATGATCTTGGAAGTTCATACACAAATTTATCAATATTACCTCAAGAAATATTAAATAAAAGTTCAATTGAAATAGCAAAAAAAATTAAAAATAGTTTAAGTAAAATTTCTTCAATTGGTGATAAGAAAGAATATAGTAATATAAGTAAATTCATTCAAACTCTTGCAATTTTAGAAGTAATGGTAACAAAAAATAAAGATTAAACTTTCTCTAACCTATCAAAATCTCTCTTCAAATCCTTAGATTTATTCAAATAGCTTCCAATATTCACAGCATAAACTCTAAAATATTTTTAATCTTCTAAATTTTCTATGATCAAATAAAAGCAAGAAAAGAATTAAAACAGAACCAAAGTTCTA
>CAZIFJ010000027.1:0-1841 GCA_964538235.1 Candidatus Woesearchaeota archaeon
CTTCCGCTCCTCCAAAAAACTTTTTATATCCCAATATCTTATAAAAACAATGGACAAAAAAACTAGGTGGGGAAAAATTATTTTTATTCTAGCAATTTTTTATCTAATTTCTATAAAATTTTTTGAGATAAAATTAGCAACTTCAATTTATCTTATTTTATGTTTAATTGCAAGTTACAAAATTTACAAAGAAAAAATCGGCCAAGAATTAATTATCGCATTTTTATTTTCATTAATAATAACTTCTTATTACATTTATGAATACACAAAAGGAAATATTTTTTTAGGAAGATTAAATCTTTTTCCTTTAGTTTCTGGGACAACAGCCCTGGTTTTTCTCAGAGAAATTTATGAAAGAGTTAAAACAGAAAATAGATTTGTTTTTACATCCCTATTATATTTAACACTTTTATTTTTAGTTGAATACATAGGATATTATTTATTTGAAATAAGGTTGAACAGCAATTTTCCAGATTTATTTGGGCTTGGAATAATTCATGCCCCAGTTGGAATGAAATTTTTTTATATCTTTGCAGGTCCAATATACCTTCTCGTTACAGATTATTTAAAAACAAAATAATTACACAAAAACTATAAAAACGCCTTAATCCATTTAATATTATGAAGATAGAAGTTGATACGGTCAAAGGCTTTCAAGATTTTCTTCCATTTGAATCTCTAAAAAGACGCGCTGTAAAAAAAATAATTGAGAAAAATTTCCAGCTTTATGGGTTTTTGCCAGTTGAAACTCCTATAATTGAATTTGATGAAATTATGCGGGAAGATAATTTAGAAGAAAATGACCAAGCAATTTCAGATAGATTTAGATTAAAAGACAGAGCAGGAAGAAATTTAGGATTAAGATACGAATTTACATTTCAATTAGCAAGAATTTTCAAATTAAATCCAACAATAAAAATTCCATTTAGAAGATATCAAATTGGAGAGGTATTTAGAGATGAGCCGACTGGAACAGGAAGATTTAGACAATTCACTCAATGCGACATAGACATAGTAGGAGATGAATCTGTCGAGGCAGAATTAGATTGTTTATTATCTGTTAATTCAATTTTAAAAGAACTTGGAATAAAAGCACAAATAGAAATAAATAACAGAAAACTTCTTTCTTCAATTATAGAAAGTGTAGAAATAAAATCCTCGCAATTTGTAATGCGGGAATTAGATAAAATATTAAAAATAGGAGAAGACGACGTAAAGTTAAATCTAAGGAAATACGCAGAAACAAATCAAATTATAACTCTTTTCAAACTTCTTGAGAAAGATGTTCAATTTTTCAAAGAAAATAAATTCGACGGTGCAGAAGAATTAGATTCTTTAATTAAATTATGCAAACAACAAGGAATAAAAGTTTCTTTCAATCCATTTATGACTCGCGGATTAACTTATTACACTGGAAATATATTTGAAGTAATGCAAGAAGGAAGCAAAATTTCAATCGCTGGCGGAGGAAGATACGATAAAACAATAGGAAAATTTTTAGAAAAAGAAATTCCTGCTGTCGGAATTTCATTTGGCTTAGAGAGAGTAGCAGAAATAGCAAGTGTTGAAATAAAAAACAAACAAGTAGTCATAATATCTCTTTCAAAAGAATCAATCGCAAGAAGTTTTGCAAAATCCTTAAGAGAGTCTAATGTTCCTTGCACAATTTCATTTGGTAAACCAGGAAAAGCTTTAGACTATGCAAATTCCTACAAAATTCCTTACGCCGTTTTTATAGGAGACGATGAAATAAAAAAGAAAAAATTCAAGCTAAAAGATATGAATTCAGGCGAAGAAAAACTTCTTTCAGAAGAAAGAATAATTCAATTTCTAAGTAAAAA